>CALUUI010000004.1 GCA_944323925.1 Candidatus Gastranaerophilales bacterium
ATTCTACATAATTATTATTCCCAGTTTTTTTAATAAAATATCACGATTTTGTAATTTTGTTACAAAAATTTACAATTTGTTGCTCATAATTCTGTAAAACAAGTGTTATATGTATCAATTTATATTTCCTATAAGAAAATAAGCTAGTTTTCTCCTCAACAATTACGAATTTTTTATTTTATTCTTTTTGTGGATAATTTATAACTTTTTTTGTAAATTTTTGTTAAAAAGGTGACAATTATTTTGTTTAGTAGTTTTATATCTGTACAAGATTAGGAGACTTCAAATGCCTATAGATGCTATTAGTAATCCGATTCAAAATCATGTGTTGCCTGATAATATATCTTTAAAGAATAAAAGTAAAAAAGAAACTTCCCCATATTTTTTAGCATCAAATCCGATTGTAGATTCTTTATGTTGGGGAGCTTTTGGTGCTGCTGCAGGTGCAGGGTATAGTGTCTATTCTCAAAAGAAACTTTTTAAAAATCAAGAAAATCTGGATAGAGTTATTAATTCTATTACAGAGAGTATTAGTAATGCAAAAGCAAATAATCAAAATACCGCTAAGTTAGAAAAGGCTCTTGAGTTGCTTAAAAATAAAAAACTTAACTGGCGTTCTGTTAAAAACTGGGGAATTGCAATTGGGCTTTTGGCTTTTCTACCTCAGCTTTTAATAAATTCATTATATTGGGCAGGTAAAAAAGGGTATGATAAGATTAATGAGCCCAAAACTCAAAATTAACGTTTGTTTAATACTTTAAATGCTTTTTCCGGAGAATCAATATTCTTAACCTTTTTTTCCATCGGACATAGTCCTGTTTTACTTCTGTTTAGAATATTATCTACTATTTGTTCAGTGGTGTAATTTACGTTATATTTTTCAAAAACTTCAATAGCAGGCCTTGAGATTATTGGTGTATAAACCCGTTTTGCTTTACCGTATACAAGCAATAGAGCAGAGGCTTTACCTATTTTCTTATCTCCCACATAAGCGTTTTCGAAATTTCCTGTTTTAAGGTAATTTAATAAAGGTTTTATCCCTCGTCCATCATACCAATTTACATATCCGTCTTTAATTACGACAAGTGAATGAGTTTCAAGCTCGCGCTTCAATATATTTTCTGTATTGTCATATAAGTTTGCATTTGCAAGATTTATTGAAAATATTAGACATAATATGCAAAAAATAACTTTGATTAAATTCATAATAAAGTTCTCTCCTCAATTTTCGTTAGAGTTCTTTTTTCATCAATGATTTTCGATAGGTTTCTATGTTCTCTATTTCGGTTAAAAATTCTTTGTATTTTGGGTAACTTGTAAGTGTTTTATCCATATTTTTATCTTGTAAATTTATTATATATTTATCTTCGTCAATTCCTTCAATAGAGATAACACCTGCATCTGCTAGTAATTCAAGTGTAATTCTAACCAAATCTTCTGAAATTGATAGAAAACTTGCGCATCCGATAATATTAAATTCTCCGTCTTTATTATTAACAGAGTATTTTATCATTCCTGAGAAGGTTTTTAAGATTTTTGGAATATCAAATTTGATATAATCGTATTTCATATAATGAATGGATTTTGGTGCAGCTTTTTCGATTATTCTATTAAAGTCATTTTCGTTTGCGGGATAGTCAAAAAACATTATACCGTCGCAATTTTGAATATTTATTCTTGAGATTATTCTTGAGGATAGATTTGGATAAGGTTTTAGACCTTCAATAATACTTTTATTTTCTGCAAAAATAGAAATTTTAGTTTTAGAGTCTCTAACGTATTCTTCTACCATATTGAGTATATTTGTTTTCTTTCTATGGTCGTAAATTTTTACGGAAGGTTCTTCAACGGCTTTAAGGTATTCAGAGTGAATATCTTTAAGTATGAGTTGAATGCTAATATTTCCGTTAAATTCATTAATTTGCGGAGCAAAAGCGATGTCAAGCGTGTCACCTTTAGCAAGAGCTATATCGCCCATTGACCATCTTATACAGTCGAAAGTTTTTTCTCCTGATTGCACAGTGAGTTTTAAGTGATCTTTATTTGCTCCCATTAATTTTTTATCTTTTATTTGAAGATTTTTCATAACAAATACAGGTGTTGGGTTGCCTGCGCCAAAGGGTTCAAGCCTTGAAATATCGTTAACAAGGTTTACGTCTATATCGTCAGGTGTAACTTCCAAATCGACTTTTAGAGTCGGCTTAAGCTGTTTATCACCTAAAAACTCATCAATAGTTTTACTCAGTCCTTCTGCCACTTCTTCAAGCGATGTTTTTTCTATGGAGAATGCAAGTCCTGCTGCCATAGTGTGTCCACCATAAGTATCAAGCAGAGGAGAAATATTTGAAATCATATCATATAGAGGTACTTCCTCAACACTTCTTGCAGAACATCTTATTTGCTTTGTATCTTCGGAATATGTCATTAAAAATACAGGCTTATAAAAGGTTTCTACAAGTTTAGATGCTACAATTCCGATAATTCCTAAGTGCCATTCGGGGTTATATAAAATGATTGCATTTTTGTAGTTGCCTTTAGTTTTTAGCATTTCAAGAGCTTGCTCGTAGGTGTTAGAAGTAAGTTCTTGTCTTATTTTATTGAAATTTTCTAAAGTAATAATTGATAATTCGACTTCCTGTTTGTTATCAGTAACCATTAATTTTAATGCTGCTTCTGCGGTATCAAGTCTGCCTGAAGCGTTAATTCTTGGAGCAACGCCGAAGGCAATTTGTTCGGCCGTTAGTCCGTTATCAAGATTGTAGCCGGCAACTTCTAATAATCTTTTAATTCCGTAATTTTTACCTTCTTGTATTAATTCTAAGCCCTTAAGTACAAAATAACGGTTTTCACCAATAAGCGGAACAACGTCAGCTACTGTACCGACAGCAACGTAAGGTAATATGTCGTATATAAATTCAAGTTTATTGAACCTTTCAAGTAGTGCTTGAGCCAGTTTAAAAGCTACACCAACACCGGCAAGAGCTGTAAGATGGTTTATTTGTGAAGCCGTGAGCCTTTCATCAAGCGCGAAGGGTGCTTTAGGGTTTATAATAGCGAGAGCTTCTGGTAGAATATCAGGTGCTTCGTGGTGGTCAGTTATTATTACGTCTTTCTGAAAACTCTTTATGAACTTTACTTCTTCAACATTACTTATACCACAATCGCAGGTAATAAATAATTTAGGCTTTTTCTGAGTCATAAGTTTTACAAGAACTTTTGTATTAAGCCCGTGACCGTCGTTTTCTCTATCAGGAATATAATAATCAACATTTGCATTAAGTTCTCTAAGAGTTCTTAATAGAAGTGAAGTAGAGGTTACGCCGTCTGCATCAAAATCACCATAGATTAGTATAGGTTCGTTATTTTCTATGGCAAAAACAATTCTATCAACAGCAGCTACCATACCGCAGAAAGCGTTAGGATGAGTAATAGTTGTTTCCATAGGGTTTAAGAAATCACGAATTTCTTCATCTGCTGTAATTCCTCTCAATGCAAGAAGCCGCTGAATTAGCGGCTCATTTGCGTTTGATTTATCCTGTACTAACCATTCTTTTGTGATATACATGTCATCCCTTGTAATACTTCAATTGCTTTTTTTAGCTGAACATCATTGTTAGCTTTAATATTTTCTTCTGTTAACTCAACAACAATATCCGGAGTAATACCTTTTTTGTTGATATCAGTGCCGTTTGGAGTCAGATATCTTTGAATAGTAAGGTTCATACCTGTACTGTTAGGAAGTTTGTTAATTTCTTGTACAAGCCCTTTTCCAAAAGATTGTTCTCCGACAATAACAGCTCTGTGGTTGTCTTTTAGTGCGCCGCTAAGAATTTCACTGGCGGAAGCTGAACCTTTGTTTATTAAGATTACAACAGGCTTATCTGTTATGTTTGCAAAAGTTGCTCTTGTTGTATCTTTGTATCGGTCGCGGTCAACAGTGCTAACTATTACTCCGCCTTTTAAGAACATATCTGATATAGTTATCGCATTTGAAAGTAATCCGCCTGGGTTAGAACGTAAATCAAGAATTATACCTTTCTTATCACCGCAGTTGCTTAAGATTGTTTGAATTTCATTTGAAGCATTCTTGCTTATGAAAGAACTTAATCTTATATATTGAATATCAGCAGGTATTTGAGTTTCAATAGGCATTTTAGTAGAAACGGACTTTATTTCAATTTCGTCACGGACAATGGTATACAGTTTAGGCTCTGCATTTTCACGTTTTATAAGCAGGCTAACCGTTGTACCTTTTTCTCCTCTGATTCTTTCTGCCGCTTTGTCAATAGAAATCCCTTTTGTACTTTTTCCGTCAATCTCGAGGATATAGTCATCAGCTTTTAGACCTGCAAGTTCGGCAGGAGAATTTTCTATAGGCGCTATAATTACCAAATTTCCGTCTCTAATACCGATTTGTGTTCCAATCCCTTTTAGAGAACCTTTTATGGATGTTGTTTCTTCATTGAATTCTTTTTCATCTAAAAATCTTGTATATGGGTCGTCAAGACTTGCCAGCATTGTATCGATTGCGACATAGCAATCATCAAATGTTTTTAACTTATTCTTATATTTGTATCTCCAACTATTCCAGTCTTGATAGTTGTTTGTTGGATCAACATATTTTCTGTTGATTAGTTTCCAAACATAATCATACAATTCATCAGGTGTTGCGGCTTGTACAGCGTTACAAACCATTCCTGATATTATAGCTGCCAATATTAAAAATTTTCTCATTCCATCCTCCTTACGGTATTTTACCGCATACAGATTTTATTTTCAAATAGTTAACGTTTGTATCTACATTATGAACGATTGTTGTAATATTTCAAATATATTATGTAAATATTATTTAAAAAATATTGTATAGTATTTGTTTCAAAAATATCTTTATGTTACGATTTTGAATTATAAAACTTTTCTGTAATACAAGAAAATAAAGGAGAAATAGATGGCAGAGAAAAGAGTATGGCTCTTCAGAGAAGGAAATGCTGATATGCGTAATCTTCTTGGCGGTAAGGGCGCAAATTTGGCTGAAATGACAAATCTTGGTTTACCGGTACCTCCGGGTTTAACTATTACTACTGAAACCTGTATGGATTATATTAACAACGGAAATAAAATGCCAGAAGGTTTGATGAATGAAGTAAAAGCAGCATTATTTGATGTTGAAACTCAAACAGGCAAAAAGTTTGGTGATTCTACAAATCCGTTATTAGTATCTGTACGTTCAGGTGCAAGAGTTTCAATGCCTGGTATGATGGAAACTATTCTTAACCTCGGTTTAAATGATGATACAGTAGAGGCTATGATTAGATTAACAAATAACCCTCGCTTCTGCTATGACTCATATAGAAGATTTTTAACAATGTTTGGTTCTGTAGCGTGGGAAATGGACAGACAAAAATATTTCGAATCAGAAGTAGAGAAAGTTAAAGCTAGAGAAGGTGTTAAATCTGATACAGAAGTATCAGCTGACGGTTGGAAATCTTTAATTCCTATATACAAAAATGTAATTAAAGAAGTTACCGGTAAAGAATTTCCACAAGACCCGTATGTTCAACTTCAAGAAGCGATTGAAGCCGTATTCCGTTCTTGGAATATTCCTAGAGCTGTTGCTTACAGAAATATGAATAAAATTGATCACAACTTCGGTACTGCTGTTAACGTACAAACAATGGTATTCGGTAACATGGGTGATGATTGTGCTACAGGTGTTTCATTTACTCGTAACCCTGCAACCGGTGAAAACAAATTCTATGGTGAATATTTAACAAATGCTCAAGGTGAAGACGTTGTTGCTGGTATCAGAACTCCAAAACCGATTGCTGAACTTGAAACAGAAATGCCTGAATTATACAAGCAATATGTTGATATAGCAAAGAAACTTGAACTTGGATACAAAGATGTTCAAGATATGGAATTTACAATTGAAAAAGGAAAGTTATATATTCTTCAAACAAGAAACGGTAAAAGAACAGCAGCTGCTGCTGTAAGAATTGCGGTTGAAATGTGTAAAGAAGGTATAATTACTAAGGAAAGAGCAATCCAATTAGTTGATCCTTATTCAGTAAATCAAATTTTGTTACCTTGCTTTGACGCAAAAGCAATGGAAGAAGCAAAGAAAATTGCACACGGTGTAAACGCATCACCCGGTGCTGCAGTTGGTAAGATTGTATTTGATACTGAAGAAGCAGCACAAAGAGGTGAGGCAGGAGAAAAAGTTATACTTGTTCGTGTAGAAACTTGTCCTGATGATATTCACGGTATGGCTGTTTCTCAAGGTGTATTGACCCTAAGAGGCGGTGCAACTTCTCACGCAGCTGTTGTTGCAAAAGGTATGGGTAAACCTTGTGTATCAGGATGTGAAGACATGAAAATTGACTTGGCAAACGGTACTTTAACTGGCGCTGATGGCAGTGTTTACCATAAAGATGATATTATTTCACTTGATGGTGGAAAAGGTATTGTTATGGCAGGTGCTGTTAAATTGGCTGAAGCTAAAATTGATGATAATTTCTTAACCTTCTTCAAGTGGGTTGATGAAATTAAAACAATGGCTGTTGAAGCAAATGCGGATACACCAAAAGATATCGAAAATGCACTAAAATTCGGTGCTGAAGGTGTTGGACTTTGTCGTACAGAGCACATGTTTATGGATCCTGACAGATTACCTTGGGTTCAAAAAATGATTATTGCCGGGACTGCTGAAGCTAGAAAAGAAGCGTTAGACAAATTGCTACCTATGCAATATTCTGACTTCTATTCTATGTTTAAAGCTCTTGGCGCTAAACCGATGACTATTAGACTTCTTGATCCGCCACTTCATGAATTCTTACCTTCTAAGGAAGATTTAATTGCTGAAGTTGCTACTCTAAAAGCATTAGGTAAAGACTATAAAGAAAAAGAAAATATGCTTCATATCGTTGAAGGTCTTGCTGAGTCTAACCCAATGATGGGGCTAAGAGGTTGCCGTCTTGGTTTAACTTATCCTGAAATTAATGAAATGCAAGTAAGAGCTATTTTTGAAGCTGCTTGTGATATTAAAAAAGAAGGCGTTGATGTTAAGCCTTATGTGATGATTCCTCTAATTGGTCACGTTAATGAACTTAAAGTTGCTAAGGAAATCCTTGAAAGAGTTGCTGAAGATGTTATGAAAGAAAAGAATATTTCTGTTGATTACAAATTCGGTACTATGATTGAAATCCCTCGTGCAGCTTTAACTGCAGACCAAATAGCTGAATACGCTGAGTTCTTCTCATTTGGTACAAATGACTTGACTCAAATGACTTTTGGTTATTCAAGAGATGATGCTGAAGGTAAGTTCTTAAAACGTTATGTTGAACAAAAAATCCTTCCTGCTAACCCATTTGAAACTCTTGATACACAAGGCGTTGGTCAGTTGATGGAAATCGCTATGGAAAGAGGCAAAAAAGTAAATCCAAGCCTTCTTGGCGGTGTTTGTGGTGAACACGGTGGTGATCCTGATTCTGTTAAGTTCGCTCATAAAATCGGACTTGATTATGTTTCTTGCTCTCCATTCAGAATCCCTCAAGCAAAATTAGCTGCCGCTCAAGCTGTTGTTGAACAAGCTAAGTTAGTTGCTTGCTAATTATAGCTTTATGTATTTAAGGAGCACAGACTGTAGTCTGTGCTCCTTTTTTATTTGTGTAAAGTTTTGTAACGAATTATAAGATATTCTGCAATTTTGAATTATAGATATACTTTATATATATGTGAGCGATAAATAATAAATAAAAAAATAACACACAAACCTTTCATACAACCTACACACTAACCTTCTACACACATGAGGAATTATTAAACAAAATTCCAAACCTTTCATTCTTCGAAAGGTTTTTTTTTGTCTTGATTTCTTATGATAATATTTATTTAAGGAGGGAGATATGAACGAAAAAGAAAAAATGTTAAGAGGTTTATTATATGATGCAAGTAAAGATAAAACGTTATATGATGAACGTATAAGATGTAAGACACTTTGTTATGAATATAATAATATAACACCTGCAAATACAGAAGAAAGAAAAAACTTAATAAAGAAAATTTTGGGTAAAGTAGGTGAAAACTATTGGATAGAGCCTAATTTTTATTGCGATTATGGGTATAATATAGAAATAGGTGATAATTTTTATTCAAATCATAATTTGGTAATATTGGATCCTGCACCTGTAGTTTTTGGTGATAACGTATTTATAGGTCCAAATTGCGGATTTTATACGGCTCAGCATCCATTGAATGTTGAGACAAGAAATAAATTTTTAGAATATGCTTTTCCTATATATGTAGGGAATAATGTATGGTTTGGCGGGAATGTTGTAGTATTACCAGGGGTTAAAATAGGTGATAATACGGTTATTGGTGCGGGCAGTGTTGTTACAAAGGATATACCGTCTAATGTGATAGCTGTAGGTAATCCGTGTAATGTTTTAAGAGAAATAACAGAAGAAGATAAGTTTAAATATGAGAGATAAGTTATTCTTGAGTTTTGGTTATTAAAACAAGATCGCCTCTTTTTACTTCTGTTGAAAGCTGCTTAATAATTTCATTGTCCATTCTCATACATCCGAGCGATGCGTATTTCCCAATACTGTTTGGGTTATTCGTTCCATGAATAAATTCTCCGGTTGAACCTTTTGCACCAGTAATAGGATTAAGAGTCTGAAGACAAATAATCCTTGGTCCGTAATCCCAGGGCTTTCTGTGCCTTCTTGTCATTTCAGGTGCAGATTTATAAGGATATCGTTCAACATGGCTTACTATGCGAAGTCCTGTATCTGTTGGTGTAGATTTTTTACCGCTTGCAATTCTATAGGCTATTTCAGGAATCCCTTCATCTGTGTATTTATATAAAATATTGGTTGATAAGTCTACAACTATTTTAGCTGTTTTCTTTTCACCTTTCACTGTTAAAATCGGATTAGGTGCTTTGTTTAGTATATAGGTTGAAGTTGTTCCTTTTGCCGGAACTTGTGTTGTTATTTCAATTGTATCTTGCTTAATTTCTTTTATCCCTGCATTCAAGTTTAGAGTGCTAAGGGAGAAGGTGCCGGTAAGGATTGCAGCTTTGATGTAGGTTTTTAAATTAGAATTAAAACTTATTTTCATATATTTATAACAACAGAACAAAATTTTTTTTGACTTGTCTTATACAAAATCAATAACAATAATTTCAGGAACGCAGCAAAAACGTACATTCATTATACTATCACCCAGTCCTTTTGTTACAATCAATGTATTATTGTTATGTTTGAAAAAACCGTTAGCATATTTAGTTCCTGATTTAGCAGGTACAATTAAAGCCCCATAAAAGGGAATTTGTACTTGTCCACCGTGGTTATGCCCTGCAAGAGTAAGATAAACTTCTTTTTCAATACTAAAAAATGGGTCAGGATTGTGCGTTAACAGTATGGTTGTTTTGGTTGAATGTTTGAGAGCTTTATTAGGATTTGGAAGTCTCGTTTGTAAATCTTCAAGTCCGGCTATTGTTATTTGAGATTTATTAATGTTCAATTTTATTGACTCATTTTCAAGAACATTGATATTATTCTGTTCTAAAATAGATTTTATATATGCACCGTTTTGCCACCAGTCGTGATTTCCAAGCACTGTATAAAATCCGTAGTTTGTTTGGATTTTAGATAAACCATCAGCGATATCTTTAATTGGGAGTGTTTGTTTTTCACTGTACCCGTTTACAAAATCTCCGGCAGATAGCATTATATCAGGTTTAAGTTTATTTATTTTTTTTACAATTCTTTTTAATCTGTTTTTTTGTTTTTTAGCTATATGAAAGTCACTAGCAAAAACAATTCTGAGATTTTTAATCTCAGAATTGTTTAGTTTATATTTTTTTATAACTATAATGTTAGGCTCTATAAAAAAGCCCCAAAATAATAATATTAGACATATTATTATAAAAAATACCATATACTTACTTAATTATGCCAAATCCAAGTAAAAATATGCAAACAATAAATATAGCAGCAACGATACCTGTTAATTTATTAAGCCCTTTTTCTGCACTTTTTTGAGATGCAAACATATTAGCTGCACCGCCAATTCCTGCGATTCCGTCACCTTTTGGTGAGTGCATAAGGATGAGTACTATTAATAATAGTGCGGATATGGTTAATAATCCCCAAGTAAATATAAGCATTTATTTTTTCTCCTTTTTAATAAAGTGAGCTCTTTTAGAGTTCAATTTAATAGTTTCAAATTTATATAATCTTGCAGGTCTTTTAGAAGAAGTTTTTGAAAATTCATCAAGTTCAACAAGACCTTCTGTTTGAATAGCTTTCTTTCTGAAATTTCTTTTATCAAGGCTTTTACCCATAATAAGCTCATATGCTTTTTGCATTTCAGTAAGAGTAAATTTTTCATTTAAAAGTTGATAAGCAACAGGGCACATCTCAAGTCTTTCACGAGTACGTTTGAGAGAATACATAATAATTTCCTTGTGGTCAAAAGCCAGAGGTGGAAGATTGGAAACCTTGTGCCAACCTACATCAGGATTATCAATAATTTCAATATCTTCAGCTCTTATTAGCGCAAAATAAGCACAAGTTATGACTCTTGATATAGGGTGTCTAAGCGGATCACCGAAGGTGTAAAGCTGTTCAAGATAAATATTATCCACATTGGTTTTTTCTTTTAAAACCCTCATAGCGGCTTCATCAAGATTTTCAGACATCCTGACATAACCGCCCGGAATTGCCCATTTGCCCTTAAATGGTTCATTATTTCTTTTAATAAGCAGAACCTGCAAAGAGTTATTCTTGATAGTTAGAATAACAATGTCTACAGTAATTTCGTGTGTCTTAATCTCATTAAACATATTTTTACCCATGTATGATTATAAAACAAAAAATAATTAAGGCAAGAATACACATGAACACTTTTTTGTAAGTGGTTGTTGTATGATTTTTTTGTTTATGTAACAATATTGTAAGATGCACAAGATGCTGAATTAATAGTATTATTTAAAATAATTAATGTAGAAAAGGAAAAGAATATGGCTAGAAAAACTCCATTGGAAAAAATTAGAAACATTGGTATTGCCGCACACATTGATGCAGGTAAGACCACTACAACAGAACGTATATTGTTCTATACAGGTAAAACTCACAAAATCGGTGAAGTTCACGATGGTGCAGCGGTAACCGACTTTATGGAACAAGAGCGTGAAAGAGGTATCACAATTCAATCTGCGGCTGTAACAGCTGAATGGAAGGGACATCAAATTAACATTATTGATACTCCGGGACACGTAGACTTCACTATTGAAGTTGAACGTTCACTTCGTGTATTAGACGGTGTTGTTGCTGTATTTTGTGCAGTAGGTGGTGTTCAATCACAATCTGAAACAGTTTGGAGACAAGCTAACAGATATGAAGTACCAAGAATGGTATTTGTTAACAAAATGGATAGAACAGGTGCAGATTTCTATCGTGTAGTTGATCAAATTAAAAACCGATTAGGTGCTAACGCTATTCCTATTCAATTACCGATAGGTGCTGAAGATCAGTTTACAGGTCTTGTAGACTTAATGACTATGAAGGCTGAAATTTATACAAATGATTTAGGTACTGATATAAGAGAAGAAGAAATTCCTGCTGATTTAGCAGAAAAAGCTAAAGAATATAGAGATGCAATGGTTGAAGCTATTGCAGCTGAAGATGATGCATTGATGGAAAAATTCTTCGAAGATCCTGAATCTATTACTGTTGAAGAATTAAAGGCTGGTTTAAGAAAAGCAGTATGTAATAACAAAATTGTTCCTGTTTGCTGCGGTACAGCGTTTAAGAACAAAGGTGTTCAACTTTTATTGAACAACGTTGTAGATTATATGCCATCACCTGTTGATGTAAAAGCTATTGAAGGTGAATTAGAAGACGGAACAAAGACTGAAAGACATTCTTCTGACTCTGAACCGTTCTCAGCTCTTGCATTCAAAGTTATGACAGACCCATATGTTGGTCGTTTAACTTTCTTAAGAGTTTATTCAGGTGTTATTACTTCAGGTTCTTATGTTCTTAATGCAACAAACGGTAAGAAAGAACGTATTTCAAGACTTGTAAGAATGTATGCTGATCAAAGACTTGAAGAAACAGAAGTATATGCAGGTGATATCTGTGCAGCGGTTGGTTTAAAAGATACAACCACAGGTGATACATTATGTGACGAAAAAGCTCCAATTATATTGGAAAAAATGTCATTCCCTGAACCGGTTATTTCTGTTGCTATTGAACCAAAAACAAAAGCTGACCAAGATAAGATGGGTATTGCTCTTCAAAAACTTGCAGAAGAAGATCCATCATTCCGTGTTAAATCTGATACAGAAACAGGTCAAACAATTATTTCTGGTATGGGTGAACTTCACTTAGATATTATTGTTGACCGTATGTTAAGAGAATTCAAAGTTGAAGCTAACATTGGTAAGCCTCAAGTTGCATATAGAGAAACTATTAGAGGAAATGCAGATCAAGATTCTAAATTTATCAGACAATCAGGTGGTAAAGGTCAATATGGTCATGTTAAAGTTAGAATTTCTCCTGCTGGTGAAAATGAAGGCTTTGTATTTGAAAACAAAATCGTTGGTGGTGCTATTCCTAAGGAATACATTGAACCAGCAAGAAAAGGTATGGAAGAGGCTCTTGAAGGAGGTATCTTAGCTGGATTCCCAATGATTGACGTTAAAGTTGAACTTTATGATGGTTCATATCACGAAGTTGACTCTTCTGAAATGGCATTCAAAATCGCTGGTTCTATGGCTATGAAGGAAGGTACTAAGAAGGCATCTCCTTGTATTCTTGAACCAATGATGAAAGTTGAAATTGAAATTCCTGAAGAATATACAGGTACGATTATTGGTGATATTTCAAGAAGACGTGGTCGTGTTGAAGGTCAAGAACCTCTTGGAACGACTGGTAACGTTATCGTAAGAGCTACAGTTCCTCTTGCTAATATGTTTGGTTATGCTACTGACTTGAGAAGTAATACTCAAGGTCGTGGTACTTTCTCTATGGAATTCAAGTGCTACGAACAAGTTCCTGCTAACATTGAAAAAGAAATTATTGAAAAATACAGTGCAAGCAAGGCATAACTTGATAGTGTTTAAAAAGGGCGGCGAAGTTTCGTCGCCCTTTTTTTATTGTAGAATTTTTTTGTTTTTTTATTTATAATGGCTACATATGAGAGTATTGTTTAAGGAGTAGAAATTGTACGGATTAATTTTAGCGGGTGGTTCAGGTAGTCGTTTATGGCCTCTATCAAGAGAGCTATATCCAAAACAGCTTTTAAATTTACAAAGTGAAGACAGTCTTTTACAAAATACATATAAAAGGTTATCAAGTCTTATTGACGACGATAGCATTATTGCTTTGACCGGAGTAAAGCATGTTTCATCCGTTAAAGCTCAGTTATCAAAGTTAAGCAGTAGTGTAAGAGTTTTGTCTGAACCTATATCAAGAAATACGGCACCTGCAATTGCTGTTGCGGTAAAAAATATTTTGGATAAGGGTAAAGATGATGTAATTTTAGTTGTTCCATCGGATCATTTAATCAAAAATACAGATAAATTTATTTCTACTGTAAAAAAAGGTGAAGTGTTAGCTAATAAAGGATATTTAGTTACTTTTGGTGTTCAACCTTCTTATCCTGAGACAGGATATGGTTATATTAATGTTTCAGATATTTCTGTTGAGTCTGGTTTTAAGGTAAATAAATTTGTTGAAAAACCTGATTATGAGTTAGCTGAAAAATATTTTAAATCAGGTAAATATTTTTGGAATGCAGGAATCTTCATGTTCAAGGCTTCTGTATTTATGGAAGAACTAAAGAAAAATTCTCCTGAGATATATTCTTTGTTATACAAATTTGATTTTACTCAATCTGATGAAATAAAATATTTGGATTTCGAATTAATGCCAAATATTTCTATTGATTATGCAGTAATGGAAAAGTCAGATAAGATAGCGTTGGTTAAATTAGAAAGTGACTGGAATGATTTAGGCTCTTGGGCCTCGATTTATGATACTGAAAAGAAGGATGAGAACGGGAATGTTCTTGTTGGACATGTAATTGATTTAGAATCAAAGAATTCATTAGTTTATTCCTCTTCAAAACTATGCGCTACTATCGGCTTAGAAGATATTGTTTTAATTGAAACCGAAGATGCTGTTTTAGCGTGCAGAAAAGACAGGACTCAGGATGTTAAAAAAGTTTATGATATATTGAAGCAACAAAATGATAATACACATTTAGTTCACAAGACAGTATTCAGACCTTGGGGATTTTATACTGTTTTAGCTCAAGGTGAAGGGTTTTTAACTAAAATGATTCAGGTTAATCCGGGGCAAAAACTTTCTGTTCAGTCGCATAATTTTAGAAGTGAACATTGGGTAGTCTTAAAAGGTACTGCTAAGGTTGTTTTAGAGGGTAAGGATTATATTTTAAGCCCTGGCAATAGTATTGATATTCCATTGAAAGCTATACATTCATTGCAAAATCCATATAAAGAGCCAATTCAAATTATTGAAGTCCAGTTAGGAGATCCGCTCATTGAGGAAGATATAATCCGTTACGAAGATATGTATGGACGGGTATAAATAAAAAGGTTTTTATGAGTGGTAAGTTCTTTATAAAAACAATGGGGTGTAAGGCTAACCAATTTGAGGGTGGCATAATCATAGAAAATCTTATTTCAAACGGCTACTCTCAAGTTAATTCAATTAGCGAAGCTGATTTTTTTATTCTTAATTCTTGTACTGTTACTCATAAAAGTGATAATGAAGCACTTTATTTGTTAAGAAATGCAAAACATGAAAATCCTGATATTATAAATGTTATAACAGGCTGTGTCGCACAAATAAAAAAAGAAGATTTATTATCTTTAGATTACATAGATATTGTAGTAGGTAATGATGAAAAACTTAGGATATCTGATTATTTAAGTAATATAAAGTCATCTAATGTAATGGATTTGATGCAGAAAACAGATTTTACTCCTGCCGTATTAAATGATATTTATAAAACACGAATCGGGCTAAAAATTCAAGATGGCTGTAATAGCAGGTGTTCATATTGTATTATTCCTTTCGCAAGGGGAAAAAGCAGAAGTGCAGATGTTAAATTTTTAACAGAGCAAATAAATAACTATGTAAAACATGGTTATAAAGAAGTTGTCTTAACCGGTATTCATATTGGTCAGTGGGGAAAAGAATTTGGGCTTTCACTTTTAGATTTATTGAGGGAAATTGAAAAAACTTCTATTCCGAGATACAGACTAGGTTCTCTTAACCCTTCAGAAATAGATTCAGAGTTGCTTGATTTTCTGCAAACTTCTTCAAAATTTTGCCCGCATTTTCATTTGTCATTACAGTCGGCTTGCGATAAAACGTTAAGAGCTATGAACAGGTTTTATAAAGTAGAGGACTATTTAGCACAAATTGATGATATTAATTCCAGATGGAAAAATCCGTTTCTTGGTTCTGATATTATTACAGGTTTCCCTGGTGAGACTGATGAAGATTTTGAAGTTACGCTAAACAATCTTAGAAAATCTGGCTTGACTCAAATACACACTTTCCCGTATTCGGTAAGAGAAGGTACAGTAGCTGCAAATATGCAAGAGCAGGTCCCGCTAAAAATAAAAAATTCAAGGGCCGATTTAGTTAAAAAATTATCAAAAGAAAAGTTTGAAAAATTTATAAATGCCAACATAAATACTAATACTACTGTCTTAATAGAAAAGCGTTTAGATAAAAAGATAGGCATGTATAAAGGAGTTACTCCAAATTATTTGACAGTTTGTATTCCGTATCAAGAAGTTGATTTATTTAATACGATTCAACCAATAAAAATAGAGAGCATAAAAAACGGGAAATTATTCGGAACTTTTATAAATATATAAATAAAAAATCACTCTTTTATTTGAGTTCTACTAATTGACATCGAAATTCTTTAGTGGTATCATTGAGTGGAAAGTTCCACATATAGAATAAAGATAAGAGAACATCAAAAATAAAAATATTGGAAAAGGGCGAACAGGGGAGAGAAGTTTAAAACTGTATAGCCAGAGACCAAGGTGAGGATATATGAGATATAAAATAATACTAATACTATTGATAATGGTAGGATTGATAGCAGCACGTGCAATATATAGTTCAACATCAACGAAAGGTGGTTCAAAGGGTCGTGCAGGAATGTCAGCACCAATAGTAACTGTTCAAAAGGTAAAAGAAGAACCGGTTATTTATTCATACGAAGCGCCAGCAAGGGTGAGTGCAAAGTATCGAGTAGAGGTAACCGCAAGAATAAGTGGCTATTTAACAAAGAGTTATTTTAAAGAAGGTGATTTTGTTAAGGCTGGTCAATTATTGTTTGAAATCGAGCCTTTAGAGTATAAGTTGGCTGTTCAACAAGCAAAGGGCAGCTTGGACAATTCTAGGGCTCAGCTTGAGTATTATGAAAAGCAGTTAGCACGTTATAAGGATTTGGTATCTAAAGATTATGTAGCAAAATCCGATTATGATAATATGCTGGCGCAAAGAGATGCATATCGTGCGCAAGTGTCATTAAACGAAGGTGCATACAGAGATGCAATAAGAAATTATAGTTATACTCAGGTAAAGGCTCCTGTAGACGGGCGTGTCGGTATAATTAATGTAACGGTTGGGAACTATGTAAATGCGCAAGCGGGATATTTGACAACAATAATAAGTGAAGATCCTATGTATGTAACTTTCCCGTTGAGTTCAAAAGATTATGTTGCCTTAAATACTGTAGATGGAGATGCAAATCAAAACAGGGTTGTAGAGTATAAATTTTCTACAGGAATGTTATATAGAGAAAAAGGTGTTCAAGATTTCAGAGACAACAAAGTTGATGAAACAACAGGAACAATTACTCTTAGGGCAACGTTTAAAAACCCATATGGGGAATTAATTCAAGGAGATTATGGTCGTATAATAATATATTCAAATAAGAAAGCCCCGGTTCCTGTAATTCCAGTAGAAGCGGTGCAAGAAAACCAAGAAGGTCAATATGTATTTAAATTGGACGAACAAAATCTTCCTCGTTTAACATATATAAAGACAGGAATACAACAAGATGGTAAATGGATAGTAACAGATGGCTTAAAGTCTGGTGATAAGATAATAACAGCCGGATTACAAAAGGTTGTATCAGGTCAACCTGTAAAAATTGTTGAAAGTATTGAAGCAAAAGCTCAAACTAAAAAGCCAACAATATTTGATAAGATTAAAAAGTTATTTAACAGAGACGGGAAAAAGGCAGAGTAGAAGATGGCAGGGAATTTATTTATAAAACGACCAAAATTTGCGATAGTAATATCTTTGGTAATTATATTAGCCGGATTGGTAGCAATACCTACATTGCCTTTAGAAGAATATCCATCAATAACCCCTCCGCAAGTCGTAGTAAATGCGACGTACAGCG
The DNA here is from genome assembly GCA_944323925.1 of Candidatus Gastranaerophilales bacterium. Taxonomy (GTDB): domain Bacteria; phylum Cyanobacteriota; class Vampirovibrionia; order Gastranaerophilales; family Gastranaerophilaceae; genus CALUTH01. Next base: position 17,476 of record CALUUI010000004.1, read on the forward strand.
GTGCGAGTTCGGACGTAGTAACATCAACGGTAGCTGCTCCTATTGAGTTGCAACTAAATGGTATAGAAGATATGATTTATATGTCTTCAACCTCATCAAATGGTCAATATCAATTGACATTATATTTTGAAATAGGATCAGATCCGGATATGGCATTGGTAAATGTACAAAACCAATTGCAATTAGTAACTCCGAGGTTGCCGGATCAGGTTAAGAATTATGGTTTAACAGTAAGGAAGTCTACTGGTGGTCCGGGTGTATTAATGATTGCTCTTACCTCACCAAACCATACATATAATTCTTTATACCTAGCAAACTATGCAACAATGTATTTGAAGGATGAAATAGCCAGAATACATGGTGTAGGAACAGTAAATGTATATGGCGCAGGTGATTATTCAATGCGAGTCTGGTTAAAACCGGATAAAATGGCCAGTTTAGGCGTTTCTGTTGCGGATGTTAATTCGGCTATTCAGGCTCAAAACGTGCAAACTCCTGCAGGTAACATAGGAGTTGAGCCTATTGATGTTCCTCAAATGATTAAGTTTACTTTAAGGACAACTGGACGTCTTAAAACGGTAGAAGAATTTGAAAATATAATCATTAGAGCAAATCCTGATGGTTCTAATATAAAGATTAAGGATATTGCAAGAGTTGAATTGGGCGCTGAAAAATATTCTTCAATGTCTGCTGTTGATGGGAATGATTGTGCAGTAGTTATGATCAATCAATTACCAGAAGCAAATGCTATTGAGTTGGTTAAAAATATCAAGAAAAAGGTATCAACTCTAAGTAAGAGATTTCCGCCAGACTTAAAATATTCATATCAATATGATCAAACAGAGTTCATAGAAGAATCAATTAATGAAGTAGTGCATGCTATAGTTTTGGCAATCTTATTAGTAAGTATAGTAACATATTTCTTCTTAGGAACAGCAAGAGCAGCATTTATACCATTCTGTGCGATACCAGTATCATTATTAGGTGTATTTATTTTCCTTGTATTGTTTGGTTTTTCAATCAATTTGTTAATATTATTTAGTTTAGTATTGGCAGTAGGTCTTGTAGTAGACGACGCAATCGTTGTGTTGGAAAATACCCAGCGTCATATTCAAGAAGGTAAAGATCCAAAGACCGCAACAGAAGTAACGATGGATGAAGTATTTGGTGCGGTAGTTGCAACTTCATTAGTTTTGATGGCCGTATTTGTTCCTGTATCATTTATGTCAGGGATTACGGGGCAAATGTTCAGACAGTTTGCTATTTGTATTGCGACATCAATCGGTTTATCAACAATTGTTGCTCTTACTCTTTCACCGGCATTATGCTCTATAATTTTAAAATCCGGTGATGAGTTAAAAGAAAATAAATATATAAAGCAATTTAATATTTGGTTTAATGAATTAAGGGAAAAATATCTACTAGCTGTAAATTATTTTGTATCCTCACCCAAGAAAACAATATTAGTTCTTTTGGGTATAGTATGTTTCATTTTATTTATGGCAAAAATTATTCCTACCGGATTTTTACCTGATGAAGATAGAGGTGCGTTAATTTCGCAAGTTCAATTACCTGATGGTGCAACATTAACCAGAACAAATGAAGTAGCTAGTGAGCTAGCAAGAGAATTTAGTAAAATTCCCGGAGTTGAAACATTATTAACTATTGTAGGTTTTAATGGGGATAATACGGCGCTTCTTATTACTGATTTAGAGCCTTGGGGTAAGAGAAAATCATCAAAGTTGCAGATAAATAGTATTATTTCACAAATTAACCAAATTACTTCAGGGTACACAAAAGCAATCGTATTTACAACGCAACCGGCAGCAATAGCAGGTATGAGTATGTTTGGCGGATTTGAATATCAACTACTGGATAGAGGCGATAGAACACCAGATGAATTGTATGTAGAAGCTCAGAAGTTAATGGGTGCTGTAATGAAGTCACCAAAATTCAAAAGTATATATACCTCTTATACTGCATCAATGCCTCAAAAAATAGTAGAAGTCGATACAGAAAAAGCAACTGCTCAACAAGTTGATATTTCAGAAATTTATAATACATTGGCTGCACAATTTGGTTCTACTTATGTAAACGATTTTAATAAGTTTGGTCGTGTGTATCGTGTATATATGCAGGCAGATTCAGAATACAGAACGGTTCCGTCTGATATTTCTAAAATTTATGTAAAAAATAAAGTTGGGAAAATGGTTCCGATTACTTCTGTAATCAAGATAAAAGATATAATCGGTCCATATTCATTAACGAGATTTAATTTGTACCAAGCAATAACGTTGAATGGTTCACCAGCCACAAATGTAAGTTCAGGTCAGGCGATGGCAGAAATGGAAAAGATATCGGATGAAGTATTGCCACAAGATATGGGCTTTGAATGGTCTGGTACATCATTGCAGGAACAAAAATCTTCCGGTCAGATTGGTCCGATTTTGTCAATGGCATTAATATTTGTATATTTATTCTTGGTCGCACTTTATGAAAGTTGGACTTTGCCAATGGCCGTTATGCTAATAGCTCCGGTTTCGATATTAGGAGCTTTGTTCTTCCAATATATAGCAGGGTTATCACTGGATATATATGCACAAATCGGTTTGGTTATGCTGATAGGTTTAGGAACCAAGCAGGCAATATTAATTGTAGAGTTTGCCAAAGATGCAATGGAAAAAGATGGACTTAATTACCATGATGCAGCTATTCAAGCTGCGAGATTAAGGTTTAGGGCAGTAATGATGACTTCAATAGCATTTTTGTTAGGCTTATTACCGTTAGTATTTGCTAAAGGTGCAGGTGCTGGTTCAAGACATTCAATTGGTGTATCAGTATTTGGTGGTATGTTGGCAGTTACTGCTTTTGGTAGTATTTTAGTTCCGGCATTCTTTGCTATGATATCAAAAATGAAAGAAAGATTTTATGAATATTTAAAAAATAGAAAATCTGGAGGCTTGAAATGAGAAAGTTAGTAGTAATATTTCTTTTATCAATATTTTCTCTAACTCAAGGCTTGGCTTATGCAAATGTTATTCCAATGTTTGAGCTTGGAAATATAATAATAGATGAAGAATATCCTGATAGTACAAAAGTAGAACCTTTAGTAGCACCAAGAGAGAATTCAGAAAATTTAAAAATTGAGGGTGGAGTGGAAGAATCTTCGATGCCTGCTGATTATGCAGAGTTTTCCTTAGAAGATTGTTTGCGTATTGCTCTGGGAAATAATCCAAGAATTCAATCAGCTATGCAAGACATATTAGCATCAGATGCCAAGATTCGTCAGGCTTGGTCTAATTACTTCCCATCATTTAGTTGGCAAACAGGTTATACAAGGATTAAGCAACTTCAATTGTCGGATGCAATTGGTAGAAATCTTATATTTAACTACTTTGTGTTAGGACAAATTACAGCGAGTCAGATGCTGTATGATTTTGGAGTAACACAAAACCAAGTAACTATTCAGAAAATAGATAATAAAATTTACAAAATGAATTTGTCTGAAGTAATAAATGATGTTGTTTATCAAGTAAAAGATGCATATTATCAGTTATTATACGCACAAGAAAATAAAAATGTTGCACTTGATATGGTAGATAAATATACTTTATTCTATAATCAAGCAAAGTCATACTATGAATCAGGTATTAGTCCTAAAGTTGATGTAACGATAGCAGAAGTAAACTTAAGCAGTTCAAAGTTAACATTAATTCAAGCGGAAAATGCTGTTGATGTTGCAATTGCAAAATTGAATAATGTAATGGGTATACCTTATTCAGATAAGTACAAATTATCAGATAAATTAGCTTATAATGCAATGGATATAACATTAGATCAAGCAGAAAGTATAGCAAAAGAAGCCCGCCCAGAGTATAAAATGGCAGATTTGCGAGTAGAGTCAGCATTGCAAAATGTAAAATTAATTAAAAAGTCGTGGGCACCACAATTAGCATTAAAAGGTCAGTTTCAAGTAGGTGGTAGGACTTTTGTTAATAACTATGGTTATAACTTTGGTGGATATCTGAACTTTCCGACTATAAACGGAATGTTGTTAAAAAACCAAATAAAGGAAGCAAAAGCTCTTTATTCGAGACAAATAGCGGAAGCCTTAAACACTAAGAATAATATTTATTTAGATATTCAACAAGCATATTACAGTTTTAATGAAAAGAAAAATCAAATACCTGTTGCAACATTAGGTGTAAAGCAGGCAAAAGAAAACTATGAATTATCTTTTGGACGTTATAAAGTAGGTGTAGGCTCACCAACAGAATTAAAGGATGCTCAAGTTGCATATCAAAATGCGTTATTAAGTTATTTTAATTCTCTTTATCAATATAATACCGCTGTTGCTTATTTAGAAAAAATTGTTGGTAAAAATTTGAATCCTTCAGAAGTAAAACTAGATAAGGATGCGGTTTGCCCTGATAATACAAAGAAAAAGAAAAAAAATAGTGATTAGATTATAGCTCAAAGTCTTCAACTTCAATAATCTGGTTATAAGCTATGTTGTTTAGCAATTCTTTATCTATATTTGAGTTTTTTGAAATGTATATCAGGCCTCTTACACATTCAAGTTTCCCTAACTCTGATAGTTTTGAGTCAGCAATGTCTAGATCTCCATTTATTATTTTTAAATTTCCTAAAGAATGAATGCCTTGTCCAATAATAACGTCACCTCCAATATATTCTAAATTTCCTAGCTCCAGATTGTTAGAATTAAAATTAACATTTCTACCAATATATTGAAGTTTACCAAAAGAGGTGATGTATGAATTCAAATAAACAGAACCTCCAATTTTTTCTATATTTAGTAAGTTTGTAATTGAAGATTTATCAAAATAAGCGTTTCCTTTAATCTCTTTTAGTTTATCAGTTGTCATAACTTCAGAGTTGTTAAAATTAGCATCGCCTAAAACATATTCAAGCTCTCCAATAGATGAAACATTAGAATTGCAGAGTTCTAAATCTCCCCAAATAGATTTAATATTCTTCAAAGATGTAGCTTTGGAGTTAGAGAAAAATGCGTTACCCCTAATAATATTCGTTTGCTCAAGAAGTTTATCCTCATTTATACCAAGGTCTGAAAACGATGTATCTTCACTTGGTTGTTTATATTCTCGAATACTAAGGTTTCCGTTCTCGTCCCTTTCTGGCTCAAATCCTAAATAAGTGTATATTTTTTCAGTATCATTATCTTTAATAGCTTTGTTAAGTTGAGTATAAATTCCTTCAAAGTTTTTATAGCGTTTTTCTGCTTCATCAAAATGAATTTTAGCTTTGCCACAAAGTTTTAAATTGTTTTCATTAATGTATTTTTTTACTTCGTGAAAAGTTTTGAAGTCAATTTTTGAGTCATTACGTTCATTTTGTATTTCAAGTACTTCATCCCCAACAAATCTTAGACATAGTTTAGCATCTCCGTTTTTTACAAAAATATGGAAATCACCGTTTTGTAAATGAGATTCAGCCATATACGCTTTTGTACACCAAGTTTTGTTAGATAATAATTTTAATAAAGTTACATTGTTAAAAAATTGGTTTGGAGAATTAGTTTTTGAAGGTATAACGATCCATCCGTTTGTAATATTTTTTCCAAGAAGATGTGAACGTAAAAATGTTTTGTAAATAGAGCTAAAGTTGAATTGATATTCTTTGTTCTGGTCAAGTTCAATTTTTATAGCATCTAAAGTTTTGTCAAAAGACTCTTTACAAAAAATAGGAGGTAAGTTATCGTTATTATTTTTTATATTTTTTAACAAGCTCAATATAGCTATAAGAGCAGTCGAAGCCGAACCTAAATTTAAAAGAAAAGTTTTCCATTCTTCAGTTATCATTGTTCTTTGAAAAATTGTTTCATCATTTTTGCCCTTTAAATCTTTAGAGCAAATTTCATTGAATTTTTTTATCGCCCATTCTTTAAAATCATTTATGTTATTAAATTTTTCGACCGGCGCTTTGAATTTTCTAACACAAGCATAATCAATATTCTTAAATTGATTAGGCTTCATAGCAGAAAATGAAAGATTATAATTAGTATGATTACAAGAATTAATACTGTTCATACTTATATAAGTTTGCACAAAAAAATTTTTGCATGAAAATAAAAAAATTATGCAGACAAAGTTTCAATCGATTTTAAAGACTTGAATTTTTTAGTGGAATGAGCAAGAATATGTCTGCTAAGCAAATTAAAACAAACATCAAGTATTTTTATTGTTGCTTTTTTGTCATATTCACTTTCATAGTCGAAATCAAACTGAAGCATAGCTTGTAGGAAATCTCTGAGTTTATAATTTAATTTAAGATTGACATTTAATTCCTCATGACAATCTTTACAAATAACTCCACCCATAGGCAAAGAAAGGAACATATCTTCATTTAATATTTGGTTTCCACAGCAAAGACAAGAATCTAATTCAAGCGAAAAGCCTTCAATCAGCATCATTTTAAGTTGAAATTTGATAACAGCAATAAGGATGTCCTCCTTTTTTGTAGCTAAATCGATACGGTTAAGAGCTTTATATAAAAGATCGTAAATCTCTTTGCTAGAAGGATCATCTTCTACCCCGAAGTTAGTAACCATTTCTGTAATATACGAGGAGTAAACAAGTTTATCTATATCTTTTCGAATGTTTTTAAAAGTATTAAGCGATTGAGCTTGGCAAATTCTGTCAAAAGTTTTACCTTTGATAAGTGTCAAATTATTAGCAACCATCAAATCCATTCTTGCCCCAAGTTTGCTGGTTGTTTTTTTTAATCCTTTAGCAACACCTTTTAAAATTCCTTTGTCTTTTGAGTAAAGAACAATAATTTTATCAGCGTCACTAAGATTATAAGATTTAAGATTTATAGCGTCAGTGACATAATTATTCATAATAATTCACAGTCCCGGTAAAAGCACCTTTAATCATTTTATTAAGTTCATTTTCATCTTCAGAGACCGCAAGAGCTTCTTTTTCAGTTAATTTTCCTTGCTTAACAAGAGTCGTAAGAGATGTGTTAAGAGTCATCATTTCGTCGTAAGAACCATCTTTAAGACAATTATATATTTCATCATAATTATCTTTGATAATATAATCTTGAACCGTTGGAGTAACAACCATAATTTCGCAGGCCGGAATTCTTTTCTTAAGCGCAGAAGAATAAACGAGTTTTTGCGCGATTGTTCCTCTTAAGGTATCAGCAACTTGTTTTCTAATAATATCCCTTGAAGATTGCTCAAACATATCAACAATTCTATTTATAGTTTGTATAGAATTGTTAGTGTGAAGAGTTGCAAAAACCAAATGTCCAGTTTCAGCAGCCTTAAGAGCAGCCAGCATAGTTTCTTCATCTCGAATTTCTCCTAATAGAATAATATCAGGGTCTTGTCTAAGCACATACTTAAGTCCTGACATAAAATCAGGCGTATCAAATCCAATTTGTCTTTGAGAAACAATACTTTTCTTATTAGCAAAAACAAATTCTATAGGGTCTTCTAAAGTAACAATATGTTTTTGATACTCAGAATTAATGATGTCTATAAGAGCAGCAAGAGTAGAAGATTTTCCGCACCCGGTAGGTCCTGTAACGAGTACAATCCCGTTGTTAAGTTTTGAAAATTGTTTTACAGCTTGTGGAAGTTCAAGTTCTTCAATAGTAGGAATAGCATAAGGAATATTTCTTATAACAAGAGCCGGTTTAGCGAGTTGTTGGCTAAAGTTAACCCTAAATCTGGAGCATCCTTTTATTTCAAATAAGAAGTCCATGTCACAAGCATTGTAAATAGAATCTCTAAGTACGTCAGGGACAATAACAGCAACAGCATCTTTAAGTTCGGAATCAGTAAGAGTAGGAGCATTAACGCGCCAAATAATCCCATCTTTTCTTATATAAGGTGAATGCCCAACTCTTAGATGTTCGTCAGAAGCCCCCATAGCAACGGCTTTTTTTAGAAAGCTAATAATATTAAATTTTTCTTCTTCCATCCTCTTAAATCTCCCTGATGAAATTATAACAAATATAAAAACACGTGTCCATAAAGTAAAAAAGCAAAGCATGAAATAGAATATTAATAATTATTGGTAAATAAGTTTAGGTTAAAGAAAGAATTTTCAACCATTGACAATATAACTTGAAAGGGTATCATATTAATATAACTTAATGTAAGTAAGTTAACGTAGTATAATGAAGAGTAAAGGAGATTAATCTCATGGCACGTGAAAAGTATGAACGCACCAAACCGCACGTTAACGTTGGTACAATAGGCCACGTTGACCACGGTAAAACAACATTAACTGCAGCAATCACAGGTTGTATGGCTGCAGCAGGTAAAGCGCAAGCAAAGAAATTCGATGAAATCGACGCAGCTCCTGAAGAAAAAGCAAGAGGTATAACCATCTCTACAGCACACGTAGAATATGAAACAGATACAAGACACTATGCACACGTTGACTGCCCGGGCCACGCTGACTATGTAAAGAACATGATTACCGGTGCAGCACAAATGGATGGTGCTATTCTTGTAGTAGCAGCAACAGATGGTGCAATGCCTCAAACTCGTGAACACATCCTACTTGCAAGACAAGTTGGTGTTCCTAACTTAGTTGTATTCCTTAACAAATGTGATATGGTAGATGATCCGGAATTGTTAGACTTAGTTGAAATGGAAGTAAGAGAACTTCTTTCTTCTTACGAATTCGACGGTGATAATATCCCATTCATCCACGGTTCAGCATTGAAGGCTTTAGAAGCAGTTCAAGCTAACCCATCAATACAACGCGGTCAAGATCAATGGGTTGACAAGATTTGGGAATTGATGGATGCTATCGATTCTTACTTCCCAACTCCTGTTCGTGACCTTGACAAACCATTCTTAATGCCTGTTGAAGACGTATTCTCTATCACTGGTCGTGGTACAGTTGCTACAGGTAGAGTAGAACGTGGTATTGTTAAAGTTGGTGATGAAGTTGAATTAGTTGGTTTAGGCGAAACTAAGAAGACAACTGTTACTGGTGTTGAAATGTTTAGAAAATCTCTTGACCAAGGTCAAGCTGGTGATAACATCGGTGCATTGCTTCGTGGTATTGATAAGACTGAAATTCAACGTGGTCAAGTTCTTGCTAAACCAGGTTCAATTCACCCACACACTAAGTTCACTGCTAACGTTTACGTTTTAACTAAAGAAGAAGGCGGACGTCACACTCCATTCTTCCCAGGTTACAGACCTCAGTTCTATATCAGAACTACTGACGTTACTGGTTCTATCAAATTCGATGGCGAAATGGTTATGCCTGGTGACAACGTTGTTATGGAAGTTGAACTTATCGCTCCAGTTGCTATTGAAGAAGGTATGAGATTCGCTATTCGTGAAGGCGGACGTACTGTTGGCGCTGGTGTTGTTGACAAAATTCTTGCTTAATTTTGTTTAACTTACATTTCAAAGAGCAAACAATAAAATTGTTTGCTCTTTTTTCATGTGTATATTAATTTATGTAACAAATATATACTTTTTATATAATATTTTGTCAATTTTCTTTACATTTCTGCCTTATAATATATAAGAGGACTATTATGAGCAATATTAACTTTAATTTTAATAGTGGTAAAGAAGATTTTACTTCATTAAAAGAAGCTATATTTAAGCGTGCAAGAGAGAAGGCAGAGGCCTTGAACAATGAAGTAAAAGAAAGTTATACGTCAGATGTAAAAGCTGATATAATGGAAAGTGCTCGTATAAGTGTAAGAAACAATCCTTTTATAAATTTAACTGAAGATGAAGAAAAAATAGAAGAAGCGGTAAAAAGTGATATAAAAGAGCAATCAGCAAGACCGACGATTTTGCATTCTAAAGATATTGATTATAGTAAGCGAGGTAAAAATAGACGTTTTCCTTCAAGAATCAATAATGAGTTATATACAGCAGCGGTAAGAGAGGGCGCAATGCGTGAGGCAAGCGCAACTATCAGGCAAAATCAAAATGTAATGAATAGTTTGAAATTTTTGAATACGCAGGCTGCGATAGCTTTAAATAAAAGATTTATTAATACAGAAATTGAGCAACCGCCGAAAGAAATAACTTTTGGGATTTAGCTTATTCTTCTATAGGTAAATGTGTCATGTGGATAGGCGCAACAAGAACAATAAGTAACTCTGCACCTGAGGCAATGGTAATATGTTCGCCCATTTTTCTTGTTGGTCCCGGGCGATATTGAATAACGCCCATAAAATGTCTTGCAATTCCTCTTTGGTAGTGTGGAACTTTAATATACGTTTCAGGTTCTGTCATACCTCCGCCAAAAAGGTTATCGTTTGAGGTATATAAATAACCTTTTATTGGAAGTTTATATCCATCTGGGAGTTCCATTTTATTAACAAATATTTTCATTGAAGCGTGTGTGCCAATAATAGGCTCATTCTTTTTTTCAATATAACCGCTAAATTTTGTACCTTTAGGAAGAATTTTATGTTCGTATAAATAAATATCATTTGTTGATATAAAGTTTAGGCTGTCAGTTTCATCGTTGTACGCTGTTGAAAATTCTTGTAAATTTATTACAGGTATAAAACTACCTGTTGGAATATCAAATTCGTTATAATCTTTTATTTCCGGCTCAGCTAGAGTCGGAAGTATAGATAGTAATAAAATTATACAAATTGTTAAGACTTTTTTCATATTTATATTTTATATTATAATAATCAAGAATAGAAGAGCAAATTGTTTTAAAATTAGAATGTTACTTGACAATATAAACCTTTAAAGCGACAATCTATAAAGAGGGAAAGAAAGATGACAAAGCAAACGTTTTTACATGACAAGCATGTTAAGTTAGGCGCACGGATGGTTGATTTTGCGGGTTGGCATATGCCGGTTCAGTATACATCAATTATTGAAGAGCATAATACTGTAAGGAATAATGTAGGATTGTTTGATGTATCGCACATGGGAGAAGTTATTGTTAAGGGGGAAGATGCCCTTCCTTTTTTGAATAAGTTAGTCCCTCAAGATTTGACTAAACTTGTTGAACGTAAAGCCATATATTGTCAGATGACAAACAAGTCTGGTGGAATTATTGACGATTTAATAATTTATAAAATAGAAAATGAAAAATATCTTATAATTTTTAATGCATCTCGAATAGATGAAGATTTGAATTGGATGGTTAGAAATAAAAATGGGTTTAATGTAGATGTAATAAATGAATCACATAACTATTCACTTTTAGCAGTTCAAGGACCAAAGGCTTGTGACTTGATGAAATCTATAGGATTAGAAGATTTGCCGCCATTTTTTTCAATTAAGCGTGCAGAATTATTTAATGTAAATTTATGGGTCTCAAGAACCGGATATACAGGAGAAGACGGTGTTGAAATTCTTGTAAGAAACGAGTTTTCGGAGATGCTTTGGGATAAAATTCTTGAGGCAGGTAAAGATTTAGGTATTAAGCCAATAGGTTTGGGGGCTAGAGATACTTTAAGATTAGAGGCCGCCTTGCATTTATATGGGAATGACTTAGATGAGGATACAACACCTGTTGAGGCTGGGCTTGCTTGGTCTGTAGCTAAGGATAAGTTAGATGATTATAATGGTAAAGAAGTTATAATGGAGCAGCTTAAAACTGGCGGGCGAAAGAAACTTATTGGTTTAAAAATGCTTGATAAAGGTATTGCACGCCATGGGTATGAAGTATATGATAAAGATAAGAAAATAGGTGTTATAACAAGTGGGGGGATTTCTCCTGTACGGGGCGAAAATATTGCACTTGCTTATATTGATAATAATCCTGATTATAAATTAGACTCTATTATAGGAGTTATGATTAGAGATAAGATACACAATGCTCAAATCATTAAAAAACCTTTCGTTAATAAAAGAAATAAGACAGAAGTATAAGGAGATTTAGAAGATGAATGAAAGCGCATTATGCTCAAAAACTCATGAATATGTTCTTGAACTTCAGAATAACCAATATGAAGTAGGAATAACAGATTATGCTATAGAACAATTAGGAGATATTGTTTTTGTTGAGTTGCCAGAAGTCGGTTCAGTTTTTGAGAAGAATGAAGTTTTTGCAACAATCGAGTCTGTTAAAGCGGCTTCAGAAGTATATATGCCAATAAGTGGTAAAGTCATTGAAATCAATGAGTCAATTGTTGATTCTCCGGAAAGTTTAAATGACGAGTCTGTTGAAGACAAGTGGTTTATTAAAATAGAATCTGAAGCAGATCAAGTTGAATTTGCAGATTTATTAGATTATTCTGATTACAAAGAAGAAATAGAATAGGGTGATATGGATAATTTTTTAGCACATAGTGAAAAAACAAGAAAGCAAATGCTTGCTGATATAGAATGCAATACAGTTGAAGATTTATTCAGGCAAGTACCAAACATTATCAAAGATTTTAAGCTCGCTGAACCATTAAGTGAAATGGATACGCAAAAATTAATAAAATCTTTGGCTAATAAGAATAATGTTTGCTATACCTCTTTTGTAGGTGCAGGGGTTTATAACAAGTTTATACCAGCAGCCGTTAACTATGTTGCTGAAAGGTTTGAATTTTTAACTGCATATACCCCTTATCAACCGGAAATATCTCAAGGTACTTTGCAAATCATTTATGAATTTCAGTCAATGATTTGTAGGCTTACCGGAATGGATATTGCTAATGCTTCAATGTATGATGTTTCTACCGCAGCTGCTGAAGCAATTTTAATGAGTATGAGGATAACTAAGAAGAATAAAGTTCTTATCTCAAGTAAAATTAATCCGCAGTATAAAGAAGTAATAAAAACATATCTTTGGGCAGGAAATTTTGAACTTGAATGGTTTGATATTTTGCCAGAGAATGTTTCTGAATATTCTGCTGTTGTATACCAAAATCCTGATTTTTATGGTGAGCTTGTAGAGGTAAAACCATTGGATACCTTGATTATTGTAATTCAAGATATTGCAGCATTGTCAATTATTGAGCCACCAAAAAATGCAGATATAGTAGTCGGAGATATTCAGCCGGCAGGCATTCCTGTATGGTTTGGTGGACCTCACGCGGGTTATATGGCTTGCCGCGAAAAGTATATGCGCCAGCTTCCTGGAAGGTTGGTAGGTAGAACCGTCGATAAAGATGGAAATCAAGCATTTACTCTTACTATTCAGACACGTGAGCAGCATATTAAAAGGGAAAAGGCTACAAGTAATATTTGCTCAAATCAATCACTAATAGCGCTTATGGCAACTTTGTATTTTTCGTTGATGGGTGAAAATGGTTTTAAGCAAGCAGGATTAATATCTGCTAAAAGAGCTCATCTTTTGTCAGAAAAATTAAATTCCATCGGTATTAAGACTTTGAATAAGGATTTCTTTAACGAGTTTGTTATAGAAGTAAAAGACGCAAATGAAACTTTAAATATTCTTAAAGCTAACAATATTATAGGTGGACTTAAATTATCTGATACAAGGATTTTAGTCTGTGCAACCGAAATGACATCAATTGATGATATTAATAAATATGTTAACTGTTTATAATAGTTGAATATTACATTTCAATCTTACAGACGCTTGAATCGCCTAAGTATTTATTCCAAACTTTAAGCACAGGACTTTGTTGAGCTTGTTCTAATGTCATGTTTTGGTATTTTTGAGGATTTTTGAGAGCGTTTTGAGCTTCTGTTTCCATTGTTGTATAGATTTCTTTTAATTGGTCTAATTTGAAATCACAATTAACTTTTGATTTAAAACCAATTTCTTTAAATTCAACAATTTCTTGATATTTACAGGTATAACCATCCCATCCTACTATTTTTTTTGTAACTTTAGAGGTCATACCGTCTATTTCTATTTCATCTACGCTATTAAATTCAGAACAATTTTTTAAAGCAGAGATGAATTCAGCAGTATTGTCTGTAACGCTTGTATTTTGTGCTAGAACAATACTTCCAATTATAATAACAGAACCTAAAAAGTAAAGAATTCTTTTATTCATGATTTGCAACCTTTAATCTAGTCATAGCTCTAGCTAATGCCATTTCAGCTCTTGTAAGATTCATTTGTGCTTCGTGTTTTGATAATCGTTCCTCAGCCCTTGCTTTTGCTTCTTTTGCACGCTGTATATCAATATCAGCTTCAGACTCACAAGCATTTGTTAATATAATTGCATTGTTATCGCTAAATTGAAAAACTCCGCCCATTGTTGCGTAGAAGTATGTTTCGGAGTTCGATGTAACTTTTGTAACTCCAATAGCTAAAGGCGTTGTTATTGGTTGCCTGTTCGGTAATATACCAATAACACCTTCTTTGCCTGTTATTTCCAGTTCATCAACAGTTCCATCATATATAGTTTTATTATGTGTTATTATTTTAAGATTCATATACTATCCTTGAAGTGTTTTTGCTTTTTCAATTGCTTCTTCAATCGTTCCTACCATATAGAATGCTTGTTCTGGTAGGTTATCGTGTTTCCCTTCAATAATTTCTTTAAAACCTTTGATTGTATCTTCAAGTTTTACATATTTCCCGTCAATACCTGAGAATTGTTCAGCAACAAAGAAAGGTTGTGATAAAAATCTTTGAATTTTTCTTGCACGGTTAACAGTACACTTATCTTCATCAGAAAGTTCATCCATACCTAAGATAGCAATAATATCTTGAAGTTCTTTATATTTTTGAAGAATTTCAAGAACTTTTCTTGTTGTTTCGTAGTGTTCTTCTCCGATAATATCAGGAGTAAGAGCTCTTGAACTTGATGCAAGCGGATCAACAGCAGGATAAATACCCAAAGATGCAATTTGTCTTGAAAGAACGGTAGATGCATCTAAGTGCGAGAATGTTGTTGCCGGTGCAGGGTCAGTTAAGTCATCTGCCGGTACATAAATTGCTTGTACAGAAGTAATTGAGCCGTCTTTTGTTGATGTAATACGTTCTTGTAATTCACCCATTTCTGTTGCCAAGGTCGGTTGATAACCTACAGCAGAAGGCATTCTACCTAGCAATGCTGATACTTCTGAACCCGCTTGAGTAAATCTGAAAATGTTATCAATGAATAATAGTACGTCTTGTTTGGAAAAATCACGGAAGTATTCTGCCGCAGTAAGAGCTGAAAGACCTACTCTCATTCTAGCTCCTGGCGGTTCATTCATTTGTCCGTAGATTAAGGCAACTTTGTCGATTACGTTAGATTCTTTCATTTCGTTCCAAAGGTCATTACCTTCACGAGTTCTTTCACCAACACCGCCAAATACGGAAACGCCTGAGTGTTCCATTGCTATATTGTGGATAAGTTCCATAATTAATACGGTTTTGCCAACTCCTGCACCACCGAATAGACCAATTTTACCACCTTTTTGATATGGTTGAAGCAGGTCAATAGCTTTTATACCAGTTTCTAGTATTTCGATGTCTGTATTTTGCTCGATTAATGAAGGTGATGGACGATGGATCGGTAAGTACTCATCAGTATTAATAGGACCCATATTGTCTACTGGATCACCGGTTACATTTAGTATTCTTCCTAAAATGTTTTTACCAACAGGAATTTTAATTGGTTCCCCTGTATTTATTACTTTCATTCCTCGTTTTAAGCCATCTGTTGATGACATTGCTACGGTTCTTACTCTGTTTGAACCTAGCATTTGCTGTACTTCAGCAATTATTGTGCTTCCATCATCACATATTATTTTTAATGCGTTGTATATTTCAGGTAATTCTCCCTGTTGAAATTCTACGTCTATTACAGGACCTATTATTTGCGTAATTATACCTTCATTTTTTTCTAGTACTGGCATATTCTCTCCTCTTTAAAATCAAAATTATTTTAGCATAAATTATCTTTATCTGCAATTAGATTAAATAAATTTGGACTACTCGTAGGAGTTTATTTTAAAACTATTTCTCCAACAATATCTCCGTGTAAAGTTTTTATTTTATTGTCATAGCTGAAACTTCCCCAATTTAGTCTGTTTAAATATTCCAGCAGAGCTATTCGTCTTGATTTCATATCACAATCTTGTATTTTTATTCCTACGGCTTCTTGGTTTAAGGTATTGTAAACAATACATAGTCCACCGGCTCCGACTTTTGCAATAAGATTGCTTGAGTTTTCCATAACTTCAGTATCTAATCGATCTTCCCCGCCGATGATATATGGATTATTTTTGAATGCAGATTTTATTATTTCATATTTAGGGTTGCTAAATAAATTTTTGTAGCCTTTTACCATATTTGCTAATGGCATTGATAATATTGGGACTCCGCACCCGTCCTTTGTTATAGGATAATTTTCTGTAACTTCGCAGAATTTGTTTATTTGTTCTTTTACCAATTGTTGTAATGGATGATTTTTGTCGTCATAAGTTTTGATATCCCATCCGTTTATTTTGCATAAAGCAAGAAAAAGTAAATGTTTACCTACACAATTGTTGTAGAGTTCGTTAGGGGCTTTACCCATTTGCTCTAAAAATTTAGCAGATTTTTTTGATAGTGGAGGATGAATACCGCATTTTAAGTCTGTTATTTTGACTTTAAATTTATTCAACAGCGATTCTGCAAGTTTAACATGACACTCTTCTCCTGCGTGAGAGGCGCAGGTAAGAGCAATTTCTGCTGATGTAAGCTGAAATTCGTTGTGTATTTTATAATCTACGAGTAACGAGGCCTGTAAGGGCTTTGCGCAGGATCTTAGATAGTATATCTTTGTATCTTTAGAACTTTCACCTTTTGAAAACTCAACTATATGTTCTTCTTCTACAAGACCATCCCTTATATACTTTAATAACATTTATTTTGCCTACATTTTATTTTCTTTTATAAAGTTAAGTATTCTGGCTAACTTAACTTTTAATATATCGCATTCTTCTTTTAATTTTTGATTTTCGGCTAGCAGATTTAAGTCTTCTTTTGAACCCATTGCGTGGGGTATAATATCATCTGATAATATAAATTTTTTACTAGCCTCTTCTTTTATTAGCATAACACTTTTCATGTCTTTCTCTTTAATGATACCCATTTGAACCATTAATTCCGCAATGAAAACGTGCTTGCCTTTAGCTTGAAGCTCTTGTTGTCTAGCTAGTACTTTTTCAAGATCTTCAATTGACATTTTTCCGGCACGGATAAAATATTCACCTGTTCTATATTTCCCAGCGATAAATCCTGCTATTGAGGAAACAAGCATTGGAATGTCTTCGGTAAAATATTTTTGATCCATACAAAAAGTAAATGCTTTTGCCATTTCCTCCATCGAAAATTCTCCGGCAATTGCTATTTCTACTAAATTCATATTCTTTTTGCAACAGTTTAAGAAGGTATAGATATTGTCATCCCAACAACTATCCTTGTTTGCTAACTCTTGTTCGCCTAAATCTGATAGCTTTGGTTGGTATACGTGAAATAATTCATCTTGCTGAGCTGATATAAAATCTTGGCTTAAATATTTTTTTAAATCGGTTGATAAATTTATGTATATAGCTTGTTTTATCCATAATGGAAAAGTGTATAATCTTTCCATAAATTCACTATAATTGTTCTTATCCAATGCTCTTAATCCTTCTTTTATATGATAGTAATAAACACAAAAGAATTATATCATATTATTGGGTACTATGTAAAGGAATATTAATTATGGGAATGGACGGTTTGTCAATGGCTAATACCGGCAGGTTGAAAGAATCAACCTCCCTTGATTATTCCAAAGAAAGTGAAGAAATTGCCAAAGAAGATACTGAAAAAAGTATGATTGTTCAGGAGTTGACTGAACAAGAAAGAGTTAACGAAGAAAAAGAAGAAAATAAAAAACGTAGAAAGTCTGAAAAAAAACATTCTGGTGAAGATTCAGAAATGTCTGATTCTGACGAAAACGATGATTTTAATCAGGATTTAGATGATTCTGATGAAGCCGGTGAGAATATTTCTCCAGAAGATTTATTATTGGTTGATGGTGAAAATAAAGGTTTTTATACTAAGTTAAGTAAAAATTTGGAAAACATAGAATTATATGATAGAATAACAGACAGATTGATTGGTACTATAACTCCCGCCGAGTTAAGTTATTTGATTTCGAAACTTAATATGGGTACAGGTATTTTTATCAATAAGAAAGTATAAATATAATGAATTATAATCCCTATAATAAATACGTAAAAAAATATCAAGAAAGCAATGTAAATACGGCAGATCCTAAAGAAATTATGATTATGCTTTTTGACGCATGTATTCAGTTTCTAAATAAAGCGGCTATCGCAATAGAAGAAAAAGCGTATGCTAAAAAAACTGAAAATATAAATAGGGCGAAGCAAATTTTAAGGGAGTTTATGCGAACAATAGATTTGGAAAATGGTAATGATACGTCCAAACACTTGTATTTATTTTATAATCGCCAAATTAATAATTTATCTAAAGTAAGCATAAATAGGGATTTAGAATTGCTAAAAAAAATTATTCAAGATTTAACAGATATAAGAAATGCTTTTATACAAGCGATTAAAATTGTGAACCAAGATTTATCTAAAACAGAGCGAGAAGAAGAACGCTTGAAATATCAAGAAGAATATGGAGAAGAAGGATATTCTTCTCATGATTATGGAGTCTAGAAGTGGAAAAGCAATTTGAACAGTTAATGTTATATTACAATCAATTAAAAGAAATGGCCGTGCAAATTTCTGTAATGTTGGAAAAAGAGTCGTATAATGATGCGCTTACAATGTTAAATAATAGAAAGCGTGTAGTCCGCGAAATGGGGCTTATAGAAAGATATCTTGAACTAAATCCTAAGCAGAAAAAAGTTGTTGAAGATATAAAAAAAGAAATTATGGAAATTGAGGCAAAGAATATTCAAAAATTGCAAACTGATATGGAAGATGTTAAGTATGAACTTGATATTGTTTCAGCAAAGGTTAAATTTAGAAACAAATATAATCCCTATGAAGCAGAGCAAGCAACAGGAAATGTAATCAATATAAAAGATAACGAAGCCTAAAGTCTTGATTTATACTGCAAATCTAAAGTGTACTAAATCTCCATCTTGTACAACATAGTCTTTGCCTTCAAGTCTTGTAACACCTTTTTCTTTACAAGCTACATAAGATCCTAATTCTGCAAAATCTTTGTACGGCGTTATTTCGGCTCTGATAAAACCTTTTTCAAAATCGGTATGAATTACACCTGCAGCTTGCGGTGCTTTTGTCCCGTTTACTATCGTCCAAGCGTGAACTTCTTTTTCGCCGGCGGTTATAAATGTAATGAGATTTAGTAGCGAATAAACCGATTTTATCATTTTGTCGATTCCGCTGTCTTCTACGCCTAAATCTTTTAAATATTCTTTTGCTTCTTCTGTTCCTAATTCAACGAGTTCTTCCTCTATTCTTGCAGAAATAATAACCATCTCTGCTCCGTGAGTCTTTGCGTACTCTCCAACTTGACGGGTGTATTCATTTCCGTCTTTGAGGTCAAACTCGGATACGTTTGCGCAATAAATTATCGGTTTCACCGACATTAGGTTAAGTTGCTTTATTATTGCCTGCTCATCTTCGTTAAAATGTTCTTTTACATTAATAAATGTACAATCAGACAACAGCTCTGTTAATTTCTTTAAAACTTTATCTTCTAAAACGGCATCTTTATCTCCGCCCTTTGCTTGCTTTGATATTCTAGCAGCTCTCTTTTCAACCGTTGATAAATCGGCAAGTGCAAGTTCTGTATTTATTGTTTCAATGTCGTCGATTGGATTAACTTTTCCTGAAACGTGAATTGTATTTTCATCATCAAAACATCTTACTACTTGTATGATAGCATCTACTTCTCTTATGTTATGTAAAAATTGGTTCCCAAGTCCTTCCCCTTGGCTTGCTCCTTTTACAAGCCCTGCTATATCTACAAATTCTATTACGGTTGGGATGATTTCTTGTGTCTTACAAAGTTTTGCTAAAACTTCTAAGCGTTCATCCGGAACTGTTACTACTCCAATGTTAGGCTCTATTGTACAAAACGGATAATTCGCACTTTGGGCATTTTTTGTTGCGGTTAGTGCATTAAATAATGTTGATTTCCCTACATTCGGTAGTCCTACTATTCCGGCTCTTAGCATTTATTTGTTTCCTCTTTTTATGTTACCTTTCTATACTAACACAAAAAGAGTTATATTGCTTAAGTTTTATTATTTACTATTTCTTTTTCTTTTCCAGATTATTTTCCACCCAGACTAATGTTATTGGCTCTATATTGTTAAAGCCATTAGTTTTGTATTTTTCGTCGTATTTTTTTATTTTATACGACAGGATTTTAAAAAATTTTGCCAGTTTCATATTTATATCTTACATTTTTGTATTTAAGTTAAATTAACTTTTGGGCTATATTATTTTGTTTTTTATTATACTTTTTACTTAGTCCAAACAAAAAAGGCGACTGATTAATATTAATCAGTCGCCTTTTTTATCTTTTGCAAATTACTTAGCAAGTTTGTTTATAGCAAGACTTAATCTTGATTTCTTGCGAGCAGCTGTATTTTTGTGAAGAATACCTTTAGAAACAGCTTTATCACATAATTTGTAAACTTGTGATATTGCAGAATTAAGAGCTGTCTTATCTTCACCTGATGCTAATTCTAATGCTTTCTTAATTGCAGTCTTGATAGAAGATTTGAAAGCTACGTTTCTTAATCTGTTTTTTTCTGCTGTTAAAATTCTTTTCTTTGCTGACTTAATATTTGCCATTGTTTTATCCTTTCTATTTATATTTGTAACTTTACGGTTAATGACTCCGTAAACTTACAGAGGATAGTGAGTAATTTTATTATATATAAAAAAATATTATTTTCAATCTTTTATTAATAATCTGCAATAATTGCATTACCAAAGTTGCCTTTATAGATTAAGGTTTTGTATTTATCATTTTTGTAAACATAGATTTCATATGAGATATCCGGGTAAGCAACTTTTTTGTAGTGTTTTTGACCTTTATGGATTATGTTTATAATAGGTGATGTTTCATTTGGTCGTAAATATTTGTTTTTTTCAAATAGTGTTTCTGTGTAACTTGCAGTTAGATTCCCTTTTCTGTAGAAGTTTATATCTATCTTCATATTACTTAAATTGAAAGTAGAGATATTTTTTACTCTAAATCTTAGAGTAAAAATATCTTGTTTTTTTGAAGTTTGAACTTTTGATTGCAAAAAATCAAATTCAATAGTGTCAGAGTTTATTATATTATTTTGATAAAAGTTTTTAACAGATCCTGCTTTATAAATATATAATTTTTGAGAAGGATAATCACCTCTTATTCTACTTATTTCAGCGGCCCTCATAAGAGCTTCGTAATATAAGTAAAAACTTATAAGTTGTGGTTCTCGTTGTTTTATATGTTCATAATAATTTACAGCTTCCATAGGTTTTATATATGAAAGAACAAGTGCAAGTTTGTATTTTACTGTTAAGTCGCTAGGAGCAGCTTTTTCTGCTCGTTTTAAATAACGATAGGCTTCGATAAAATTATTTTGTTTTACATAATTATCCGCTACTTTTACGTTTGAAGCTAATATACCATTTGTAATATATTCTCTTACTTTAACTTTTCTTATATTTAATTTATTAAAATAATATTCTGCTTTTTCGTAATATTTATTTGCAGAAAGAGGATTATTATTTTTGTAATAGTAGTCTGCAATTAAAAGGTTTGCATTACATTTGAATTTTATCAAATTTTGGGAATTTTTATCGACAACCAAGTTTTCAATTTCTTCTGCTTGTTTGGGTTTGTCAAATTGAAGGTATAACATCAATAATTTTAAGTAATGCTCATAAGTAGCATCAGGAGCTTGCTGAATTGCTCTTTTATAGTAGAATTCTGCTTTTTCAAAGTTTTCTATTGTCTGATATAATCCCCCGATATAGATATTAAATTTGTAGTCATCAGAATACAACTTCCCTAAAAATTCTTCTTGTGACAATATACTAGCCGTAAATTTTTTATAAAAATCACTTTTGGTTTCTTTGGTTAAGTACAATTGGTCTTCAATAGATAATCTTGCATTTATTAATGAAACAGTAACAACAAGTGTTGCAAGTGAGAATGCAACAAAGAATGTTGTAGCATATTTAATTTTAAGAAAATCTATTTTTTTGAATTTAATCATTAACCTCCAGAATAGAAGCAGATTCAATATTACTAAATTGTTTTAAGTCATCATATAAAGAAGTTAATTTATCTTTCTTTTGAATTTCAATAGTTGCATTCAGTTTAATTTTATTTTCTTGAAGACTGGTTCTTTTAATAGAGAAGTTTATTAAATCGAATTTTGTATCCAAAAAATCTTTAATAGGTTCTTCATCCTTTGCTTCACAGTAAATAGTAATGTTATATTTTTTAATTCTTCTTGTTCCTGAAGGCAAGAATTGTTTTTCAAAAATTCTAATTAATGTAAGAACAGCAACAGCAAAAATGGTTGTAGCCATACCTATAGTAAGCAGACCTGCCCCGCACGCCATACCGATAGCTGCGGCTATCCATAAAGTGGCAGCGGTTGTTAAACCGAAAATCATCGGTCCGTTTCTTAATACGGCACCTGCACCGATGAAGCCGATACCTGAAACGACTTGAGCAGCAACTCGTCCGGTATCTCTAATACCGTTTGCATCCTCTGCTGTTACAACTGTTGGGAAACCGTAAATGGAAATTATTGTAAAAATACAAGCACCTAGACATACTAATATATGAGTTCTTAGTCCTGCATATTTATTTGTAAGTTCTCTTTCTAACCCCAGAACGAAACCGTAGCAGACAGCTGCAAAAATTCTTATGACTATATTGTAATCAAATATATTTTCAACTATTCCATTCCCTGGTAACATCATAAATTTTCCCTTATTTAAAACTTTCTCTTTTTCTTCCCTTTGGATCTAATATATCTCTTATTGTATCACCTAAAACGTTAAATGATAAGACGGCAATAAAAATTAATACTCCGGGAGTTAGAAGCCAGGGTCTGTAGAGGATATTTGTAAATTCTTGGGCTTCTTTAAGCATATTTCCCCAGCTGGCATCCGGTTGTTGAATACCAAGTCCCAAAAAACTTAAACCGGACTCAGACAAGATATAAGACGGTACAGCAAGAGTCATAGCAATTATTACATAGCTTGTTGTTTGAGGGAGAATATGTTTTACAATAATTCTTAGTGGGCTTGCTCCGATTGTTTTAGCTGCAAGTACAAAGTCTTCATTTTTAATAGAAAGCACCATGCCTCTTACTACTCGGGCAAAACTTGCCCAGCCGATTAATGCAAGGATAACGACTATTAAACCAAATCTTGCTGTGCTGCTCATGCCGGCAGGAAGTATTGCGGCAAGGATTATTAAAAGATAAAACGAGGGTATTGCCATTATACCTTCTGCTATACGCATCATTATCATATCTATTTTGCCGCCGAAGTATCCTGAAATCCCGCCATAAATCAAACCGATTGGGAAAAGTATAAATAGGGCTAAAAAACCTACAGTCATTGATATTTGACCGCCAAAAAATAATCTTGAAAAGACATCCCGTCCGTTTATATCTGTTCCTAGCAGGTATAAATTCCCGCCTTTTTCAACTCCGAACAGGTGTAGTTTGCAAGGAATAATACCAAATATTTTATATTCCCAACCAAGGTTAAATGGTTTGATATAGTACTTTTTACTTCTATCTTCTTTGAAAATGGTTTGCATTAATTCTGGTTCGTATTTTCGAATGTAATTATAGGTATATGGAAAAGACAGTTTTCCTTTTTCATTGATTATATAAATTTTTGAAGGGGGAACGTAAGCTAAATCTCTGTTAGAATAATTCTTCGAATATGGTGCAATAAAGTTTGCAAGAAAAATCAGTCCGTATAAAGTTACAAGGACTAAAAGTGCAATTCTTGCGAATGTATCTTTCCAAATCTCTTTTATCACGTTCTAATCCTCGGGTCAGTTATTATCAATAATATATCAGCAATGAGATTACCTAAAACAAGCATAAATGCCCCAATCATTAAAGATGCCATTACAAGGTTTATATCTGATTTCATAACGGCTTCAAGGATTAGTCTGCCCAGTCCGGGGTATTGAAAAACATATTCTGTTAAAGCGGCACCGCTTAATAGCCCTGCAAATTCAAACCCTAAAAGTGTTATCATTGGGTTGATTGCATTCCTTAGTGCGTGCTTGAATATTATTCGTCTTTCAGAAAGACCTTTTGCTCGCGCGTATTTTATATAGTCGCTGTCAAGTACTTCAAGAGTGTTTGCTCTCATTTGTCTTTGTAAGCTTGATAGTGAAATCGTAAATAATACAAGTGCTGGTAAAAATACATGCTTTGATATATCAAATACTTTTTCGATTAAGTTCATTTCGCTAAAGTTATACGAGGTTAAACCTCCGACAGGAAACCAACCTGTCTTTACGGCAAATATCAGTAATAGTATTGCAAAAAAGAATGACGGAATTGCCATCCCCATACTTGTTAGCAGTGTTAATAACCTGTCGGCTATTGACTTCTGCTTTATTGCCCCAAGCAAACCCAGTGGAATACCTGCAAACCAAGTTGTTATTATAACAATGCTTGTTAATAAAAGTGTATTTGGTATTCTTTCAGCTAACTTTCTTGAAACTTTTTCCCCTGATGAAGTATAGCCCAAATCCCCTTTGATGAATGATTTTGCCCAGAGTAAGTATTGGATGTAGATTGGTTTGTCTAACCCAAGTCGCTTTTGTTCTTTTTCTAGTGTTTCCTGCGATATTGACGGGTTTAGTCTTAATTCACCTAATGGGTCAACAGGACTTAAGCGAATTATGAAAAAACTTATTATAGATACAAATATTAGTAATGGAATCGTTTGAAGTATTCTTTTTAATATGTATCCTACTAAGTTCATATTTCTCCTCGTTTGGTAAGTTAATTATATCATGTTTTCTTTTCTATTCCATTACCTGTAGATTGAATATTCTGCTTGTTAATTATATTATTTATTTATGGAAGTAAAACTGCTCGATTGTACTCTTCGTGATGGGGGTTATGTTAATGCCTGGAAGTTCGGTTGTAAAAATATTTATACAATCGTCGAATCTCTGGTTCTGGCAAATATTGATTTTATCGAGCTTGGATTTTTTAAAAACTCTCAGGTTGCATCAATTAATTCTACTTTGTTTGATAGTGTACACGATGGTAATAACCCGTTTTATTGTTTTATTAACGAGTTTAAAAAACAAAAATTCTCTCTTATGGTTAACGCAGGGGAACTTTCTTCAGAATTTTTATCAAAAGAAAAAATTCCTGAAAATGTCTATATAAGAATTTCTTTTAGGAAAGAATATAAATCTGAGGTGATAAAGTTGGCTGATAAACTTATGCTCAATGGAATAAAAGTATTTTTATGTCCGATGTTTGTAAGTATCTATTCAAGAGATGATTTGAAAAGTTTAATTAATGATATTGATATTTTAAGCCCTTATGCGCTTTCTCTTACGGATACATCAGGCTCTATGTTACCCTCTCAGGTCAGTGAGTTAATACTATATGCGGATTCGCTATTAAATAATCAAACGGCTTTGGCTTTTCATTCTCATAATAATTTGAATGAATCTTATGATATAGCAAAATTATTACTGAAACTGGATTTATCTCGAATTTTAATATTGGATGCTTGCTTAGCAGGCATGGGGAGAGGTGCAGGGAATCTTTCCACTCTTAAAATCGCAGAAGAATTTAAAGGGAAATATAATAGCGCTTTCATAGACAGGGCAGAAAAATTAATTATCAAGGAGTATTATTCGGCATCTCCTTGGGGGGTAAGCGAAGGACTTGCTTTAGCTGCAATAAATTCCTGTCACCCCGATTACGGTACTTTTTTAGATAATTCTGATATAAAACCTTCAAGTTATAATTATATTCTTAACTTAATTCCTGAAAAAAATAAGTATAAGTTTAATCGTCAAATTATAGAAGAATTAATTATACCGCTAAGTAAACATTGTTAGTGATATTTGTTTTAAAGTATTGAAGTTCCCTATGCTTTATTGTTCTTATATATGGAACATTTTTGTTAGCTCGTTTTACAGAACATAAACCAACATATTTTTCTTCATTTTGAAAAATTTTACGTAAAAAGTTCATACACAAATCCTCTTTAATATGCTACAATAGTTTTATTAATGATTTTTGTAGTTTAGTCAAAGGAGGTATTATATGACAGAGAAAGTATCAAAAGACATGAATATTATGGATATAGTAAATCAATATCCTCAAAGTATTGAAATATTCCAAAAGTACGGTTTAGGTTGTATCGGATGCGCTGCAGCAAGATTTGAAAACTTAGATGCGGGTGCAAGAGTTCATGGCTTCAATGCTGATGATATGGTAAAAGAGATTAATGAACTAATTGGCGCTGAATAGGTGATAACATGCATTTATGGCTGTTTATATGTATTATAGGCGTAGCTCTGTGTATTTTAGAGATACTTACGCCTACAATGTTCTTTCTTAATCTTGCAATAGGAGCATTCTTAACAGCAATTATATCCGTTTGGTTTCATAATGTTACTGGTCTTATTGTTATATTTGTCGTTATATCGTCAATTGTTTTGGCATTTTTGAGACCGCTTTTGTTGAAGCGCGAACCAAAAGAAAATAAGACTGGAATAGAAGGCAAGTATATAGGAAAAATTGCGAAGGTTGAATCAGAAATAACAAAAAATTCAGGTGTTATATCCATATATGGTGAACGCTGGGAAGCACGAAATATCTATGATGATATTATTCCTGAAGGTGCTGAGGCTCGTATTGTCAGAAACGAAAGTCTCATAATGTTTGTAGAAAAAGTTTAAAAGAAAGGAGAGATATGGGTTTAATTTTTGGATTAGCCCTTGTTGTTTTACTTTTGGTGTACCTTATCAAAGGTATATATATTGTTAAACAGGCAGAGGCCGTTATTGTCGAACGTTTGGGTAAATTTGACAGAATTTTATACCCTGGGCTTAATTATATTATTCCGTTTATTGAAAATACAAGAGGAATAACTTGGAAAATTACACATAAGGCATTGGATGGTTCTACTTACTCTTATATAAAAGAAATAGATAGAATTGATTTAAGAGAAACGGTATATGATTTTCCACGTCAAAATGTTATTACAAAAGATAATGTTACAATAAGTATTAATGCACTTATTTATTTTCAAATCGTTGAACCGAAATCTGCTGTTTATGAAATAACTAATCTTTCAGATGCAATAGAGAAACTGACCCAAACGAGTTTAAGAAACCTTGTAGGGAAAATGGATTTAGATGAATCTTTGGTATCAAGAGATCATATTAATAAGGAATTAAGAACAATCTTAGATGATGCAACAAACAAATGGGGCGTAAAAGTTAATCGTGTAGAATTACAAGATATCATACCTCCAAAAGATATTCAGTCATCTATGGAAAAACAAATGAAGGCAGAGAGAGACAGAAGGGCGACAATACTTGAAGCAGAAGGTATGAAGACAGCAGCAATATTGAAAGCAGAAGGTGAGAAAGAAGCTGCGATTAACACTGCAGAGGGTGAAAAACAGGCAGCTATTTTAAGAGCGGATGGTGTTGCTCAAGCAAGAATACTTGAAGCAGAAGGTGAAAAAGAAGCAATAAGAAAGATTATTGAAGCCCTCGCCGGAAACGGGCAGCCGGATAAATATTTGATTGCTATGAAATATTTAGATTCTCTTGAAGCTATATCTTCAGGTAAAGATAATAAAGTAGTTTATATGCCTTATGAAGCAACAGGTATTTTAAGTTCTATTGACGGCATTAAACAAATGTTATCTAAAAACTAAAATTGATTTCTTAAATTATCAAGTGGAGAGTTATTTTTAACTCTCCACTTTTTAGTCTGTATAAAAAAACGGATTTGATAATTTTATCAAATCCGTTTTTAAAGATACTTATTAGTCTTGCTAAATTAGTCGTCAGCGTGACCAGCAGTACCAAGAACTTGCATTTTGTGTTTAACAAGTTCTTTAACAGCAGTTCTACCAGGACCCATATATTCACGAGGGTCAAATTTTTCAGGATGTTCAACAAAGAATTCTCTGATGGTAGAAGTCATTGCTAATCTTAAGTCTGTATCAATGTTAATCTTAGCAACGCCATTCTTAGCTGCATAAGCAAGCATTTCTTCAGGAACGCCTTGAGCATCAGGAAGATTACCACCAAATTGGTTGCATTTATCAACAAGATACTTAGGTACTGAAGAAGAACCGTGAAGAACGATTGGGAAGTCATATCCTGTTACAGCATTGATTGCTTTTTTACATTCAGCTAATCTTTCAAAGTCTAATTTAGCTTCACCTTTGAATTTGTAAGCACCGTGAGATGTACCAATAGCAATAGCTAATGAATCACAACCGGTTTCTTTAACAAATCTTGCTGCTTCTTCAGGGTCTGTGTATGTAGCGTGTTTTGCTGCAACTTTTACATCGTCTTCAACACCTGCTAATTTACCTAATTCAGCTTCTACTGAAACTCCTCTTTGGTGTGCATATTCAACAACTTGTTTTGTTAAAGCAATGTTTTCTTCAAGAGGGAAACGGCTTCCATCAATCATTACAGAAGAAAAACCACCATCAATACAAGCCTTACAAATATCAAAATCTGCACCGTGGTCTAAGTGTAAAGCGATTGGAACAGTTGTTGTTTCTAATGCTGCTTGTACTAATTTGATTAAATATGTTTGATTTGCATATTTTCTTGCACCAGCTGATACTTGAAGTATGATTGGTGAACGTGTTTCGTCAGCTGCTTCTGCAATACCTTGCAAAATTTCCATATTGTTTACGTTGTAAGCACCTATTGCATATTTACCTGCTAGTGCTTTTTTGAACATTTCATTTGTTCCTACGAGTTTTCTTTCGCTCATTTGAGTCTCCTTATATATTTTAAAACCGTACTCTCATAAATTACTACAAAAAAAATTCGATTACAACTTTTCTTTTTCTATAGACATATTTTTAGCTATCAGCCAGTAGTATAAATTTTATATATCCTATAAATATACCATGGTGGCTTATTGTTTATATGCTCTTAATAGGCTTAAATATAATTAAATCTTTTTCATACTTCCAACTATTCTTAATTCCAAGAGTCGCAAGACTCTTTTTTTTAGCTTAACCATATAATAATCCCTTAATTAAAAACTAAGGGATTTAAATGGATATTATGCTGCTTGGTTAATATCATTTTGTGGCATTTGAGCCTTTAGGCTGTTCAAAGCATATTGGGCTGCAGCTCTAACTGTTTCATTATTATCACTGGCAATTAGGGCTTCATATATCGGTGTTAATTCTCTTGAATATTCATTCCTTTGTAAATAAATAAGAGCGTCAAGAGCTGAAAGTCTTATTGTATCATTGTCGCTTTTTAGAGAATTAACGATAGCTGAAAGTCCGGGTACATCTGTAATTGCTACTGTTGTATTTGCTTCATCTTTAACTTCTTTTAAGAAAGCATTTGATAGTATAGCGAGAGTTGCAATTCCATATTCTTTATTTCGTTCAGCTAATTCAAGTTCTGAGAGCTTGTTTGCATAGTTTTTGTCTTCTTCAGAGATGTTGTAAGGAAGCACAATTTTGTCATCTGTTATGTGTTGTTGCTTTTGTGCATAATATGCTTTGTAGTTTTCTATAATTTGATTTCTGATATTTGTTTGAGCTTCAGTTGGTCCTGAAAGGTTTGTTGTATCTTTATTTACAATATCAATTATGTTGTGAAATATTGGCTCAACTATGTAAGGATGAATAGTATCAGGGTTGTTATCTAAGCCAGCATCCATAATTTCTTTAAGTTGGAGTGCTTGAATATCGTAATTTGTTGAATTTAAGTTTTCTGCGATTTCAATATAGTTTATTGCAGGAGAACCGTCTGATGGCGGAACAATTTCTACTTTAGAAATTTGTTTTGGAGCTGTTTCGTCAGGATCCTTTATTATTGGTGTATTTGTATTTTCTTGTAATTGTATATTTTGATTTTCCCCTGATTGGTCGGTTGTTTCATTATTCTGACTGTTGCGTAGCATTGTTTTCATTATATCCGGAGGTATAATTGTCAGAGCCGGTTGCTTATTATCAGTTGTTTGAATAGTAACATCTGAATCTTCTGTTGATTTAGCAGAAGTAGTTTCTTCTTTAGGCAATTCAGTATCTTCATTTTTTGTTTCTTTAGACACGGCATTTATTGTTGGTTTTAAATCTATATAAACAGGTGCAGGTACTGAAACGTGTTTCTTTTCAGGAATAACACTATCCGGTAATTCTACTACAGGCTTTGGTGATGGCAATTGGGGTTGGGGGTTTTGTATTTGTCTTTGTTTAAGCAACTCGGGGTATAGTTCCGCAGGAATTTGTTTTTCTTCGTATTTATAGATTTTTATGTTCGGTGGAGTCGCAGGCTGTGAAGTTTGATTTTGTTCTCCCACGTTTACTACCGGATTGTGAATATCTATTTTTACCCCATTATAATTTTGGGTTGTTAAATATGGATTTTTCCCTATTGCATCTGTTGTTGCCATTTTTTTTACCTTTCACACTTTTATATTATTATAAAGTAGTTTTTAATTATAAAATTGCTATTTTATTTCTTCTGCTTTTGTTTCTGTAACTTGAGGTTGTTGTGGCTCATAAATACTTGTTTGTGGAATGTCATAAATTGGTTGTGTGTATGCTGGTGGAATATTTACGGTTGGATTTTTAATATCGATTTTTACACCATTGTAGCTTGCTGTTTCTCTGTTGCAGCATTGTGGACAATTACAATTTGGAATAATTGGTGAAATGTTTGGCATGTTGTCGTCCTTTCTATATAAACACTAACGCTTATATAAAAATTGTAAATGAATAATATTGACTTTTTTGTAGTAAATTGTAACAAATATTTACACAAGTAATTATAGTTTATTAATTACATCAAGTCCGTTGTAGTTAAATATTTTTTTAGTGTTTCCAAGTTTATATTCTTTGGCGAGTAATGCCCCTGCAATAGCTTCAAGTTGGGCAGCAGGAATCATGTTACTTGGAAGATTATTAAAACCGTAATTAAGTTTTAGTGTAGATTGAAAGTACTTACAGTCTGCAGGACTTCGCTCTTTGTAGTTTGAATACAGATTGAGTTTTTGTCTTGTAAGATAGATTTCAAAGCGTTTTACGTCAATGTTGTTGCTTGCAAGTTTTGAAAAATAATCGCTGCCTCTTTGTGAAAAACGTTGCATCCAATTATCTCTATTTAGAAAGTTTTGGTTTTCATGTATCCTTTGATAAGGTTTTGAAAGAACGCGCCACTTTCCATTAAGCATAGCATTATCCCAAGGTAATGATACTAATATTATTGAATTTTTTATAGAAGGGAAATTATCAAAGAAAAAGACAATATCATTCATTGAAAATAATTTGTCGACGTATGATAACTTGCCGTTATCTTCTAAAACAGCAACCCCGGACTCTATGGAAGAGTTTGCACCTATTGATAATCCAATATAATATTCTGTCATAATTTGATTATATACCAAAATCCTCATCTGATGGTAATTTTACATCAAGCATTATAACAGGGACATCGTCTTTAGTTTTTAAATCATTATCTAAACTTTGGTAAACTGCTTGATTTTTTTTGATTGCTGATTTAGGAGGTAATTTATTATATTTGAGGTTTTTAGTTTCATTAATATCAGTATCAGAGTCGTTTGTTTTAAAGTTAAAATCGGTCATTTTAGCTGCATATTTAACATCATTAACAA
Source organism: Candidatus Gastranaerophilales bacterium (assembly GCA_944323925.1). Classification (GTDB taxonomy): domain Bacteria; phylum Cyanobacteriota; class Vampirovibrionia; order Gastranaerophilales; family Gastranaerophilaceae; genus CALUTH01. The sequence continues at coordinate 49,222 of CALUUI010000004.1, forward strand.
TTTTTTCTCTTTGTTTTTGGAGTTTAATTTGTTCTTCCATCGGAATTTTCTTTAAATCAATTCCTGGTTTTTCAGCTTCTTTATATTTATTTTTAAGTATCATTATTTCAATTCTTCTATTTTTTTCAGCATCTTGTTTAGAGTTGTTGTCAGCGACAGGTCTTGTATCAGCATAACCAATAGCAGTAAAAAGCTGAGGGAAGAATTTAAATCTTTGTATCAGGTATCTTACGACAGAACAGGCTCTGGCAGCTGAAAGCTCCCAGTTAGATGGGTATTGTCTGGTAGAAATCGGTGCACTGTCAGTGTGACCTTCTACTCTCATATTGTGTAAAATGAATTTTTCACAGATTAGTACTCCTACTTTATCAAGCATTAATTTAGCAGAAGGACTTAGATCTGCTGAAGCTGATTGAAATAAGTATCTGTCATCAAAGGTTAGTAGTAGTCCTCTTTCTGTTAATTTAGCAGAAACTCCATCCAATTCATCATTTTTTACAAGTTCATTAATAATTTTTTCTATTTCTTGAAAAGAATTATCTTCATATTTGGCATTCATGTATTCAAACATAAGGCTAGGAATAAAAGAGTTTGCCATTGTTGATTCATCAAAGAATTTATCGCTGCTTTCTAAAATACTTTCTTGTCCGCTAAGTAGAGAATTAGCTTCAAAAGCTTTTCTTACAGCTTCTTCAAATTTTGTAAAATCAGCAATATCAACTTGAGAAAGTGCATATAAAACTACAAATGTAGCAAATAACAAGGTGATAAAATCGCCGTATGATACGAGCCATCGCTCAAGGTTTTCATGAGGTTCTTCTTTTTTCTTTTTTGCCATTATGCGCCTTTCTTTGGTGCAGTCGATTTGCTGTCTAAGATGAAGGATTGTAATTTTCGTTCAATAAGTGCCGGTGATTCTCCTGCTTGAATAGATAAGATTCCTTCACAAATAACTGTCTTTGCGAGAAATACTTGTGCATAGTTACATCTTAATCTGCTTGCAAAAGGTAGCATGACAAGGTTAGCAGCAAACAGACCATAAATTGTAGCAACGAAAGCGACCGCAATACCAGCACCCAATTTTGACGGGTCTGATAAGTTCTGCATTACTTGGATTAACCCTAATACGGCACCGATAATACCTAATGTTGGTGAGTATCCGCCGAATGACTCAAATACCTTTGCTGAAGTTGTAATTTTTGTTTCTAATTGTTCTATTTGGTTTTCCATAATCTCTCTTACAAGAGTTGGGTCTGTACCATCGGCAACAGCCTCTAACCCTAACGTAAGCAATGGATCAGATGCGAGTGCTGCTTCTTTCTCAAGAGCAATAATACCTTCTTTTCTTGCTTTTGTTGCAAATCGCCCTATTTCAGCGATTATTGCTGGTAAATCAACAACCGGCGGAATAAATATATCTTTTATCGACATTATTGCATCTTTTAGTACAGGCATTGGGAAACTTAAGAAAACAGCTCCTGATGTACCGCCAAGTACGATAAATGCAGCAGTTATTTGTATTAATTGACCAATGTTTCCGCCTTCCATTGCTTGACCTGTCAAAATGAAGGCTAAGCCCATAAACAAACCTATTATTGCAAAAATATCCATAACTTCTCCAATGTATTCTTTTTATTCTTATTTTAACGGGATTTTGTTTATTTTGTATCATATATTTGAAGTATTAACACTGGGTTTGAGCGTGTAAATTTTTGATTTGTATATATTTTTCTTGTGATATAATTTTCTTATTCAATAAAAAGGGAGGGTATATAAATGGCTGATTCTAAAATTTTAGCAACTATTCAAAGAACTGATACTGAGCAATTACAAATTTCTGTTAGTGAATATAGGGGTAAAAGTTACTTTAATTTAAGAATTTTTTATACAACAGATGATGGTGCAACTTGGCTTCCAACCAAAAAAGGTGTTACTTTTGCTCCTGATCAATTAGATATTTTATCGGATGCAATTGAAGAAGCGAAGAAAGAATTTATGTCAGAAGAAGAAGCATAATGAAGTATGCACTTGTTCTTGTAAATATTACGGGTTTAGGTGTAAAGACATTTAGTTATCTTATACCTGAGGAACTCAAAGATATTATCAAGATTGGACAACCCGTGCTTGTTCCGTTTGGAAGGCGCGGGCTTGTTAATGCTTTTATTGTTGGATTTTCGGATTATTTACCGGGAGAGTTTACTCCTAAAAAAATTAGTAAAATTCTTGATGAAAAGCCTCTATTTTCACTTAAATATCTAAAATTACTAGAGTGGGTAGCCAATTATTATTGCACTGATTTAGTAACTGTAATCAATATGGCTATTCCAGAAAAATTTATTGAGATGTCCTCAAAGGTTTCTAAAACAATTGAGTTTGTTTCAAAAGACGGGGCGACAAAACGCCAACTTCAAATTTTAGAGAATTTGGAGAGTGTGGGAAAGTATTCTTTAAATAAATTTTTAAAAGAGTTTAAGACGACATTACCTACCATAAAAAAAATGGCTGATTCTGGATTTTTAAAGATAACTGATGAAGAAGTTTATAGGAATCCTTTGAGTATTTTTAAGGATATTAAAACAGAACCATTGTACGAACTATCTGGAGAACAAGAAAGAGTTTATCAGGAAATTTCTGCAAAAATGCGTTCACAAAAACCTCTTTTGCTTCATGGTATTACTGCATCAGGTAAAACAGAAGTATATTTCAGGTTAATAAAAGATGTTATCGATTCAGGAAAGAATGTTTTATTTTTGGCTCCGGAAATTGCTTTGGCATCTCAGTTAACCAAAAGACTTGCAAGAAAGTTTGGCATAGAAGATGTAGCAATATGGCACAGTAGTATTTCAGAAGGTGAAAAGTATGATGTATGGAAACGTTTGTATGACGATAAGGTAAAAATTCTTGCAGGTGTTCGTTCAGCAGTGTTTGCCCCGCTTAATAATATCGGACTTATTATTGTTGATGAGGAGCATGAGAGCGCATATAAACAATCAAATCCTGCGCCAAGGTATGATGCTAAGACCGTTGCGCAAAGGCTTGCACAGTTCCATCAAGCACCAATTCTATTAGGCTCTGCTACTCCGGATATTTCAACTTATTATTTTGCAAGTAACAATAACAATCTTTTTGAATTACATAAGAGGTTTAATAATCATCCGCCTGCAAAAACCAAAGTTATCAACATGCAGGAGTATGGAAAAGCGTCATATAAAGGAATTATTTCAAAGCCTTTGCAGACTGAAATTACTAAAACCTTAGAAGAAAATCATCAGGTAATATTGTTATTAAATAGACGAGGATTTTCGACCTCTACTCAATGTCAGGCCTGCGGGCATGTGATTGAGTGCCCGGACTGTTCTATTCCTATGATTTGGCATCATACAGATAAAATTTTAAAATGCCATTATTGTAATAAAATTATGCCATTCCCTGATATTTGTCCAAATTGCGGATCAGATGCTTTAAGAAATACAGGAGTTGGAACTCAAAAAATTGAGGTACTTGTAAAAGAATTATATCCCGATGCTCGTATTGCAAGGATTGATAGCGATATTCTTGTCAGAAAAAATGCTCATATTGAGTTGTTGAATAAATTTCAAGCAGGTGAAATTGATATATTAATTGGTACTCAAATGATAGCCAAAGGTTTAGATAACCCTAATGTAACCCTAGTAGGTGTTTTGAGCGCCGATGCAGGGTTTTCACTACCTGATTTTAGAGCATCGGAACGTGGGTTTCAGTTATTAACTCAGGTTGCGGGGCGCTCGGGCAGAGGACAGGAGCAGGGACAGGTTATATTTCAATCTTATAACCCCTCTTATTATGCTTTTGAAAGTGCAAAAGAGCAAAATTATGAATCGTTTTATGCTAAAGAACTAAAATTAAGGCAGGAGTATGATTATCCCCCATTTAGCCAAATTATCAGATTGATTATAAGTTCAGAAAATAACTTTCGTGCTGAAAAATCGGCGATGGAAATAGGAATGAGATTTTCACAAATGACTGATAAGCACGGATTTTCAGAATATCTTGAAATCCTCGGACCTTCACCTTGCATTATTGAAAAAATCAGCAATAAATACAGATTTCAAATTTTGATAAAAAACAAGTTATCACAAAAAGGGCATCAGTTTGTTTCTTCGTTTTTAAACAAGATAATAATGCCTAAAGATATAAAATTAGCTGTTGATGTTGATCCGTTGGATATTTTATAAATTTACATAACTATATCAAGGTAGCTTTGCGGAAATTGTGATGCGGTTGATTTTGAAATACATCCTACATTAAGACTTTCTGCTATTAGTTTTATATTGTATGTTGCAGAGATTATTACAATTTTTGTTTTGTTATATTGAGATAATTTTCTTATCTGCTCAACGAACCATTCTCCTGCGTATTTAGGTGCAAAGTCTTCTTCCATCTGTAAATCGGTTATGATGATATCAAATGGCTCATTTATATTATTATAAACTTTATCATAGCCTTCCCTTGCAGAAGCTGCGGTTTCAAACATTGCATTTGTACCGAGTAGCTCTCTTAGGATTAACATGTGTTGGTCGCGCCAACCTTTTACATCATCTACAATTAATATTTTCTTCATTTTCTTAGTTCGCTTGCACCTTTCAGATATATAAATTCTGGAGTAAAATTCTCTCCGCAGTTTACAACTATCATTACACGAATACATTTTCGTAGTGAATTTTTTACCTTTAGTTCGTTATAGCACATCATTGGAATATCCTTCCAATGCAAATCTATTCTTGCAAATTTTGCAGGAAATGCCGCATCCAAGTCGTCGGTCATTGTAAAAATTACATGGGAAATCATATCTAAATCAAGATTATTTTTTAGCACCATTTCAGAAAGAATTTCTATTGTTGCATTTTTAATATCTTCTTCTGTGTTGTTATCTACAGTTATGGCTCCTCGTATGCCTCTTGTAATCATATTTCCCCCTCTTTAGTTAGTTTTGATTAGTTGTTTGCAGTTTAGTCCGTTGTACCAATCTCTTGCAAACATTTCACCTTTGCTTTCGGGTTTTACCTTTATTAATCTTATAACTCCGTTACCTGTTGAAAAATCTACTCCGGTTTTACCTGCTCGTATAATCTCTCCGACAGGTGCATTTGTAGTTTCACTTAGTACTTCTGTTTCTAAGACTTTTATAGTTTTATTGTTGTAGCAAAAGTACGCCCCCGGGGATTTGTAAATCCCTCTTACAAGGTTGTGAATATCTTTTGCTGATTTACTCCAGTCAATTTTAAATTCATCAGGTGTTAATTTATTTGCAAAACAAACACCTTCTTCGCATTGTTTGACAGGAGTAAGTGTACCTTCTTTTATTCCGATTAGGGTTTTGGCAATTAATTCGGGTGATTCGTTTGAAATTCTGTTGTATAAATCTTCACACGTCATATTATCGGGAATCTCAATAGGCAGTTTTATACAAATATCTCCGCAATCAAGCCCAAGCTCTGTAATCATAGTACAAATTCCTGTTTCTTTATCTCCGTTAATGATACATCTTTGAATAGGGTTTGCGCCTCTGTATTTAGGGAGCAAAGATGCGTGTAGGTTTATTGTTTCATACTTAGGCATATCCAAGATTTCTTGCGGCAGAATTTGACCAAAAGCAAATGTGACAAAAAAATCTGCGTTCAATTCTTTTATTTTAGCTTGAATTTCAGGCTCTTTTCTTATTGATTTTGGCTGAAAAATTGGAATATTCATACTAAGAGCTGCTTTTTTAATAGGTGAAGGTGTTATTTTATTACCTCTGCCTGCGGGTCTGTCAGGTTGGGTCACAACACCTACCAGCTCAAAATCTCTAGAATTATACAAATATTCAAGTGATTTAACTCCGATATCAGGAGTTCCCCAGAATACTACTTTAATCATCTTTACTATCCTTTAACATTTCATCAAGTTCCGGTTCGGAAAGCAGCTTATCAACTTCAACAGGTGGCAAATTATATTTGGTTAAAACTTCGTCTGCTTCAAATCTGTTTATTGAATGGTCGATAAATAATATTCCGTCAAGGTGATCAAATTCGTGTTGAATTGCTCTTGCAAGTAGCGAGCCGTCCTTTGCTTCAATTACAAAACTTCTTCCGTTAATATCAGTTGCTTTTACAAGAATATTTGCATATCTTCTGACATCTGTATATGCTTCCGGAAAACTCAAACATCCTTCGTGACTTTTGCAAGCTCCAGATTTCTTTATTATTTTAGGGTTTATAAATGTTATTGGATTTAACGGCTCGTTTTCAGTTGAGCAGTCTACTACAAATACTCTTAAATTTTCTCCTATTTGCGGGGCTGCCAGTCCTACACCGTTATTTTTATACATTGTGTCATACAAATCTGCTACTAAGGCTTTGATTTTTGCAGAAACTTTGTGAACTTCTTTTGATGGTTCTCTTAAGCTTTTTTCTCCGTATTTTAAAATCTTTCTTATTGACATAGTTTCACCTCTTTAAGTTTATTATATCATAAAGATTTCTCTACTTGAAATCGGATTTTTTTGAGTTATCATTGAGTTATGAAAGTACATAATATCCAACAGCAAAACAATTTTAATTTTAAATCAACAACTCAAGGTAAGGAAAAATTTACAGATAAGTTCTCGTCAAGAATAAAGAACTCTGCTGATTTGAATGATTGTGTATCCGTTCCAAGAAGCGTATTTAAAGGGTATTTAGCATTTATGCTTGGAACCGCAGCGCTTACTATGGGTACGTTTATCCCTCAATCAGCGAAAAAACTCAAAACAGGTGTTATGGTTGGAGGCAATCTTATTAACCTGTATGGTATTTGGAGTTTTGTAAGACCTTATTTAGTAAAAGATGCAGCCCCTACTGTTAAAGGTAGTGCTGTTTTAAATCCGACAGACGGAAATATTAAAACAGAAGAAAATAAAAATAACGCATAGGATTTATGCGTTATTTGGGTATGTCGTCATTATCATTGTTGTCTTTTTATAGATAATCAGAAAGAATATTTCTGACATAGTTTTGTGTTTCTTTGTATGGCGGAACTCCGGAATACTTATCTACGGCACCTGGACCTGCATTATATGCTGCAAGTGCTAGAATTACATTCCCGTTATATCTGTCAAGCATTGATTTTAAATACTTAACTCCACCTTCTACGTTTTGTACAGGATTCATCGGGTCTGTTACACCTAAGCCTTTTGCTGTTGACGGCATTAATTGCATTAAGCCCATTGCGCCGGCATGTGATTTTGCTTTTGGATTAAAGCCCGATTCTTGTTTTATTAGTGCTTTTACCAATTTATCGTCCACCCCGTGTTTTTTTGCAACACTTGTTACAAGGTTTAATATCTGATTTTTGCTTGGTGCATCAAGATTTATTCCTGTAGGATTTGCGCTGTTTATGCTATCGGCATTTTCAACCTTTTGTGCGTTAACGTTTAGTGCTTTGCCTGTCAAAAGTGAACCAAAAGGAGTTTTAGCGCTTGACTTTAGTACATTATCAAAACTTGGACCTTTATATTCTTGTACGCCTTCAGGTAGGTTTGGTGCAAGCGGATTATTTACGTTGTTATCTGCTTTTATTTGTCTGTTAAAATTATCAACATAACGGTTAAGCTCTACATATCTTTGTACCGCTTGGTTTTGTCCGCCTGATGATAATAAATTTTGTATCATTGATGAAAACATAATTTTGTCCTTCCCGTTTTGTCTACGGAAAAATTTTTTTTTGCTTTAATTTGTTTTAAATATATCCACTATATGTACTATTTAATTTGAAATTTATAAAAGTCAAAATTGACCTGTCTGGTTTATTTTTCTAATTAGGGTTTATGATATGATTATTATATGGATGAGTTTTTGAAGAAAATTGAGAGTCAACTTGTTGAGTATTCTGTTTTGCCTGTGGAATATAAAAAACTTCTTGATGATATGATTTTGTCTAATGCCAAGCGTATTCGTCCAAGGCTTGCGTATTTGGTTGTAAGAGCTTGCGGAGAAAATGTTTCTAATGAGCAAATTAAACTTATTTCAGCAGGTGAAATTTTGCATACAGCGTCTCTTATACATGACGATATCATTGATAATTCTGATATAAGGCGAGGCATTGAAACAATAAATAAAAAATTTGACTCGAAATTGGCGGTAGTGACGGGTGATTTGTTGGCGGCAGAGGGGTTAAAAAAAATTCTTGCTTTGAAAAATATTGAAATTTTAAATTTGTTTCAAAATACGTTTAAGGATATGTGTGAATCTGAGATTTATCAATATTTTACAAGGGGTGAAATTCCTAACTTTGAGAATTATCTTGACAAAACCTCAAAAAAGACAGGTGCTTTATTTGCTGCAATTCTAGAAGGTACAGCTATTTTGTCGCAGAGGCTTAATCGAAAATTATTAAGAGATATTGGGCTTGCTTTTGGAATTGCGTTTCAAATCAGAAATGATTTGAACGCATACGAAGATAATAATAATCAGGATAGGTTAAATAAGATATATACAGCTCCGGATATTTTTTATAGTGAGTATAAAGATTTTCAAATTTCGATTGAAAAAACAAATGATTTAATAGATAATGAAGTCAGAAAAGTTCTTGATATAATAAAGGACTTCCCTAGTAATGAGTATAAAGAAGAATTAATCCGTATGGTTAAGGAGAGTTTATGCAAGAGGACAAAGTAAAAAGTTTTATTCTGGAGACAATAGAAACAATTGCTTTTGTTATTGTTGCAGTTGTATTAATAAGATTTTTTATAGGTGAAATCCGTTGGATTCCGTCCGGCTCAATGCATCCAACCTTGATGGAAGGTGATAGAATTTTTGTAGAAAGGGTATCAAGATTTTACAAAACACCGGAGAGAGGAGATATAATGATTTTTTATCCGCCTTTTGTTGAGTTAGATAATTCCTTTGGCGGTGTATTTAGAAGACTTACAGGTTTTTTCTGCAAGGATATTGCCTATATAAAGAGGGTAGTAGGAATGCCCGGTGATAAACTAGAAGTGAAAAGTAATAGTGATGGTTCGCATACCGTGTATATTAATGATAAGCCGTTAGATGAACCTTATATACAAAGTCCTTATGATTACATAAAGTGTAGTGAAAAGATGTATTGCGGTCCTTTTGTTATACCGGAAGGTCACTATTTCATGATGGGTGATAACAGAGGAAATTCTCAAGACAGTCGTTTTTGGGGATTTTTACCAGAGGACAGATTTATTGGCAAGGCTGTATTTTTGTTTTGGCCTCCGCTTAGAATGAAAAATCTTTAGTTTATAGAAAGGAGAGTTTACTATGTGGGAAAAAGATTTCGATGTTAATCAGATTTCAGAAATCAGAACTCGTACGTCTGTATTTTTCGGTGCAGGAGCGATAAATCGTATAGATTTTATCGCCGAAGATTTAAAAGCAAAAGGCTATGACAAGGTAATAGTTATGAGCGGACGCAACGCTTATAAATCAACCGGAGCTTGGGATGTTGTAGAAAAAGCATTTATCAAACACGGTATTGGATATATTAATTATGATAAAGTTACGCCAAATCCAACAACTATAGCTGTTAATGAAGCGGTAAAAATGGCAAAAGATTTTGGTGCCAAGGCTGTTGTATCAATTGGTGGCGGTTCTCCAACTGACGCAGGTAAGTCAGTTGCTATTCTTCTTGAATATCCTGACAAAACCTGTGAAGAACTTTACGAATTTAAGTTTGTGCCAACAAAGGCTGCACCAATTATTGCAATTAATCTTACTCACGGAACAGGGTCTGAAACAAATAGATTTGCAGTTGTAACTATTCCTGAAAAGAATTACAAACCTGCAATTGCTTATGATTGTATTTATCCTATGTATGCAATTGATGACCCTGCATTGATGACAAAGCTGTCACCAAAGCAAACAAGATACGTTTCTATTGATGCTGTTAACCACGTTGTAGAAGCATGTACATCAAAGGTTGCTTCACCATATACTGTTACTCTTGCAAGAGAAGTTATCGAGCTGGTAGCAAAATATTTGCCGATAGCAAATGAATCACCTGAAAATATTGAAGCAAGATATTTCTTAACTTATGCAGCTATGATAGCAGGTGTTTGTTTTGATAACGGAATGTTACATTATACACATGCTCTTGAGCACCCGCTAAGTGCTGTTAAACCGGAATTATCACACGGGTTGGGACTGGCTATGTTACTTCCTGCTGTTGTAAAAAATATTTATTCGGTAAAAAGCCAAACTTTAGCATACATTTTAGAGCCAATAGTTCCTGGACTTAAGGCAGATGCTTCGGATGCACAAAAAGCTGCCGATGGCGTTTATAACTGGTTAGCATCTGTTGGTGTTTCTGAAAAACTTTCTGCTGAAGGTTTCTCCGAAAATGATGTAGATAATCTGGTAAATCTTGCATTTACTACTCCTTCTTTAGATGGTCTGCTTGGTATTGCTCCAACTGCGGCTACAAAAGAAGTTGTTGCTGAAATTTATAGAAGTTCTTTATAACTTTTATATCCGCAATTTTAAAAAGTGGCAGATTAATTCTGTCACTTTTTTTATTTTTGGTGTATCATATCTGTATGATGAAGAGATTTTTATTTTTACTATCACTAATATTATTAGTTTCAAACACAAATTTAGCTTATGCTGTTACTTCTGATAAAGCAGAAATCAAAGCTATTAAAAATGTTTTAAAACAACAAGTTCAATCAGCTAACAAATATAGTTATCCTGATTTTATTAAATTCTTTGATTGTAGTTATATTAATTCAGATGGATTTAATCTGGATATTTATTCAAAACTTGTTGAAGATACATGGACTTCTTATAGTAATATTCAGTATGCACAAAAGGTTAAGAATGTTTCTGTTTATGGAAATGATGCTATAGCGGAAGTATTGGAAACTGCTAATGCTCAGATAAAATCTGAATACGATCTTTCAGGACATTTGAAAAGTATAGCTAATAATGTTTATTATTTAAAGAAAACTGATGATGGTTGGAAAATTGTTTCTGATTTGGTATTAACGGAAGATACATATTTATCTTTTGGAGAATTGATTGGTAAAACACCTGTTTTATCTGTTCCGTACCAAGTATTAGCTAATCAAAATTTTACAGCATCGTTGTCTTTTGAAACACCTAAAAATACAATAGCAATTGCTTCTATTAATCAGGAAAAAGTTACTTTCCCTCAACAGTCATCTAAAGAAAACTATAGGAAACTTCCAGATGACGGTATATTGGAAAGATTCTTTACTTCTAACGGTGATGGGGTAAATGAGTATATAGTTGCATCAATCGGGCTTACAAGACCTGAGTTTGAAAACAAAGATTTACAAATTAGTGTTACAGGGATTGCCTATATTATAAAGAGGATTAATGTTATTCCGGAAAACAAATATATTGAAAAAGATGGGCTTATAACTGTAAGTGAAAGATTATTAAGATTGAAAAAAGATGAAGCAGATGTCGAATTAAAAGATGTACAAACATCTTCTGAAGAAGTAAAAAAAGAAATAAAAAAGAAAAATAATAATAAAGAAGAAGTAAAAAATAGTTCAACTTCAGATAAGGAAGTTAAAATAAATAATACAAAAGATGAAAGCAATACAGAAGTAAAAAAAACAGAAGAAAAAGCTACCAAAGTTAAGACAAAAGAAGAAAATAAAGATAAGAAAATGGCACCTGAAAAAATGAAAAAAGAAGAGAAAACCATTTCAGAGCCCGGGCAAAAAGCAAAAAATAGTCAAAAAAACATAAAAAAAGATAAAACAAAAAAATCTGATAAGAAATTAAAAGGAACTTATTCTCCGGAACCGGTTGGAATAGACACTACAATGACGGTTTCTCCTATAGAGGATAAGCCAGCAGATAGTGTTGATATTAAATAATTAGTAGAGGGTTAGATGTCAAAAAATAGTAAAATGTTTTATATGTGGTTAACGTTAGCATTTTTTATATGGCTTGATACCTACTGTTCATCTGCTATTGCGTCATACATTTATAAAAATGGTGCTGTAGAAAATCCAATTTTAAGTTTGATTTATGTTAAAAACACAGGTGCTGCGTTTAGTATTTTAGAACATTCTACAACTCTATTGATTATTATTTCCATTGTAGCATTGTTTTGGATTTTACATTGGATGATAAATAATATCTTTAGATTAAGTCCTGTTTTTATATTTTGGTCAAGTTTATTGTGTTCTGGTATAGCTTGTAATCTATATGAACGTATTCATTACGGATTTGTAAGAGATTTCTTTAAATTAAATTTTATAAATTTCCCAGTGTTTAATATCTCGGATGTATTTATAAATTTAGGCGTTTTTGCTATTATCATTCTTGTTATTACAAAGAAATGTTATAAAAGATGATAAAAGTAATTGCAGATTTGTCGATAGAAAATAAAAGGTTAGATGTTGCATTAGCGTCTATTCTTTGTGATTTTTCACGCTCCAAAATTCAAAATTTAATAAAATCATCTTTAGTAAGGGTTAATGGTGAAACAGCGAAGTCTTCTCAGAAAATCAAGTTGGATGATTTAATAGAAATTGAGGAGCAATCTAATGTATCTGTATCAATACAGCCTGAGGATATTCCTTTTGAGGTTGTATATGAAGATGATAATATGGCGGTTGTAAATAAACCGTCAGGAATCCTTACTCATCCGACAACTATGGAACGTTCAGGAACTTTAGTCAATGGTTTACTGTATAGGTTTGGTCAAAACTTATCGGATATTAACGGTGAGTTCAGACGTGGAATCCTTCATCGCTTGGATAGGAATACATCAGGCTTGCTAATGATTGCTAAAAATAATCGTGCTCACGAATTTTTAGCCGAGCAGATTAAACAAAAAACAGCTATAAGAAAATATTTGGCGCTTGTCAAAGGTGTAATAAAAGATGATTTTATGATAATTGATAAGCCAATTGGCAGGACATTTACTGATACTTGTAAGATGTGTATATCAGAAGATGGTAAACCTTCTATTACAGAATTAACAGTTCTTGAACGCTTTTCAGATGCTACATTTGTTGAACTTAAACTTTTCACCGGCAGAACTCATCAAATTAGGGTTCATTTATCAAGTATTAATCATCCGGTTTATAATGATACATTGTATGGTTTTGGAAAGATGAAAATAAAAACTCAGGAGCAAGTTTTGCAAGCATATAAATTAGAGTTTGATAAACCGTTTAGTAATGAACGCTGTATTGTTGAAATTCCGAAGGATGATAAAATATGTAAAGTTTTAAAATTTTTAGGAGGTAAAATTTAACTATGAAAAATAATTTTGTAAAAATAATTTTGTTTTTAATATTAGTATTGTTTGTTGCTGGCATGTATTATACTCACCCTGCAAAAAATATTCTTTTTGAAAATTACATTTTTAATATTTTATTATTTGTTTCTGGAATTACTTTGGGTGTATTTATAATGCAATTTTTCTTAGATAAGTCTTCAAACGCTCTAAAGGCTTATAAGCGAGAATTAGAAAAAGAATCGATATCAAGTACCGAATCTTCATCTCAAATAAAGGTTTTGGAATCAAAAATTGAAGTATTGGAAAAGGCTTTAAAACAAGCACTTGGTAAGTAATTATTTAGAAACAAAATCTGAACTTACAGCAAGCCATTGATATGATGGTTCTTGTTCAGCCGGTCTTGCTATAACAAAGGTTCCGCCCCATCTGCCCGGAGAGGATGTTAAAATTCCTTCTTTTGTGAGCTCTTTTATTGCCCTGCGAATTGTATTTGGACTTAAGTCCAGTTGTTTAGAAAGTGCTGCAATAGGCGGAAGTTTAGAGCCCGGGTAGTAATTTTCAGCTATCATATTTTTTATTCTTTGTTGTGTTTTTTCATAGTAATAATATGCTGTAACTGATGCAGGTGCAAAAATTGAAGTTTCTCTTTGAGGCTCATAAGTGTGCTCTGTAGGAATTTTTGAAACAATTGTTCCGTATCTGCCTCTGAGTGTTACAAGTATTCCTTCTTCAACGAGTAGGTTTATTGCATCATTTATTGTCTTTAAGCCTACATTGAATTTTTTTGCCAATTCTTTGTTAGCAGGTAGTTTGTCTGATACTTTGCAATTTTCGGTGATGTATTTTTTAAGTTCTTTTTTTATCTTCTCAACAAGAGTTTCAAAAGCAGTGTCTGATATTTCAAAATCAGTCTTTGCTATTACAAAATCTTGCCTGCCCTCTTTTTTTATTATGTTTTCCGATACCAAACCTTGAAGCGCACTCCTTACTGTGTTTAAAGGAATGTCTGTTATTTGTGACAACTTTCTTGTCGCTGGAATTGTTTCACCAATTTTAAAGTTATTATCTTTTAAATATTTTTTTATATATTCTATTGCTGTATCTCGCTTAGAGGTCAATTTTAAGTTGTTGGTATCATTCTTATTTGCATTTATAAATGTACCTTTTTTCTGCTTTGAGGTCAGATAGCCCCTATCTTCAATGTTTCGTATAGCGTTCTGTACTGTTCCTACGCTTACTCCCAAGTGGTATGCCAAGTCTGTTTTTGATGGAATTAGATCATTATGCTTTATTTTGTTTTGCTTGAGAGCACCCTCTATCCAGTTTATTAACCACTCTGATATTGTTGTCGTTTTATCTGTGTTCTTTAAACTGGGACAAGGTAAATCTATATCTTTAATATTTATAACTCTTGTTGCGTAATTTTTATTATCCATAATCTCACCTTTTTAATTTTATACATAAATTATAAAAACAAACAGAAGCCCTTGTCTATAAATATTAAAAATTATTAAGAAAAAGCAATTTTTTTAAAGCAAAATACTTTATTAATATGTAGGGTTTATAAATTAAAAAGGTTATGGAGGTTACTATGAGTTTATCATCAATTAAATTAGAATTATTAAGAAAGTCTCAAGAAGAAAAAATTCAACAAATTCGTTCATTAGGTTATCAAACAGTACCAATAAGTGATTTAACATTAAGACAAATTACAATGTATTTGGCAAATAATACCCCAAGATACTAAAAAAATAATTGAGCAACAAATATTGCAGAAATAATACCTATAATATCTGCGAGAATGCCTGTAAGCAAAGCATAGCGGAATTTAACAATTCCAACGGAGCCAAAATAAACAGACAGCACATAAAAAGTTGTTTCGGAGCTTCCTACGATTATAGCTGCAAGTTTTACAGTGTATGAATTGGGGTCAAGTTTAGCCGCCAGTTCAGAAAAAAGTCCAAGAGCAGCAGATCCTGATAATGGTCTTGTAAAAATTATGGGTAAAACATCAGTCGGTAATCCAATATTATTTGTCAATAGAGCCAAAGGTTTTGCAATAAAATCCATTAGTCCTGAGGCTCTGAAAATTGTTACTGCAAAAATTATAGCAACAAGGTAAGGAATAATCTTTATAGATACTCCAAATCCTTCTTTAGCGCCATCTACAAAATGTTCATAGATTGGCTGCTTTTTAACTATTCCCCAGGTAAGGATAGTGAGTATAAGTATTGGAAGTATTAAGTTTGAAATAGTTTCATACATTAGATATTCCTTATACTATTGTGTGTCAAATTATTAAATGAAATAAAAGTTCTGTTTAACAAATCACCTTTTAAGTAATTTTTTTGCTTTTTTACAAGAGCTGAAAAAATACGTTTCTTTTGTAGTTCATTATTTCTTTTAGAAAGTTTAACAATCATTTTTTTCTCCATTTAAATTTTGTGGTAGCCAAATTCTTTCCAAAATTTTAGCAATAATAATTGCTGAAATAAAAGCAATACTTGTTACAATAAGTGTTGGTAAAACAATATCAGTAGGATTTTTTGCTCCGCATCCGACAAGAATTGCAAGTACGGTAGTCGGAATAATTTGGAAACCTGCTGTATTCATACCTAAAAACATGCACATTGAATTAGATGCCGAATTTTTATCCTTGTTAATATCTTGTAATTCTTGCATAACTTTTAATCCAATAGGAGTGGCAGCATTTGTTAATCCAAGAGCATTTGCCGTTACACTCAAAGCGATATCTGCATTTGCAGGATTATCTTTTGGGATATCTTTAAAAATTAATTTCATTACAGGATTAAGTATTTTGGCAAAAAACTGTACCAAACCTGATTTTTCTGCTATTTTCATTATTCCAAGCCAAAAACTCATTATACCGATGAGTGAAAATGCAATCTTAACAGCAAGATTAACTCCGTCAAAAAGTCCTGTTATTGTCTCCTCTACCCTGTTATTAATTATTGCATATATTATTGAACAACTTACCAAAAAATAGAATATATAATTCATACCTTGATTATCTCACTCAATATACTTTATAACAAGTTAATTTTTGTGTACATAAAAAAAAGACAAACATTGCTGCTTGTCTGAAAGTACATATCCATATCAACAACTATGACAATAAAAGTTGTGTGTTTTTTATCATAATTTTTCCTTTATCTTATAGAAGATCTAATGCTATACTTGGTGTAGAGTTAGCTGTTACAAGAAGCGTAGATGCCGCTTGTTGTAAAATCTGTGCTTGTATATAGTTAGTTGACTCGGTAGAAATATCCGCATCTCTGATAGTTGAAACAGATGATGTTAAATTTTGAGAGGCAACGTCAATAGCTGAAATAGCTGATTCTAAACGGTTTTGAATAGCACCAATTTGCGTAACTCTATTTGCAACGTTTGTAATAGCTAAGTCAATTATAGAAAGCATATCATAAGCCTTTGAGCCTCCATCTAATCCGGCACATTCAGTCGCTAGTGCATCAATATCATTACGACCAAATAATGCACTTGTCGTGGCATCTTCAAATAGAAATGCTTCCATTGTAATTCTGCTGGTTGGATCTCCATAAATTCCGGCTTGTAGACCTAAATCCGTTGTAATTGAGCCATCCATTAAATAAAACCCGTTATATTCACAAGAGTTTGCTACACGGCTTATTTCTTGATATCTTGCAAGAATTTCTGCTTCTATGGCTTCCTTTGAATCTGTACTATACGTATCGTTTGCTGCTTGCATTGTTAATTCCCTGATACGTTCCAAGTGGTCGTTAATTAAATCAAAGTTTTCTTCTAATGTGGATAGTAAATCGGCTCCTATTTGAGTATTGTTTGAAGCAACATCATAAGAACTTAGTTTTGTTCCCATTGATGCGGCAATGGTATAGCCAGCTGCGTCATCCTTTGCGGTGTTAATTCTGTATCCGCTTGCCATCCTGTTCATTGCTGTTTCTAAGCTGGAGGTTGAAGCGTCAAGATACGTCCGGCATTTCATTGCCATTGTGTTGGTTACAATTGATAATGGCATACAATCTTCCTTTCATAGTTGTTAATTGGGTAAGCACATTTACTTAGAGCAATTAATTACTCAACTGCTTTTCTTTTTTTTCTTCTTTGGATATGTATTTTGATAGTTGATTTGAATAAATTGCTTATAACAATTTATCCGTTTTCCTTTCATCACGTTTTGGATATGTATAACGTACTTACAACTTTAGTATGACATAAATATATAATTTTTAAACCTTTTTTATATAAAAATGTTACAATTCTTAAAAAAATATTGGATTTATTTTTGATTTTTAGTTTCTTTAAATCTTGTGATAGCGCGCTTTTGGGGTTTGTTTAAAAGGTTTAAAAAATGAATAATTTTTGTATCTTTTTTTGTAAAAAAATAGTAAAAATTTGTGTCCAACTAAAGTATAAAGCATGCAAAAATGTAAAGATTTGTAAATTATATGTATGAAAAATTAAAGTTTTAGAAAAAAGTGCCGTTAATGTGTGTATAAGAAAAAGCAAAAAGGAGAAAAAGGAACAATGGCAAACAATATTAATGGAATTTTTGGTTATGGTTATGGCGTACGTTATTTAAATAACGGTCAGCAAAACAAGGAATTAACAGAAAAGCCTCAAACAGAAGAAAAGGCTTCAGAGCAACCACAACAAACAGTAAATGTTGATCCAAATGAAGTTTTAAATTTCTTGGCATCATCATCAGTAAAAGTTGAAGCACCTCAACCTGTGGCAGTAGGAACCGGAAATGCTGAAACAACAGAAAGAGTTGAAGGTTATATTCAAAATTTTGAGATGATATATTCTATTGTTTCAGAAGAATTTGGAGATGAAGTAGCAAATACGCTATTAAATGATGATAGATTTGTAGATGCACTTATGGTATAGAATTTAGTTAAATGTTTCTTTTTCTTATGTAAGGCAGCTTTAAAAAGCTGCTTTTTATTAGTAAACTAAAAAAGAAGAACCAGAGAAATTGGTTCTTCTTTTTATTCACATAATCAAATTCAAAAAAATTAGACAGCTTTTTGAATCTTACCAGCTCTAAGGCAAGAAGTACAAACTTTAACTTTTTTAACAACACCGTTAACAACGGCCTTAACTTCTTGAAGGTTAGGGTTTTGGCGTTTAACGATTTGTTTATGAGAGAAAGTTAACTTCGCTGCTTTAAGGGGAGCTTTCCCGCATACTTCACATTGTTTAGACATAATTTATTTCCTTTTCTAGTTATATTTCAGTGTAAAACTAATACCTGAAAGACATTGTAAAACAAACAGGATTAATTTTCAACATATTCTTTAAGACGTTTGCTACGATTAGGGTGACGTAGTTTTCTAAGAGCTTTAGCTTCAATTTGTCTAATACGTTCTCTTGTAACGCCAAAAAGTTGACCGACTTCTTCAAGAGTTCTTTGTCTTCCATCATCCATGCCAAATCTTAGTCTAAGAACATCACGTTCTCTTGGAGATAGAGTGCATAAAATTTCAGCCAAATCTTCTCTAAGAAGTTCCGAAGCAACAGTTTTAATAGGAGCATCGGCTTCCCTATCTTCAATAAAATCACCTAATCTTGAATCTTCTTCTTTTCCGATTGGCGTTTCAAGAGAAAGAGGTTCTTGAGCGATTTTAATAATTTCTCTTAATTTAGGAATAGAAACACCCATTTCTGCCGCTAGTTCATCTTCGGTTGGTTTTCTTGAAAGTTCTTGAGCAAGTCTTCTTGTAACTTTTTTCAATTTGTTAATCGTTTCAACCATGTGAACAGGTATACGAATTGTTCTTGCTTGGTCTGCGATTGCTCTGGTGATTGCTTGTCTAATCCACCAAGTTGCATAAGTAGAGAATTTGAATCCTCTTTCGTGGTCAAATTTTTCTGCTGCACGAATTAAGCCTAAGTTTCCTTCTTGTATTAAATCAAGAAATAGCATACCGCGACCTACATATTTTTTTGCAATACTAACAACAAGTCTTAGGTTCGCTTGAACTAGCTTACGTTTAGCTATTGCACCAGGTGTTCCGCCTTGGATAATTTTTCTTGCCAGTTCAATTTCTTCGCTGGTCGAAAGTAATTTTATGCGTCCGATTTCTCTTAAATATAGTCTTACAGGGTCTTCTACTGCTATACCTTTTGGGGCTTCTATAGAGAAGTCTTCTTCTCTTGAGTCATCACTCATATAGAAATCATCTGATTTTATACCTAATTTGTTTGAGGTGATAATATCTTCAATATCATCAGTCCCTAAATCGGTTTCAATATAATCAGCTTCACTGTCTTTGTCTGCATCAAAGTCCAACATATCTAAATTTTCGTCGGCATCTACTAACCCGACAATAGATGATTCAGGTTCACGTTTTCTACTCATTAATTATCTCCAATTCTTGATTTGATTTCGTCACGCAGTTGCATTTGCACCTTGAGGGCTTCTATTTCGTCACTGTTTACTGTTTTATATATTTTTCTTATTTCTTCCATTTCTAATTCCCTGTTTAAGCGCTTTAGTCTTGTTATATTTTCTGTTACGGTCATTCGAAAATCATTTTCTGACAATCCCTTAAACGCTTCTGACATATATACTAAATCAGTTACAGTGTTTGTTAATACATCATCGCCTATAAAACTTGTAAATAATTGTTCTTTTAATTCTCTAACATTATTTATTGTACATGTTATTTTGTCAATTGTATTTTTTACAATTATTAACGTTTCATCTGTAATAATGTCTTGGGGTATTATCTCCTTAAGTTCTGTTAAACTTATTGGAGCTTCTTCTGTTAAATAAACGCTCAATAAATTTTTTTGCGCTTTTATTGAAAATTGTAAATTTTTTGTTACAATAGTCGGACTTACTACAGGCATGCTTGAGTTTAATTCTGAATTCCGTGTGTGCTTAAGTTCAGAAAGTATTGCATTTTCATTTATATCTAAAGCTGAAGATACCATTTTTACATATTCGGATTGAATAATTTTATTATCGATATCTTTTAGAATATTGATTGCTTCAGAAGCCAGTTCTGCTTTTTCTTGTGGGGTTTTGATATTTGAATTTTTTTTGAGAACATTTCCTAATATATAATCAATTAAGAGAGGTGCATTTTTTACGCAATTTAGAAATTCCTCTCCGCCTATTGTTCTGATAAATTCATCAGGATCTTTACCGTTTGGTGGCGCAACAACTCTTATTTCGCAAGAATATCTATCATCACTTTTTCCTAAATATCCTTCATCATATTGTTTTATGTTTCCAAGCCCTTTAAATGCTTCTTTTATTATATCGGCACCTTTTTTTGTTGCGTTTTGACCTGCTATATCTGTATCAAAGGATAGATAAATTCTTCTTGATTTCGTATATCTAGAAAGAAGTTTTATATGTTCAGGGGTTAGTGCCGTTCCGCAGGAGGCGACACAATTTTTGACGCCGTGAGTTTGGGCGGATATTACATCAAAGTAACCTTCCATTATTACTACACCGTCGTTTTCAGATATAGAGTTCTTTGCGTTGTATAGTCCGTATAGGATTTTACTTTTGTTATAGATTAGGGAGTCTGACGAATTTAAGTATTTGGGATTTTGTCCTTCTTCTAATGCTCTTGCGCCAAAAGCTACGTAGTCACCGTTTTCGTTTCTTATAGGAATTATTATTCTGTTTCTGAATCGGTCAATCCAGTCGTTATTTTTACCTTGTAAGATTAATCCAGCTTTTTCTAAAACCTCATTTGAAAATTCTGATTTTAACGTATTATAAAGTTCAGTATATTTATTAGGTGCACATCCGAGCCCGTATTCTTGGATTATTTCATCTGTTATTCCTCTTGATTTTAGATAGGCTCTTGCATTTGTTGCATTTTCAGAAGTTAGAAGATATTTTGAATAGAATTTTACGGCTTTTGTACAGGCATTAACCATGCTTTCTTTTAAGGGCTTTAACTGAGTTGTACCTGCAAATTTTTTAGGAAGTTCTATTCCGAATTTTTCTGCCAGTTCTTCTATTACTTCTTTAAATTCTTTGCCTTCAATTTTTATAATAAAGGATAGAGCATCTCCGCCAGCGCCACAGCTAAAGCATTTAAAAATCCCTTTTTGAGGGTTTACATGCATTGATGGGTGTTTGTCTTGGTGAAATGGACACAAACCAACATAGCTTGCTCCTGTTTTTTTTAGTACTACGTATTTTGATACGACTTCTACTATATCCAGACGGTCTTTTATTTCTGCGACTGCTTCTTCATACGTTCTTGCCATATTCCCATTGTAGCATTAAAAATTTTTGATTTGCATAACTTTTTTATCTCTCCTCTTTTTATGATATATTACATTGAGGGAGGCTGTAATTAGTTTTGAAAAAGAAGCTAGCTTTAATTTTGGGTTTATTTTTATTCACACCAGCGGTATTGGCAGTGGAACTTACCGAAATAACATTACCTGCGGCTATTGAGTATGTACAAAATTATAGTCCAAGACTTAAAATTCGTGAAATGGATGTTGAGTATTCAAAAAACAAAGTCGATATTGCAAACCGACTTCAAAATCCTACGATTGGTTCTTTTATTAATATTGGTAAAGCTGGTGAAAGTGATCCTCAATTTTTAGGTGCTACTCAGCTTATTGAAATTGCAAAAAGACATCCGCGAAAAAAATTCGCTGAAAGTGAGTATAATTTATCTAAAGAAAGATTCGCCAGATATAGGTTTGACTTAGGTATGGATGTAAGAGATGCTTATATTGATGTTGTTGGGGCTAAAACGATTAGAAAACTTATTGATGATCAATATGAACTAATATCAGAACTTAATAATATAGCCAGAGACAAGTATAAAAACGGATTAGCGTCTGAAATGGATGTGTTTCAAACGGAATTAGCTCTTAACCAATTAAAAATTCAAAAGAATTCTGCTCAAGTAAATGTTGATAATGCTATAAGTGAGCTTAATAGTATTATGTACAGTAAGGAAGATGAATTTGATTCTTCTTCAGAAATATACGCAAATAATTTTGCAGAGTTACTTGTTCCAACTCCTGATATTGAGCTTCCTGATTTAGAAACGCTTCTTGATAAATATTTAAAAAATTGTTTTTATGTAAGAATAGCTCGTCAAGAGATTGATGTTGCAGAAAAAAATCTTACTACCGTAATAAGAAAACGAGTACCTGATTTGGAAGTTTCTGCGGGCTGGGCATATAATGAAAAGTTTAGAAATCCCGAAGGTTCGTTTTATGGAGGCGCTTATGTTGGAGTAAATTTGGTTAACATTCCACTATTTTACACATTTACTCCTGAAATTAAAAATGCTAAAATTGCTTTAGAACAAGCAAATTTAAAGTATAATTCTGTTGTTGATGAATTGGTTAAAGATATAGCTTCCGCATATAGTAGTTTTAATACTGCCAAGACCAATCTTAATGAGTATAATACAAATGTTGTTGGTGATTCTTATATTCTTATGAATTATGCGAAAGAAAATTATAAGCGGGATAAATCGGATTTAATTTCACTAATAGTTATGGAAAGATCATATAAAGAGATAATAATAGGATACACAAATGCATTAGTTGATTATTGTAAAAGTTGGACATCACTATTAAGAGCATTGGATGTAGACGAGTTGGCAAAATCAGAGGTTTTATAGTAATGAAGAGAAAGATAAGTATAATAGGTTCCACAGGTTCAATAGGAGTTCAGGCTCTTGAGGTATTAGAACAATTAGATGACAAATTTGAAATCTATGGCTTGGCGGCAGGGAATAATATAGAGTTATTAAATTCTCAAATTGAAAAATACAAGCCTAAAAAAGTTTGTGTAGCAAAGAATACTACTGGTGTTAATTTTGCACAGGTTATGTCAGGTGAGGCTGGCATGATAGAGTTAGCTTCGGATAAAGAAAATGATATAGTTTTAATGGCAGTATCCGGCAGGTATGGGCTTAAACCTACACTTGCCGCAATAAAAAACGGTATTGATATTGCACTTGCTAACAAAGAAACTCTTGTTATGGCTGGTGAAATAGTGATGAGTGAAGCTAAAAAATATGGAGTAAATATTCTTCCTGTTGATAGTGAACATAGCGCAATTCATCAATGTATAAAAAATATAAATGATGTTTCTAAGTTAATAATAACGGCATCAGGCGGACCTTTTTTGAACAAATCTGCTGATGAGATGGAGCATTCGGATATTAAGCAAGTTTTAAATCACCCCAGATGGAAAATGGGTAAAAAAATTACTGTTGATAGTGCGACACTAATGAATAAAGGATTAGAGGTAATTGAG
Organism: Candidatus Gastranaerophilales bacterium; assembly: GCA_944323925.1. GTDB lineage: Bacteria > Cyanobacteriota > Vampirovibrionia > Gastranaerophilales > Gastranaerophilaceae > CALUTH01. The sequence goes on from CALUUI010000004.1 coordinate 72,758, forward strand.
GCCCATCATTTGTTTGGCATGGCGTATGATGATATAGAAGTTGTAATACATCCTCAAAGTGTTGTTCATTCGGCTGTCGAGTATAAGGATGGAAGTGTTATAGCTCAATTAGGCTTACCGAGTATGCATATTCCTATTCAGTATGCTATTACATACCCTGAAAGAGTTGAGGGGATAAAGTCAAAGAGTTTTAGTTTTGCTGAAGTTGCCAGACTTGATTTTGAAAAGCCTGATTTTGATAAATTCCCTTGTCTAAAATTGGCATTAGAGGTCGGGCGTGTTGGGTATAGCGCTCCTGTCATCATGAATGCTGCTAATGAGGAAGCTGTTTATGCGTTCTTAAATGGCTTGATTAATTATAATGACATTTATTCGGTAGTTCAGAAAATTTATGATAAATTTTCACCATCAAAATTAGATGACATTGATTCGATTTTTGAACTGGATAATGAAGTAAGATGTGTTACGAAAGAATATTTAGCTAAAATTGGTGTTGTATGATAAAACTAGTCTGTACTGATATTGACGGAACAATATTAAAGGATGATTTTACTTTTTCTGATAAAGTAAAGGATTGTATTTTTAAATTGAAAAAAAATGGAGTGAAGGTTGTACTTGTAACAGGGCGAATGCATTCTGCTGCAAGGTTAATAGCGGATGATTTAGGTATTGATACTCCGATTGTTTCTTATCAAGGCGGGTTAATTATTGATAAAGGTGAAGTTTTGTATGAGCGTTGTCTTGATCCTGAATATGCTTATGAAATTATATCTTGGGCAAGAGAGAATAATATTCATCTAAACTTATATACAAATGATAAATTATATGTCGAAAGTGACGACTATATAGTAAAAAGATACGCAGGAGAACGTTATACGACATATCAGGTAAAATCTTTTGATGAGATTCCTTTAGACGGAATACATAAATTGCTAGCGATAAATTTTGAGGATGCAAATCTTGTAACAAAATGGCAAGAAGAAATGGCGGAAAGGTATCCTGAGCTTTATATAGTCAAGTCGACTCCTTATTTTTGTGAATTTTCTAACATAGAGGCTTCCAAGTATTGTGCCGTAAAATTTCTCCAAGAGTATTGGGGCCTAAGAGATGATGAGATTTTGGCAATTGGTGATCAAGATAATGATATAAAGCTATTAGAATCAGCAGGGGTTAAGGTTTCAATGGGTAACGGAACTCCAAAGTTAAAAGAGGTTGCAGATTATATTACAGACAGTGTTGACAATGACGGTTTTGTAAAAGCAATGGAAATATTTGTATTAGAGGGGTGTTAGTTATGAGAGTTGGTATAGGTTATGATATACATAGATTAACAGAAGGCAGAGATTTAATAATTGGCGGCGTAAAGATAACAAATGAAAAAGGTTTGTTGGGACATTCAGACGCTGATGTTTTAATCCATGCAATTATTGATGCACTTCTAGGCGCTACTGGGCTTGATGATATAGGAACGATTTTCCCTGATACTGATCCCAAATATAAGGATGCTGATAGTACAAAATTACTAAAATTTGTGATTGACGAAATTGAAAGAAAAGAATATAGAATCGTAAATATTGATAGCAACATTATAGCTCAAGCGCCTAAAATGATGCCTTATATTCCTAAAATGAAATCAGTATTATCTAAGGTCTTAGGGATAGCACCTTCTCAAATTTCAATTAAGGCAAAAACAAAAGAAAAACTTGATTCGGTAGGTGAAGGTTTGGCTATTGAGGCTAATGCCGTTGTTCTTTTATCAGATTAAACTATTTTATATTTAGATATTCTAGTAAAGTTAATTTTTCAGAGCTTATCGGGGTATCATTTATGTTTAGCCTGCAAAGCGGTATATCTTTATTTGTTCCGTGGTAATCACTACCGCCTGTTATTAATAGATTGTTATCGCTTGCACATTTGATAAGAAATTCTATTTCAGGTTTAGAATATCTTGAATAATAACATTCTAATCCCATAATTCCGCAAGATTTTAGTATATCCAGTTTAGGCAAAAATTCATCGGGTGTAAGGTGTCTTTCACCTTCTCCGCCAAGCGGATGTGCCCAAACGGGAATTCCTGATGATTCTTTTATTACTTGGATTGCCTCTTCTCCGTCAAATCTGGTATTGCCGGTTTTACAGGCATCCAAGTATTTTTTCATTGCTTTGATATTGTTTTTTGCAAGTTTTCTTTTCACAAGTATATTGGCTAGGTGGGTTTTCACAACGCTTTTTCTAGTATTCAACCAGTTAAGCTCTTCGTCTGTAAGCTCTATATTCCATACCTCTTTTAAGTATTTTATTCTTGTTTCCAGTTTTTGATGACGAAGTTTTTTCCCTCGTTCTATAAGGTTGTGTAGAGCCTTGGAATTGGGGTTGTAATTGTAACAAAGTACATGGCATTTTTGTTCTTTAGCTTTGCAGGTTAATTCACAGCCTTTTATAAAGGTGATATTATCAGGTAGATAGTTTTTTATTTCTTCACAACCGTCTATTGTGTCATGGTCGGTTAATGCAAAAATATTTATTCTTGCTTTGATAATTTTTTCTGCAAGTTCTTGTGTTGTGTCACTACCGTCAGAGTTGTTGCTGTGTATGTGTAAATCTGCCTTCATATCTATAGTATAGAATAAAAATATTTTGCAGTGTATTTGCTTATATTTAGTTTTCCTGTAATAATTATTTTATTATTTTAAGAGAGGGCGGTTTTGTTAAATTCATTACTTGAAAAATTACCTGTTTGGCAGCAAAATCATATTAATGTTTGTAAAGAGTCAGGATTATTTCAGAATGCCAAGGTCTTAGAGGTCGGAGGGTGTACTGATTTTGAAATTACAAGAGCGCTTGGCACTAAATCCTGGTATTGCGTTGACCCTGTTCGGTGTATAAATAAAGTTTCAGTTGATGAAGATTATAAATATTTTTCGGAATCTATTTTAACTTTTAATTCAGATATGAAATTTGATTTGATATTTGCTACCAACTCTTTTGAACATATAAAAGGCTTGGATATGGGGTTAGCAAATATGTATTCGCTGCTAAAAAACGGGGGAAAACTTTCTGCTTTGCTTGGCCCTATTTGGTCGTCATACAAAGGTCATCATCTGTGGTATAAGAAAACTGATGGTGAGTTGATAAATTTTAATAATGTAAAATTAACGAATTGGGCTCATTTGTTGTACACAGAAGATGAAATTGCTGAAATGCTTTTACCGATATATGGTAAAGAAGATTCGCAACAGATTAGTAATTTGATTTTTCACGCTTCTGGGATTAACAGGTTATTTTATGATGATTATAAAGAAATTGTAGAGAATTCAAAGTTTAATATTTTGGAATTTAGAGATTGGCATAAGTCTGAATATCCTCCAGAAGATTTGCAAAAAATATTAGAAGAAAAACATAGCAGAAAGAACTTTTCTACTGTTAGTATAAAGTTATTACTTGAGAAATAAAAAATCCGTTAATTTTAAATTAACGGATTTTTATAAGTTTTAGATTTATCTTACTTCTTTAAATCTTTGTAAGAGTTTTCAAAAAGGTTTTTATAATGAGTATGAAGTAAATCGTGAGCGATATGAGAGCCGGGATTTTCTAAAAACTCAGCATAGAGTTTTTTGATATCAGGATTTTCGTGAGATTTTCTCAGCGGAAGTTCTCTGTCTTCTTTGTATAACCCTTCAGCCCTTTCTTCTTTGATTTTAGAATCATTACAGCTTCTTGGTTGCCCGCCGCCATTGATACAGCCTCCGGGGCAAGCCATTACTTCCAGCAACTGAAACTCAGCTTTGCCCGCAAGAATTTCTTTTAATGATTTTTCTGCCTCTTTGAGTGTAGAAACAACTCTTACCTTAACTTGAGTACCTTTAATGTCAACAGTAGCATCTTTTGTTCTTGAATTTTTATCAACTCCTCTAAGCGGTTTGAAATCAATATTTTCAAGAGTTTCACCCGTAACAAATTCGTAAGCGGTTCTAACTGCAGCTTCTGCAACTCCGCCTGATGCGCCAAAAATTGTTGCTGCACCAGTGTATTGACCAAATGGTGAATTGTTTGGTTCAGGTTCTAATGTTGCTAAATCTAGTCCTGCACTCTTTATCATTCTTGCAATTTCTTGAGTTGTAAGAACAAAATCAGTTTCAGGTCGTCCGTCTCTTGTTAGTTGAGGACGTTTTGCCTCTGCTTTTTTAGCAGTACAAGGCATAATAGAGATTACATATAAGTTTTCTTTTGTAAAGCCTTGAAAATACTTAGGAACAAGCTCTTTAATAACAGGAGATAACATTCCTTGCGGGGATTTACAGCTTGATAGATGCTTTAAAAGCTCAGGATGTTGAGTTTCTAAGTATCTAATCCACGCAGGACAGCAAGATGTAAATAGCGGTAGATTTTCTCCCGATTTGAGTCGGCCGATAAATTCTGTAGCTTCTTCCATAATTGTTAAGTCAGCAGAAAAGTTTGTATCGAAAATTAAATCAAATCCGATTTTTCTTAATGCTGCATTAAGTTTTCCAATTACGTTTTCACCCGGTTTAAGTCCGAATTCCTCACCTAAAGCAACCCTAACCGATGGTGCCATTTGTACTGCTGTTTTCTTATTTTTGTCAGTAACAATTTCCCAAACTTTATCAATATCGTTTTTTATTGTTAAAGCCCCTGTCGGGCATACTGCTTGGCATTGACCGCAATATACACAATCAACTTCGGATAAGTGTTTACCGGCAATTGGCTGTACAACGGTTTTTGAACCTCTGTTTGCAAATCCTAATACGCTATGACCTTGAAATTCGCTGCAAGCTCTTACGCAGGCACCGCATAATATACATTTATTTGGATCTCTAACAATAGAGGGGTTTTCGTTATCTATCGGAAGGTAATCTGATTCTTTTTTCTTTGCAAATCTGATATTTTTTATACCATATTCTTCCGCATATTTTTGAAGTTCGCATTTCCCGGATTTGTCACAAGTTGTGCATTCTCTGTCGTGGTTAGCAAGCAGAAGCTCAAGAACAATCTTTCTTACACGTCTTGTTTTTTCAGTGTTCGTGTAAATTCTAAGCCCTGCTTCAGGCGGCATCGTACAAGATGATTGTAATCCTCTGCCTTCTATTTCTACAACGCACATTCTGCAAGCGCCAAATTGTGTTAAATCAGGGCAATAACAAAATGTTGGTACATTAAATCCGTTTTTGCGGATTACTTCAAGTAAATTCGGTTCATCGGTAAATTCACATTCTTTTCCGTTTATAAATAAAGTATTTGCCATTGTTAATCCTTTCTTAAGCCTGTTTAATTGCCTTAAACGGGCAAGCTGCAACACAAGCACCGCATTTAATACATTTTGATTGGTCAATCTTATGCGGATTTTTAACTGTTCCGCTTATTGCGCCAACAGGACAGGTTCTTGCACATTTTGTACAGCCTTTACATAGAGTTTCGTCTATTTTTATAGTCTTTAATGCCGTACAAACACCTGCTGGGCAGCGTTTGTCTTTTATGTGCGCAATATATTCATCTCTGAAATATTTTAAAGTTGAAAGTACAGGGTTTGGAGCTGTTTTTCCAAGTCCGCATAAAGATCCTTCTTTAACCGCGTATGCCAATTCTTCTAATGTATCCAGGTCTTTCATTTCACCTTGGCCTCTTACTATTTTTTCAAGAATTTTAAGCATATTCTTAGTACCTTCTCTACACGGTACACATTTACCGCAGCTTTCATTTTGGGTAAAGTGCATAAAGAATCTTGCAACTTCAACGATACAAGTGTCTTCGTTCATAACAACCAGACCACCTGAACCAACCATCGCACCTGCTTTGATAAGGTTGTCATAATCCATAGGTAAGTCCAAATGCTCTTCTGTTAAACATCCGCCTGATGGCCCGCCGATTTGCGCGGCTTTGAATTTTTTTCCGTTTCTTATTCCACCGCCTATATCGAAGATTATTTCTCTTAAGGTAGTTCCCATTGGAACTTCAATAAGACCTGTGTTATTGACTTCCCCTGTAAGAGCAAATGTTTTTGTTCCTTTAGAAGTTTCTGTTCCGAAAGAGCTAAACCAGTCAGCACCTTTTCTTATTATTACAGGGACGTTGGCAAGTGTTTCAACGTTGTTAATAAGAGTAGGTCTTCCAAATAACCCTTTGTTAGCAGGAAATGGTGGTTTGGGACGTGGCATACCTCGTTCGCCTTCGATTGAGGCTATTAATGCGGTTTCTTCTCCGCAGACAAATGCTCCTGCACCTTCCTTTATGTGGATTTCAAAATTAAAATCCGTACCCATTATATTTTTACCTAAGAATCCACGTTCTTCTGCTTGCTTGATAGCAATTTTTAAACGTTTTATAGCAAGAGGGTATTCCGCTCTAACATAGATGTATGCTTCATCAGCGCCTATTGCAAATCCTGCAATGGCCATTCCTTCAAGAAGTTTATGCGGGTCACCTTCCATTACGCTTCTATCCATAAATGCACCAGGGTCGCCCTCGTCTCCGTTACAAACTACATAAGATTTTCCGCCTCTGTTTGCTGCTGTAAATCTCCATTTCCTTCCGGTTGGAAATCCGCCGCCACCTCTGCCTCTTAAGCCTGATTTTTCAATCTCTTGAATTACGGCATCGGGATTGTTCGCTTCAAGAACTTTAGCTAGGGCTTCATAAGCGTGTTTTGCTATCGCTTCATCTATACATTCAGCATTGATTTCTCCGCAATTTGCAAGTGAGGTTCTTGACTGCTTTGAATAAAATTCTATATCTTCATTTTTATGAACTTTTTCTCCTGTTCTTGGGGAAGTGTATAAAAGCCTTTCAACCGGTTTCCCCTGTTTTATATGGCTTTCTACTATTTCTTCTACATCCTCAGGTTTTACTTTTACATAAGTTATATTTAAGTCCGGAATAATAACCAAAACCCCTTGTTCACAAAATCCGTGACATCCTGTTGGAACGATTGTTACTTTATCTTGGTGTGTTAATATTCCTACATCTGCGCCTAGTTCTTTGAACTTTGCAATAACTTCGTTTGAACCGTTTGCTATACATCCTGTTCCGTTACAGACCATTACTCGTAAGCCTTGTGCTTTTATGCTTTCTTCGGCTTTCCTTTGTTCCTCTTGTATATTTATATTTAGTGTGTTTCCCATTCTGTTATCCTTTATTTAAACTTGTTATGCACTGTGTTCTTCTTCAAGAATTGTATCAATAATAATTTTCATCGCATCTGTTGTCATTTGCGGATATACTTTGTCATTAATAACAACAACAGGAGCAAGCCCGCAAGCCCCAAGACAACTAACTGTTTCAAGCGTAAATAATCCGTCTTTAGAAGTGAATGTTCCGTCTTCTAAACCGAATCTTTGCTTTAATGAAGTGTAAACAGGCATTGAACCTCTAACGTGGCAGGCTGTTCCGTCACAACATTTAATAATGTACTTACCCTTGGGTTCTAATGAGAATTGTGCATAAAAAGTTGCAACCCCATAAACAGTGGCGGGTGATAGATCTTCTATTTTCGTTCCGACATAGGTTAAAATGTCCTCCGGCAAGTATCTGAACTCCTCTTGTACACTTTGCAAAATTGCTATGAGATTTGATTTCTTTGCCTCATATTTTTCGATAATGCCGTCTACTTTTTGCCAGTCGGATGCATCTCGTGTTTGTGTGACCATATATTCTCCTTTTTTTATAACACCGAATGATAGTTCGATTATGTCATATTTTTAGCCTAAAATCAATTTCTTTTCATTTTGATTCTATTTTTTCATTTATATATACTAAAATTTTTTATTATGTTGCAATTCCTGAAAATATACTCTATACTTAAAATATTAGTATATGGTATGGTTATTTAGATGAGTAAAGAAATAAATATTACAGTATGTTTAGGAAGTGCTTGCTATGCAAGGGGTAATGAAGATCATTTGAATTATATCGAAGATTATGTCCGATTGAATAATTTGGATGCCAAAATTGAAATAAGCGGTTCCAGATGTGAAGGAAAATGTTCTGATGGCCCTAATATTATTATTAATGGTACTGTTTATAATCATGTAAATGCTGTTATGCTAAAAGAAATTCTTGATGGCATAAAAGATGGTCTTGCAGTTAGTGAAAAGAAGTAATTTTGATTACTAAATAAGGGGTTAATATATGGATAAATTGTATCCTGTATATACGTTAAATAATGAGTGTCACGATTGTTACAAATGTGTAAGAGAGTGCCATGTAAAAGCAATAAAAATTCAGGACGGTCACGCATCAGTAATGCCTGAAAAGTGTATTGCTTGCGGACATTGTGTAAAAACGTGCCCAAGTAATGCAAAACGTGTAAGAAATGATATTGAACGTGTAAAAAATTTATTTAGAGCACAGAAAGAAGTATTTGTTTCTCTAGCGCCAAGTTGGGCAGGAATTTTTGAGCACAGTCCTGAAAAAATGATTTCTATACTTAAAAAGCTAGGATTTTCACATGTAAGTGAAACAGCGTTAGGCGCACAAGAAGTATCGATTGAAACTAACAGGATAATGCAATCAAAAGAGAGCGGATTATTTATTTCCTCTGCCTGCCCTGTTGTTGTTGATTATATAAGAATGTATAATCCAAAATTTATTGATAATATTGTTCCAATAGCATCTCCGGCACTTACGCATGCAAAGTTATTGAAGGAAATGTATGGAAACCAAATATCGGTTGTCTTTATAGGACCGTGTATTGCAAAGAAAAATGAATCAGATAGACATCCCGAATTAATAGATGTAGCGCTAACTTTTGAGGAATTAAAATTATGGGTGACCGAAGAATTTGGCTCTACTCAATCAATAGAATTCAACAGTGATGAATATTTTGTGCCAGAGGCTGCGTGTGAAGGTACTCTATATGCTGTTGAGGGCGGAATGAATGAAACTATTAAAAAGGGTGGAATCCCAGATGATGTGCAGTTACTTAATATAAGTTCGATAGAAAATCTTGAAAAAGCTTTAGCAGGACTTAATCCAAATAATATGAATAAAAAAATATTTATTGAAGCTCTTTCTTGTAATGGCGGATGTTTAGCAGGCCCTTGCAGTTCTTCTAAAAAATCAGAAGTATTAAGAGTTTCGGATATATTATCTAAAGTTAAACTAAGAAATGATATCCCTAAGGAACCAAAAACCGTTGCAGAAGAAGTATATAAGTTAAAGAAGCTGGAACATCATACTTTTAGTACAGAACAAATAGTCGATACATTAAAGAAAATAGGAAAGCATAATGAAGAAGATGAATTAAATTGCGGTGGTTGCGGTTATAATACTTGTCGTGAGCTTGCGGCAGCAATGCTTGCGGGTGATGCGGAACCTTCAATGTGTGTTTCATATATGCGTAAGATTGCAATGCGTAAGGCTGCTGCAATGTTGAGATGTATGCCATCTGCTATTGTTATGGTTGACAGTGATTTGAAAATAGTTGAGTCAAATGATTCATTTATGAAAATGTTTTGCGGCGAAATGTATGAAGTATTTAAAGAACGTCCAGAAGGTGTTAATGGTGCGTGTATTGACCGAATAGTGGATTTTGCTGATGTATTCAAGCAAACTTTAAAAACTTCTCAAGATATGCATAAGGAAAGATATCCTGTAGGTGATAAGTTGTATGATATAACGGCATTTTCTATAGAAAAAAATGAACTTGTAGGCGCTGTCATAACAGATGTTACTCAAACAGAGATGGGCAGAGAGCAGATTGCACATAAGGCTCAAGAAGTCATTTCAAAAAATATAGCTATTGTTCAAGAAATAGCATCACTTCTTGGTGAGCATATGGTAGAAACGGAATTGCTTTTAAATACTATAGCCGAAGGTTATGATTCTTCCGCTGATAAGGAGTCATAATGTTTATAGATATTGATTGCTCTCAAGAAAAAAAATACGGTCAAAATGCTTATGGCGATTGTTTTATGTCAAAGCGCTATCCTGAACGTAAAGAATTAATTGCAGTATTGTCAGATGGGTTAGGAAGTGGAGTAAAAGCTAATATTCTTGCATCAATGACTGCAACAATGCTTTTAAAATTTGTAGAAGCGGGTAGGGATATAAAAAGTACTTGTGAAGTAGTAATGAATGCACTTCCTGTTTGTAAGGTCAGGAAAATAAGCTATTCAACTTTTTCACTTGCTGTTTGCGGTGAAGATGGTGAAGTAAAGATTGTTGAAGAAGGAAATCCGCAATTTGTTTATATTAGTGATGGACAGGTTGTAGAACCTGAGTTTACTGTTATTGATTCGGAAACTTTTAAAAATCGTCATATGCATGTTTATAAACTTAATCTTAAATTAGGCGACAGATTGATTTTTTGCTCTGACGGCGTAACTCAGGCAGGGCTAGGTAATCCGGATTTAAAATTGGGACTTAGAAGAAATGGTTTGATAAAATGTTTGCTTGAGAGGATAAAAGAAAATCCGGATATCACAAGCAGTGAGTTATCTAAATCTATTGTAAGATTAGCAAGAAATTTAGAAGTAGACAGGCATGCAAAGGATGATATTTCATGCTGTGTAATCCATTATCGTAATCCGAGGAAAGCACTTATTTTTACAGGACCTCCATATCATATGGAAAAGGATAGAGAGTATGCTCTTGAGTTCTGGAATTCAAAAAGTAAAAAAGCAATTTGCGGCGGTACAACTGCAAATCTTATATCAAGAGAGCTTGGAATTCCCGTTAAAACAGATATAACAAGCAGCGTTGGAAAACTTCCTGCTGTTTCGTATATGGAAGGTGTTGATTTAGTTACTGAGGGAATTTTAACGCTTACTCGTACTGTTGAATATTTGGAAAATGGATTTAATGAAAAACAGTCAAATGCCGCTTATGAGTTAATGGAATTTCTGCTAAACAGTGATTATATAGAGTTTATGGTTGGTGCAAAATTGAATCAGGCTCATTATGATCCAAATTTGCCGATTGAAATTGAAATTAGAAAAAATATAATTAAGAAAATGGCTGAAATTCTTGAAAATAAATACTTTAAACGAGTTATTGTAAGATATTTATAAAAAAAGGAACTCTTATGAGTTCCTTTTCGGTAATTATAGAATGTGAGTTAAGAATTATTCTACGGTTAATTTTTTAGTACCTTCTTTTTCTGCTAAAAGTTTAGGCGCTTCGATTGATAAAATACCGTGTTCAAGTTTCGCTTTTGTTTTTTCAATATCAATTTCTTGAGGGAAATAAACAGTTCTAGAATATTCGCCATATCTGAATTCTGATTTTCTGAATCCCTTAGTATCTTCTTTATGTTCTTCGTGACGTTTAGCATTGATGGTTATATAATTTTTGTCAATGTCAATATCTAGGTCTTCTTTTTTTACTCCCGGAAGCTCTGCTTTTACGCTATACTCATTGTCTTTTTCGTGTAGTTCTACTGGCATAGCATATTTGTCGGTTTCTTCGTTTAATATATATTCTGGGAAGAAGCTGTCAAAGTTTCTGTTTAAAATAGAACTGATTTCATCATTAATAGACTTAATAAATCCGTCCGGTGATTTTTTAATTAAGAATTTCATAATGTTCTCCTTTCGTATTTCATACATTTACTTTCTACACTTATATTATTGCTCTCTTATTCTAAAAACTTTATTTTTTTAACCAAAATTTAACAATTAATTTGAACCAGCTAAAAAATTAGTAATAGAAAAAATAAATAATTTATCGGTTGATTTTATATACCGATATATACTATTTTAAAAATAGTTAATATAATTATTGACAAGAATAAACGCTTAGCATTATACTGATTTTGAAAGGGAAATAAATGAATCTATACATCATAAAGAATACAAATTCATCATCCTCATCATGCTCCAAGACCAAATGGGACTTGATGAATTTTGATGTGTAGTTTTTTATAAGCAGATTAAATTTCAAAAGGGTCCCGAATTAATCGGGGCCTTTTTAGTATGAATGCAAGGAGAAGGAAAATAGTGGTAGCAGTAAACAGGATTCAAGTAAATAATCAACCAAATTTTAAGGGCGTTTTAGACGGTACATTTACCAATGTAATGAGATGTTTAGATACAAATGAGATGATAAATGCAGTAGTGCTTGATGTTGGTCCAATGTCATTGCCGAGAGCATATATAGATGCAAAGCATAGAAATAAATATGCAGGAATAGAGACTCTATCAAGAGAATTGGAAGGGACATTTATAAACTGTTTATCAGCCGGCGTTTTTGCAAGTGGTATATCATATTTTGCTTCTAAGTGGGTTAATCCTGATGTACAGATTAATTCTAACAGTTGGTATTCAAAAGATTCATTAAAAACATTGCAGGCCGCTTGGGATGAAGGAGGTCAAAATGTAAAAGGGTATGTTGAAGCTGTTTTTAATAACCTTTCAGGTGTTGATGGACATAAAGTTAACCAATTTAAAGATATTGATTGGGCTAATATTGAGTGGGTTGATAGAGATAAATGGGCAAAGATTAAGTGGCGTAACCCTGAATATAAAGGAATTCAAAACCAGATGAAAACGCCAGAAGGCTTTGTTAATTCAATGGTTAAAATTATTAATGATAAAAATATTGTAAGGGATGACAAAAGTAATATTCTTAGAATAATGGAGCTTCGTTTAACAAACGCTTTGGGCGCAGGTCGTGATACGGCTATAACTATCGGAAACAATAAACTTGCGGATAAATTAGAAAATATTTTACGTGATACGTATAATATGGGGAATGATATTTATACCAATAAAAATGTAAAAACCGCCGCTGCGTTTGAGAAGTTAGCTAAAATAAATAAGATGAAGATATTTGGAGCTTTAGCACTTTCATCAATTTTAGGACTGTCAAATCAGTATATAAATAGAAAAATAACAGAAAAACGTACAGGAAGAAAAGGTTTTGTAGGAGATGTAGATTATACAACCAGAGGAAAGGATGCCAAGCAAGAGAAAGATAAATATTTGCTAGCAAAGAAAATAGCTGCGAGTGCAGGAATGGTTGCAATGGTTCTGACGGTCATGCGTGTAAAAAATTGGAAGGATTTTGTTAAAAAATTAGAGTTTACGGGTCCTGTAACAAGCGGTAATGCTATAAAAACTGTTTATGCAACAAACATAGTTGGGCGTTTTATGGCATCAGATAACAGTACGGAGCTAAGAGAGTCAATGACCAGAGATTATTTTGGATTTCTTAACTGGCTTGTATTTGGTGGCTTTGCGGCTAAAGGCGTTGGAAACTTGCTTGATAAAACTGGTCAAAATTTATTTAATTATCAAAAAGAGGGAAAGGGGTTAAAGCACTGGTTAAATGATATGAGTTTAAAAACTCATAATGAATTGGCCGCTAAAGGAGCAACGTTTGCAAAGAAAAATATCTGGAAACTAAATTTAGCTCACGCTGTTGGAATTACTTATTCAGCATTAACTCTAGGTTGTGCTCTCCCCTTGATTAATGCTGGTTGGACGAAACATAATGCCAAGAAAAAAGCTAAATTTGCAGCGCAGCAAGTATAACTTTTAAAACTCTAATTTGTATGATATAATACCTTTGACGAGTTAGTAGAGGAGTTTTATTATGCGAATTAAGAAAATAGCATCTATGATGGGTGTATTGTTTGTCTTATCAGTGGGATTAATGGCTGTTAATGCAAAAGAAACAGTTGTAGCTGATGGTGCAAGCAATAATGCTCAAACGTCAGAAAGAGCACAATATCATCCAATTTCTGATGTTCGACACGTAATTGATGAAAATACATCAAATGAAATGAATATTGATGTTGATAAAGTTAGACCTGCAGCACATAAGGCGGTAATTAAAGAACAAAAAGACAATGCTAAACCGGTAAATGAATTATTGCCAAAGAAAGAAGATAAAAACGGACGTGATTTAGAATCTAGTAGTGAAAATATAAAACTAGCTTGGTTTGGTTCTAAAAAATCACCAGAAAAGGTTGAAACTACAGAGGAGGTTACTCCCACGCCCTTGGAAGAAACCAAATCTGCGGTTGAAGAAGCAAAACCCGCAATTGAAGAAACCAAACCAACGGTTGAAGAAAACAAACCTGCGGTTGAAGAAACCAAGCCTGCGGTTGAAGAAACCAAACCTGCAGTTGAAGAAACCAAATCTGCGGCTGAAGAAGCAAAACCCGCAATTGAAGAAACAAAACCAACGGTTGAAGAAGCCAAACCTGCGGTTGAAGAAAACAAGCCTGCGGTTGAAGAAACCAAACCAACGGTTGAAGAAAACAAACCTGCGGTTGAAGAAACCAAACCTGCGGTAGAAGAAAACAAACCAACGGTTGAAGAAAACAAACCTGCGGTTGAAGAAACCAAACCTGCGGTAGAAGAAAACAAACCTGCGGTTGAAGAAAACAAGTCAGCAGCAGAAGAAAGCAAAGCTGTAGTTGAAGAGAAACCAGTTAATAACGAAGTTGTAACACCTTCTGATGATAAACCAGTGACAGAACAGCAAGCAGTTGGCGGTTATGAGGCAATAAAAAATAAATTATGGTGTGTTACATTCCAATTGGTATGGAATACTTTCATGGATAAAGTTATACATGGTCCAGTTTTATTAGCAGGTGGAAATCCTCCTATAGCAAATGAGTTGAATAAAAAATTATATACATCTGATATTATTAATCCAGATTCTTATTATTCTACATATGGTAAGATAAGCAAAAAATTAAAAAAACAAATAGAAAAGAATATTGCCAAAAAATTCAATGAAAAAAGTGATATTTTAGATACTATTAATTGGGGTGCAAAAAATTCTTATTTATTTTATGCAATGTTAAAGAAGGATTTTAATTTTACAACTCCTTTTGATATGCTAAAATCAGCGCCATTTGCAGGTAGCGAAGCCAATGTAAAATATTTTGGTGTAAATAAAGAAAGTGATAGAAAACTAAGAAAAAATGTTCATGTATTATTCTATAAATCACCAGATGAGTATGCTGTAAAACTTACAACAAAAGAAAAAGAAGATGTGATATTATATCGCACAGATAAAAAAGATAGTTTTGAAGATTTATATGCATATGTTGTTCAACAAGATGCATCAGAAAGATTTACGAAGGATGATAGTTTGATGGTTCCTAATTTTAAAATTGATAAAACAATTTCTTACGATGAATTGTGCGGAAAGAAGATAAAAGGAACTAATATGGTGATAACCCAAGCGCTTCAATCTATAAAGTTTAATATGGATAATAAAGGTGGAACCTTGAAGAGCGAAGCAGCATTAGCGATTATGAGAATGTCTTTAGCTCCAGAAATTGGACGTAAGTACCATTTTGATAAAGAATTTGTAATGTTTTTACAAGAAGAAGGAAAAGATAAGCCATATTTTGCAGTAAGGGTTGATAATATTGAATTCCTTGTAAAAGAGTAGTTCCTTTGACTAAAATAGTAGAAAACGCGGATTATAGGTAAATAATCCGCGTTTTTATGTTTTTTTTGTTTTTAGATTAATTAATATCCATATATTTCAGGTTATCAGCAACAGTGAAATCTGCGGTTACTGATTCTTTAATATCATCAAGTGTAAACATAGGGTTTATTTCAGTTAATAAAAGAATTCCTTGTGATAAATCAAAAACGCATCTTTCGGTTATAATTAAGTCTACTTCTTTATAAGCAGTTAAAGGTAATGTACATTTTTTTACTATTTTAACAGCACCTTTGTTTGTATGCTCCATTGCAACGATTACTCTTTTAGAGCCGATAACAAGGTCCATGGCTCCTCCCATCCCTGGGACAAATTTATTAGGAATCATCCAACTTGCTATACTGCCTTCTTCATCAACTTGAAGAGCACCAAGTACAGTCGCATCAATATGTCCACCTCTCATCATTGTAAGGGCTGTCGCTGCATCATAAAAAGAAGCACCTTTTTTGGCTTCTACACAAATTCCGCCGGCATTGATGATTCTTGGATCCATATTTTCACCACTGATAGTTTTACCAATGCCAAGCAATCCGTTTTCTGATTGAAATATAACATTCATATTATCGGGAATATAATCTGCTACAGCTGTTGGTAATCCAATGCCCAGAGTTACTACATCTCCGTTTTTAAACTCTTTAGCTGCTCTTTTGGCTATGATTTCTCTTGTCTTTTCCTTTGATAGTAATGTTAATTCCATTTATTCACCTAAATATTATACGTTTTGAACTTCTTTTTCTTTTTTTACAATACAGTCAACGAAGATTCCTGGGATTACAACTTCATTTGGATTGATTTCATCGACTATTTCATCAGCTTGTACAATTACTTTGTCAGCGGCTGTTGCCATTACTGTATTTACATTCCGAGTTGTTCCATAATATGAAACATTACCATATTTATCAACTTTTGTTCCGTAAATTAGGGCATAATCGGCACCAAGTGGTTTTTCAAAAATATATTTTTTGCCATCTACTTCCATTGTCTTTTTGCCCTGCTCTATGATTGTTCCAACTCCTGTTGGAGCAAGTACACCGCCCAAACCTGCACCTTTCGCTCTGATTCGTTCAACAAGAGTTCCCATTGGATTTAATTCAACATCAATTTCGCCTGAGTTCATTTGTTTACCGGTCTCAGGATTCGTTCCAATGTGGGTTGTTACAAGTTTTTTTACTTGATGATTGACAATTAATTTCCCTTTATCGGTATTGGGATATGATGTATCGTTGCATATCATTGTAAGATTTTTGGTGTTTTGTTCTACAAGTGCATCGATTAATTCATCTGGAACTCCGCAGCTCAAAAATCCTCCGACCATTATACTGGAACCATCTTTTATTTCTGATATTGCTTCTTTTGCCGATACTATTCTTTTCATTCCCCTGTTTCCCTTCTCTTTTGATTCTAGCATAAACTTTTACTGTTGTATAGCTTTTAATCTAAAAAAGGGACTGAAAACTTTGTTTTCAGTCCCTTCAGTGTATATATGTTCAACAAATTATACAAGTTGCAATGTTTTTACTGAATTTCTTTCAGCAATTTCCATAAGATTTTTAATAACTGCAATCATTGCGATTTCAGAAGATAATTTGTTTATGCAAGAACCGCAACCAATTGCAGAAGCTCCTGAAGCAAAAGCTAAAGGTGCAGTTGTCGGGTTGATTCCTGTAGCTGTCATTACAGGAATTTCAACGTTTCTAACTAATTCCATTGTGTTAGAAAGAGTTAATTCTGCTCTTTCAACAAGACCTCTAATACCGTTTGATGGTTCTTCGTTTGTGAAGTGACCTTCAGTTTGGATTAGATCGATACCCATTTCTTCCAATTCTCTTGCTAAATTGATTTGTTCATTAATATCAATGCTTCCAGGAATTGTTACTGAGAAGAATACTTCATCTTTGTTAATCATTGATAAAGTTTGTTTTGTTAATTCAAGTACTTCACTAGCTGAGAATGATTGTCCTTTTGCGTATAAAGCATCAAAGTTGCCTAATTCGATTGCATCCGCGCCCATGGAAACAGCCATAGCTAATTCTTCAGGTTTTACTGATGATACGAAAATCGGTAAGTTAGTCATTTCTCTTGCCATTTTGATTATTTCAGCATCTGCACAGATATCAATTGCAGTTGCACCTGCTTTATCAGCTGATGCTACAACTTTTCTTACAGAGTCTTTATCAAAGTTGTTGATGCCTGCAATAACTTTTACTGCTCTCTTTTCTGTTAATGCTCTCTTAAAGTTTTCAATTCTTGTCATAATGTACTCTCCTATTTCAATGTAAATATGTACTCTGAATTCTTTTCTATTATATATTAGAACTTTAATCCTTGCAATACACACCTTCAATAAAAATCGATTGTATATAGTAAAGTTTTCTTACAAGTGTAATTATATTACCGGTGATTGATATGAAGAAAAAGCTACTTACAATTTTATTTTGCCTGTCTTTGGCGCTTCCGTCATTTGCGTATGATAGAGAAGAAATGATTAATATTGACGTATATGAAAAAATAAATCCTGCTATTGTATCTATTGATACACAAATAAAATACGGTTTATCCTGCGGCACGGGGTGTGTTGTATCTAATGATGGGGTTATATTAACCAGTTCTCACGTTATAGAGGACGGAGATGATATAACAGTAACTATATATAACGGTAAAACGTATAAGGCGCAGGTATTGAAGAAAGTTGGTCGGAATAACGACTTGGCATTGTTGAAAATAAAAACAGATAAACCTATGCAGACCGTTAAACTTGGTGATTCAGAACAAATTAAGGTCGGACAAAAGGTTTTGGCGATTGGAAATCCGTTTGGTTTTAACGGAACACTTACCCAAGGGATTATTTCAAGAATTGATTATGCTAAAAACAAAATACAAACTGATGCAGCTATTAATCCAGGGTCTTCCGGCGGACCGCTTTTAAATACTAATGGCGAGGTTATCGGAATTAATCAGTCGATTTATAACCCCGATAATAATATTTCTAATATTGGTATAGGTTTTGCTATCCCTGTTAATGTTGTAAAAGAGTTTTTGAAATCTACTACTGTCGCAATTAAATAATCTTTCCGCCTGCTTTTTGCAACGTTTATTTTATGTGTTAAAATTCAGTTATGGATTTATTTACACAGTTAGAAAATTCTAATAAACAAGTACCTCTTGCAGAACTGTTGCGTCCAAAAGACTTGGATGAATTCTTAGGACAGTCAAATATTATTGCGCCTAATTCGCCATTGCTAAATTTAATCAAGTCGCAGCGCTTGTTTTCGCTAATATTTTGGGGTACCCCCGGATGCGGTAAAACAACTTTAGCAAGGCTGATTGCTCAAAAAGTTCAGGCTCAGTTTATTGAATTGTCCGCTGTAGCTTCCGGTATTAAGGATATAAAAGAAACTGTTGACAGGTCAAAAGAAGCCTTAAGGGCAGGTCAAAAGACTATTCTTTTTATTGATGAAATCCACAGATATTCTAAAACTCAACAGGATGTTCTGCTTCCGTATTTAGAGGATGGAACCTTGTTCCTTATTGGTTCAACAACTGAAAATCCTTCATTCCAAGTTGTTCCAGCACTTCTTTCGAGAGTTCAGGTTATAAGGTTAAATCCTATCAGTGATGAGTCAATGGAGAATATTATTGATAGAGGATTTGCGTATTTAGAGAAAAATTACCAGCCGATAGAGTATGAGGATGATGTTAAAAAGTTTATTATAATGTATAGCCGCGGAGATGCAAGATGTGCTTTAAATATGGTTGAAAACTCTTATTTCGCAAGTAATTATTCCGGCGGTACAAGGCAGCTTACTATAGAAATCTTAGAAAGTATTACCCAAAAACATAATACCAGATATTCAAGACAAGAGCACTATGATTGTGCAAGCGCTTTCCAAAAGAGCTTGAGGGGCTCGGATCCTGATGCTGCGATTTATTATTTGGCAAAAATGATTGAAGCAGGTGAAGACCCGAGATTTATAGCCAGAAGATTGATTGTTTGCGCGGCAGAGGATGTCGGTAATGCCGATCCTATGGCATTAAATATTGCGATTAACGCTCATAGAGCCTCTGAAATATTAGGTTTCCCTGAAGCCAGAATTCCTCTTGCACAAGCTGTTATTTATGTTGCAAAGGCGCCAAAATCTAATGCAACTATAACGGCTATAGATATGGCTTTAAACGATATTCAATCGGGGAAAGATTATCCCCCGCCTATGCATTTAAGAGATGCGCATTACAAAGATGCAAAAAAATACGGTTTTGGTGAGGGGTATATTTACTCTCATTCTGCACCTGACGTGTATCAGCAATTTTTGCCGGATGAGTTGCTCGGAAGAAAATATTTAAGTTGATTTTTTAATAAATATTATGAAATGTAAATATTTATTTAAAAGTTAGTTTTAGTTTAGCAATTAATTTTTTGTTGATGTTTAATATAAATATAGAAATTATAATAAGGTGTAAAAGAGATGATAAAACCGATTCAACCAAATTTATTTACAAAAAAAATAGAATATTCAACAGAAAATCAAACCCAAAATAAAAATTTGTCTAAAGCAGCTGAAAATAACGAAACAAGTTTAGTAAATGCGTATTATGTCCCGCTTAATATAACTTTTAAGCACCGAAAGGCAGAAAATTCTTCAAAGCCTGTAGAAACTACTGCAAATTATTTAAACGGAATCAATAAAACCGATTTCGAAAATTCTGAAATACATGTATTTGAGTACCCTGATACAAAATTAAGGGTACTTGTTAATATTGATAAATCATTAGATAAAGCTGCATCTCCAACATTGTTTATGTTGTTAAATCAAGTAGATACAAATAATTATAACTTGTTATATGAAAAATTGCTGCAAGTTATTATCGAGAACCGATTGGATGATTTAGAAAAAATGAATTTTGCAGGAACACCTTTTTCTGTTTCATTTAATGCCGGTGATTTTACTCAACCGGATGTTGAAGCTAAAAGAGTTAATAATATTTTGTTTAATACACCGATTGATGAGCGTGAATTTAAGATTGCAAAGAATCAATTAATTAATAGTATAAAGAATAATAGGCTAAATGACTCCTTAGCAGAAAATGTTAAGATATTTTTTGATAAGGATAACTTAAAAACTGATGAAGAAATGATTGATGAATTAAGTAATCTTTCAATTAAAGATTTTAAAGAGTATGTAGATAATTATAAAAGTAATCTTTCAATGGATATTACAATAATTACATCAGAGGATTATTTTAAGCAAAATAAAGATAAATTGTTTTTTAACATAAATCAAGGTATTTCCAATAAACTTAAATCTGTAGGAGAATCCCAAGATAGAGAAGTTTCTGACAAAGATATTAAAAATGTTTCGGCGAAAAGAGTTGGCAAAGCCTATCATTCGTTGAATTATCCGATTTCAGATTTAGAGCCAAAAGATTTTTTAATCTCTAATATGGCAGTAAGAATGCTTTATCCTTATTTTGAAAAAGAAGGATATATATTAAAGGTTGATAATGCTCCGCTGCCTATAGAGTTAAAAAATACTAATCGTAATGTATTTGACGGGAAATATCTTACGATACAAAAAAACAACAAGTCTAATTTTGATAAATCAGATATAGAGAAGGTTAATGATATTGTGTCAAAATTTGTATCCGCTGATTTGCAAGAAGATTTGCAAGAAGAAAAAAATTACTATAAATCTATGGTTAATAATTTTATGACTGGTTCAACTCTTCCAATTGGCAGGGTGTTAATATTTGCGGACTACTCAGATAAGTTGTTGACTATCTCAAATGATATAGACTCAATAACAGAAAATGAGTTAAAAAACTATATTAAAGACAATATTTTAAGCTAGTTTCTAATAAAGAAGTAAAAAATCATAAGGTGTAAAAAAATGATAAAACCGATTCAACCAAATTTATTTACAAAAAAAATAGAATATTCAACAGAAAATCAAACCCAAAATAAAAATTTGTCTAAAGCAGCTGAAAATAACGAAACAAGTTTAGTAAATGCGTATTATGTCCCGCTTAATATAACTTTTAAGCACCGAAAGGCAGAAAATTCTTCAAAGCCTGTAGAAACTACTGCAAATTATTTAAACGGAGTCAATAAAACCGATTTCGAAAAATCTGAAATACATGTATTTGAGTATCCTGATACTAAGTTACAGTTGTTTTTGAATTCTAATGATGTTGATAATTCAGGTGTTAATAAAGTTGCTGTTAAATTATTTTTGTCTAAAAATCATAAAGACTATGATGACAAAAAAAGTTTTATTTTAGCTGATATGCTTAATAAAGAACTCAAAAGTCAGAACTCAAAATTCAAATTAGTCCAAGACAGTCAAGGTTATGTATTTGATGGAAACATTGATAAATCTGAACTTGATGAAATCAAAGATTTAAATAAATTTATTTCCGATCCAAAATTTAGTGAGCAAGAGTTTGAAGCCTCAAAAAATGCTTTGAAGTCATTAATAGGAGATGATAAGAAATTAGCTGAAATTAATTTAGAAAGTATCAAAAAATATTATAATGAAACTCTTACAGCGGCAGAAGCACAGTATTTTGTAACCCTTGATGAGAGTGTATATGAAAATAATAAGACAAGTTTATTTAAATATATAAATGAGGATTTATCAGTTGAGTTTACCCCTCACTCAGAGGTTAGCTCAAAAGATTTTATTCCAAATGCAGAATTAAAAATTATCCATATCAATTCTAATGATAAAAACATAGAAATGTTATATCCTATAAAAACGGATACAGCAAAAGATTTTCTGACAGCATTATTTTCAACGTTAGTTTTAACAATGAGTCGAAACAGTGATTTTGAATGTGATGCAGAAATTATCGAGTCGGACATGTATGAGAATGCAGCTATTCCGTCAAATACATATTATATTAAGACTCAAATATCTCCTAAACCTGAAGAGGATGTATTAAATCTAAAAAATGAGATGGAATTGCAAAAAGCGTATTTAGGTCGTTATAAGGAAGATAATGAGGCAATATCATATATATTAGATGCTACGAAGCCTTATTTAAAGAAGCTAATTCAAGAGGATTTGAATTCGTCCGATTTTGAAAAATCGAATGAGGTTTTATACAGGTATAAATATGATATTTATAATCTGGGTGAAAAAATAGACTCTATAGAGTCAAAAGATATAGCTCAATATATAAAAAAATATCTTTCAGACCAGCAGCCAGTTGTAAAAGAGGGTTTTTAGCAGCTTGTCATTTGTAAAAAAGAGCAATAAAAAAGCACCTTATAAAGATGCTTTTTTAAATGGAGCGGAAGACGGGACTCAAACCCGCGACACTCTGCTTGGAAGGCAGATACTCTATCAACTGAGCTACTTCCGCAGTCACATCTATAGTTTATAATAACCATTAAAATAAATCAATATATATTTTTAAATTTGTTTAGAAGGAGTATTGATATTTTATCAGGCTTCATTAATATACTAATATGCAAACAAAAGACTATTACAAAATTCTTGATATCTCCGAAAGAGCAACAGAGTCTGATATTAAATCTGCCTATAGAAAAATGGCAAGAAAATTTCACCCCGATGTAGTTGGCAGTTCTCCTGAAAATGTAGCTAGGTTTAAAGATATTAATGAAGCCTATGATACACTTATGGATCGTAGAAAAAGATATGATTATGATGCTCTTAGAAGGCTCTATTCTTATGCTAACAATCCTAATGATGAAGCTGAAAAAAGAGAAAAACAACCTGATTTTAATGTAAAGAATGAGTTTCATTCAAAAAACGAGTTTAAGACAAAATATCAGTCTAAAAATTATTTTTCCGGCATGTGGGAAGAATTTTTAAACGCACAATATCAACAAAAAGAGTATAAAAAACAACAGCAAAATTTACAACCGGAAAACGGTTCTGATATTACAACAGAAGTAGTTATCTCTATGGAAGAAGCCATTAATGGCACATCTAAAAAAATTAATGTACTTCACACTAATAAATGTTCGGTATGTAACGGAAGAAAGTTTACAAACGGTACTGTTTGCCAGCATTGTAAGGGCTCAGGCATGGAATCTGAACATAAAAAATTTACTGTAAAAATCCCTGCAAACGTTAAAAACGGATATAAAATCAGGATAGCAGGAGAAGGCAATCCCGGGGTTAATGGCGGGAAAAACGGTGATTTGTATTTGCTTATAAAAATTGAAAATAATTCTAATTTTAAGTATGATGGTAATAACGTTTTGAGAACAATTCCTATAACACCTTATGAGGCTGTTTTGGGTGCAGATATTGAAATTCCGGTTGCGGATGGGAAAATCACGATGAAAATTCTACCCAACACCAATTCCGGTCAAAAATTCAGACTTCAAGGTCAAGGAATTTCTAAAAACGGGGTAAAAGGCGACTTGATTATTACTGTAGAAATTAAAATTCCTGAAAACCTATCAGCTGAGGAAATTGATTTATATAGAAAACTCGCTAAGTTGGATTCAAATAATTTAAGAAAGAGTATTTGATGGAAAGTGAAATAGCAAGAATAAAGGAAATGTTTGTTTCAACCCAAGGCGAAGGTCCTTATGTTGGAGTAAGACAGTTATTTATAAGATTTTGCGCTTGTAACCTCATGTGCAAGTATTGTGATACGGATTATATGTATGAAAATGCCAATTTTGTATATTCTCCTGAGGAATTGTTGGAATATATAAAAAAAGAGTTCGATTTGGCATCTATTCATTCAATATCCTTAACAGGCGGTGAGCCCTTGTTGCATGCAGATTTTCTAAAATGTTTTATTCCGCTTGTGGATGCTAAGTTTTATCTGGAAACGAATGCTACTCTTTCAGATGAGCTTTATAAAATACTTGATTATGTTGATATTATTTCTGCTGATATCAAGCTGCCATCTGCTACAGGAATTGGGAATACTTTTGAAAAGCACGATAAATTTTTCCAAATAGCGAGAGAAAATAAGAAGATATATTTGTTTGCCAAAGCTGTTTTTAATGAAGACGTAACAGAAGAAGAAATAATAGCAACTGTAAACCTCGCAAAAAAATATGATTTTGAACTTATACTCCAACCGCAAATGCAAAATGAAACGATGCTTCCTTCAATAAATTTCGCTGATGAAGTGTTCTCAAAATGCTTAAAACGCTATAATAAGGTACGTTTAATACCGCAGGTTCATAAATTTTTGGACATTAGATAAAACAGATTATATAATGATTATTATGTAGAGTTTTAGAGGAAGTATTATGAAAAAGTTTTTGGTAGCATTAATATTTGCAGGGCTTGTTGGTCAAGGCGCATTTGCTGCTAAATATGAGCCGGTACCGCATAAAGTTGTAATGCCTGAGAAGTATACCCAAGAGTATATTGATGAAATATCGGCTGTTTATAAGAAAAATTCTGAGCAGCAAATAATATTTGTAGCACTTGATATGCTAAAAGGTACGACAGGAGAATTCTCAAGAAATGCAATCTTAGGTGACAATTTGACTGGTAAACCTGTAAAAATAGAGTTTAAGAACTTGGCAGAAATTAATCAAAATTATGAAAAGTTTGATGCTGTCGGATGGAAAAGAAAAGGCACTTTGTATATCTATATCAATCCAAAGCACAAAGAAGCCCCACCTGCTGCATTAGCGGCTCTATTATCTCACGAAGCACTGCATCAGGATGAGTATAATTCGCTTTCTGAAGAAACCTATGCTTGGACAATGGAAGCAACCGTTTGGTATGAGATGTTGCAAAAATATCCTGAACTGGAAAATGTTGATTCTTCACTCGTGCGTAGAGAAAATATACTTAAAAATTTATTCGAAAAAGGCCAATATACTAACAAATATATAAAGAAGAATGTGTATTCAAACAAAGGCTATAAAGGTCTACCTATATCTTCTCCAGGTTTTGAAGATATTTAGAGCTATTCTTCAAAAAATCTCTTTTCAAGTGGCTCAAGCATAGCTAAACGTGGTTTATCTTCTAAGTTACAGAGAATATCCATGTATGTGAATTTCTGTAAGAAATATGCAAGATTTTCTTCTGCTCCTGTTAGGGAATCATCACCATACATGCCTATGTAATAATATTTAGGTTGTTCCATTTTAAATTTTAATTTTGATTGCATGCTGTTATCTTGTGGTAATTTTTTTGCTTCCAGAAGCATTGTACAAATTGATGCAAAATAATCCTTAGATTTTTTAAATGGATAATTAGGATGTTCTTTTAACCAATCAGTGAAAAATGTTGCTTTCACTTCGTAATTCTTAAATAGAGAATTTGTTGCGTATGCGGATAAAAAACTCTTATATAATTCATAAGCCGAAGCGCTTTTTGTAGGATCAAATCTCCCTTTGTATATGATAGGCATTTTTAGTGCTGAAAAAGATGTTTTATCCGCTATAGATGCAGTTCTTGTTTGACTAATAGAATCTTTTTTAGGTTTTGCTTGTGTAGTGTAGTTTGTATAATTTTTAATACCTGTGCAGCCGTGTACTATCATATACTTCTCCTTTTGTCATTGTAAAATTGCTAAAAAAATTTTTTTGCTTTATTTTTTAACTTTTTTTACAAATTGTTACATCAATGTATTAGGTTATATTTGTAGGTTTAGAGGAGATCATTTCCTCAAGTGTATTTTCTTGTATGTTTTCAATCATATTTTGAAATGCTTTTGAATGTTCTGTAGAGGTTTCATTTGATTTGTATATAATATTTAATTCTTTTTTAGGAGTTAGCATATTTTTAATTCTTGATTTAAAATCTTTTGCTATTTTTTTATAGGTTAAAATTAATTTAGAGGTGTATTCTCCACATTCACAATCTTTGCTTAAAAATATAGTTACGCTTTTGTCTTTGCAGAAACGAGTTATGGCTTTCGATTCTTGGACGGCTTTTAATACTTCTAGGTCATTTTTCTTTATACCGGGGCTAAATGTCCCTAAATATTCTACAGCTCTTAGGGCTTTAAAATTTGTTTGATTTTGTTTATTTGATTGTGTATATGGTGTTACTTTTTGAATCATTTTTTACTCCTTAATTTTAGTATGTCATAAATATAGATTTAATAAAAATAAGATGTTAATTTTTGTGAATAAAGGATAGACAAAAGTTTATATTAGAGTTAGAATGCGACTGGAATGGAGGTATATGTATGAAACTGGATGCTATATCAAGATTAAACAGTATCACACCGATGTTTCGTGCAAATAAAATGTCCAATCAACCATCATCAGCAACAGAAAATACTGAAGTAAAACCAGGATTTGCAATTGGATGTGATGGGGATGTTCATCCTGAATCTCGTACGGCAACTAAAGGGCAAAAACTTTATTTATTGGCGTAATGGTTTAGTGAAAATTTGTATGAACAAAAAACGGCTATATAAAATATAGCCGCTTTTTATGTTTATATTGTTAGTTCTTTGAACGGTCAATAAGTTTATTGGACTTTTCCCATTTAAAGATAGAACGTAATTCTTTCCCGATTTTTTCAATTGGATGATTTTCGGATTTTTCTCTTAGTTTTTTGAAGTTTTCACTACCGCTGTTCATTTCCTTCATAAACTCAGTAGCATATTTCCCGCTTTGTATATCTTCTAAGATTTTTTTCATTTTTGCTTTTACGTTTTCGTCGATGAGGAAAGTACCTCTTGTCAAATCTCCATATTCGGCGTTATTTGAAATAGAATAGTGCATATCGGAAATTCCGCCTTGGTAGATTAAGTCAACAATTAACTTAAGCTCGTGGCAAACTTCAAAATATGCCATATATGGAGAATAACCGGCTTCTACTAGAGTTTCAAATCCTGCTTTTATTAAAGCGGAACATCCCCCACATAAAACGGCTTGTTCACCAAACAAGTCAGTTTCTGTTTCTTCCCTGAAGGTTGTTTCAATAATTCCTGTGTAACCTGACCCAATAGCCGCCGCATAAGATAGTGCCACATCAAGTGAGTTGCCGCTAGAATCTTTTTGAACTGCAACAAGTGACGGAACTCCTCTGCCTGCTGAGTATTCACTTCTAACAGTATGCCCTGGTGCTTTAGGCGCTACCATTATTACATTTATTCCTTCTGGCGGAACTATTAAACCGTAATGGATATTGAAGCCGTGTGAAAACATTAAGTATTTCCCTTGTGCTAAATGTGGCGCAATTTGTTCTTTATAAACTTTAGCTTGAATTTCATCAGGGATTAAAATTTGAATAATATCAGCCCATTCAACTGCTTCTTCTATTGGCATAGTTTTGAACCCGTAATCACGAGCTTTTATGTCGGAAGCCCCTTCCGGACGTAAGCCTAAAACGACATTACAGCCCGAATCTCTTAAATTCATAGCCTGACCGTAGCCTTGAGAACCAAAACCGATTATGGCAATTTTGTAGTTCTTAATCAAATCTCTGTTAATGTCAGCATTAGTGTAAACTTTTAACATAATTTATCCTTTCTGTTTGCAGGCAGCGTTTATAAGTCCCAGAAATAAAGGATGTGGTCTCTCCGGTCTTGATTTAAATTCAGGATGGAATTGTGAGGCTACAAACCAGTCATTTTGAGGAAGTTCTACCACTTCGGCGAGCATTCCGTCAGGTGACATGCCGGAAAATACTAGTCCTGCATTTTGTATTCTCTCTAAATATTCACTATTTACTTCATATCTATGTCTGTGACGTTCTGAAATTTTTGTTGTTCCGTAGGCTGTTGCAGCAACAGAACCTTTCTTTAAGTGGCATTCGTATGCTCCTAGTCGCATGGTTCCGCCGTAACCTTTTACATCTTTTTGTTCTTGCATTAAATCGATAACAGGATATTCGGCGTTCTCATTAAATTCTGTAGAGTTAGCATTTTTCAACCCTGCTACGTTCCTTGCATATTCAATAACAGCGCACTGCATACCAAGGCATAAACCTAAGAATGGAAGATTATTAGTTCTTGCATATTTTATAACGTTTAACTTTCCTTCAATGCCTCTTATTCCAAAACCACCCGGAACTACTACTGCATCGATATCTTTAAGTAGTTTTTTGCAATTTTCATCATCGACACATTCTTCAGAATTAATCCATTTTATTTCAACCCTTGCATCGTTTGCATATCCTGCGTGCTTCAGAGATTCTACTACAGAAATATAAGCATCAGATAACTTTGTATATTTCCCTGCAATGCCTACTTTTAATGTTCTTTTGGGATTCCGGATTTTTTCAACAAGTGCTTCCCAATTTGTTAAATCAGCTTTTCGGCCATCGACTCTCAGTAGGTCTAAAATTACAGACGCCATGTTTTGTTCTTCTAGAGCGAGAGGAACTTCGTATATACTTTTCATATCTCTGCATTCGATAACTGCTTCTTTAGGAACTGAGCAGAATAGTGCAAGTTTTTCTTTTTCAGTTTTTGGTATAGGTTTGGAAGTCCTGCAAACGAGTACTTCCGGTTGTAATCCATAACTTCTTAAAACTTGTACACTGTGTTGAGAAGGTTTTGTCTTTAATTCTCCTGATGTTGGAAGATAAGGCAAAAGTGTACAGTGGATGTTAATAGCGTTACCATAGCCGACCTCTGTTTTAAATTGTCTGATGGCTTCAATAAATGGCAACCCTTCAATGTCACCAATTGTACCGCCAATTTCTATTATCTGGAAGTCAGCTTTAAAATGCTTTTGAGCTTTGGTAATTCTTGATTTGATTTCATTTGTTATATGTGGAATAGTTTGAACGGTTGCTCCTAAATAGTCCCCGCGGCGTTCTTTTTTAATGACTGTAGAATAAACGCTTCCTGAGGTTACATTACTTAATTTGCAGAAAGGCGTGTCAATAAATCTTTCATAATGTCCTAGGTCTAAGTCTGTTTCAGCTCCATCATCAGTAACAAAAACTTCACCGTGTTGAAATGGGCTCATTGTTCCGGGGTCAACATTAATATAAGGATCAAATTTTTGGATACATACGCTAAACCCTCTTGAACGTAAAAGTTTACCTAGAGAAGCTCCAATGATTCCTTTTCCGAGTGAGCTTACAACACCGCCTGTAATAAATATATATTTGGTCATTAATCTACCTTTCCTAGCATATTGTTTGTGACATTTTATTTATAAAAGTATTCCCATCAGAGGATGGGAATGCTTTGTGGTATTTAGTTGATTTTAGGGACTCTAAAGAAGCCGTTTTCTTCCCAAGGGGCATTTGACATTAGTGCTTCTTTAGTTTGTTCGTAGACTACCTCGTCATCCCTCATTACATTGCAAAAATCTATTGCGTGCGCCATTGGTTCGACATTTGAAGTATCTACTTCGTTCATTTGGTTTACATATTCTAATACTGCACCCAATTGTCCTGTAAATTTTTCTTTCTCTTCTTCTGTTAATTCCAATCTGGCAAGTTTTGCAACGTGTTCTACATCTTTAATAGTTATCATATTCATCTTCTCCAGTATATTAATTATGTTAACATAAACATATTTTCTATTAACCATATATGAAGTAAATGTTACAGATTTTGTATATAAATTGAAAGCTGCTAAATTTTAATATATCATTTATATAAAAAGGAGGATAAAATATGCTCAAATCGTTATTAAAAGGGTTGTTGGTTCTGTTATTGACAGTGACCGGAGTGCAATCTGCATTCGCTTTTTATTCCGATATGGATGAAACTCATTGGGCTTATAAGCAAATTAAAATTTTGTCTGACTCAGGAGTTTTAGTCGGATATCCTGACGGCTCATTCAAGCCGGATGAAAATGTTACCAGAGCTGAATTTGCGTCTATGGCTATTAAGGCTTTGGGACAAGAACACACTAATATTGCTCAACCAATTAACTTTAATGATATTAACGTTAATTATTGGGCGTATGATGCTATCCAAAAGGCTGTTTATTTTGATTTAATCTCAAATGAAAAGGATTCTGAATTGTTCAGACCTGAGGATTCTGTTTCAAGAGCCGAGACAATTACTATTGCTGTTAATGCTTTAACCACTGAGCAAATAAGTGAGCAAAAGGCACGTGACATTTTAAAGATGTATAAGGATTATTCAGATGTTCCTGCAAATTTCTTAATCCCGGCAGGAAAAGCTGAAATCCTTAATATGATAACAATTGAGCCGTCAAGAAAAGGATATTTGGATGCAAATCGTCCTGCAACAAGGGCTGAAGTGGCTGCAATCCTTTATAATATGACAGAGCAAGCTAAACTTAATCCTAATGCGAAGTTAGCTGAAGCTATGCGTAAGAAAACAGGAAACGGCTATGTTATTGATAAAGCGTATGTTCAAGGTTCACTTGGCGTTATTCCGGCAGGTTCTATTGTTCCGGTTAAGTTAGGTACTGTTTTAGGTTCTCAGATTTCCGTGCCGGGAGATTTGTTTATTGCAAAAGCTCCTCAAAACTATGTTACAAAGGATAAATTCATTCTTATTTATAAAGATAGTGACATTAAAGGACAAGTAAAAATAGTTGAACCTGGTAAATTGTTCTTTAGAAATGGTGTGTTACTATTAGATAGTAACATTCTTGTTACACCAAATGATCAAGCGGTTGTATTCAAAGGTGTAAGTAATGTTGAAAATCAAAAATCTAAATTTATGGAATTTATCAGAAAAATATTTAAAGGTGATAAAGTAACAGTACTTCCTGACAGTATAATTTATGTTAAGTTATTACAACCTATCAGGGTAGACTTGACCAACGGTTGGATTTACGAAAATTAAATTTGATTTTGAATAAACAGGGGCGAGCGGAAGCCCCTGTTTTTTATGTAAAGAGGAAAAATGTCATTATTCAGATTGTTTTTATTATTTGTTAAAATTGGTGCTATTTTGCTTGGCGGCGGGTATGTTATTTTACCTGTTATGAAGTCTGAATTTGTAGAAAAAAACAATCTTATTTCTGAAGACGAGTTGATTGATTACTTTGCTATAAGTCAATCATTACCTGGAATTATAGCTGCAAATATTTCTATTTTTGTAGGATATAAGCTAAGACGGACATTAGGTGCATTGGTTGCTGTAATAGGAGTTACGTTTGCTCCGTTTTGGTCTATTATTTTGCTTGCAGCAATTATTAGTAAGTATTTGCAAACGGATTTTATGCAGGGATTGTTTTGGGGTGTTGGTGTTGGTGTAATGGTGCTTATGATTTCAGCATCTCGTGAAATGTGGGCAAAGGCGTTTTCTGACAAGTTTGCTTATGTGTTGTTTATTTTAGCGTTATGTTGTATTTTGTTTTTTAATATTTCACCTGCATTAATTGTTATTTCATCAGCTTTGTTAGCTATTATTTATAAAAGTATTATTTGTAAAAGGGAGAACTTATGATTTATTTATATCTCTTTTATGAATTTTTTAAAATAGGTCTATTTTCTTTTGGTGGCGGATATGCAACAATTCCTTTCCTTTACCATATATCTGAAGTCTATGGTTGGTTTTCAGGTCTTGATTTAGAAAGAATGATAGCAATATCTTCAGTTACACCTGGGCCTGTTGGTGTAAATATGGCTACTTTTACCGGCTTAAAATCAGGTGGAATTTTTGGTGCTGCTCTTGCTACTTTAGCTATTACAATTCCTTCCTTTGTTATCATTGTTATTATTTCTAAAATTCTTAAAAAGTTTAAAGAAAATTTTTATGTTAAAGCTATAATTTATGGTTTAAAGCCTGCAAGTTGTGCTTTGCTCGTTTCGGTTGCTATTGAAATGATTTATTCTAAAGTTCACGATAAATTTGCGATGGGGCTGTTTATAATATTTCTGACAATTAGTTTTATTATTAAAAAAGACCCGCTATTTTACTTGGGAATAACAGGTATTATTGGTTTAGTTTTAAAACTTTTACATTTTATATAATATAAAAATCTAAGATTTTGGAGCAACCCAGAAAGTAACATTCCTTCCTTCAAGAGCAGGAGCTTTTTCAACTGTTACATCGTTTGCTAAATCTTCGATAAATCTGTTTGTTAATTCAAACGCAAGGTTTGAGTGCTGCATTTCACGACCTCTAAGCATAACAACGATTTTTACTTTGTTGCCTTGAGAAATAAACTTTCTTATATTTTTAAGTCTTACTTCATAGTCGTGAGTATCAATTTTATAACGAACTTTAATTTCTTTAATTTCTATAATGTGTTGTTTTTTCTTAGCTTCTTTAGCCTTTTTATCAAGTTCATATTTGTATTTCCCGTAGTCAAGAATTTTTGCTACCGGAGGCTCTTGGTTGGGGCTAACTAATACTAAATCTAAATTGGCATCTTCTGCCATTCTTAAAGCATCTCTTGTTGATACTATACCGTGATTTGTACCATTTTCATCAATTAATCTTACTTCTCTTGAACGAATTTTTTCGTTAAATATTACCTTATCTTTGGCGCCTTTTCCGCCCTTGTCATCAGTTGCTATGATATGTCTCCTTTTATTTTGTATTACAATTACAATTTTAATAATAACATAAACTGTTCTATTTTCAAGTACTGGCTTTTATAGCGGGAGTTTAGCGGTTATTTGTTAAGTAAATTCTTAAATCTTTTCATAGCTTCAATAGTATTTTCTTTGCTGCCAAAAGATGTTAAGCGGAAATACCCTTCTCCGTTTCTACCAAAACCTTCCCCTGGGGTTCCGACTACTTGGATGTTTGTTAACAGGTAATCAAAAAATTCCCAAGAGGTCATATTATTTGGACATTTTAGCCAAATGTATGGTGAAAACTTTCCGCCATAGTATTTAATACCGCATTCATCTAATGTGTCGGATATTATTTTAGCGTTTTCTCTATAATATTCAAGGTTTTCTTCTATCTCCTTTCTTCCTTCTTTTGTGAATACTGCTGCAGCACCTCTTTGTACAATATATGGTACCCCGTTGAATTTTGTAGTTTGACGTCTTAGCCACATTTTATTTAGTTTGCCAAGGTTAAACGGTACTACTGTATATCCGCATCTTGTACCCGTAAATCCTGCTATTTTAGAAAAACTGCAAAATTCTATTGCACAATCTTTTCCGCCTTCTATTTCATAGATTGAATGTGGCAGGTTAGCGTCCGTAATAAATGACTCATAGGCAGCATCATAGATTATTACCGCATTATTTTTTAGCGCATAGTCAACCCATTTTTTAAGTCCTTCTTTTGTATAAACAGCCCCTGTCGGGTTATTTGGTGAACAAATATAAATGATGTCAGCTTTAATATTTTCATCTGGTTCAGGTAAAAAGTCATTTGCTTCATTTGCATTTATGTAAATAATGTTTCTTCCGTCCATTATATTTGTATCAACATATACAGGATAAACAGGATCAGGAACTAGTACAGTGTTATCTGTATCAAATAAGTCAAGGATGTTTCCAAGGTCACTTTTTGCGCCGTCTGATATAAAAATCTCGTTTGGATCAAGCTCTACATCTCTTTCTTTGTAATAATCTTTTATGGCATTTTTAAGGAAATCGTAGCCTTGTTCTGGACCATATCCTCTAAAGGTTGTTTGTACTCCCATTTCTGCTACTGCTTTTTGAAGAGCATCAATAACTGCTTTACAGAGCGGAAGTGTAACATCTCCTATTCCTAAGCGGATTATTTTTTTATCAGGGTTATTGTGGCTAAATTCATTTACTTTTTTTGCAATAGTTGAAAATAGGTAACTTTCTTTTAAGTTAGAATAATTTTCGTTTAATTTCATATCTTCCTCTCTGTTTATCTTAGATTTATGGGTTTATTATAGCATATATTATCAAGTAATGTGATATAATTTTGTTGTATGAATGAGAAATTGGCTGAAACCTTAAAGATAGTACCAGAGCTTCCGGGGTGTTATATGTATTATGACAAAACGGGAGAAATTATTTATGTCGGGAAGGCAAAATCATTAAAACGAAGGGTTTACAGCTATTTTCATAAGCATCATGATAGTGCCAAGCTAAGAGTTATGGTGCCGCAAATTGAAAAACTGGAATATATAATTACTGATTCGGAAGTCGAAGCATTAATATTGGAATCTCATTTAATAAAGAAGCACAAGCCAAAGTATAATGTATTATTAAAAGATGATAAAAAATATCCGTATTTTCTGATTACAGATGAAGATTTCCCGAGGATAACGGTTGTTCGTAAAAAAAATATGAACCCTGAACACGGTAAATATTATGGGCCTTATACAGATGTAAGAGCTATGTATTCGACATTAGAATTTTTAAAAAGAATTTTCCCTCTAAAGCAGTGCAAGACACCAAAGTTTAAGTCAAGGCCTTGTCTTTATTATCATATAGGAAGGTGCCTTGCACCTTGTATGAAAAAAGTTACATCTGAGGAGTATAAGGAATTAATCTCCAAGGTCGAGTTGTTTTTAACAGGTAGACAGTCAGAGTTAATCAAAGCGCTTAAAGAGCAGATGGAAAAGTATTCCGAGGCAGAACAGTATGAAAAGGCGGCAAGGCTTCGTGACAGTTATTTGGATTTGCAAAAAACTCTTGAACGTCAAAAAGTTGTTTATGAAAATACAGGAAAGAACGAAGATATACTTTCGTTTGTATATGAAGATGGGATTTTTGCCCTTGTTATTCTGCTTATAAGAGAAGGTCGTTTGATAGATAAAAAAGATTTTGTATATTTTGAAGAAGGCGATGCAGTTACGGAATATTTTGAAGCGTTCTTTAGAGAGTACTATGGAAACTTAAGACAAGAGTTCCCTGATAAGGTGGTTGCAGATGAGTTGGAAAACTTAGGTGATAAGGAGCTCTACCAGGATTGGTTAAAACTCCTTGCGGGTAAGAACGTAAAAATAAGTTACGGTAAAACGAAGAACGGAAAAGAGTTGTTAGAGTTAGCTAAAAAGAATGCTAATCATCTCTTAGAAAAAGCTAAACTTGAAAAGTTGTCAAAAATTAGAAATGATTTTAATGAGGTAGGAAGCTACTTAAAAGAAAAGCTGCAATTATCAAATTTCCCAAGACGCATAGAGTGTTATGATATATCTCATATTCAAGGAACTAATACTGTTGCATCAATGGTAGTTTTTCAAGACGGAATGAGTAAAAAATCAGCCTATAAAAAATTTAAAATCAAAACAACTGAAGGTAAACCTGATGATTTTATGTCAATGAAAGAAGTTCTAACAAGAAGGCTGGCAAGGTTAGGCGATAAAGGTTGGGAAAAACCCGATTTAATAATCATAGATGGGGGCAAAGGACAGTTATCATCAGTTATGGAAGTTGTAGAAAAGATGGGAATTTCAGGGATTGATTTTGTTAGTCTTGCAAAACGTGAAGAAGAAGTTTTTTTGCCTCAAAAATCGTCTTCTATACTTCTTCCAAGGCAATCAGAAGCACTGTATTTAATACAACGTGTGCGTGATGAGGCTCATAGGTTTGCGATTACTTATCATCGACTTCTAAGAAATAAAGCTATAAAAAAGTAAAATTTGTATTAATATTCACTTGCCCCAAAATGTTATTTATAATATAATCCAAATTATGAAGAAGATATTGGCTTTATTGGGAATTACAGCATTTAGCTGCGGTTGCGTTTATGCTCTTGATATGGTTTGCCCTGTTAGCAAGTACAATAAAACGACTCATGATAATGTATATTTCATGGGAACCCTTGCTAAAGGGGAGACGCTTTATTATCAGAGTGAAAAAGTGAATGCGGCTGCAAATGGTGCGTTTGCTATTAATATCCCTGTTAAATCAGGGAAAAATCAGGTATTTTTGAAAGTTTGTAAGGATGGTAGTTGTTCTTTTAGACAATACTATATAACGAAGCTCCAACAGCCTGTGGCTATTGAAAAATCTAATCCGCTAATTCCGATAGGTAATGCTTTGTTTGTTACCTCAAAGCCAAAAGTTATTTTGAGAAGTACCCCAGAAAATAAATCAATTAACGGCATTTCATATTTATCCGCAGAAACGATGCTTATTGTTGATGCAAAGCAGGGAGATTATTTCAGAGTAAGATTAACTCCAACTCGATATGCTTGGGTTAGTAAGGCTGATGTTACAATGGTAAATGCAAAACCTTCATTAGCAGAATTTTATAATGTTGATGATAAAACGGCATCGGATATTTCATTATATCGTGTAGCCTTTTCAAGAAATTTGCCATACGAAATTATTGATAATCCAGACGAGCTTGTTATTAATATATTTAATGTTGCAGGCATGAATGATGAAACCCTTATCCTAAGAGTTTCAAAAAATGAATTAATAAAATATGGTACAGGCTTTTCAAATGGTGATTTCACTTTGATGATGAAAAATATGCCTAAAATTCAAGGTCAGCCGCTAACAGGAGTTAAAGTTGTATTAGATGCTGGTCATGGTGGGCAAGATAAAGGTGCTTCCGGCATGTTCCGTGACACTGAAAAAGATTATAACTTACAAGTTGCTCTTAAGTTAAAGGATGAATTGGAAAATCAAGGTGCTGAAGTCTATTTAACACGTACGGATGATTATGATTTGGATGTCAATGATAGAGTTAAAATTGCAATTGCAAATGATGCTAATATCTTTGTTAGTATTCACATGAGTGCTGTTTCGCAAGGTGATAACCCTGTTAATAATTCCGGAACTACGGTTTCGTATTATAATAATAGCGCATTAAATCTGGCTCAGAGTGTTCAAAAGTCTGTTGTTACTGAATTATTAACCAAGGATAACGGTTTGATTAAGTCTGATAATGAAATTTTAAGACCATCAGAGTATCTTGGCGTTAATGTTGATTTATGTTATCTAACAAATCCCAAAGACTCTGAAATTTATAGAGCGGATGCTTTTGCACAAAAAGCTGCAAAGGGAATCTCTGATGGAATTGTAAAGTATATTTCGCTGAAAAGAGGTATTAATCAAAATGAAATAACTTCAGGCTCTGTTTCTAATAATATTTCAGAATCAAACCTCAGAGCGAAAAAGAATTTTAAATTTTGGGAAAAGTTTAAGAAAGACAAGGCCAATACCCGTAAACCTGTTAAGGTAAAGGCTCAAAAACCAATTGAACAAACCGATTCAAGTCTAAAAAATGAAAGTAATATTTTTACAAATTGGTTTAAAAATTTTAAAAAATCCACATTAGATAATACTTCTAATGCTAATTCTTATAATAAAGAATTTAATGAAGAAAAACCATTTCTTGATACGTCTGTAAGAGAACAATATAAGCAAGAAGCAATTTATACTATAGATGAAAATGATAAGAAGTGGTATCGGCCAAACGGAAAGAAAAAACGTGTAAAACGTCCGCCAAGAGAAATCAAAAATGATATTTCTTATCAAGAACCGGTTAATATTTTTGCTTCGGGGGATTATGAAGAACCTGTTGTTTATAATAAGCCATTTAAAGAACGTTGTCGTGACTTCTTTTCTAAGCTAGTTAGTTATTTTTATAATGGTGCAAAAAATTAAAAAATAATTCTTTGAGTTTGCGAAAAATTGACATTTTTCTCGCAAACTGCGGGGAACGGTTTTGCATCAGGTTGTGTGCTATCCCGCACCCGACCTGATGCACACACACCTAAGGTCGGATTTGAAAAATCTCAAAAATTTGTCAATTTTTGAATTTTTCCGCATCCTCCTTTTGTAAACTTTTGTAAATATTGTATATATTGTATATGCAAAAAAAGCAATTTTGCCATAGACATATACTTTATATATATAAGGATATTTATAAAGAGGAAGATTATATGGCTCCATTATTTACCGGAAATTTTTTCATCAGACCAAATTATATAGATAATTATTGGATAAA
This sequence comes from Candidatus Gastranaerophilales bacterium, assembly GCA_944323925.1. Classification (GTDB taxonomy): domain Bacteria; phylum Cyanobacteriota; class Vampirovibrionia; order Gastranaerophilales; family Gastranaerophilaceae; genus CALUTH01. The sequence goes on from CALUUI010000004.1 coordinate 110,881, forward strand.
GGATCAGACCTTTTTCTCAGATATGAATTTGAGATTAAATAATGCGGCATTAGGTATGGAATTGAGTGCTCTACATAACTGGTCATTTGCGCCTGTAAATTTGTATTCAAATATGGATATGGGGACAATGTTATCCAATTTTTGGAGTATAGCTCAAAATAATGCGAATGCACAAATGTCTTCTTGGATGACGAACATGCCTCAAGTTGGCGGAGGTACTACTGCAGGTATATTACCATGGAGTCAACAAATTAAAACAGATGGTGCAAAGACACACAAACCAAAAGATGATTTAACAGACGAGGAAAAAGAAGAATTTGAAGAATATACAGATGATTTTAATAGTTTATATGAAAAATTAGACAAAATTGATTCTGAGACTGCAAAGAAATTGGGATTAACTGAGATCTTAGAAGATGTAAAAGGCAAATTTGATAAAGCAGATACTCCTGAAAAAGTTTTGGCATGTATAAAGGCACTAGAAGAAAAAATATCTCAAATTAAGGATGAATCATTGAAAAAAATCCTTGTAAACAAAATGCCTAGTACAATGGCGAGAGATGAAAAGGTATCTGGTTTGTATACTACAGATACCAGCAAGGAGTCTGTAGAGGCGCTTATGAATGGTGCAGCCGCAATTACAAAAGAAAATATAATTAATGAATTGGATATAAGATTGTGTAATGAAAATTCATCATCGCCAATTGAAGTTTTAACAAACAGAGAAGATGCGGATGAGGATAAAATTAAGAATACAGTAGAAAAAATTGTTAATGTACTATTACAACGTGCAGCTGATAATGAGGTAAAAGATGATCCAACGGTAAAATTGGCAAAAGATAAATTAGCAGAAGTTCGCGATAAATATATGAAAGAAGATGGCGAAGATAAAGAAAAGGTAAATTTAAACAATGCATTTATTGACTTATACAAGGCTATCAAAATGAAAGAAGCAAAGAATATGGATGAAAAGAATAAAGAAATTATTGATGAGCTTCCTAATATTTTGAAAGAAAAATATCTTGATAATGATGGAAAACTAAAACCTGAATACAGAATAAATGAAAATAATGTAGCCGATTTAATGAAATCAGTTAAAGGTGGAACTCAGGTTCAAGCACCAAGCAGAACCGTAAATTATGCAGCAGCATCTACCCAATATACTACGCAAACCGTAACATTAAATGGCAAAAAAGTTGAGGTTGATGGTATAACTGGTGCAGCAGTTCCGGCAGCGGCTGTATCTGCAGGAGTTCAAGTAGGTACAGTAACTGCTTCAACGGAAAATGATAAGAATGATAGATCAAACATTTTAAGAAAAAGCCTAAGACAAGGTGTATATGCTAATGTACCAGCTGGAGTTAGTATTAGACCTCAATAAACAGTCTTTGACCGACAATATTAGGTTTGTTATTATAATAACCGGCAAAATACCCGCCTTGAACAGGGCGGTTTTGTCCGTAAGAACGGAAAGGGTTTGAGCTGTCAGCAGAGCTTACAAATGGATTTGAAAAATCACCCGCAAAAGGGTTTGAGGATTTCCTTTGTACTGTTTGTGTACGTTGGATTTCGTACATCTTAGGTTTTATTAGCGCTTGTGCTAATATGCTTACAAGTCCTGCCATTTCGTTACCTTTCGTTATCGTTAAACTCTTACATTTATTTTATTAATGATTATTTTTATTTTGTCAATAAATTAAACGATTGTTGTTATTATGACTTTAATTATTTGTTAAAAAATCATTCGTTTGGATTATATTTGCCTAGTAGTGTTCTTTACGGAAGTATGTTTTTTATGTAAAATTTTTAAGGCTGTATATATGTCGAGGATAAAAAATGAGTGTAAATCAGAGAATAAAACCAATAACAACAGAGATTAAAGAGAATTTAACCATAGGCGGCTGTGATACGCTTGAGCTAGTGAAAAAGTACGGTTCTCCTCTATATGTTATTGATGAATTGACATTGAGAACAATTTGCAGGGAGTATATTGATGCGTTTAAAAATTATCCGAATATAACAGTTTTGTATGCATCAAAAGCACTTGCGACCTCTGCAATATTTAAAATAGTTACCTCTGAAGGGCTGGGGCTTGACGTTGTTTCCGGCGGTGAAATTTATACAGCATATAAGGCCGGAATTCCAATGGATAAACTTATGTTTAACGGAAATAATAAACAAGAGTGGGAGTTGGAAACGGCTGTAGATGTTGGAGTGGGTAGATTCTCTGTTGATAATTTTAATGATATAAATTTATTGGGTAAGATTACAGAAAGCCGAAATAAGATGGTGGAGGTACTTTTAAGAATTACCCCAGGAATTGATTGCCATACACATGAGTATATTCAGACAGGACATTTAGACTCAAAGTTTGGTTTTGATTTGACGCAGATTGATGAAGCCGTCAGTTTAATTTTATCAAAGTACCCTAAGATTAGTATAAGAGGTTTACACGCGCATATCGGTTCGCAAATTTTTGACTCGGCAGGTTATGTTGATGAGGCTAAAATCCTTGTTAGTGAGCTTGTCAGAATAAATAAAAAATATAATCTAAGTATGGATGAACTTAATCTTGGCGGCGGACTTGGTGTTAAATATACAGAAAATGATACACCGCCTGATGTTAAAGATATTGCTGAAATAGTTATAAACACATTAAATCAAGAGTTTGATAAAAATAAGTTAAAGGATATTAAATTATATATAGAGCCGGGGAGAAGTATCATTTCTACAAGTGGCGTAACTTTATATACTGTAGGTGCAATAAAACAGGTTCCTAAAGGAACAAAATACGTTTCTGTGGATGGTGGAATGGCGGACAATCCAAGGCCTGCAATGTATCAAGCGGAATATGTTTGCGATGTCGCTAACAAAATGAACTTTGAGGATAAAGAAATCGTTACTATTGCAGGAAGATATTGTGAATCAGGTGATATTTTGATTAAGGATATTTTATTACCGAAACTACAAGCAGGTGATGTCATTTGCGTATATAATACAGGCGCTTATAATTATTCTATGGCAAGTAATTATAATCGAGTACAAAAAATTGGCATGGTACTTGTAAATAATTCACAATCTGATATTATTGTATATAGAGAGACATTAGATGATTTAATATCTCACGATAATATCCCGGATAGGTTAAACTGATGTTAGAGCAACTTTTAATTATTCTAAAAAATTCTTTGGAAGAAACTTTCAGATCTCTTAGTTGGGTGAATGTTTTTGAGATTTTTGTTATTGCTTTAACATTGTTATTTATGTATCAAAGATTTATTAGAAATACTCAATCTGAAAAGTTGGTAAAGGGATTATTCTTTTTAGCTGCTGCTTGGATTTTTTCTCAAATACTAATTTATTTGAATATAAAAATTATTGGCGGTTTTATTCAATTAATGGTTCTGGTAATTACGTTGAGCTTAATTGTTATATTTCAGCCTGAGTTGCGTAGATTCCTTGGTTATTTGGGGCAGCCAGGGTTTATAAGTCGTTTGTTCTTTGGCCAAAATCCTCATAATCCAAGGGTTGGCAAGGATGTTGATATAATAAAAGAAATAATAGAGGCTATTAAATATTTATCCAAGACTAGAACAGGCGCACTAATCGTTTTTCAGAAAGATATGACCGATACTGTATTTTCTGATGTCGGAACAAAGTTGAACGCTGATATCTCTACGGAACTCATATTAACTATATTTCATCCAAATACGCCTTTACACGATGGAGCTTTAGTTATTAGAGATAACAAAATTATATCTGCTGGAGTTTTGTTACCTTTAACTGAAGATCCCAAATTGAGTTGGAAATATGGTACAAGACATCGTGCGGCAATTGGAATGTCTGAGTGTAGCGACTCTGCTTGTCTTGTTGTATCAGAGGAAACTGGTGACATTTCTATTGCTTTAGATGGTGCATTGAGAAAATATGATGATATTCATGCTCTAAAAAGCGATTTGGCTGCAATCCTTGGGCTAAAAGATGAGGATTCGGATTCTGAGATTGGAAGAGATAGAACCTTCTTTGATTTTAGCAAAATACTTCCTAAGTCAAAGGAGAATAATTAATGTTTGGTAGAAAAGCTCCTCCAATAGTTAAGAAAACAAAAAAACAGTTATTTGTTGAATATCTTTTAAGATATATAGCTCTGACGGTTGGAGCTTTTATTACTGCGGCTGCCTTGGAATGCTTTTTAGTTCCCAATAACGTTATTGACGGCGGTGTTATTGGGTGTTCAATGATTATAAGTTCATTTACTAAATTTAATTTAGGTATTTTAATTTTTATAATCAATATTCCTTTTATTATTTTGGCTCTGACTAAGTTGCAAAAATCCTTTGTACTGCAAACTTTTTATTCCGTTGCGGTATTGGCTTTTGCTACTAATTTATTCCATTCACATAATTTTACTCACGACTTACTGCTAACAACAGTTTTTGGCGGTATGTTTTTAGGGTTAGGTGTTGGTATTATTTTACGGAATAATGCTTCCTTAGATGGTACTGAAATTTTATCTATAATTTTGTTTCAAAAATATAAATTATTCTCTGTTGGTCAAATGCTAATGGGAATAAATCTTTTAGTATATACTGTTGCCGGTATTTCGTTTGGCTGGGATAAAGCCATGTATTCAATTATGACGTATTTTATTGCTTCAAGAGTCATTGATATGGTTATTGAAGGCTTTAATAAAATGAAATCGGTTAGAATTTTTTCGCCATATTATAAAGAAATAGGTTCTTCTATTATGAAAGAGCTTGATATTAGCGTTACATATATGAGAGGGTTGGGCGGTTACTCAAGAGAAGAAAAAATTATTACTTATTGTATTGTTTCCAGATTTGATCTTCCTAAACTTAAAGAAGTTGTAAATCAAATTGATCCGTCTGCATTTATAGCAATTGGCGAAGTGTTTGAAGTCCAAGGCGGTAGGTTTAAAAGTAAGTAATTGTTAATTTAAGAAAAATATTATACAATTAATATAGTTAATGAAAGGATTATATTTTATGGCAAAGAATAACGATACTATTCCAATAGAAGTATGTATTTTAACACAAGACCACGACATTAAAGGTGTCGTTCACGTTTCAAAGTACACTAATACTAATAGAGAGCTCACTGATTTATTAAATGATCACGAACGTCGTTTTCTTGCTGTTACTAATGTTGAAATATACACTAGGAATTCTAATCAGCCACCTAAAAGATACAATTTCCTAGAAATTCATATGGATTATATTTTGATGGTTCATCCTACTTCTCAGGCTTTATTTAAAGAAATTGGTAATAAAGCTCAGGAGGATATTAATAGATTCCAAGAATTAAGGCGAAAATTAGGGCAAACAAAACCCTTTTAGTTTATATTTCTTAATATTGTTTTTTTATTATTTACATCTATATTTATCTTGTGTATAATGTTAGTGTAAAGGTTTCTTAAAGAAAGAACGGTTATCCCGTTCTTTTTTTGTCAATGGAGGCTTATGAAACAGGAAATTAATCGTCACGAAATACTTGAAAAAGTAACACCGCTTATTGAAAATACAGCGATGAGGTTTAATCTCATACCTATAGAGATAGAGTTTGTCAAAGAAAATCATCGTTGGTTTTTACGGATTTTTCTTTATTCTCCGGAACACGACATTACTATAAATGACTGTGAGAATGTAACAAGAAGTTTAAATGAGTTTTTGGATGATTTGATTCCTGTTAAGTATTCACTTGAGGTTTCCTCTCCTGGTTTAGAGAGAAAATTTAAGTCCGAAAAGGAATTTTTAATATTTAAAGGTCGTAGGGTTAGTATTAAACTAAAACAGCCGTTAGAAGGAGAAACCGAAAAAATATTTAAAGGTGAAATAGTTGATTGGGATGATAGGGAAGGCTTAACCTTTTTCAGATTTGAGGATGCGCAAGAACTGGTTATTCCAAAAGAGAATATACAATCAGCGAAATTATATATAGATTAAAAACACTAAAGCCGAATGGCAGAAAGGTATGAAATGATAAAAATCGGAACAGCATTATTTGAGGCTTGTGAAGAGCTGGAAAGAGAAAGAGGAATTGCAAAGGATGTATTAATAGCTTCATTATGTGATGCTATGGTTGCAGCGTATAAAAGACATATGCACGTTAAGGAAGCGACTAATATAGAAGCAATTCTTGACGAGCAAGCAGGTGAAATCGGAGTTTTTTCAACAAAATTAGTTGTAAAAGAAGTTGAGGATCCTGAAACTCAAATTTCATTAAAAGATGCAAAAGAAATTGATGAAGATGTTGAATTGGATGATGAAGTAAAAATCGAAGTTACACCGGAACAATTTGGCAGAATAGCTGCTCAAACAGCAAAACAAGTCATCACACAACGTATAAGAGATGCTGAACGAAACAACATATTAAACGAATTTTTGGAAAAGAAAGGAACTCTTGTAACAGGTATTATTCAAAGAGTTGAAAATAGAAATGTTATTGTAAATATAGGTAAGACTGATGCAATAATGCCTCAGAGAGAACAAATACCAAGGGAATACTACAAACCAGGAAACAGAATAAGAGTATTCGTATTAAATGTAAAAGAAACAAACAGACTTCCTCAAGTTATAGTCTCTCATGCGCATGCAGAAATTGTTAGAGAGTTATTCGACTTAGAAGTTCCTGAAATAGAAGACGGAATAGTGGAAATTAAGTCAATAGCAAGAGAAGCTGGGTATAGAACCAAATTAGCTGTTTGGTCAAATGACCCAGAAGTTGATAGTGTAGGAGCTTGTATCGGACCAAGAGGAAGCAGAATTCAGACTATTGTTGGTGAATTAAAGAATGAAAAAATTGATATAGTAAGATGGTCTCCTGATCCTGTTGAATATATTGTTAACGCAATTTCACCTGCGAGAGTTGTATCGGTTGATATAATGACTGATGATGAAGATACAAAAGATGCTTTGGTAGTTGTACCAGATGATCAATTATCGTTAGCAATAGGTCGTGAAGGTCAAAATGTAAGACTTGCTCACAAATTAACAGGTTGGAAAATTGATATTAAGAGTGTTTCTCAAATGGAAAGAGAAGAAGCAAGTGCTTCTACACGTCCTGTTTATCAGTATGATGAGCAAGCTGATGCAGATTATGAAGCTCAAATTGATGAAGATGAGCTTCAACAAGAAATTGAAGAAGAAATGAATCAACAGGCTATTGATGATGAGGACTTTGCACAAGAGGCAGAAGAATCAGTTGAAGAAGAGCAAGTTGAAGAGTAGTTTACTTAATCAATTAAATAGTAATGCGACTGTTATACAGTTGCATTACTATTTTTATGTATAAAATTTAAAAAAAAATCATATACTCCATAAAGTTATTCTTATTGGGCTTAAATATTACATATATTCTTAATAATTTTAAATATACACTTTTATAAGTAGAGATTTTCTTGTAAAATATACTCAGGTGTAGATTTAGGGTAGTGTATATAGAGAGGCATAATTGAAGGAACTATATTTTATTCTTGTTTTTCTTGTTTTGTCGGCTATATTTGCTGTACTAATGCTTATTGCCGGAGTTATTTGTCAGTATAAGAAAAATGATTTTATCAAAAAAACTCCATACGAGTGTGGTGTGAATATATTTTCAGATGCTCGAGCTAAATATGATGTAAGATTTTTTAATTATGCGATATTATTTTTGATTTTTGATGTTGAAACAATTTTTTTATTTCCTTTTGCTAAGAATTTTGCTCAGCTAGGTTTATTGGCTGTAATTGAGGGATTGTTTTTTATTGCCATACTAATCTTGGCACTTGTATATGTCATTAAAAAGAATGTGTTGAGGTTTAGATGAATTTAATTGTTACGACGGTTGATTATATTCTTAATTGGAGTAGGGCAAATTCTTTATGGCCGCTTACATTTGCGACCTCTTGTTGCGGAATAGAGATGATGCAAACAACTGCTAGTAATAACGATATAGCCAGATTTGGCTCAGAGGTTTTTAGAAATTCACCAAGACAGGCCGATTTGCTAATTTGTGCGGGAACAATAAATCATAAGATGGCTCCGGTACTGTTAAAGTTGTATCAACAAATGGCAGAGCCTAAGTATGTTATAGCTATGGGTGCTTGTGCGTGTGGTGGGGGAATGTTTTGCAACAATACTTATTCGGTAGTGAATGGGATTGATAAAATTATTCCTGTTGATGTTTATTTACCTATGTGTCCGCCAAGACCTGAATCGCTTTTAGATGCGGTAAGAAAATTACAGGCAAAAATAAAAAAAGAATCTATCACGAAACGTAAAGAGTTTATGGAGTGTCATCGTTCTAAGCTATCAGAAAAGGCTGAAATTTTAGTTCAGGCTCCCGATTTAAAAATTGTTAAAACTGATGAATGTTATTTGGATTTTTCTTTAGAGTTTGAATGTAAAGATTATATCCAAACTCCTGAAATTAATTATATTCCCGATTATAATAGTGAATTATTGAACAATCTGGCAAATTTAAAAGCCTCAGGATTTAATATTTTGACAGCAATTATAGCGACCGATTATAGGGATTGTATAGAGCTTAATTATCGGTTATACTCAACATTTCAAAGCAGATTTTTTGACTACAAGATATATGTACAATCAGAAGCTGATTCAGTTATAAGTCTTTATCCGAGCGCATATTATGATGAATGTGAAATATATGATATGTTTGGGATAACATTTAAAGGCAATTCTAATTTAAAACGGCTACTAAATCCAAAGAGTTGGGTTGGACATCCGTTGAAAAAAGATTATGAATTGAAGGATGAAAGGTTGGTTTGGAATGAGTAGAATGAAACTTAATCTTGGACCTCAACATCCTTCAACGCATGGCGTTTTACGCTTGATTTTAGATGTTGACGGAGAAAAAATTCTTGGTTGTGAGCCTGTTATAGGTTATCTTCATAGAGGAATGGAGAAAATGGCGGAGGGGATGACTTATCTTCAATATTTGCCAACGGTTGATAGGGTTGATTATTTGAGCGGATTTTTTAATTCTTACGCATATGTTGCGGCTGTAGAAAAGCTCTTAGGTATTCAAATACCCCAAAAAGCTGCAATAATTCGAGTTATGCTTATGGAATTGAATAGAATTGCTTCTCATTTGTTGTGGTTAGGTACATATCTGTTGGATTTGGGCGCTGTATCACCGTTTTTCTATACATTTAGGGAACGTGAGTTGATTTTGAATTTCTTTGAAAAAATCTCAGGTCAGCGTATGATGTACAATTATTTTATATTTGGTGGAGTCCGTTCTGAAATTGATTGCTTAGAAGAAGTTGAACCTATTTGTAAAACTGTTTTAGCTAAATTAGAGGACTATGAAAAAATCTTAACAGAGAATCCGATTTTTATTTCAAGAACTAAAAATCTCGGAATTATGGATAGAGAGACTGCATTTGCTTATTCTATAACCGGTCCGAATTTAAGAGCTTCAAATTCCCATTTAGATTTTAGAAAACTGTCAGACTTGTATAAGGATTTTGAGTTCAAAATCGCAAAAGCAGAAGATGGTGATTGCTTTGCACGGTACAAAGTAAGGTTAGATGAAATCCGTGAATCAGTTAAAATAGTTTTGCAGGCTGTAGAGAAGTTAAAAGTTGCGGGCGGAAATATAAATACGGGATTAAAGCCTTTAAACTTAAAAATAGACACAGGCGAAGCAATAGCGGATGTAGAAACGCCAAGGGGGTTGACTTCCTGTTGTGTAAAAGCTGATGGCTCAGATAAACCTTATAGGGTAAAATGGCGTACCGGATCTTTTTATGCTGTTCAAATTCTTCCAAAGTTGCTTACGGGACATATGATTTCTGACGTTATGGCAATATATGGTTCATTGGATGTTATGCTTCCGGAGGTGGACAGATGAATTATTTATATTGTGCATTTATTGAATTTCTCGCTAAGTTTAATTTACCTGAGAGTATAGCTTTAATAATATTTCCAGTACTTCCTTTTTGTATAGTGGCAGCAGGAATGTTAGTTATGGTTCTTGTACTTGTGCTTGCTGAAAGAAAAATTTTAGGTTTTTTAACTCAAAGAAAAGGTCCTAACAGGGTAGGATATTGGGGACTTTTGCAGACGGTTGCTGATGGTTTAAAATTGCTCTGTAAGGAAAATATAACTCCAACTTCTGCTGATAAGTTTTTATTTACGCTTGCGCCAATAATTGCGTTTACTCCTGTTTTAGTTGTTTGGGGCATTTTACCTTATAACTCAGAGTTTGATTTAATGTCAACGCCTGCTAATTTAATTATATATTTGTTTTTAGCAATAATCCCGGTTTTGGGAATCTTTTTAGCTGGGTACGCAAGTAACAGTAAATATTCAATTATAGGCGGAATGAGAGTAATAGCACAAGCAATCAGTTATGAACTTCCGATTGTATTTTCATTGCTTGGTGTTGTAGTTTTGTCGTCATCTCTTAACCTTACTCAAATAACTCTTTCACAGTCATCTGTTTACGGCGTTTTAGGTTGGTATATTATTCCGTCATTTATTGGTTTTATAGTTGTCTTCGTTTCTATTCTTGCAGAACTTAACCGCTGTCCGTTTGATTTGCCGGAGGCTGAAAGTGAGCTGGTTGCAGGGTATAATACAGAATATTCCGGTATGAGGTTTGCGCTGTTTTATATAACTGAATATGCCATGATGTTTGCAAATGCGGCATTTATTTCAGTTATATTTTTAGGCGGGTATCTTTCACCTTTTGGTAGTTATATTTCAAATATAGTTTTTGGCGATAGCTTGTTTGCAAATATTTTAGTCTATTTTGAGCAGACGTTCTGGTTATTGTTAAAGACAGGTATAATAATTTTCTTATTTATGCTTGTAAGGGCGACAATGCCAAGGTTGCAATCCGATAAGTTGCTAAAATTTTCTTGGAATATTATGCTTCCATTGGCTATTTTAAACCTTTTTATTTGTATGGTAATTAAGGGTTTAGGAGGTTTGTTATGAAGCTGCTTAAATTCTTAAAAGGTATAATACTGCCTCTGCTAACGGTTTTAAAACATCTGTTTAAACCGGCAGTGACATTACAATATCCTGAAGAGAAGCCGATATTACCTGAAAAATTCAGGGGTTGCCATACATTAGAAAATTGTATCGGCTGCGGAGTATGTGTTCAATCGTGTCCTTGTCAGGCAATATCTATTAAAAAAGATGGTAATAAAGTCGTTTCATACAAAATTGACTTAGGGCGTTGTATGTTTTGCGGAAATTGTGAGTATTATTGTCCTGTCAGTGCAATTAAGATGGGCAAGGATTTTGAACTTGCAAAGGAAAATCGTTCGGATCTGATAATTGAGCTTATTGATGAATCACAATCCGAGGGGAGGGCAGATAATTGAGTGCATTAATATTTTATCCTACAGCTTTAATAATTTTGGTATTTGCGTTAATAACGATTTTTTCTAAAAAAATTGTGTATGCTCTTCTTGCTAGTGTAATGGTATTCATGGGCGCCGGACTTATATTTTATATTTTAGGTGCTGAGTATAACGCTGTAATACAGTTAACGATTTATGTTGTAGCAGTTCCGATTCTTCTTGCTATGGCAATAATGTTTACCAATGTTAGAAATGAAAAAAATCAAATTGTTACTGGGGCAAGAAAGTATGCGATTTACATTGCTGCAGGGTTAATATTAATGTCATTTGTTTATTTAGTTGCAATAGCAATAAATGTTACACCTACAGCAATATTTCCAAATCAGATTGCAGATGTTAACAGTTTCAGGATGTTTGATGCTATAACAGATGGATTCTTTACTTCTTATATAGTTGCATTTGAGTTGTTTTCAGTATTGTTACTTACTGTAGTTGCGGGGGTGTCTGATAATGCTAAGTAATATTGGAATTTACCATTATTTAATTTTAGCGCTTTTCTTATTCTTAATAGGACTGTGCGGTACTGTAATTTCAAAAAATGTGATAAAAATACTTATTTCAATAGAGTTTATGCTTACTGCTGTAAATATTAATTTGACTACTTTCGGTTTATATTGTAAAAATTTGGCCTTTGATGGTTTTATATTTGCCTTATTTTATATAGCAGTTGGAGCGGTAGAGTTGGCGATAGCCGTTTATATATTCTATGCAATGTATAGACAGAAGCAGACTTCTGATATAGAGGAGTATGATAACGTATGAGTGAATTTTTTGCAGCAAATTTAGTTTGGGTGTTATTATATCCTTTTTGGGCATTTATTCTAATAGGAATCGGACGATTTCTAGGGGTAAGAATGTCTAAGCCCTTATTAACAGGCATTACATTATTCGGCTCCGGTTTAGGACTAGTTTTTTCTTTGGGGGCTTTAGTTAACGTTTTCATAAATGGAGCTTCTGAGTATCTTTGTTCGTTTATAAAGATTCAAAAATTTTTATTACAGCTTGGTGTTGGCGTTGACTTGTTGTCGATGATTTGTTTATCATTGTTGTTTTTTATATCATTTTTTATACAGTTATATTCCTCATCATATATGGGTAGTGAGCCAAAATATTATCGATATTTTGGTTATATGAATTTGTTTAATTTTTCAATGGCTTTACTTCTTGTTTCACCGAACTTGTTTCAAATTTATATAGGCTGGGAATTGGTTGGTGTTGTTTCTTACCTTTTAATTGGGTTTAAGTATTCAAATCCAATTAAATCTATTTCTGCGGTAAAGGCGTTTATAATAAATAAAATAGGTGATACGATGCTTCTTGGCGGGGTTGTAAGTTTAATTTATATAATGTATGCTTATTCAACCTCACAGTTTGTGACTTTAGATTTTTCAGATTTTAATTTGATATCGTCTGTAGCTTATGCTCATACAAATAATTTTACCTTTATAGTGTTATGTATGTTGTTATTTGCGGGAGTAATGACAAAATCAGCGCAGTTTCCATTCCATACTTGGCTACAAGATGCAATGAGTGCACCAACTCCTGTAAGTGCTTTAATTCACTCTGCAACAATGGTTGCAGCCGGTGTGTTTTTGACAATAAGATTGCTACCATTATTTACGATGTCAAAGGATATGCTAATTTTTATTGTAATGCTTGGGATGTTTACTGCATTATTTTGTTCTCTTTGCGCAATTTGTCAGAAAAATATTAAATCTGTCCTTGCATATTCAACGTCTGCTAATTTGGGATTGATGCTTGCTGCTGTTGGTTTTGGAAATGTTAATTTAGCAGTCTTATTTCTAATTGTTCACGGATTGATAAAAGCTGCGTTATTCTTAAGTTACGGTTTATCTAATAATGAGTATTTTAAAAATAATACTGAAGAGCAAACGATATCCCCATCTTTTATAATAGGGGCATTTGCACTTTCGGGTTTGGCTTTTGCTGGGCTAAATTGTAAGGAGCAGTTCTTTTTAACGTTTAAGCCAAATATATTTTTAACAATAGAATTTTTATTGGTATCATTTATGTGTGCAGTTTATATATTTAGGCTTTGTTGCTTGTATCCGTTATCTTCAAATAAGCGAAAAAATGTACCTGAGCAGTTGTCAGTTTGGATATTTTTAACAGTAGTAATAGTAAGTACATTCATGGTAAATGGTTCTATTTTAGGAGCTCCGTTTTGGATTGCATTTGTTGGTGCTATAGTTGCAATTGTTTTAACATTAAGGACAAAGTATACAAAATCAGGTTGTGTTTCAATTGTTTGTGAGAAAGGTTTTTATATAGATAGATTTTATTCCAGGGTAGTATTTAATTTATATGAAAGGTTTACGTCAATTTTTAGCAGAATTGATATCTGGATATCTGATAATAAGTTGTTGTTTTATATCGCACGTTATTTCGTAAGGTGTGCAGAGTGGGTAGAAAAGAATATTTTTGAGTTACCAGTAAAGCTGATAGTTTTATGCCTACGATTTGCTTCAAAAGAGGTTGAGCATGCACAAATTCGGAATATTCAAACTTATATAACCTATGGTGCATTAATTTTAGGTATAATATTTTCAGCAATACTGTTGATGTATTCATTTATAATAAATTCATTAGGGGGGATAGGATAAATGTTTTTGAGTAATATATTATCTTTGCCGATTTTAATATTTTTACCGCTAATATTGGGGTTAGTAATATTGCTTCCGATATTTTCAAAGAATGACATATACATAAGACGATATGCAAAGGTTTGTTTTGTAATACATTTATTATATTCATTGCTCTTTTGGATGTTCTATAGTAATGGGTATATAACATTGTATGCCCCTGATTGGATAAAGCCACTTGGTGTAAAATTTGGATTTGCGATGGATGAGTTGTCATTGTTAATGACAATTCTAACAAGTTTAATATTTACGTTAGGAGCGATAGCAAGTAAGTTGCATATCAGATACGGGCAGAAATATTATTACGCATTATTGTTGTTTTTTGAGACGACAATATTAGGAATTTTTAATGCTGCAGATATATTTACATTTTTCTTATTCTGGGAATTAGAACTAATCCCTGCATATTTCTTGATAGGTTATTGGGGCGAGGGTGCAAATTCCAGAAAATCAGCGATGAAGTTTGTACTATATACCTTTTTAGGAAGTTTGTTTATGTTGGTGGGTTTGATAATGCTACATTATTTTAGTTATCTTGCCGCAAATACATTAAACGGACAAATTTCAATGTATGATTTAAGCAAAGTAGGAGTAGGACTTCAAATATTAATTTCGATGTTATTGTTAATAGGTTTTGGTGTGAAACTACCTATAGTTCCTATTCATAGCTGGTTGCCGGATGCTCATACAGATGCTGCTACGCCGATTAGTATGATATTAGCAGGTGTGTTGTTAAAGACGGGAGCTTATGCGATTATAAGGTTTAATTTTCAAATATTACCGGAGGCTTTTCAATATTTGGCACCAATAGTTGCAGCCTTTGCATTAATAAATATTATATATGCGGCGCTTGTTGCTTATTCTCAAACAGATATAAAACGAATAGTAGCATATTCAAGTATTTCTAATATGGGATTGATATTGTTAGGCATCTGTGCAATGAATGTTATCGGTTTGACCGGTTCAATATTCCATATGATAGCTCACGGTTTAATAGCCGCAGGTTTATTTATGGTTTGTGGGATAGTACTGCTAAGATGTAAAGAGCGCGATATAAATAAGTTAGGAGGTCTTGCAAAATCAATGCCAAGATTATTTGGTTTTGCAACAATAATAGTTTTGGCGTCAATAGGTGTTCCCGCATTAGCAGGCTTTGTTGGAGAAGTAATAACGATAATAGGAGCATTGGCATCAGAGTTAAGCGATGCTATAAAATTTATTGGTATATTTTCATTACCAGTGCTAATTTTAAGCTCTTGTTATTTACTTAAATTCTTACATAAAGGGTTTTATGGCGAAGAAGAATCTTGCAAACCATCATCTGATATAGCAAACCATGAATTTGTTGTTCTAGGAATAATTGTGCTATTGTTAATAATTTTTGGTTGCTATCCGGCTGCAATAATTAATACAATACAAAATATTTTTGTTACTAATGGAGCTGTTATATGGTAAATGATCTATTAAACATATTTATACCACATATAATACTTATTCTGACAATAATATTTCAAATGATTTTTGGAGTGTTAAAGCCTCACTCACTAATTTTTAGGTATAAAGATATAAATGTTCGAATAAGTAACTTGATAAGTATAATAGGTTTAATATTTGCCTTATTTAGCGAAATATTGTCCAGTGGTGAGTATATAGGATTTAATTATTCAATACTTGTAACGCCGGATGTAAAATTTTTATCAATATTGGTTTTTCTCTGTGGGATAAGTACAATATTTTTAAATACTAAGTTATTAAATTCCAACCGTCAATGCTGTTACAAGTACCATATATTATTTTTAACTGCAATATTGGGCGGAATTTGTGCGCTAAGCTCAAATGATTTTTTAACATTATTTGTAGCGTTAGAGACCCTCTCCTTTGCGCTGTACTTTTTAATATCATTTGCCAAAGGATATAATTCTAAGGAAGCAGGATTTAAGTATTTGGTATCAAATGCTGTTTCGATGGGGTTCTTACTGTTTGGCGTTTCATATTTATTGGGCTTAAGTTCAAGTTTGAACTATACAGAAATGACACAAATCTTTGAAACAAGCCATAGCGGAATAATATATACTATATCCGCAATAATGATATTTGTTGGACTTGCAATGAAGCTAGCGGTATTTCCTTTTGCCAATTGGGTGATAGATGTATATAACGGAAGTGAAACCTCAATAATAGCGTTTTTATCGACTGTTCCAAAGATAGTCGTAATTGGTGTTATAATCCGTCTTTTAAATGGAGTACTTGGTTATAGCGTTGAATTAAACACTGTAATTTTACTAATGGGAATTTTAACTGCATTTTGGGCAAATATTTACGCTTTAAAAGAGAATAATGTAAAAAAAATACTGGCATGTTCTTCGTCTGCAAATGCGTCATATATGCTTGTTATTATGGCTATAACCTCAGATTTTAGTTGTGCAGCCGTAGTATTTTACATTTTGTGTTATGTGCTAATGAATATAGGCGCATTGGCATATCTTAATATTGTTGAAAAAACTGATGGACAATTATTTCTCGATAATTTGGGTATAAGTAATAATAAACTTTATAGCTTATGTTTTATTATTTGTGTGTTGGGGCTTGCCGGTTTACCTGTAACGTCTGGCTTCCCTTCAAAAATATTTTTGGTCTATTCTTTAATTCAGTCCGGCTTAATATTTTTACCTGTGGTGTTTATATTGTTGTTATTGTTTACGATTGCACTATACTATTATATAAAATTAGCAAGAGCTGTGCTGATTCCACTGAAATTAAAACAACTTTTCAGCTCTAAAACACGTGCTAATACTGCAGTTGAATTGGTTTTAGTTTTAATGACCATAATAACCGTATTAATAGGCGTAATGCCATTTAATTTAATAGCCCGAAGCATTGTTTTATTTTAAAAGTCTTGCAATTTAGCAAAAAATTCTGTATAGTATATATGTACACTATACACAATCAATAATTATGATATACTTCTCGTTTAACATTCAATTGTAAAGAATTGTTAAAATTATGTTATTAATAATTTAAAAAGTGGAATAGTATTATTAACAAGAATAAGTACTGATAGTTCAAGGACGCTTGGACGTACTTATAATATGTATGAAACATAATGGAGATTTGCTGAAGCAATGAGCGCAATTTCTTTTAGTGGTTTAGTTACCGGATTGGACACTGACAGCTGGGTCAGTGCATTAACTGCGCTTAAAAATGCAAAGGTTCAGCAGCTAGAGGAGGAAAAATCAGAAGTTGTAGCATTAAAGGATGTAGTAGCTGGAATAAAAAGCTATTTTACATCATTTAGAAGTTCACTAGAACGGTTGACCGATGCAAAGTTTGGAACAGATTCATTAGATTTATTTGTTCAAAATTTGGCTAATTCTTCTAACCCTGCAAAAGTTACAGCAACAGCGACTCCTGACGCAGCAAGAGATACATACGAAGTTGGTGTTTCTCAGGTTGCATCAACTACTAAGGTTAATACGGCAGTCAGAACGACAGTATCTGTAACTGCTACAGCAGATTTAAAGACTAAACTTTCGGTTTTAGGAGTAAAAGAAGGCTATGTATCCTTAAACAATAAAGAAATACAAATTGTTAATTCAGATACAATAGAATCATTATTAGAGAAATTAAATGATATAGGTATTAATGCTGATTACGATGAAGACAAGGGAAGATTTACAATAGCAGATGACATAACCCAAGCAGATGATGGCGTAACAGAATTATTTGATTCTTTAGGTCTTTCGTTTAAAGCTGTAGAAGGTTTCCAATCAAATCAATTAATGACAGAGGGCTATGTAACAATAAAGGCAAGCACTTTGTTAACAGATATTGGAGTAAAAAACGGTGCAATAAATATAAACCAGAGTGTTGTAAATCTGAACTTTAACAGTAACGCAACAGTTCAAACATTTCTTGATTATATAAATACGAATTATGGTTCTACAGGAGCGAATGCATCAATGGATGCAGAGGGTATTATAACAATAACCGGTATTGATATAAAAGAAATTGATGGCGAATCAAATATCTTAACTGCTTTAGGTTTAGTAGAAAAGGTAGATAGTGTTACTTCATCATCAGACGGCTTGTTGTATACTAAAAACGAAGTAATAACAGAGAATACACGACTAGGAGATATTAATACAACATATAAGAATTATAATTTAGTTCTTGGAAACGGAACAACTCAAAAAACAGTAACCATGTCTGCTACATCATCTATTAAAGATGTATTTAATCAGATAAAGAGCTATGCATCAAGTAATGGAATGACTGCAGAAATAGAAGTAGATTCCGACGGGGTAATCTCAATATCCGGTGATATTGATAACCTATACCTATCAGGAGGCGTAATTGAAGGTTTAGGTTTAGAAATGGAATCAGTAAATGGAACTAAGTTAACAAGTTCTGCATTGTCGTATACATCAACATTAACAGCTTCTACTTCTACAACTTTTGGAGAGTTAGGAATTAAAGGTACCAACCTTAACTATTCAGTTCTAAATGATAGAGCCGAAGTTATTCAAAATAATCTGACAGTAACAGAAAATACAACAATAGAACAATGGTTTAATTCTTTAAAACAGTATGGAATAACCGGTAGCATATCAGAAGATGGGGTAATCTCAATAGACGGAGATGCCTTAGTATCAGGCAATTTGGCTACCGCATTGGGTTTGTCATATGTCCTTTCAGGTTCAGAAGTCTCAGGAACAACAGCAATATCAAATCAATTGAAAGGTACAACTACAACAACCGCAACAATGACAGATAGTTTAGCCTCAATAGGTATTACCGGAAACCAGGTTATAACTATTAAGAATGGTGCAACTACAGTAGTAAAAACATTTACAACCAGTTCAACGTTACAAGATGTCGCTAATGCGATATCATCTGCCGGCGGAACAATGACAATTGATAAAGATGGTTTTGTATCAATAACAGGTGTTGACAAATTATCAGGCTCGCTAGTTACTTCGCTTAACTTGGATGAGCATACAGTTAATGGCACATCGCTGTATAATTCTAACTTGAAATATACAATATCCTATGTTGCAACAGAAAGTTCTAAGCTATCCGATTTGGGTATAAATAGCGGAGTTGCAAGTATATGCAATGAGTATGGCGAAGTGTTGGCAAACGTAACTTTATCAGCAAATAATACTTTAGGTGATTTTATATCCGCACTTGAAGATGAAGGTCTGACGGCAGGAATAAACGAAAACGGTCAAATAATTATTTCCGGCGGTATAGTTAAAGGAACTCTGGCTGATGCTTTAGGTATTAAATATAAGGCAAACTCTACTGTTGTATCAAAAACCACCCTTGTTTCTAACAATCTTGTCGGGTCGCAAACTACTTCAGCTACACTTTCATCTACTTTAGGTTCATTAGGGTTTAATGGAAATTACAGTTTGTCGGTTAATGGCTCGAATTACAATTTTACAGCTAATTCGACTCTTAATGATATCAAAAATGCAATTACCGCTAAAGGTGGTACATTCTCTCTTGATGACGGTAAGATTAATATTTCTAATATTAATTCACTTTCCGGTTCTTTAGCTACAGCTCTGGAGCTGGATCCTAATGTCGTTAACGGTACAACTATTTATTCGACAAAGGTTTCTTATGTCTCTGGTAATATTGCTACGACAGATTCTAAATTCTCTGATTTTGGAATTTCGCCATCAGGTAAATCTTTCAATATTTATGATTCCAAAGGTGATTTAATCGTTTCTGGTGTTACCCTTTCTGCCAATGCAACCGTTGGAGATTTTATATCTACCCTTGAGTCTTATGGTTTAAGTGCATCTATTTCTGAATCAGGTTCTATTTCAATCTCTAATGGTGTAATAGATGGTACATTTGCAACAGCCCTCGGTATAACTAAAAAATCATACCTCACAGTTTTAGATAATAAAACGCTTGTTTCATCTTCTATTACTGCAACGGTTTCTACTACTGCGACTTTATCAACTACTCTTTCTCAACTTGGAGTATCAGGTACCCAGTATTTAACAATTAATTATAACGGTACTGTTTCAGGATTTAACTTCTCGGGTTCTTCTACAATAGCAGATATAAAAGATGCGGTTGTATCAGCCGGTGGTACGTTTGATATAAAAGATGGCTATATCTCAATATCAGGCGTTGCACTTTCAGGCTCTTTGGCTACAAACCTTGGATTGAATAAGCAGGCCGGAAATATAAATACTTATGTAACTCAAAAAGTAGAATTTACAGTCAATACGATTACGATTACGACAACAGCGACAGCAACGGCAATTACAACATCTACGGCTATCGTAACAGTAACATCTATTGCTACTACTACTGCAAAAGTCACCGTTACCTCCGTTGCAACAACTACCGCGATTACAACCGTAACCTCGATTGCAACGACGACGGCAAAGGTAACGGTAACGTCAATAGCAACAACGACAGCAATTTCAACCGTCACATCTGTAGCGACAACGACGGCAAAGGTGACGGTAACGTCTATTGCAACAACGACAGCGATTTCAACAGTAACATCAGTTGCAACAACGACGGCAATATCAACAGTTACGTCTGTAGCCACAACGACAGCTATTTCAACGGTAACGTCTGTAGCTACTTCTACTGCAGTTGTTACGGTGACGTCAGTTTCAACTTCTACTGCAATTGTTACAGTCACATCAGTCTCTACTTCTACTGCCATTGTAACTTTAACTTCCGTTGCGACTTCTACTATTTCAACTACTCAAATCATAACAAATACTCTTTCTGTAACTGACACTACAACATTAGGGGAGTTGGTTAAGGGTAAGGAGTACTTCACTATTTCGTTTGAAGCAGATTTGGTTAATCCAATGGGTGGTAGCAGACACACCACAATTATTAGCTTTACACTAGCAGCATCTGCTAGTATAGGGGATATGATGTCTTTAATTTGCGACTCCTTATTAGATTTAGGTTGGGATGCAGGTATAGCTCCATACATAGAATCAAGTGGGATGAGTTTCGTTTTCCGGCTTTTTAATCATCCTATGGCGTTAGGTGATTATTATTTTAGTGGAGATTTGGCAGGTATTTTCGATGGTACTGGAAATTCTGGGACTGTCGTATTATCTTCAACAACAAAGACGACTTCTACTAATGTATTAAGTGTTATGGGTGAAATGTGTTTTAATTTATCATATGATGGTTCTATGAGAGGGGCACAGGCTGGAGATGTAATAACAAAAGTTGAATCGGCAAAAGAGGGTTCACCTATTTTAAATACGGGGACTTATTGTGTTACAGATAATATAAGAAATAAGCAAATATTTTTTACAGTAACATCTTCAACCACCTTGCAAGATTTAATGAATTTCTTTAAAAATAGTCTTGGAGCAAGTGTAACTTTAAAAACAGCTGCTACTAGTAGTAGTTTAATTATAGGAAATTTTAACTCTAGTAAATATAGTTTTGTTTCTTGGGGTTCATTAATGGATGCTCTGCATAGTTATAATTATACAAAAACAGAAAATACAACCACAACATATACAATGGCAGGAGTAACAGGTTCATTTACTATAAGTAATAAATATGTGACTGAAACGATAACTACAACAACTACTTCTCTCCAAACGACAACAACAACAAAAACAGTAACATCATCAAATACGATGATTGTAACTAAAACGGTATCTACGACAACGACGGTAACGGCGACGAAAACGACGACGACAACCAAAACGGTAACGGCGACGAAAACGGCGACAACGACCAAAACGGTCACTGCAACCAAAACGACGACGACAACAAAAACCGTCACAGCGACGAAGACTACTTCTACGACCAAAACCGTTACGGCTACAAAAACTACAACGACAACAAAAACGGTCACGGCGACGAAGACTACTTCTACGACCCAAACCGTTACGGCTACAAAAACTACAACGACAACAAAAACTGTCACGGCGACCAAGACTACTTCTACGACCAAAACAGTCACCGCTACAAAAACAACGACCGCGACTACTACGGTTGTAAAAACTGATACGGAGATTACTTCTTCGACAAGAATTGTTACAACGACCGAAACGACAACATCTACATATATTGATTCGATTACCAAAAATGTTACTATGACCGATACGGGTAGTCTTGTATATCGAACGGGACAAAAAACGTTCCTTACCGCATCTACTAATTTCTCCTCGGCGGATACCAAGTTATCGCAAATTGGTATTACTAATGGTACGGTTAATTTGAAAAATAATAAAACCGGCGCAACTACCGCAATATTTACTGTTACATCATCATCTACTCTATCGGACTTCTTAGCGGCCCTTAATGCCAATGGATTTGAGGCTAAATTCGCTGATGGCAGAGTTACTATTAACACTGATGAGGATTTAACACTACAAAATGGTACTTCTAATTTGATTACGAAGATGAACTTCACTACTTCATCTGAATCATACACACTTTTCCAAAACTCTACTTCTAATACTTTAGATAACAGAAAAACTGTTACATTGACTGCTTCTTCATCAATAGGGAATTTTACTGATTCACTTGAAGACAGAATTCTTACTGTTACTATTGATGGGACTACTTATGCTAAAACATTCTCAACCACTAATACTGTAGCTGATATCATGTCTTATTTAGGTTCTCTGGGAATTACAGCCTCTCTCAATAACGGGACATTTAATGCTTCTTCTTCTGATTTTGAGTTTGCATTAAGCGGCAATTTAACTGATGTAATTCTTGGAGAAAATCCAACCTTTACAACGACAACAAAGACTGCTTCTTGGTCTGCTACCGTTGGAATGTCTACAAATGGTGTTGCTATTAACGGAAACACTAAATTGGTTCATCTTGGTGTTACGGAAGGCTCTATCAAAATCTATGATAATGGTACTTGGATTACAAGGGCTTTCAATATTACTGCTGATACTACTATTGATGACTTTATTTCTGCTCTAAACGGGTTTGGATTTAATGCTGAGCTTAAAAACGGTAAATTAAACATTACTGCTGATTCTGATAAGTATCTTGTTAATGAATCTTCTAACTTAGTGTCTCAATTAGGTTTAACAAAGACAAATTCATACAAAACAGTTTTTGAATCTACTACATCTAAGGAACTTGGGTATTCTAAGGTTTATACTATTAAAGCTGATACAACTGTTAAAGATTTAGGGTTCAATAACAGTGCAGAGTTAAGGGTTTCTATTGATGGAACTATGTATTCGCTTTCATTTGGTGAAAACGAATCAATGCAGGATGTTATTAATACATTAAAAGTCTATGGTATCAATGCCGGATTTAATAATGGTACATTTACAGCCTCATCTACAGAGCATACTTTCACATTAGGTGGTGAGTTGGGTAAAATGCTTACATCAGCAAATCCTGTTACCAATACGATTACTACTGTAACAGGTTATACAGGGCAGTTAGATGATTCTGTTAAGAATGTTGTCATTAACGGTGATACAAAGCTTGTTGACTTAGGTGTTTCAACCGGCGGATTAAAGGTATATGACAATGGAACTTGGATTAATACCGCGATTAGTATTAATGACAACACTACTATTAATGATTTCTTATCGGCGCTAAGGGGATATGATTTTGATGCCAAGTTAGAGAATGGCAAGATTACTATTTCTTCTGATTCTGATAAATATATTATGGATGAGGCATCCAACCTTGTTTCGAAATTAGGACTTACTACAAGAACAAATACAAATGCTAACTTATACGAACAAACAAATTCTAAAGTTCTTACTGTAGTTACAACCTTTACTACAGGAGAAACAACATCATTAAAAGATTTAGGTTTTGACAGCGGTGCATCTTTAAGGATTGAAATTGATGGGGTTGTTCAGACTATCGGATTCTCGGCTGATGAAACAGTTGAGGATATTATAGATTCACTCGCTTCGCTTGGTATTGAGGCATCTATTAAAAATGGTACATTTACAGCAACTTCTACAAGTAAGACATTCAAATTGACAGGTACTTTAGCGGATGCATTGAATGGAAAGGCACCTACATATATTCAAACTGAAAAAGTACTTTCGTA
Source organism: Candidatus Gastranaerophilales bacterium (assembly GCA_944323925.1). GTDB lineage: Bacteria > Cyanobacteriota > Vampirovibrionia > Gastranaerophilales > Gastranaerophilaceae > CALUTH01. The sequence goes on from CALUUI010000004.1 coordinate 135,002, forward strand.
TGTTTCTGATGTTAATACTACAGATGTTGAATATACCGCAAATCGAGATACAAAGATTACTGATTTAGGTGTTTCGACGGGTTATATTAATGTTCTTAAGAATGGAGAGATTACGGCTTCAATTGCTATTGAAGATAATACGACTGTTGCACAATTATTTAATGCACTATCAGCGTACAATATTGCTGCAAGTATTGATAGTAATGGAGTTATTACTATAGAAAGTGTTGGTGATGTAACATTAAAAGACGGTACATCTAATTTAGTAACGCAATGGGGACTTGACGATAATATTGTTAAGGCAACATACAACGGAACGACAATGGTATTAGAGGACGAAGTTTTTGTCGCTGATGAAGATACTTTAGTTTCATATTTTGATACAGCAGATAAGAAGGCAAAGGGTTCTATTTATTTGTCATTATATGATCAAGACGGAAATTTATCTAATGCGGTTGTAAACATAGAAGAAGGCGATACTATTGGTGATGTAATTGAAAAATTTGCAAAAGTTGGTGTTACTGCTTACTTTGAAGACGGTGTTATCACTTTACATAACGGTTTAGGTTCATTACAGGTTACAGGCGGATCATCTAACTTGTTTGATAATCTCAAGTTGCAAATTGATGATGTAGAACAATGGATGCAAAATGATGACGCAATAGAGGTCACAAGAGATGAAGTAAGGTATTTATCTATCGTTAATTATGCAGATAAGTCTACAACTTTAGAAACTCTTGGTGTTACATCAGGAGATGTATCAATAGGTATTAACGGAGCAGTTGTTAACGTCTATGTTGATGAAACAGATACGTTACAAAATGTTATTTCAAAAATTTCTACGGCAACCAAAGGTTCAGTAACGGCATCGCTTACATCGGATGGCAAGTTTACATTAGAGGCAGCAGAAGGTGTTGAGTTATTTGTCGGAACTTCTACTGATACTACTAATTTAGCTACAGTGTTTAATTTAGCTGCAAATGGCTCTAATAAAATTGTGGGCGGAACCTCGTTATACAAGGCTTCGGCGGGTTCGAAAATTACTGAATCGGGTATTTTCAGGCTTGGAGATGTAACAGAAGGCACTTTTGTTATAGGTAATGCTGAGTTTACTATCACGAGTGAAACGACTATCGCTAATTTAGTTAATGAAATCAACAGAAACGAAGATGCAAATGCTTCTGCTTATTGGGATAATATTAATGGTAAGCTGGTTATTAATTCTAATACTCTTGGAGCTTCGTATGTTAATATTCAATCCGGAACAAGTAACATAGCAGAAATCTTTGGACTTGTTACTAATGATAACGGCATAGAACGATTGGCTACATATAACCAAGACTTAGGAGACAATGCTATTGTTACTATTAACGGTACAAGAATAGTTGCAACTTCTAATACTATTACAAGTGATGTATCGAGAATTGAAGGATTAACTGTAAATATCAAAGATGTAACAGAAGGCGAGTATGTGACTATTACAGTTGAACGAGATACGCAGGGTATCATTGACGCTGTACAGGAAACACTTGATGCTTACAATACTCTTATTGCTGAATTAACCTCTGCTTTATCTGTTTCAGGTGATTTGCACGGAGATACGGCATTAAGCGGTTTGAAAAACCAAATTACTTCTATCTTGACTTCTAAAGGTACTAACGGAACTACTAAGTTCAGAAACCTTGCTGCCGTAGGTATTTCTACAGAATCTGCAAGTACTGCTTTGACGGCTGATATTTATTCATTATATCTGGATCCTGAAAAATTCACCAAAGCACTTGATGAGTCAGAAAATGATGTTAAGCTCCTTCTTGTAGGTACAGTTGATAATCCGGGTATCTTTACAAGAGTTGAAACGCTTATTGAAAATATGCTTTCTACTTCAGGGTATTTCTCTACTAAGACTAATGCACTAAACAGAGAAATCAATAGCTACGATTCTAAAATAGCTAAGGCGGAAGCTCAAGTCGATTTCTATAAGTCAATGCTTGAAAGAAAGTTCTCTAATATGGAACTTCTATATTCTAATATGCAGTCGGCATACTCTCACTTGTTCTCAAGTGTTGCTTAGAAATAATTATTACATTGCGTGTTATTTCTTGTTGATATATTTATAAATTTGTGCCATAATCTCTTTATGGATGAATTTGTATTAAAAAACGGCATATCAGTAGGCTTTAGAAGAAATTTAGACACCCCGAGAGTAGCTTTAACTTTTAATATTGCTATTCCAAAAAATGAACCTATTGCGGGATTATATACTCTTATTTGCCGATTATTGCAACAAGGTACTAAAAATTATAGTTCTGAACAATTAGCTAATATTTTAGAAGAGAATGCAATAGAGTTTTCTACTGAAATGAAGCAAGATTATCTTAGCTTTCGTTTTGTTTGTCTTAATGAGGATTTTAAATTAGCTCTTGAAATATTGGATGAAGTTGTTAAAAATTCTACATTCCAAGAATTTGACAAGGAAGTAATCAAGATAAAAGGTGAGTATTCCGCAGAATTGGATTCTAATAAGGCGAAAGTTTCTGACGAATTTATTAAAACAATATTTTCCGGTCATATGTATGGAAACACATATACTAAAATTCTTGAAAATATTGATAAAATCGCACAGGCTAATGTTATAGAATATTACAATGATATTATTAATCATGGGAAAAAAGTTATTTCTGTAGTAGGGGATATAGATATAGAGCAGTTGAAAGCGTTGCTTAATGGAACAATTGCAGATATTCCGAATAGCGATATAGAAGAAACTTTAATTCCTTCACCTGTTTTAGCTGAGCAAAAATTAGTTGAAATAAATAAGAGTGACGCTCAGCAGGCACAGATAATCCAAGGGTGGTTGGTTCCGACAATTGAAAGCCCTGATTATCCGGCATTATCTGTTTTAAATACAGTACTTGGGGCAAGTGGTTTATCATCAAGACTGTTCCTTGAATTAAGAGATAAAAAAGGTTTAGCGTATACGGTTAGAAGTGCTTATCGCTCTTTTGCTAAGGGGGCATTATTCCACATTTATATAGGCACAGAACCAAAGAATGTTGAAGTATCTTTAAACGGATTTATGGAAGAAATTAATAAGATTAAAACTATTCCTGTTTCTGAAGTTGAATTAGAGTCTGCAAAGAACAATATTTTCGGGAAACAGCAGTTTATATCTGAAACAAATTCTCAGCAAGCAAATCTTTCAGCGCATTATGCAATATTAGGATTTGGCTTTGATTATCAGCAAACTCTAATTTCACGTATTCAAGGTGTAACAGCCCAACAAGTTATGGATGTTGCAAATAAGTACCTTAATGATACCTATGTAATAGCTATGATACGTCCGTAATTCGTTTTATACATTCAGGCAGATGGAAATTCCTTTTTATTTATATTAATATATTTAAGAGGGGGATTTATTATGAGGAAATTATTTATACTTCTGCTGTTAATATTATTAATCAATCCGGTTTTTGCAGGAGATTATACCGTTCATAAGTTGGATAACGGTCAGACTGTAGTCATCCAAGAAGAACATAATAATCCCATTGTAACTATAGATACTTGGGTTAAGACGGGTTCAGTGGATGAAAATGATACTAATAGTGGTGTATCACATTTCTTAGAGCATCTTTTCTTTAAAGGTACAAAGGCTCATCCTACAGGAGAATTTGACAAAATCCTTGAATCAAAAGGGGCGGTTATAAATGCTGCAACAAGTAAAGATTTTACTCATTATTATATAGTTATTCCTTCAAAGTTTTTTGATTTAGCGCTTGAGTTGCATGCAGATATGTTACTTAACCCTCAAATACCAAGAAAAGAGCTTGAAAAAGAACGAAAAGTTGTATTAGAAGAAATTTCAAAAAATGAAAATGATCCGGACAGACTTCTTTATAGAAATTTGAATAATTTACTTTACTCGGAGCATCCATATAAACGAGAAGTAATAGGATTGGCAAGTGTTATTGAAACAATACGACGAGAAGAAATTTTAGAGTATTACAATACTCATTATGCGCCGTCTAACATGGTTACGGTTATAGTAGGAGATGTTAATACCGATGAGGTATTGAGGAAGATTTCCAGAAACTTTGTTTCTGAGCCAAGGAAAATAGATAAAAAATCATATAAGCGAGAAAAACCTCTTAATCAGAAAAAAACGTATGTGGAAAAATCAGATGTAAATTCCGGATATATGTTAATGGGTTTTAGAGGTGTACCTATTTCAGATGAGGATACATACCCTCTTGATGTTTTAGCGACAATCTTAGGAGACGGTTCAAGTTCTAAACTTTATCAGTCGGTTAAAGAAAATAAGCAGTTGGCGTTTTCTATTGGTGCATCAAATTCATCTTTACGAGATGACGGAGTATTTTATGTATCGGCAAAGTTTACACCGGATAATTTAGAGAAAGTTGAAAAGGCTATATGGGCAGAGATTGAGCATATAAAAAAATATGGTGTAACAGATAAAGAACTTAATATAGGAAAAAGTATTATTGAAAAGGATACATACTATTCAAGGGAATCTGTTTCTAATATAGCAACCGGAATAGGCTATACGGTTGCCCTAACAGATAATCCTGATTATTACAGGAATTATCTTGATAATATATCTAAGGTAACAGCTGAAGATGTAAAGAAAGTGGCTAATAAGTATTTGAGTGAAAATAAATCAGCTATCTCAATTTTGCTTCCAAAGGATTCTCCTGAAGTTAAAATTAATAATGTTCAGCCGGTTAAATCTCCTGTTTTGGTATCACAAAAAGATGATTTAAAGATTTATAACTTGGGAAATGGGGCAAAATTACTTTTAACACAAAATGATGCAAATGATATTTTGGCTATTGAAATATTAATAAAGGGTGGAGATTTTCTAGAAAAAATCCCTGGGACATCAATGCTTACAGCAGGTTTGATGAAACAAGGTTCTAAAAAATATACCTCAACAGAGCTTGCTAAATTGTTAGATGAAAATGGTATAAAAATAAACTTTGCGTCTGCTTCTGACTATTTTAAAGTCAGCTTACTAACAACTAAATCAAAAGAAAAATTAGCATTAGAAATTTTGGATGAAGTTATTAATAATCCTAAGTTTGATGATTATGAACTAGAAAAGAAGCGTACAGAAATACTTAATAAGATTAAACAATCAGAGGATGAACCCGTAGTATTAGCGGTAGACGAATTAAAATCATTAATCTATAAAGACAGTGTTTATGGTCAGTCTAATCTTGTACTAAAGAAATCATTACCAAAAATTACGAGAGATGATGTTCTTGATTTTTATAAAAAAACATTTAATCCCAAAAACATAATTATCTCTGTAAACGGAAAGATTGATGAACCTCTTTTAACTGATAAATTCGGAGTAATGTTTAGGGAAAGTTCACAAGGTGAATTCAATTACTCTAATGTTAGTATCGCTCCTTTAAAAGAGTACAAGTTAAATACTGTTCACAAACCTGAATTGAAAACTTCTTGGATTGTTATGGGCTGGCGTACAAATGGTATTCAGGAAGAAAAGGATTATGCAGTATTCGAGGTCATTGATACAATATTAGGCTCCGGAATGAGCTCAAGAATGTTCAGAAATTTGAGGGAACAAGAGGGGTTAGCTTATCAGTTGGGGTCATCATATTCTCCAAAAGTTAAGTCAGGTGTGTTTATGACCTATATAGGTACAAACCCTCAGTCTGTAGAGGTTTCTAAAAAGAAAATTCTTGAAGAGGTAGAACGTTTAAAAAAAGAATTTGTCTCGGAAAAAGAATTGAGAGATGCGAAGGATAGAATTTCCGGTGCTTATATTATCGGGCTTGAAACAAATTCTGATAAGGCTATGATGTGTGCCTATGATGAGTTAATCGGAAAAAATTTATATAGAGATAAAAAATATCTAGAGTTAATTGAATCTGTCACGGTTTCAGATATTATTGAAGTTGCGAACAAGTATTTGAATAATATATATGTTATTTCTATTGTTGGAAAATAATAGAGAAAGGTAGGTTTATGGTATTAAAGATATTGTTACTTCTTTTATCGTTATTGGTTATTGTAAACTTTGTCATTGCCGTGGTTTCGTTTTTCTATAAAGTTAATCTTTTTAAGAAGTATTCAAGAGTATTAATTCTATTTTACGCTATATTTTTATTATTTGTTGTAACAATGTTTTTAGTTTTTGGATTATTTGGTTTGTTATAGGTATTTTATTTTTGTTTATTTTTACTCCCTTTCTCACCTACTAATAGAGCAAAAAAAAGGGAGGCTGAAGGAGAAGCCTCCGAGATAAACCATCGAGAGAGTAAAATATCCGTTTTTGTGCTATGTTGAAGGGTTTTGAGAAAAATTTTTTCTCAAAACCTTGGGTACGGTTTCAAGTCCGGTTGTGCGTTATCTCACGTACAACCGGACTTTCACACACCTAAGGTCGGATTTGAAAAATCTCAAAAATTCATCAATTTTTGGATTTTTCTTCATCCTCGTTCGGAAGTTTTTATTCCCCAAACGCCCAGCTGAACTTCTTAGCCTGTGTTTGGGAGTTATCTTCATCGGGGAGGGTTATAGACTTAACCTGTATTTCCTCGACGTTACGTTTGTATTGAGATTTGTTTTTAGACGCTTTATAGTTTACAGAAGGAGTGTTGAGTTCAACAGAATCAATTGGCTCATCTTCACCGACTGTCCATCTGAAGCCTCCAGTTAGAGCAACACCTGTTCTTCCGCCGTTTCTAATCATAGCTTGGAAGAAGGCTGTGAACTTATCCGCCCAAGTACGTTGTACACCAACTCCGTATTCTACGTAAGGTTTTACACTCATTCTAGGTAGAACTACATCATT
>CALUUI010000005.1 GCA_944323925.1 Candidatus Gastranaerophilales bacterium
AAGTCTATAACCCTCCCCGATGAAGATAACTCCCAAACACAGCCTAAGAAGTTCAGCTGGGCGTTTGGGGAATAAAAACTTCCGAACGAGGATGAAGAAAAATCCAAAAATTGATGAATTTTTGAGATTTTTCAAATCCGACCTTAGGTGTGTGAAAGTCCGGTTGTACGTGAGATAACGCACAACCGGACTTGAAACCGTACCCAAGGTTTTGAGAAAAAATTTTTCTCAAAACCCTTCAACATAGCACAAAAACGGATATTTTACTCTCTCGATGGTTTATCTCGGAGGCTTCTCCTTCAGCCTCCCTTTTTTTTTGCTATGTTGGTAGGTTAGGAAATCAAACTTAAGAATTCTCATTTCCGCGTTTTTATCAGGTAAAGTAAAATTTGCAGGAAGTCTATTCAGGGCTAAGATATAAGTTCATAGTTACGTGCTAATAATTAGTTTTTTAATAAAATTGTTGTATTTTTTAATAAAATTTGATACTATTCAAAAGAATATAAAATATAAGGAGAAACATTTATGGGTATAAGACTTGGTATTTTGGGTTACGGGAACCTTGGCAGGGGTGTCGAATCAGCTATTAAGCAAAATCCAGACACTGAACTTGTTGCTGTTTTTACAAGGAGAAAACCTTCAGAGCTTAAAATACAATCACAAAATATACCCGTTATTAATATCAAAGATATTCTTGACTGGAAAGATAAAATAGATGTACTTATTATCTGCGGAGGTTCAGCAACAGACCTTCCTGAACAAACTCCAAAATATGCTGAATTCTTCAATGTCATAGACAGCTTTGATACTCACGCAAAAATTCCCGAACATTTTAACAATGTTAATAATGCTGCTATTAAAGGTAATAAAACAGCTATTATTTCTGTTGGTTGGGATCCAGGAATGTTCTCTCTTAACAGAATGTATGCTAATGCAATTCTTCCTGACGGCAAAGATTACACCTTCTGGGGTAAAGGTGTAAGTCAAGGTCACTCAGATGCAATAAGACGAATTGAAGGGGTTGCAGATGCTAAACAATACACAATCCCCGTTGAATCTGCTTTAGAAAAAGTTAGAAACGGTGAAAACCCTGAACTAACTACTAGACAAAAACATACAAGAGAATGTTTTGTAGTACTTAAAGAAGGGGCTGACCCAAATAAAGTTGAACACGAAATCAAGACTATGCCTAATTACTTCGATGAATATGATACAACCGTTCATTTCATTTCTCAAGAAGAATTAACCCAAAATCATAGCGAAATTCCTCATGGCGGATTTGTTTTGAGAACTGGGAAAACTGGGATTAACAAAGAACATAATCATTTAATTGAATACAGTCTAAAACTTGATTCAAATCCGGAATTTACTTCAAGCGTTCTCGTCGCCTACGCTAGAGCAGCTTTCAAGTTAAATATGGAAGGTAATTTCGGCTGCAAAACTGTTTTCGATATCGCTCCCGCTTACCTAAGTCCTAAATCAGGTGAATACCTTAGAGCCCACATGCTTTAATTTTCAAATTAATAAATTTAGAATTAAGGGATTATTACAAACTCAAGTAATAATCCTTTAATAGTTTACAATCATCTTCGATATTAGGACTTTCACAAACAACAGCACCCTTTACTTCAAAAGCCTTAAACGCTTTCAACAAATCTTTATAGTTCATATCTGATTCTTCTAAATTCAAATGCTGCTTTTCACCTTTCTGTGTATATTCAATACCTGCAATATGTGCATGAAAATTATTCAATGCAAAATCACCTAACTCTTTGCCAATTTTTTCAAACACAGAACAGAATTCGTCATAAGTATTCATAATTCCTGCATACCTTGCATGCAAATGCGAAAAATCCACACAAGGATACACCGTTTCATACTCCTTTGATAATCTGATAATCTCATCAACATCGCCCCACTGAGTTGCTTTGCCTGTAGTCTCGGGACGTACAAAAATTTTATTTCCGTTTTTTGAAAGGGCATCTGTTATTATCTTTATCTGGGATGAAATTTTTGAATAAACCTCTTCTTTATCTTGTCCCAAATAATACCCGGCATGGAAGGTTATACTGTAACCGCCTAATGCATTTGTAACTTCTGCTGTTTCTATTATTCGCTGAACACTAGCTTCAACTTTTTCAGGCTCTACTGCGTTCAAATTAACATAAAAGGGGGCGTGTGCAGTTATTATCTTTTTAGTCCTGCTTACAGCTTCACGGCTCTTGTCACTTATTCTAACTCCTCGGACAAATTCTAATTCCAATCCGTCCAAATTCATTTCATCTAATATCTCAAAAGCTCTGTCATAGCCTTTTGTTCCTGTTCTTAAAGGCATGCCTGCCGTTAAAAAGTATAATCTATCCATTATTTGAATTCTTCTCCTATCTTTGGATTTACTATTCTGATAAAATCAGCAGCATCTCCAATAAAGAAATTACCAAACTGCAATACTGTCGGAACAATCAAACCTTTGGATGTCGCAATAAAGAACTTGTTATCCTCTATCTTTGAAACACACCCCGGTGGATGCGGCATACATAAGGTATCACTTGCTACTTCTACCTTACTTATTTTCATTAAGTTACCACGAAACATCGTTGAGGCAAGAATAAAAGGATTCAATGCTCTTACGAATTTTTCTATCTCTTCAGCTGTTTTGGTATAGTCTATATACAAGGCTTCTTCTGATAAGGTATTTCCCTTTACAAAATTACCCGCCGGCTGTTTTTTCCTTGGCAATTCGCGTTTTTCATATTCTTTTAGAACCAACAATAAAAGCTCCACGCCCAATATATTCAATTCATTAAACAGTGTTCCCATCGTAGATTTCGGATGAATTGGATATTTCTTTTGAATAATAATATCCCCCGTATCAAACCCTTCATCCATAAAATGAATGGTTACACCTGTTTCAGTTTCACCGTTTAATAATACATTAGTATAGGGATTTCCGCCCCTGTATAGAGGTAAAAGCGATGGATGAACATTTATAAATCCGTCCTTTGTCGCTTCTAACAAAACCTTTGGTATCTTATAGTTAAATGAACAAACTACTGCCAAATCAACATTCAGCCCCCTAACAGTCTCTATCAATTCGGTCTCATCAAGCTCATCATATTCAATAAAATTTAAAGCTCTTGCAACAACAAAACGCTTAAAATTGTAATACATCGGATGACGTTTTTTAGGACCTATTACCCCAACAACATTGATTCCTGACATAAGCAAACCGTCTAAACCAACATACGCCATATCCGGTATGCCTACAAATAATATTCGTTTCTTGCCCTCTACTCGTCTATCCATTTACTCCCGCTTTTAAATCCAATACTTTATCTAACAAGCGAGAACAAAAATGAACCATTTCTGAACAATGTGCTCGCCTTGCTTCTCCTTCAAGACCCTTACATAAAGTTTTACAACAGGTAAATTTATATTTATCTTTAAATAAACTCACAAACTCTCTTGCTTTATCTTTTGCTATCTGACTATTTTCTTTTGCATTGCTTCTGCCATATATTGAACCAATCACTATTTGTGAACCAGCTACCGCTCCACATAAACAACCTGAACTCATTCCCGCACAAAACGATGTCGCTACTGGTAATACTTCCTCTCTACAATAACCATTATCAATGCCTTCTTTTACTATACTCTCAGAACAAGAATAACCTTGTTTGTAATATTCTTCTGCTCTCAAAATATACCTCCTAAACATTTAACAGTATATCATGAGTTTGATATTTATAAAAATATGTTTACATTTTGAATAAAAACATTAACTCGAATATAATTTTAGTATGAGAAATATCAAAGACATTATTCAAGGGATTAACATAGGTATTGCTATTGGCTTAGCGCTTAGTGATAACAAGAAAAACACGATTGAACTGTATAACGAAATCATGAAACGCTCGCTAATTGACACAAAAGAGATTGAAAAAAATTACTCAAACCTCGTTAGAGGGCATGCCAAAATTGATTTTGAAAACAATAAATACAATAATGCCGTACTTCAATATCTTGATGCGTTTAAATTAAGCCCGCTAACTCCTGAAGAATATAGAAACATAGGACTCTGCTTAATCGAACTCAATCAGTTAGATGCAGCTAAAGAATTTTTTAATCTGTATGAAACAAGTTCCGATAATAAGCTTTTTGCTATCAAAGATATCGGTAAAATTTATCTTAACAAATTACAAGATTACAAAACTTCTATTGAATACTTTGAACGATTTATTTCATTATTCAAAAAAGATGATGAAGTCTATAATATCTTAGGGCACTTGTATTCCCTAGTATACAAAGATAAAAAACTTGAGCAGCAAAAACAATATTTCCTTGCCGCCCATAACCTTAAGAAAAATACAAGATTATACATAAGAAACCTTATTTTTACACTCTTTAGGCTTGGAGAATATAAAGAAGTAGAAAAACTCTACAAAAAACTCTTAAACCTAAATCCGAATCATTCAGACTACTATTACTACGGATGTTTCCTTGTTAACCAAAAGAATTTTAAAGAAGGGTACAAGTACTTACAACATCGTTTTGAAAAAGAAGGTGACGATAAATCAATTATTCCGGCAGTACTTGATAAAAATAAATACTGGAGGGGAGAAAATCTAACAGGTAAAAGCATTCTTGTACACTGTGAACAAGGTTTTGGGGATACAATTATGTATTCAAGGTTCGTTAAAGACTTGTCTAAAAAAGCTAAAAAAGTTTACTTTGTTGTACAAGATGAATTATTTGAATTAATGAATAACTCAAACTTAGGAGCTGAAGTGTATTCAACTAATTTTGAGCTCTGTAAACTTAGTTATGACTACTTTACGACTCCCGTTGACTTGCCTTTATACTTAGATATCAATCCAAGTGATTTACCATATAAAAACGGTTGGCTTAAAACGAACTCTCAAATAACTTTAAAACCTAATAAGAAACTTAAAATAGGGCTCTGCTGGCATGGAAATACGAAGTCTAAGGAATCTGCTCGTGATATTGAGTTTAATGAACTCCTACCACTATTTGATATTACTGATACAGAATACTACTCTCTACAATATGCAGAAAACCCTCTTCCCGATTCAAGATTGATTGATATGACTACAGATTTTAAAACTTTTAACAACACCGCAGAATTAATTAATAATCTGGATTTAGTGATATCAACAGATAATGTAATCTTAAACCTTGCAGGTGCTCTTGGTAAAAAATGTTTAGGACTATTTAACAAATACCCTGAGTACAGGTGGTTTGATATTGAAGACGGAAAACCTACTAATTGGTATAATTCTATAACAGTATTTCAAAACAAAAATCAAGATGAATGGTCTGAAACAATAACAAGATTATGTAAACATATAAACCGCTTAAAAGAGGGATAAAACTAAACGATTATTAATTTATAATAGATAACAATGAATAATATAGAAATTAAAAACTTAAATATCGGTTTTGTAACAGAACAGGGGTATCGTCCCGCATTGTTTGATGTTTCACTAAAATTAAAACCCGGACAAATGCATGCTATTGTCGGAGAGTCAGGTTGTGGAAAAACTCTAACTGCTACAAGTATTCTAAGGCTTTTACCTAAAAATGCTGTAATAAAAAGCGGGGAAATAATATTTGAAAAACAAAATTTACTAACACTAAAAGAATCAGAAATGAGAAAAATAAGAGGTGCAAAAATAGCATTTATTCCTCAGGATCCGATGACCTCACTCAACCCGCTATATACTATCGGAAATCAAATTATAGAAGCCATTTTGTGCCATAAAAATATTTCAAAACAAGATGCAAAAAGAGAAGCAATAAATGTACTTGATATGGTAAAAATACCTGATGCTGAAAATAAACTAAATTTATACCCACACGAGCTGTCAGGCGGTATGAAGCAAAGAGTAATAATATCAACTGCGTTAGCTCTAAATGCAGGAGTGATTATAGCCGATGAACCAACCACCGCACTTGATGTTACTATTCAAGCACAAATAATGTCCCTACTTGATGAGATTAAAAATGAATACAACAAAAGTATCTTAATAATAACTCACGATTTAAACTTGATAGGACAATACGCTGATGAGGTTTCTGTAATGTACGCAGGAAATGTTGTAGAAAATGCTCCTAATCGGGAATTCTTCAATCATCCTACTCATCCTTACTCTAAAGCTCTTTTAAAATCTCTGCCTAACGAAAGTAAAAACAAACTATATACTATAGAAGGTGCACCGCCAAGTATTTTTGAAAATATACCTGGCTGCAGATTTAATCCAAGATGTAAATATTGTACCACTCAATGCAAAACAGAAAAACCAACACTGGAAGAAGTTATGCCATTTCATTCTGTAAGCTGTTTTAATTATAACTTCAAAATGTAACTACATAGTAGTTAAAGCAACTTCCCAACATTCTTCTAGACGAGCCTTAATCCCAACTCTTTCAAACCAGCGATGAATAAAACGTTCTTCGAACCCTAAACCGCCGCTTATTTTTTCGCAAGTTTTTAAATCAAAAGTAGCTTCGGACATTCCCATTTTTATAGTAAAATGAGCCTCTCTAATTTTTTTAGGATCCATAGAAACTCTGATATTATTATATCGCGACGCCTGCATTGTTTTAATGTTGTGAGCATCGGACTGTGAATCAATTAAAAATTGTTTTAAATTATTTTCTAATTCTCTAAAACTTGCCATAAAATCTCCTAATTAATTATTTAAACTATGTATAGGCGACGGAATATGTCCAGCACGCTCTACAAAAATCGATGAATCTAAACTACCAACATCCATTATTGGTGCTTCACCAAGCAAACCACCAAAAACAGCCTTATCACCAACCTTTTTATTTGGAACAGGTATTACTCTTACAGCTGTCGTTTTTTTATTAATCATACCAATAGCCATTTCATCAGCAATCATGCCAGCTATTGTTGTAGCCGGAGTATCACCCGGAATTGCTATCATATCAAGCCCAACAGAACAAACAGAAGTCATTGCTTCCAATTTATCAAATGTTAAAAATCCATTTTGAGCCGCCTCAATCATACCTGCATCCTCTGAAACAGGAATAAACGCGCCAGACAAACCTCCAACATTGGAACTAGCCATTATTCCACCTTTTTTAACGGCATCGTTTAACATTGCCAAAGCTGCCGTAGTCCCATGAGCCCCAACATGTTCCAATCCCATTGCTTGGAATATTTCGGCGACACTATCACCAACTTTTGGTGTTGGTGCCAATGATAAATCCAAAACTCCGAAAGGCACACCAAGCATTTGTGCTAATTCTCTACCTACTAATTCTCCGGCTGTTGTAATCTTATATGCGGTATTTTTTATTCTTACAGCCAATTCTGATAAACTAGCATCTTTAGGCAATTGCGCTACCGCATTTTTTACAACCCCAGGTCCTGACACTCCAACATTTAGTGCACACTCCGGTTCTCCATAGCCGCAATATGCTCCTGCCATAAATGGATTATCACTTACGGAATTGCAAAAACAAACAAACTTTGCTGCCCCTAAACCATCTTTATCTGCTGTTAATTCTGCTGCTTGTTTTATTACATCACTTACATCTAGAATTGCATCCATATTGATTCCGGCTTTTGAAGACGCAACATTTACTGATGAACAGACTCTTGAGGTAATGCTCAGTGCCTCAGGAATTGACTCTATTAAAGCCCTATCTCCGGATGTTGCACCCTTTTCCACCAAAGCCGAATAACCGCCTATAAAGTCTATATTTAAATCCTCGGCTACTTTATCCAATGTCTTAGCTATTTTGATATAATCTTTTTCTATTGCACTCTCACCTAATATTGATACTGGAGTTACTGATATTCGCTTATTCACTATAGGTAAAGAATAATTATCCTCTATTATCGATGCATAATTTACTAAGTTCTCTGCGTAAGATGTTAATTTATACGCTATTTTATCACATACCCTATTTATATCTTCACTTATACAATCACGCAGACTAACAGCAAGCGTCACTGTCCTTATATCAAAGTTGTGAAGCCTTATCATATCTATTGTTTCTAAAACTTTCTCTTTATTAAACATAGCTATGTGGATTATATCATAATTTTTATGGGCTGCGCAATATTATGTATTACTTTATCCTGCTTTATACCTTGGAACCAATAATGCAGGATCAGCGACTGCCGTTGAATATATTACAAAATCATTATCTCGGGATAAATATTTCCGCATTGCTGCCCTATTTGTTATTTTCTCACAACAAATATATGAATCTACACGATTCTTTAAATATCCGGCAAAAACTTTCTGTTTTTCCGACAGCTTATAATCTTTTAAATTTTTGACGATATACATATATATTAATTATATGCCACTTTATACATTTTTGTAACATTTTTCTTCGTTTTAATTAAGATTTGTAAATCCCAATATTTCTTTTATTTACCGATTAACCCATTAATTATCAATTTTATAGAGTTATATTTGGATTTGTTCATGATAAACTAATACACATACATAAAAAGGCGGTGCTATGGAAAGATTTTTTGGAATTTTTGGTATAATTGTAATTTTTACTATTGCTTTTGCTTTATCTAATAATAGAAAAGCAATCAATTACAAAACTATTGTTACAGGCTTTATATTACAAATACTTCTAGCAGTTTTCATCTTTAAAGTCCCCATTGGTCAACAAATGTTTATGTTCATAGGACATTGCATTCAAAAAATCCTTGAGTTTGCATACATTGGCGGCCATTTTGTTTTTGGCGGACTTATGGATACTGAATTATTTGATAATTTGTTTGGCAGTAAAAACAGGATTTTCGCACTGCAGCTTATCGCATCAAACATCTTTATGATGATGTTAGTAAATATCTTGTATTACTACAATATAATGCAACGTGTAGTTTCATTCTTAGGTAAAGCAATGAACAAAGCGATGGAAGTCTCAGGTGCCGAAGCACTTTGTGCAGTTGCAAACTCTTTTGTCGGACAAATCGTTGCACAAATAATGATTAAACCATATTTAGAAAAACTTACACGTTCAGAAATGCTTGCCTCAATGGCTGGAAGTATGGCATGTATCTCAGGTGCAATGATGCCTATATACATTGGAATGGGAATACCGGCAACATACATTCTTGCCTCTTCTCTTATGGCTGCTCCAGGGGCTATGATTATTTCTAAAATAGTTTATCCTGAAACAGGAAACCCTGTTACAAAGGATGCCATAAGAATTAGCAAAAGAAAAACTCACATCAATGTATTTGATGCTATTTCAAGCGGCGCTTCTGAAGGTATGAAGGTTGCAATAAGTGTTACTGCTATGATTCTTGCCCTAGTTGCTCTTGTTGCTATGATTGATTATATTCTTGGCGGAATTGGACTATTTATTTATAAAATTTTCCACCTTAGCGCTCCTGTTCTTGGATTTGATTTCCAACACTTGTCATTAAATATGATTTTAGGTAAAATCTTCGCTGTATTTGCTTGGATTATTGGTACACCTATTAATGAAGCAGCAAGCGTTGGCGCACTAATGGGTACAAAAATTGTACTTAATGAAATGGTTGCGTTTGTTGACCTTACACATATTGCAAATACACTATCACCAAAAAGTTTTATGTTGGCAAGTTTTGCACTATGCAGCTTTGGGAACTTCGGATCTATAGCTATTCAAATCGGTGGTATCGGAGAACTTGCTCCTAACCAAAGAAAGAATTTAGCTAGACTTGCTCTTAGAGCTCTCATTTGTGGTACTCTTACCTGCTATATGTCTGCTGCTATTGTTGGCGTGCTTATAACATTCTAAAAGATAGGATTAGCTCTATATGAAAATCGGTGCTGTTTACAATAAATACATCAATAATACTCAAGAAATTATTCATATTTTAGATACTTCTCTCAAAAGTTGTAATGCTGATTATTTAATACTTGATTCTGAAAACCTTAATGAAAATTTTGATTTTGTATTTGCAATAGGCGGAGATGGCACGATTCTTAATGTAGCAAAATACTATGCAAAACAAGACATTCCTGTAATGGGTGTTAATCTTGGTAGGCTTGGATTCTTATCACAAGCTAATTTGTCTATGTTTACAAATATTGTTAAAAATGTACTTAATAAAAATTTTAAAACAGACGAAAGAATCATACTGGAATGTAACGGTTATACTGCTCTAAATGACTTTGTTATAAAGGGTTCACAGAACACAAGAACCACCAAATTCACCTTAAAAATTAACAATACACCTGTTTGCGAATATATATCCGATGGATTAATCATATCTACCCCAACAGGCTCTACAGCATATTGTCTATCAGCAGGAGGCCCAATACTTGCTCCTCAAATGGGTGCTTTTGTTATTGTACCAATTTGTCCTCACACGCTAACAGCCAGACCGCTAGTTATTCCTGATTATGAAAAGCTATCTGTTTCATCTTCAGAATGCATTTTATCTGTTGCGGCTGACGGTACAGACCTGAGTTTTAATGCTGATAATATTAATATTCAAAAGGCAAACTATAAAGCCAAATTAGCATTCCTTGAAGATAATAATTTCTACAACGTTCTAAGAGAAAAACTTTTCTGGGGCGTTTCTCCCTGTAATAATTTCTAAATAAACCAACCTTAACCAATCTGTCTTCTTCTGCTATAATAATACTTATGAAACGTTTCTTTAGATTTTTGTTAACAATCATATTATTAATTGCTGTTGCTTTAGCATGCTTCTTTGGCTGGGATTTTATAGTAAAACAGTTTCACCACGCTCAAGGAGTCTACTACATCTACAAAGGTGATAAAGCATACTTTAAAAATAATATGAAAAAAACTATCTATTATTATAAAAAAGGATTGGAACTATACCCTGAGCATTATGAGGCATGGTTTAACCTCGGAAACATCTATGCAGTCCATGAAGACTACTTTGCGGCAATTGATGCCTATGAACAAGCCATAAAAAATAACCCCAAATACATTCTTGCAAGAATGAATCTTGGAATTGTTTATTCTGAAGACCTTGGGGACTTTGATTCAGCAATAGAACAATATGATGAAATCATTAAAAATAAATACAGAACTCTTTATATCCCTAAAATTTACAACAACAAAAAAAGTACTAAAGAAAATATAGGTGTTGCCTATTATAACAGAGGTTTAGCTTATAGACTTAAATCAATTTATCTCCCTGATGAAAAAAGGTATCTGGCAGGAGAATTTGTTGAAAAAGCTATTGAATCTTACAAAAAGGCACAAAAATACTTGAAAAAAGATTACGCAAACAGCTATAATATGGGGCTTGCATATCACGTTAACGGCGAATACACTAATGCCGCCATCAACTACTGTAAGGCTATTGAATACTCTCCAATGAGCTTTGAAGCTCACTACAACCTTGCTGTTTTATTAAGACAGCTTCACCATTATAAAGAATCCTTAGATGAGTTCCAAAAAGCGGCTCTTATTATTTCTGAAGATCCAAATGCTACTAATCAAGCACTTTATGTGTTCAATTTGCTTAATGAAGCAACCAGAATTTTAATTTATAACGAACAAAATACTATTGAGCACTTAACCGATGAACCAATGTACTCCTACAGTTATACCTACGTTGGCGGGAAATTGGTACCAACAGAGGAACTTGATAAAATTATTCTTAATAATTTCAAAAAATGTTCCGCTGATATAATTTTCACGGAGAATGAAAATGATTAAATATATAAACTTCTTAGAAAATATCACTCAAATAGTTAATACTGACAAGCCTTTCGGCGAAACAGAGCAATTTATAAAAGAAAACTTTAAAGATTTTGGCGAACTTGAAACGCTAAATATCTTTTTACTCGATAACAATACAAAAGTTCTTCGTGATTGCTACAAAGAAATGAAGCCAATTCAAGAAATCTTTGAAGATGAAATTGCGGTAAAATACAATAACACAATTGATGAGTTCTGGTTCAATGATTTTATTATAAATGGCAAAGCGTACAAACTTCCTCAAAATATTGAAGAAATAACTATCAAACTTAAAAGTCTGGCTTTTCCTATTTACAAAGGTGATGATATTTGCGGATTAATAGAAATTGTTTTCAACTCGGAAACCGCTGTTCAACTATCATTTTTACATGTAATGAAAATTTTTTCATCTATTATTGCTCTAAAAATTCAAAATACGGTACTTGATGAAAAAATGCACACAAATGTCGAATTTTACGATTCAATGAAAAGTATTGCGAAAATTATTGAAACCCAATATGAATTGACCTACATAATTCCTCTAATCGGAGAAATGCTAGACCGGTTCATAGAAGATCACTTAATCTATATCTTTTTAAGAAATAATGATAAATTCGAACTATTTTGGCCAAAATCTTGTAATGACGAACGTGCAAAAGCTCTTATGCTTCAACTGGACAGTGAGTCAACATATTTATTATCTGATGACGGCAAACTTGGAGCTTTTGCAATGACAACAGAAAACAACTTACTTGGATGTATTATTGCAAAAAGCCTGTCTGAAAGACTTAAGCCTAAAGAAATTGATTATCTTGAACAACTTACAAGACAAGCCTCAATTACAATATCAAGAGCGAATTCATATTCTGAAGTTCTTCAATATGCAACACTGGATGCTCTAACAGGCTTAAACAACCGCAGACAACTTGAAACAAGACTTAAACAGGAGACTTCACAAGCTGAACGTCAAGGTCATCCGCTTTCTGTTATTATGATGGATATTGACTTCTTTAAAAACTTTAATGACACTTACGGACACGCTATTGGCGATTTGGTATTAAAAGAAGTTGCTAATACTGTTAAACAAACTTTAAGAGAATCAGACATTCCCGCAAGATATGGCGGAGAAGAGATTTGCGCACTGCTTCCTTTTACTGATTTAGAACAGGCAAAACAAGTTGCAGAACGTGTTAGACAAGGAGTTGAAGAACACGAAGTACCTGTTGAAATTGATGAAAAAGTTCAAAATCTTAAAGTAACTGTTAGTATTGGGGTTGCTCAATATTCTAAAGGTTCTAAGCCTGAAGAATTATATATTAAAGCAGATGAAGCACTATATAAAGCGAAGAAAAACGGAAGGAATAGGGTTGAAATAAATGACAAAATATAAAAGAATTTGTAATACACTTGAAGATACAGCGAAACTTGCAAAAGAATTTTCAAAATTTATTAAAAACGGAGCTTTTATCTGCTTATACGGAGAAATTGGCGCAGGAAAAACTGCTTTTGTTAAAAAACTTGCAGAAGCAATAGGTGTTACAGAAAGAGTTACAAGCCCAAGTTTTGTAATTCTAAATGAATATCATAGTGCTAAACTTCCTATGTACCATTTCGATTTATACAGGCTGGAATCTGCCGGAATTTCTACTATAGAAGATGAACTTAGGGAATACACCTCTGGTAAAAAAATTACACTTGTTGAATGGGCAGAATTTGATTCAGGAGCACTTCCATTTGACAGAATTGAAATAAATGTTACATATGACGATAACGATGCAAGAATATACGAATTTTCCTGCAAAGGTGAGACCTATAAAAATATTATTGAGGAGTTGAATTGTGTTAACGCTTAGTTTTGATACCAGCCTTGATAAAACATACATAGTGCTTGGTGATAATGGTAAAATTTTAGAATCAAAAGAAATTAAATCAGATGATAAAAATTATCATTCCGCGTATTTAATTTCAGAAATAGCAAATATTTTAAAAAAGAATAATAAAACACCTAAAGATATAAAATTGATCGGAGTAAATATTGGTCCGGGAAGTTTTACGGGAATTAGAGCAGGTGTTACAGTTGCAAGAGTTATGGCACAGGAAACAAACGCTAAAGTTCTTGGAATTTCTTCTCTTGAAATTTTGGCTAAAGCATCTAAACTCGATAATCCTATTGTAATACTTGATGCAAGAAAAAATATGGGATATCTATGGGATAATAATAAAATTCAAGGTGCACTATTACTTGATGATATCGATAAAATTGCATCTAATCGTAATATTATTACAGATAACACTTTATTTGAACGATACAAAAATATCGGAAATAATGTATTATCTTATCAAGAGAAAAATTTTCCGCTTGGAGAAACTCTATTTGAAATAATCTCAGGAAAAACACCTGATGAAAAAGATATATGGCAATGTCTTAAACCGCTATATATACAACCACCACCTGTAACTTTAAAGAGGAATTAATAATGAACGGAATTTGTCAAAACTGGTCACAATGGCTAAATGAAACAAGATTTTCAGCTTTAACTGATGAGATGAAAGCTCAAAATATGAAATGGCTTGAAGCTGTTAGAGATGTTATTCTAACGTATGCAGAAATCTCTCAAAATGATGTAATCCTTGATATTGGGACAGGAACAGGACTCCTTGGAATGAAAGCCCTTGAAATGCAAAAATGCCAAGGAAAAGTTATTTTTTCTGATAAGTTTCAAGATTGTCTTGATAGTTGTAAAGAATTCTTAGAGAAAAACGGAGTTACTGAAGGCTATGAGTTTTTACTCAGTGAGTGTGAACATCTTGCTCTTAATGAATGCACTGTAACAAAAGCTCTTATGCGCTCCGTTCTTGTACATATCGTTGATAAACAAGCTGCTATTAATGAAATCTACAGAGTTCTTAGACACGGCGGAAGATTCTGTGCTTTTGAGCCGGTTATTCGCTCTAATACTAAATATTGGGAAATTTTACACCCTTCATTCATTGATAGATATGACGAATTTAAAGCTGCTGAAGAAGAATTTTCTAAAGACCCGCTTGACCCACTATTTAACTTCGATGAAAAATCTATTAAGAAAAATCTTGAAGAAGCCGGGTTTGAGAATCCTGAAGTTAATCTTCAAGTTGTTAAATCTAAATATGTAGTACAAAGAGATATGGTTCAAAAATGGTTTACAACACCACCTTCCCCAACTACAAAATGTACTAAAGAAAGATTCTTGATGTACTTCCCTGAAAGTGTTGTTAATAAATATATAAGAGATATTGAAAACTTTCTTACAGGCAAAGAAATTTCTCTTAAAACCAACGCTATACTTATTAATGCTAAAAAGTAATTTGTTTATATCTAAATTTAAAAATAAAGCTCTTTTGTTTAATACAAAAGAGCATTTTTAATAAAGGTATACTACACATTCATCATTCTACACACTTATTATGCATATTTAGGTGCATCTTGTGATCGTTGTTCTACAGCACCTTCAACGCTTTGTAATTCTGCTTCTACAGCCTTTAATCGTTGTTCTATTCTTGCTGTTCTTATATCTATTTCTTTTTCTGCTTTATTCAATTCTAATTCTTTTGCTTTTCTTATTTGTTGGAATGCCTGCTCTGCAAAACAATTAAAGTAATATCGTCTCATTTGCATTTGTTGTGCAGGAGTACCGCCTTTAGGCATCATGCCTGATTGGTCAAATATACTAAACTTCTGCTGAGCTGACTGCAACGCAATCTGATTGCTCATATTCATAAACCTAAAACCATCTGAAAATACCGAACCAGGTAGTGATGCGATTGACGCCGGTGTCAATCTGCCTTGTCCAAGTGTTGCTGCATATGACTGGATATCATACAGCTTTTGCTTTTCATCCAGCAACTGCTTCGTTAAGCTATTTCGTTGTCTTAATAAAGACATCTGTCTATACAATAGCAAAAACATTTTTCTAACCTACCTGTACTAACCTTTATTAACCTACACTTATATAAAGTTTTTTACTTCTTTAAAATTGCTTTTTTATTACAGATATGTTAAGTTTTGTTACATACGGCTTAAAGACAAATTAATCAACAATCGTCAAACGCCCTGTTTGATTGATTTTTACAGGTTCTTTCTTATCTTTTAAATACTGACAAACCATTATATCTTTATCATAGGGATAAATTTTGTACGCTTGATTTATCTTATCCAACATAGGAATATCATCACCGCCCATGGTTATAAATTCATCTGCCGCAACTTTATAAACCTTATTTGGATCTGGATTATCTATATCAATAGGTATTACATTTCCATTTTTATCTATAAAGTTCATTGCAACTAATTCTTTTTTACTCTTGCTTACAGTATATGTTAAGCCTGAAACAGCATATAATCCCGGCTTATTACTTGCTCTAGATAATGTTCGCTTTGTTACTAGCTTAAAAGCATCTACCAATTCTTTTTCTGTTACAGGTACTACTGTCATATCATCTGAAAATGGTGCAATATCTTTAACTTCTCGATTATTTATTTTACCAACATGGAAATAATTTCTTATGCCCGAATTGTTCCATAAGCCTATATCAGCACCTGTTATTTCTTTTATTGCGTCACAAACAAAATTAGCATGAGGGTTTTCTGAAATATAAATATTTTCTGGCGGTGGAATTACTTCACTTACCTCACCTACTACTTCTGCTGGACCTAAAACTTGGTTAAATATGTATTCGTGTACATAACTCTTTGGATAATTATGTGTTTTATGAATATTATTCTGTGCACGTTTTATTACCCCATCTTTATCAAACTCAAGGTTTAAAAGTCCAAAGTAATGACCGTCTTTTCCTGCCTGCGTTATTATTACAGGTTTGCCTGACGGCGAATATATCAAGTTATCGCCTTCTTTTATATCTTTTATTAGTTCGTGAGTATGCCCGCCTATTATTACGTCTATACCATCTATTTTTTCGGCTATATCTTTATTTTTGTTATGCCCTAAATGCGAAAGTAAAAATATTTTATTTATTCCTTCTTTCTCCATTTTTTCAACTTCGGATTTTATTTTTTGAAGTGTTACATAATAATTATCTACTTCACAATCTTTTATATAATCAGGATTTGTTACTCTTTCAAATATATCATTTGGACATGCTCCAATTAATCCTATTTTCTCACCTTTTACTTCCGTCACCATTGAAGATTTTAGTACATCATTTAAATCAGTCTTATCAGGACGAGTTGTTTTTTCTCTAAAGTTTATTGCAAGAGTACTTGTTGAATGATTTCTATTTAAGTCACAAAAATCATCTGTCATTGTATCCATTTCATGGTTGCCCATTGCACGTGCTACTATCTTTGCAAATTGTAAAAATAGTATTGTTGCAGCATTTGAATTATGATTTTTCTCATTCCCTATCTGATCATCGCCGCCTGAAAGTCTTATATCACCTTCTATACCGCTTAGAATTCTCAATTCGTTATTTGTCTGACCATGCCCGTCATTTATATATCCGACAGACAACTGGAAATTATCTTTATCCTGTTTTTCGCCAAAACCATATCTCTGCATTGGATTTTGTGAGGTAAAATTCACTTTGGGAATTTGTTTAAATGGATTAAATCTTATCATACTTTCACACCTTCACTATCTTTAAAATTAATGAAGGTTATTTTTTGCCTTTATTTACGAAAAACTTAACGAAAATTTACAATGATAAAACTGTCAAAACTGAACGAAGTACTTCTTCTTGGGTTTCACCTGTTTTTATCACGACTTTTGCAAATGCATCTTTTATTTCATTATCGTCATATCCTAAAGACTGAAGTATTGAAATGGCCTCACTATACTCATCAGGGACTTGAGGACAGATAGTTGCTTGCTCTGATATATTAACTTTCATCAACTTATCTTTAAGTTCTAATATTATCTTTTGTGCTAACTTCGGTCCTACACCCTTTGCTCTTGTCAATTCTTTGTAGTTTTGAGCTTGAACTAAGGATATTAATTCGTACAAATCAAATTCACCAAGTAGAGTAAGTCCCATCTTTGTACCTACACCCGATACTGATGTTAAAATCAAAAATATATCTCTCGTTTCTCTATTGGTAAATCCGCACAAATACATCGTATCTTCTCTATGAATTAGGGCTGAATAAACCTTCATTTCCGTATTCTTTTCAGGTAAAACTGAATAATCCCTCGATGTAATTTCAAACTTATACCCAATACCGTTATTTTCTATAGTAATAAAAGTCCCTTTTTCGGTTCTACGCT
The DNA here is from genome assembly GCA_944323925.1 of Candidatus Gastranaerophilales bacterium. GTDB lineage: Bacteria > Cyanobacteriota > Vampirovibrionia > Gastranaerophilales > Gastranaerophilaceae > CALUTH01. The sequence goes on from CALUUI010000005.1 coordinate 17,994, forward strand.
TATCTTCTAACACTCCCTTTATAAAATCAAACATAATAATCCTCTCCGACGGTTCTTTTATTATTCAGCGATCCCAAACAATGATAATTGCGGCTCAACTCCTGCAACCTCAAGCGATTTCTTCTTCGTTGACAAATTCTTCGCCATATCTCGTTGCATTCTGGTCATTAAATCTTCAGAGCGTTTTATAACAGGATTTGGAAGCCCTGCCATTTTTGCTACCTGAATCCCGTAACTTCTGCTTGCTCCGCCTTGAACTATCTTTCTTAAAAACTCAATTTCACCGTTTTGTTCTTCTACTGTAACACGATAATTCTTTATCTGAGGGTAATTATTTGTCATTACATTTAACTCATGATAGTGAGTTGCAAATATACAACGTGCTTTTATTTTTTGTGCAATATATTCTGCAACAGCCCAAGCTATTGCTACTCCATCATAAGTACTTGTACCACGACCTATCTCATCTATTAGGATAAAACTTCTTTCTGTTGCAAAATTCAAAATATAAGCTGTTTCACTCATCTCTACCATAAAGGTTGAACGGCCAAGACTTAAATCATCACTTGCCCCGACTCTTGTGAACACTTTATCTACTATACCTATCTTTGCATAATCAGCAGGCACATACGAACCTATCTGTGCCAAAATAACAATTAAAGCATTTTGTCTCATATAAGTTGATTTACCTGCCATATTAGGACCGGTTAATATCATTAACTGAGTTCTAACTTCTGAATCTGCAACCAAATCTAAATCATTACTTACGTAAGCGCCCAGCGGTAACAAGCGTTCTACGACAGGATGTCTGCCGTTTATTATGGAGAACTCCAAACTTTCATCAATTTCGGGCTTGGTATAATTATTCTCTACTGCAACAGAAGAAAAAGACAATAAGCAATCCAAACTTGCTACAGCCTCTGAAAGCTCCCTTATTATATCTACATACTCTTTTGAATAACTCCTAAAATCATTAAATAACTTCTTTTCCAACTCAACAGATTTTGATTGTGAAGCAAGTACTTCATCTTCATGCCTTTTCAGCTCTGGAGTTATATATCTTTCAGCATTGGCAAGCGTTTGTTTCCTTATATACGTTTCTGGAACCTTTTGGGAATGCGAATTAGTTACCTCAATATAGTATCCGAAAACTCTGTTATAATCGACTTTTAAATTTGTTATCCCCGTTTTTTCTTTTTCTGCTTCAGTAAAATCTTTTAACCACTGTTCTCCACCCCTTAACAAATCACGGTAATAATCAAGCTCGGCATTTACTCCTTCCTTAATCATTCCGCCTTCTTTCATTGTTAATGGTGCATTTTCATCTATCGTTCTTGAGATAATATCGTAAAAATCTTCTAACTTTTCCTGATATTGTATAACTCTATCTAAAACTTTTATTCCTGCAACTTGAACAGTTTCAAACAACTCAGGAATAACAGCAAGTGAATATTTCAAATTAAGGAAATCCCTTGGTGAACCACTTTCATTACTCAGCTTGGAAGACAAACGCTGAATATCATATATAGTACTTAATATTCTTGTTAATTTTTCTCTTGTTGAATAATCATTGATGAGCTGTTCAACAACTGCTTGACGGGACTTAATTTTTTCAACACTCTTTAGCGGCTGACAAATCCAATTTCTTAAAAGTCTTGCCCCCATATTGGTTACGGTCTTATCTATAGCCCAAAGCAAAGTACCCATTTTTGATTTATCGCGCATTGACTCTACAAGCTCCAAGTTTCTTCTTGTATTTGAGTCTAACAGCACAAAATCAGACAACTCATAGGTTTTTACCAAATCAAACTTTGGCAAACTACCTTTCATATTTTCCCAGACATAAGCTAATACTGCAGATGCCGCACGATATGCCAATTGATAATCCTTATACCCTTCCCAAGAGGTTGAAAAAGAAGGATACACGCTTTTTAAATTATTGCAAGCGAACTTTTCACCAAAAACTTTTGCAGGAATTTTTGAGCAATTATAAACAGAGGTTATTTCCTCAGGCAAGTTCAAAATTTCCTCAGGCACAATCTGAAACGGTTGAATTTCCTGATTAGCCGACGGCCCGATAACTTCTGCTGGCTTAATACGTCCCAATTCAGTTAATACAACACCTATATCTCCTTGTGTTGCCTTGAACTCTCCTGTTGAAATATCAGCATACGCAAGCCCCCATTTCCCTTTTTCTTCAAATACGGCACAGATATAGTTGTTTGTTTTTTTCTCTAAATAATCACTTTCTATAATCGTACCCGCTGTTATTGTTCTTACAACTCCGCGTTTTACGATTTCACCCTTCTCTACATCTTTTGGATCTTCTAACTGCTCACAAATTGCAACTTTATGACCTTTTTCAAGTAATTTTTGCAAATATCCGTCTACTGATTTTACGGGAATCCCAGCCAAAGGAACTTTCCCATATACTTTCCCTGCATCTCTGCCGGTTAGGGCTATTTCTAAATCTTTTGAGATGGTTACCGCATCTTCAAAAAAAGTTTCATAAAAATCGCCCAAACGATATAATAATATTTTATTAGGATTCGCTGACTTTATATTTAAATATTGGCGCATTACAGGCGTAGTATCTTCTAATACAACATCCCCTGAATTTATATAGTTGATTTCATTCTTTATCATAGATATAATTTTACAATAAGTATAGACTGGGGTGCAAGTAATGTTTAGATTAATTAAAATTATATTTAATGCAACAATTCTTGTTCTGGCAATAATTGGGTTTAACACAATCGGCGGACAAAAATATGTTGATGCTCTTATAAAAAATGTATCTGATTTTATAAAAGACAACGCTCAAGAGCAAGCAAAAGAAATCGGTGATTTTTCAAATGTAGACAAGGAATTTGAAATAAACAACTCTTTCAAAATCCTTGGATATAAAGGTGTTTTGTCAACACACAAAGCCTCCGGACAAAGGCTTGTAATTCTTAATACAGGGAAATCAGAAGTTTTATCCCAAACAGATATACAAAGCAAAGACATCGCTGACAAGCTAAAATCAACCTTTGCAAAAACAAAATATCAGGCAATTACAATCGAAGAACTTAAACTCACTGAAAGAGGAATGCTATCCGTTAAGCAAACATCTGTACCTTACGCAAAGTTTGATATAAAGGTAACAAAACTGCCCGTAAAGGATTATACAGGAATTGTTGCCGCACTTAAAACAAAGAACGGCAACAACGAAATTTTGTTAGCTGTAAACGAACGTAAAAAATACTCACAACTACTGACAAGAGAATTTTTCTCAAAAATCCAAGAAAACAGCTAGTCTAGCTACCAATATTTAAAGCTGTTTGTGCCATGGATTTAGAGATAGTAACAAGAGCAACGTTCGCTTCATAAGCTCTTTGAGCAAGAATAGCATCTGCCATATCAACCATAGCATTAACGTTAGATGAGCGAATATAGCCGTTTGCATCAGCATCAGGATGTCCCGGTGCATAAATTCTATCCCCAGGAGTAGGGTCTTCAACGCAGCCGTTCATTACTACGCCACCTTGCAAATACGGTAATGTTCCTATTCCAAACACGTCATTTTTCATTACATTCAATAACCCGTGGAATGAAATATCTTCACTTGCGTTCAATACTGGAATACGTCTTACATAGTTTGGAGTATCAATGTTTGCAATGTTTTTTGCGTGGATATCCATTCTAAGCCCGTGGGCTTTCAAGGCGTTTTTACCGATATTAATTGATTCCATTATACTCATAAGCTCTAACCTCCACCTACATTAAGTACTGTCTTCATCTCTGTTATGAGATTAGTCATCCTTTTTGTAGCCATTGTGTAATAAATCATATTTTTTTGGACTTCTGCCAACTCTTGAGTGATATCTATTTCTTCCTCTCGCCTATCCTCAATCATGCCTGACGGGCCAAGTTTTGTTGACAACTTAGTTTCAAGAGGACTGTTCATTGTGCCTAAGTACATCCCAAAATCAATATCACGTCTTACATACCCCGGGGTGTCCATATTCGCAACATTTGACGTCAACGCTCTTTGACGTTGAGAGACTAAGTCCATCATTAAATTTACTTTGCCGAATGAATCAAGTGCCGTAAATGTCATTTTCTACCTCTATTCTCTTATGTTTATTGCCTTGTTATACATATCATCGGCAACCTTCATAAGATTTAAACTTGCTATCATAGATGCGTTCAACCTTAACATTTCATTTACTTCATCAAATACGTTTGTATTAGATGTTTCAATCTGGTGTTGAACAATATAATTATGCTCTGCAACTAACCTTGGCGGGCCTGACTCTTGTGTCGGAACGAGTTTATTATTTTGCCCCTGCTCCAATCCTTCCGGAGAATCAAATTCTACTATCGGAATATGCCCGATTAATTGAGGTTCTGAGCCTGCATAATCATAGTTATATACATCACCGTTCGGTTTTACGGTAAATTTGTAACTGTTTGAAGGGATTTGAATTCCGTCACCAACCAGCCAGCCGTCTGCTGTCATCAGATACCCGCCTTCACCACGAGTGAATGCACCATCTCTTGTATATTGGATTTTGCCCTCAGGCGATATTACAGGGAAATATCCGTTTCCATTTATCGCCATATCATAAGGATTATTGGTTACGAGCAAATCACCCTGACGAACATCTGTTCTCAAAACTCCTGTCAAATAACCGTCTTCACGCAGCATTTGTTCAAACTTTGTTACCTTATATGCGTTGGTTTGATAATTTGCAACATTGTTTGCTACCTGCCCTAAACGTTCAAACTGGTGAGTCGCACAGTTTATATTTTTTCTTACTATTGCTTGTAAACTATACATAGTTACTTACTCCTTATGATACAGAACCCAGCTTACTTATTACACTCTGCAAGTTATTACTCTGCATAATAAATATCTGTCTGTTTGCTTCAAAATTTCTTACAACAGGCTTTACTTGCAAAAACTCGTTCTGCAAAGATACGTTAGAAAAATCGCAAAAACCTTGTTTTACATCAGGCTCAAGAACAGCCATACCATTTGAGTCTACAACACCGATTATGCCGCAATCTTCCAACTGCCTTGTTTCCGGATTAAATACGCTAACCTTGCCTCTTGTATTCACAACAACATCCTCTGATGAGCGGGGAACTACACTCAATTGTATAGGGACACCACTGTCTGACAATACAGGATTATCTTCTATAGTTAATAAATTCCCGTCTTTATCAACCTTAAAACGTCCGTCTCTTGTTAATACTACACCTTCAGGTGTTGCTATTTGGAAATATCCTTTGTTTGCAATGGTTATATCCAAAGGATTTCCGGTAGAAATTATACGGCCGGGCTGATCATCTATAGTAGTTGAAAGCCCGTGGACACCTAAATATTCTGTAAATGATGACACTACAGGTTCTCGTCGTTGAAACCCTACTTTATCAAACCCGTTAACGTTTTCTGTCGTTATCTGCAATATACTGCTCTGCAAGTGCATTGCTCGGATTGATGATTTAATTCCGGATTCACAAAATCTGACACCGCCGTTTATTTTCATAGCTATACCTCTTTTTTACTACTACGTCGGATGTTTTCCGATAATATTGAATTTTTTTTTATAATATCATCCGTTTAGTGTAGTAATTACTTTTTAACGAGGTTTTCTGCTTTGTCAAGTTTTAAGCTAAAATTTTATTTATCACTTACACGCCAAGCTCTGATTTTATTTCTGCTCTGATTGCTCGGTTTTCCTCTCTACGGCGTTTAAATGGTTTATATAATGTTAGCATTATTATTAACATTACCACTACGCAATAGCCAATTACACTACAACCATGGCTTTCAAAATATATGACTATCAATTTCAACAACATGTAAAGCGGTATGAGTAATTTTATGAAATGTTTTTTGATAAAGTTTACTGTCCTATCCATTCCATCCGTTATTACCACAGGAAAGGTTATTAATATTGATAAACTTATCGGAATAAAACACTTTGAACCTATATCATTATTCTTTAACCAAGCCCAGGATATCAATGAAAGACTTATTATTGATGATAATATTATCCATACCAAAAACGTACACGGAATACTATTATATATACGACAAATCTTATCACGGGCTTCCGATTTCAAAGAAGTTATAAAGTCACAAGACTCAGAATAGATTAAAATTGTCAAAATCATTTGCGGTACACAGGAGAAAAAAATAATTGCCAAAAGTTCAACAACTAAAATTGTTAGAGGAAAGAGATCATTTAAAAAATCGAAAATATTATAGCATAGCTCAAATATATTGCGTAGGAACAAATCCAGTACCGAAATTACACCTTTTAATAAACTATCAAAGCAAATATCTTTTGGATAATTCGGAACGTGTAAAATTAATAATCCATACATAATTACTAAGGTAAAAAATAATACTATATACAATAGTCGTTTGTTAAAAATCCCTTTTATTTCATACATCAGTTTTAATATTAATCTGTTTTTGGTAAATAGAAAAAAACTAAGATAAAATACAAACAATGCCAAACTAGAAGTTAATATTAATCCTAAATCACCAAAAAACGCCCAATGATAATTATTCCGGCTAGAATCTGATAATAATGCCAACGAAAAAGTAAAGAATATTCCATTACTGAACAAAACTAAAATTTGAAAGCCCCAAAACAGGGTATTTTCTATAAACGATGATATGTTAGATTGCTTTTTCACTTTTCATACTCCTTTTACATCCCAAGCTCCGATTTTATTTCTGCTCTGATTGCTCGGTTTTCCTCTCTACGGCGCTTGAAAGGCGTATATAAGGTCAACATTATTAATAGCCATACTATTATTCCATAGAAAAACATACTGTATCTTATACTATCAAAATAAAGAATTTTAAATTCCAGCAATACAAAAAACGGTATAAGTAGTTTTATATAATGTCTTTTGATAAAGTTTACAGCCTTCTCCATTCCGTCTGTTATTACCGCAGGAAAGGTTACTAATAATGCTATTACTACAGCAGCAACTCTTTCTAATAATTCATTTTCTATAGCATTCGTAAGAAATATACTAGTTAGAATCATTCCTGCTGCTAACAATCCCCACAACAAAAACGTACACGGAATACTGTTATATATTCGACAAACCTTTTCTTTTACTTCTTGCTTCAAAGAGGTTATAAACTCCCACGGCTCGAATAAAATGACAAATTGAAATAGTATATAAATACATATTAAAGATATAAGAATCCAAATACACGATAAACCTGTACTTTTAACTAATAAAAAAGGAACTTTACTAAGACAAAATACCGTAAATGTCAAAACCATAAGTGATATTGCAGAACATTTATCCATTATAGAATCTGCTATACTATACATTTTTGAACTAAAAATATCTACACTACGATTAACATTATCTATATCAAAAAAAGTAAAATATGTATATGCTATAAATACTAGCGGAAACAATATAATATATGATTTCCATCGTAGAGATTTATTTTTCTTTATTCTATATACCATTCGTAAAATTTTTTTGTTTTTTGTAAATAAAAAATAGCTCATATATAAAATGCTTACCGAAATACAGGATAATAGCAACACGGTAAAACAAAACAAATTTGAGCCAAAAATATTTCCAATAGCGCTCGTAAAAACTCTCATTCCTAACATTAAAAGACCGTTCCAAAATACATAAATTACGATTACGCTAAGTAAAATCCAATCTACAAACGATGATATAATATTAAACCTTTTGAACATTTTCATACTCCTTTTACATCCCAAGCTCCGATTTTATTTCTGCTCTGATTGCTCGGTTTTCCTCTCGCCTGCGTTTGAGAGGGCTATATAAGGTCAACATTATTAATAGCCATACTATTATTCCATAGAAAAACATACTGTATCTTATACTATCAAAATAAAGAATTTTAAATTCCAGCAATACAAAAAACGGTATAAGTAGTTTTATATAATGTCTTTTGATAAAGTTTACAGCCTTCTCCATTCCGTCTGTTATTACCGCAGGAAAGGTTACTAATAATGCTATTACTACAGCAGCAACTCTTTCTAATAATTCATTTTCTATAGCATTCGTAAGAAATATACTAGTTAGAATCATTCCTGCTGCTAACAATCCCCACAACAAAAACGTACACGGAATACTGTTATATATTCGACAAATCTTTTCTCGCGTTTCCTGCTTCAATGAAGCTATAAATACCCAAGGTTCATAAGAGATTAGAATATCTATTAATATTGGCATAACTATTGGTAACAAGAAAAATACAATAAAATAGATTAGGATTGCTATAAGAGGAGAGAGATGCCTTAAAACCTCTACGATAGCCATACTAATACCATATATCCACTTTGACAAAAAATTTAAAACTGATAGACTTGCATTCAAAAAATTATCTTGACCAATATCTGTAGGGTAACTCGGATTACCAAGCGTTATCAGACCATATACTAAAATTATGTCAAATAAGAGAACTATATACAATAATCGTCTTTTTAGATTATTCTTTTTTATTTTATACATCAGTTTTAATATTAATCTGTTTTTGGTAAATAGAAAAAAACTAAGGTAAAACGACAACAGTGCAAGACTCAATATTAATATTTCTTTAAAATGCAAAAAAAGCACTCCATAATAATCATCAGATGGTAAACCTGAAAAGAAAAAGGATAAGATATATATCATTCCAATAAAACAGAAAGCTATAAGCGGAACAACTATAAATATGATACCCTCTATAAATGATGATATATTAAACCTTTTGGACATTTTCATACGCCTTTTAGATTCCAAGCTCTGATTTTATTTCCGCTCTGATTGCTTGATTTTCCTCTCTACAACGTTTGAATGGCGTATATAAGGTCAGGCTTACTATTAACATTACTATTGACCCAAATCCAATTGCACTACAACCAAGACTGTCAAAATATACTATTATCAATTTCAGCAAAAGATAAAGAGGTATGAGTAATTTTATAAAATGTCTTTTGATAAAGTTTACAGCCTTCTCCATTCCATCTGTTATTACTGCAGGAAAGGTTATTAATACTGATATACATATTGGAATAAAGCACTCTATACCTATACCATACTTATCATCCCAAGAGTAGGATATAAACGGCATACTTAAGGCTAAGGACAGAATTGTCCATACCAAAAACGTACACGGGATACTGTTATATATTCGACAAATCTTTTCTCGCATTTCCTGCTTCAATGAAGTTATAAATACCCAAGGTTCATAAGAGACTAGAATATCTACTAATATTGGCATAAATATTGGTAACAAGAAAAATACAACAAAACAGATTGGGATTAGCAAAAGAAAGGAACAATTTCCTAAAGATTCTCCAATTCCAATACTAATATCATACATACACCTTAATAAAAAATTTAAGGATGAAAGACTTGAATTCAAAAAATTATCTTGACCAATATCTGTAGGGTAACTCGGATTACCAAGCGTTAACATACCATATATTATAATTATGGCAGGTAAAAGAACTATATAAAATAACCGTCTTTTTAGATTATTCTTTTTTATTTTATACATCAGTTTTAATATTAATCTGTTTTTGGTAAATAGAAAAAAACTAAGGTAAAACGATAACAGTGCAAAACTAAATATTAATATTTCTTTGGAATATCCACAAAAACTAACATAATAATTCTCAGATGGAAAAACTGAAAATCCTAAAATCAGGAGAAAAAACATTCCTAAGTAGAGCAGGAAAAATATAGTTACCACTATAAATATGATACCCTCTATAAATGATGATATATTAAACCTTTTGGACATTTTCATACTCCTTTTAGATTCCAAGCTCCGATTTTATTTCTGCTCTGATTGCTCGGTTTTCCTCTCTACGGCGCTTGAAAGGCGTATATAAGGTCAACATTATTAATAGCACTACTATTATTCCAAAGAAAAACATACCGTATCTTATACTGTCAAAATAAAGAATTTTAAATTCCAGCAATATAAAAAACGGTATAAGTATTTTTATATAATGTCTTTTGATAAAGTTTACAGCCTTTCCCATTCCATCTGTTATTACTACAGGAAACGTTATTAATAATGCTATTGCTACAGCAGCAATATTTTTTAATAATTCATTTTCTAATAATTCATTTTCTATAGCGCCCACTAGTAGTGAACAACTTAAAAACATTCCTGTACTCAACAATATCCACAACAAAAACGTACACGGAATACTGTTATATATTCGACAAACCTTTTCTTTTACTTCTTGTTTCAAAGAGGTTATAAACTCCCACGGCTCGAATAAAATGACAAATTGAAACAGTATATATATACATATAAATGAGAAAACAACTATTAGAAACGATAAACCTGTACTTTTAACTAATAAAAAAGGGACTTCACTAAGACAAAACACCGTAAATGTCAAAATTATAAGTGATATTGCAGAACATTTATCCATTAAAGAATCTGCTATACTATACATTGTTGAACTAAACATATCTACACTACGATTAACATTATTTATATCCAAAAAAGTAAAATATGTATATGCTATAAATACTAGCGGAAACAATATAATATATAATTTCCATCGTAAAGATTTATTTTTCTTTATTCTATATACCATTCGCAAATTTTTTTTGTTTTTTGTAAATAAAAAATAGCTCAAATATAAAATACTTATCGGAATACAAGATAATAGCAACATGGTAAAATAAATTAAATTTGACCCAACAATCTCTCCATTTGGACCCGAAAAAACTCTTAATACTAAAATAAAAAGACCGTTCCAAAATACATAAATTACGATTACACTAAGTAAAATCCAATCTACAAACGATGATATAATATTAAACCTTTTGAACATTTTCATACTCCTATACAAGATGTATGCAGATTATAGCATACATCTTGTACATTTGCAAATTTTAATATATTTACTTATATAATAGCCTTTCAAGTTCTTTTGGAGTATATTTTAATCGCAGCATTAGCATATAATTTGTTAACTCGCCTTTCTCTTGCTGACGGTGAGCGATATTATTCACTTCAATTATATAGTCAAATTTTTTGCCATGTGGACGCTTATTAAAATCATAATAATCTAAAAGCAGCATATTCAAATTGCCATATCTATCCATATAAGCATCATATATATGTCCATTACCAATTACTGTAGCTAAATCTCTCGTACCGTAAAAACTAATAATATCCGACGGTCGGTCTTTGAATTTACCGTTTTTAATAGAGTTTATATTATTTTTTATAAAACTCTTTACCGGTAAACTGTTTCTAACTTCCTGTACCAATTGAGAAGAAGCGTATGGACATACCAATAAAGTATTCGGGTTTATTTTATCATTTATTTTTAGTATATGCTGTTTCAAATTATTATTTTTCAAAGTATCTACATTCGCATAATAATTTTCTGTATCATTTTTCTTGTATGCCTCCGGATCTAATGATAATTGATAATACTTAGCTGATAACTCTTTACCATTTCCTTTTGCCAAACCAACACCCCAATCCCCTAATTCCATGACAATAGATTTTTGTGCCACCCTTTCAGTATTCAATGCATCTTCTTCTGATTGAATTTCTCGTAATAAGGATTGTGCCCCTTTAAATCTTTTATTCATACTTCGAGAAAAAGCAATTTGTCCAATATCACCGATTATTCTCATAGATTTATTAAATAGATGTTTCGTACCATTAATAGTATTTCCCGCTATCTTTTTTAACGCTTCTTGATAACTTGCTAATGTTTCAACAGCTTTTTTTATCTCCTTATAACCATTTTCTTTTATCAAATCTTTTAGCAAGTCTAGTTGGTGTTTTGTAAGGGAATACTTCTTTGCTACCTCGCCTTGCAATAAAGGGATATCCGTTTCATAACCCGCAGGAGAAACATTTGGGCTAACTTGCGGAATGTCAAATTCATAATCCGATTGGGAATCATCCGTTTCCACTTGTGGCAGTTCAAATTTGTAATCAGATTGGGAATCCTCCGTTTCCGCATGCGGCAGTTCAAATTCGTAATCACTCAGACCATCCTCGGGCAAGCCATCAATTTGATAATCAACCGTTGTTGCATCCGGTGACAAGTCCTGCCCGTAAGCCAGTCTGTAATCCTCCAAACCATCCTCGGGCACATCAATACCATAATCAATTTGGAAATCATACAAATCCTCCGGCAGAATGTCAAAGTCATAATCAACTTGGAAATCATACAAACTCTCTGTCGGAAAGTCAAACCCATAATCCACCTGTGAATCATTTTCTATGGCTTCATCAGGAAACACTAATTCGCTTTCATTCGGCGCATTAGTTTCTCCCTTCATTCTTGACGAATCAGTATCATTAAAATATTCGTCTATACGTTTTTGAAGATTGCTCTTATAATCCTGATATTCCTCTTTGACCGGTTTATTTGGATTAGAACGCCCGGACTTGCTCCTGTAGTGCGCTGAAACAACCGTCCCGTCATCTCTTGTGTATTCTCTTACATATACAACATCATCAGATGACCTTAATACAGCATCACTCGGAAACCCGATTTCGCCATACTGATACGTAAGAGCATCTTGGTAATATTTACCCAGTTCATTGTCCATCTTTACTACATCTTCATAACTGAAGATTTTATTGTCGTTTGAAATTTTGTTAACAAAATTTCTTAATGTATTATTCATAATTTTTCTCCTTTCAGCTCTGTTTTTATCTGCCAATAATACTCGACTAAGTAACTTGCAGCATCAAACGGATGTTCTAAAAACTTTAGTTTTCTATCCCTTCTTATTTGTGTTATCGTCGGGACATCAACTATACTTGTACCCTCTTTAAAACCCAGATTGTAGATGTTATATAACAGCCATTTGCACTTGGGGTCCACAAATAAATGTACTTCATTACTATAATTCTTTACCCTTGCATTAAAAGCTGATATACGGCTTAGGATAGGCGGATTATAATTCCTTAGTTTGAATTTTACGTTTTTATACCCGTAAGCGTTTAAACTGTTTTTTATAATCGCATAATTTGTGTATTCACTCTGGGTTGAACGGTTGTCGCCTGATGCGTCACCGTTAATAATGATTTCGCCCTGATGGTTTGGATATCGCCTGATAAATTCTTCTATACATTCTTTTGTAGTTGTTTTTTCAATAACCAATTCATCAAAGAAATAAACATTATTTTCATCTTTATGCGCCAAACACCAGCACATCGGATCAACGTTAAAGTCACAAGTTATGTGCAGCGGGATTTCTGAATTGTATTTCAAGTATTTTAAATTATCTTTAGAGAAATTCTTAACAACCAGACCGCTGGAGTAGTTACCGAATTCGCCCAGCACGTTAATCCTGTAGTACTCATTGTCAAAACTCTCCTGCATTGATTTGATAAAATGCTCGGGAAGATAAATATTATTAGTAGTTGGCGCCATTATAATCCGATAATTGGGATGAGGATGCTCGATAAATCGCTCGTAAATCCATCCTTTTGAAGACTGCGGATTAGTATGACCGAATAACCTGTATCTAAAATCGACCCAGTCTTTTTGGCGATAAGTATTCCTTAAACGCCCAAGAAGCTGTTTAAACGAAGTATCAGTCAGCTGCGAAGCCTCCTCAATCTCTGCCCAGTGAAGGTTTAATGATTTTATCTTTTCCGGGTTATCAAGACCGCAAAATAATATTTCAGAACCGTTTTGAAACTTTATCCGTTTATCCGATTTGCTATACAAATAATGAACATCAGGCACATATCCGAGTAGTTCCAGATGCTCAAAATACGTCACCAAAGTAGTCTTTCTGACAAGCTCATACTCTTTTGCACCGACAAGCCCCCGACAGCCGGGATACTTTCTTGCTAAAAGTATCCCGAGCAGGGCTCCGCACCAAGTCTTGCCGCTGCCATACCCGCCTTGATATATTGCTACATCAAGGCTTTCGTTATGGGGGATTTCTATAAACTCTCGCTGTTTGGGTAATAACTTGTATTCAACCATTTAATCACCCAACCTTTGACTCACTTTTCTTTGAATTATTCGGTTCATCCCAGTTACAGAATTTTTGGTAGTTATCAACGCTATGAAATATTAACCAGCGATTAAAAGCTGAAACTCCCGAAATGTACAATAAACGTTCAAAAACACAGGTAGAAAAGTATCTGTCATTATCTACATAGTTGTGGTTTTCACATAATACATCGTGTATCATCGAAGGGATTAAAAACCTTGAATCGGTCTTTGAGCCAATCAATCGCCAAAATAGCCTCGGAATAGTCGCTCCGTCCCAACAATAACATTTGGGGATTACAAACTCGTATTTCTTTTGCTTTTGATGATTAAAAAGTACTACTTTTAAGCTAAGTTTGTTTTCAAACGGGTATTTTGCAACCGCATTCTTATCCGCTGCTGACATACTGGGTAAAGCGTACCTAACTGATACAGAAGGACGTTTATCAAAAAATATCGCTAAATCTTTATCTTTATACCATTCTATCATTCACCAAAATCTCCATCTGATACAAAACAACAACCCAAACCTAGTTTCCAGATTGTAAGGAACTACTAATACTATCAAGTTTTCCGTTGACTTGAATAACAATACAAAACCAGTTATTCTTAACAGCTTGCATCTGTGAATTATCATAAGCAGGCTGTTTTTGAACAGCCACAACAGCCCTGTTATCATTAAATATCTGGTTTGCACTTTCAGTATTTTCAGTATCAGCGCAAAGACCGCTTAATCCGATTAACAAAATCCCTAATATAAAAAATATCCTAATCATTTACACATCTCCTACTTCCGGCTCATTTTGAGTTAGCAATGCAGTATAATCTCCTGTTTCAAAAAACGTATTAAGTTGCTCATCTGTAAAGCCTAACAGTGTACCAATTTGCTGAACATAAGGATTTCCCCTATAAAAGTTATTAGCTTTTAGTTCTATTTTCAAAGCCTTTATATCTACTATAGGTGTACCATCCTCTGCTAAAGGTTGAGCTTCTAAATAAGCGATAATATCGTCAAAGTCCATACCTTTTGCTTTATAAATTCCCCGTTCAACATCCGCACCTGTCAGATTGAGCATTGCTATTCTTTCAGCTTCTTTCTGCGCTTGTTCTTGTTCATAGTTGGGGTTTATTATTACAGTTTCTGTTTCGATATCCCAAACATACATGTCAGGGGTTTCAATATAAGCCTTAAAAAACGACTCGCTTACTTCATAATTTATAACAATGTCACTTACTATTCTAGCTTGACCTGCTCCGTTAATTTTATTATTCTCTATAAATATATAATATTTCATATTAAACTACCTTACCTTTCTATAACCATTAAGATAAACTGCAATAGTACCAGTGTCCTCTACCGAGCCGTTTTGTATATTTAAAATTCTATCCGTACCAATAGGAATTATAACTGATGATGTAGATATAGACTGGGAAGCAGTTACAGTCCTACAACCAGATACATATACAACACTTGGTATAACTGAAGTAAATACATTACAATATGCAGTATCGCCAGATGTAGTACTGGTTTTAGTATCTACACCAATTAATATTTCATATATACTTCCGTCATTAGGTAAATAGTTACTTAAGTCACAAGATTTAATTTCTTCGGCTGTAAAACTTGCATTTACTAAAGTAACTCGGGTTGATAAACCTACCCATTGGCCGTCAATATCAGTTGCGTTAGCTTTCATCTGCAATTCATTTAACACTTCCGCAACATCAATTGATGTTACATTTTTTACCACATCGCCAACCTTGTAATAAAGCAACTTGTTGCTTGATGGCGGTTGTACGGTGTCAGAGCTGCCATAGATAGGATTTGAACGAGATGCATCAAAACCAAGTTGTTTTAAGTTTCCATAAACCGCACTTGCTGAAATTCCTTGTGTCTTTAGATATTCTGCATATAAAGCACCTTCTTCTGCTTCTTGGTCCGATGTAAAAACAAGGCGCTGAACTTCACCTGTAATATTTGGCAACCCTACTTCGTTATATTGGTTTACCAATGAAGTATCAAGCGTAAATTGATGGAACCATTTAGACCTAGGCAAGTAGAATTGGTTATTTACACTATCAAGAATATAAAAGTCTGCTACACCAGTAGTATCAAATAATGAGTCTACACTATCTTTTACCCCTATATCAGCGATATACCTGCCATCTGTAGACTTTTTACAAGCTATACCTCTATAAGTAGTATCACTTCCACCTTCATACAGTTCTTTAATCTTATTAACTGCATCAGGATAAACCATTGTTACTAATGAACCTTGTAACAACCATCCTACGGCTTCTTCATCTTGTAATATATGGTCTGTGATTTTTGTATCAAAAAGGTTAAAATCACTACCGCTATTTTCTTTTATAACTTTTTTTGCATCCTCAGTTATATTTGATAAATCAACATCTGCTCTGGTTGCCAGAGTACTTATTGCTTCCTGAGCTTGGTCATTAAAAAATTGCGCCTGTTCAGCATAATATTTTGCACTATAATCTTCACCATTAACTAAAACTCCCGATGTTGCCCATTGTTTTGCTAATGATGCATTATCATAGGTTTCTGCTGCTTTCTGCTTTATATCATCATTTAATTCAAGTATTGAATTAAGTTTGTTTGTTACTGTCTCATCAGATTGCTTCATTTTATTTAAATATCCCTCTGCAACCGTTTTAGACAATCCCACAATACTCATATCTACATTAAATTCATTTTGATAAACTTTTACATCCAACTGAATTGACTGCTCAGAAATTTGAGATGTATTTGCAACCTTTGTAACAACATTAAAGGGAATTACTGTAGTTACTGTTCTTATCCTTGATTCTGTATCGATAATCTTTAAGGTTCCATACATTTTACCTTGTTTTAATTTTGATGTAACTTCATTCGATAGAATAATTTCAATATACTTTGCCGATAAATCCGGATAAAGAAGTTCAATATTATCAATTTCAAAAACAGCTTTAAATCCGGCTAAATTTATATCTGTATTAAAATTAACTACAAGATATTGATTATCCATGAAATCAGTATCATCGCCTTTTACAATTGTAATATATGCCATATTTTCTCCTTTAAAAAATTTAATTATCCTCTTGCTTAATCATTCCGCAAACTCGCCAATAAACTCCGCCGCCACCATTATCACGACCCGCGGTTATTGTTATTGTGGTTGTACTTGCAATCTTTGCACCTGCTATACCTATATCCCAGTTTCCATTTGTATATGATTTTATACAACTTACATAGACTGAAGCATTTGTATTCGCTAATTTCTTAAATAAGGTCACATTTTTAGAGGTACTATTCATTGCAACATACCCTCCTTGCTCACACCAACCATCTGAATATAACCTATACCAATTTTGACCGGAGCAATAGGATTCTTTTACATACGCTGCACCTATTGTTGTTTTTATTTCTTCTATGTCTGTAACTACATTATCTATATTTTTCTGCAATTCTTCATTTGCAGCATTTGCAGCCTCGTTATTTGAAGATACAATCGCCGATAATGATGATATACTCCCTGATAACGTTGTTACATTTGTATTTAAACTTTGCGAAACTGACGAAATCTTATCATCTAAATATTGAAAATTGTTATTTACAACTTCAGATGATGCTACCGAGCCATATTCTATATTTGTTAAAGCCATTTCATTTCCTTTCTTGCAAACTATTCTCTGCCATTCATTATTACGTCATATATTTTGTCTATTTTGGATTGAATATCCGTAAACTGTGCTTTTAAATCCTTAAAAGAACTCCAAGTCACATATTTCCTTTCTACATTCTCTAATATCTCTCTGTGTTTTTTTTCTAATTGTTCAGGAGAAACAAGAAGATGCTGCTGAACTAAAAATATAAAGACACAGATTATTACAGGGGCATATTCAAGAACTCTATCTTCCATAATTCCTCTTACTTGGCTTTTGTAACCCCACCTGTATATAAAGATGCAGCTGTCGTCAATGTATCACCCAACATATCCAAGTAGTCTTTTGCGCCATAATTTTGTGTATTTGTAGTTGAACTTGACATATTACCGACTTTTTCGGCATTTGAAGCACTTGTATTAAGTGACTGTGACTGGTTATTAGAGATTACGTTGTAGCCGTTAAGATACATATTCATTAAATTAGACAGTATATTTGCAGCATTATCTTGAGAAGATGACATTAATTCCATTGTGTAATCTGATATGCTATCATTGATATTTTCTTGCATATTGTTATACATATCAGTCGCTTGACTTGAACGTATCATATTTCTTTGTGACAGCGGATTAATAATTTGATTTTCTAATGTCTTTTCAGCTTCTTCATTAAGATTTTTTGTAAAACTGTCTAACTTCGCCTGATTTGTAGCATCATCTATGCTTGGATTTAAGTAATTTTGCAATAATGTAGAAATATTATCATTAACAAAATTATTAATACTTTCAAACGCACTTCCTTCTGCAAAAGCTGAATTTGTACCATTGTTTGTTGTAGTAGATGTTACATAGGGATTGGAAGTTGTAGTATTTCCAAGAATATTTTTACTGCTTGAATTTGTTGTTGATGAACTGTTAGATGATTTACCACCCATTTTAATTTTCTCCTTTCATTTTTACATAAGTATTACTGTTAACTTTTTTAAATCCGGCTCTTAGCAAACAAATTGCAGCCGTTCTATGCGGGGTTTGCGCCCAAATATCACAATTAAACCAATTTTTTGCAAGTTTTAAACACTCTATGTTTTCTAAATGACAATGCCGATTTGAATAACCATTTACATACAATTTGTTGTCCTTTAAATAAAAATAAAGACATCCAATAAACTTATTATCTTTTTCTCTTATAAATGAATAGAAAAAAGTTGTTTTAAGAATATAATCAAAATCTTCAATATCATCTACTTGAGAGAGGTTTTGAATATAAAGTTGTTTGCATTCGAGGTAATTAAAACCAGGGTTTTTAGGTATTAAAACTTTCATTTATCTTTGTTTAACCTTAATATTTGAGCATTCAAGATTTTTTATACAAAATTCTTCACCAGCCTCTTGATTGAAAAAAGATATGTCCATAGTGTTAAACATAGCGGGCGGAAGTTTTACTATCGAATTTAAGACCTTGGGCGGATAGGTAGATATATCCCAATGCCCAATATCCCAATAAAGTACATTTTTAATAGAATCCGCTGCTATATACCTTATTTTAGCGGGCTTTAAGGTATCATAATTCTTTTGATACTTAACATAAAACCGATTATCGTAAGATAAATCCAAAGTTACTCTTGGCGGATAATAAAATATTTTCACTGTATTATCAGAACCCAAGTTTACAGATGTACAGTTATAATAAGATTGGATAAATTGTCCGTTAAAATCACTACCTGAGTATTCTTCATAAATATCGGCACCTGCTGAGTAAAATATTTCATTTATTGTTTTAAAACAATTTATTTTTTGAGATTTTCGTTTAACCCAAGATTCTCTTATACAGTCATAAATCATAATCTGAGAATAATAATCATCATTTGTCGGAGTCAAAAACCAAATCTCATTTCTGTCTTTAGTAACAATAGAATCCATTCTGCATTGTGAAATTTTTTCTAACGGAATTGAAACAAGCTCCTCTTGGATTTCTTCAGCGATATTTTTTCCAATAATTTTATTTCCTGCCATCTCTTGATTAAAAGTAAAAATACCTTTTTTGTTATGGTCGTAGAAATATAGCTTAACCCCATGAAAAACTAATGATTTATCTGAGGCACACCCTCCAGGTGACTCTTCTGAAACCACAAACCCATAATCAGATGCCACACTGACAAGAGCAGAACTATCTGAATGAAACACAGCAAGAGAACCCAAGTATGGATAGATTGCCGTAATTGGTTTAACAAATTCTATATATCCTGCAGAAGTTACAATTTCAGCGTCAGAAGTCGAAAAATCATAAATATTTTCTTGAACTGAATACCAAAGGACTTTACCGTCAAAAACCCAAAGCCGTCCATCAAAATTAACAATTCCCATTCCTAAAACAGAACGTTCATCCATATCTGTTAAATTCATGTCAACGACCTCGGACAAAGTACCTTCTTCATCTACCGCACCAAGTTCAATGGATAACATTTCCTTAGAATTTGAAAAAACAAATAAATCTGACCACCCCTGTGAAAAATCACAACCACAAGATTTTCCACTAACGGTTAAACCTGATTTCTTTAACTGCAATTCATTAGAGGCTACATTAAATAAATAAATTTTTCCTTCATCATTATTTTCAGTATGAACAAAGAAATTATGAACACCATTTTGAACACTGTCAAAAATATTTATAACTGTTTCATCTTCAGGGATTAAGCCACAAACGGATACATTACCTTTAACAGTTCTTATACCAACCCCGGAATTAGAATTTGTTGCAAACAATTCAACATTTTGCATATCGGAAGCTGATATTTCTTTAGATGAGAAAACAGATTCTTGACGTTTTATGCCACTAAATTTATTACAAATAAGAGATGTATATTTCATAATAAAAATCCTTTTTAATAATTGTTTTGAATAAATTTTTCAAGTCTGCAAATTCGATTTAGCCATCCTTTAAGAAAAACCTTTTGAGAAGAGTTTCTCTGTGCAAACTCAATATATTTATCTTTTCTGAGTTTTAAATATTTATTAATATCTTTTGAGGATAGAACCAGAAAATTATTAGCCCTTGATATGCCCATATTAACAGCAGTGTCAAAATGGACAAGCGCAAGCCTTTCATCCTCAAGTTTATCTGCACCTGAAGCCTGATAATATTTTTTATAATAAATTTCGTCAATTTCTTCAGATGTAATATCCTTAACTGATTTCACCTGCAAACCTTTAGATTTTCTATACAAATCGTATGTGGATTTAGTAATTCCAAAATTTGTTTCGCCACCCAAATCATTTGGGTTATTAACATACCCACCTTCAGATAGGAGAATAAAATCTAAGGCTTTTTTAAACTTCTTATCATTTATCACGTATCCATCCTCCGCATTAAAACGTAACTTTCCGCTGAGGATTAACCCCATTGGCATATTTAAGTAACAACTTATAAGCCTTCTCAAACTGTCGTTTATAGTTTGAATAATTTTCATCACTATCAGAGGCAATGGCATATAACATTGTTTTCGTTATCAGTGCGTTTTTAAACAAGTCTTCTAATTTTTCAGGAACATCAACGCTATCAGAATCATTTTTTAACGAAAAAATCGACCCACCGTTTTCATCAGTACCAACTGCTAGAGTATAATATTCGACTTTCGCCTCATATACTTTGTCTGGTACAGGATAAAAATAAAGACTCTGATTATCGATATAGAAATATTTTGGCTCGCCAACTTCGGCTTTCACAAGAGTTTTATCTTCTAAAAATTCAAGATATCTACCGTCTATTGAAACACAATATCCTTTTTTACCATTAGAAACCCTCTCGACTATATTACCATCCGGCAAATTATACTCTTGTTCATTTCCCATCAAAATAATTTCTTCTATCTTTCTTCTAAATGAAAAATCTGTTGAACACCACAAATCAGAAAGAGCTTTGTTTATTGACGAAATTAAAACATTTTCAAATTCAGCCTGTGAATCAACCTCATCATCAAACATAGACCAAGCCTGAGAAGCAACACTGTTATATATATCTAAAAGAGTTAAAGTCACAATAATTTCTCCTTTTTATTAACTTTAGATTTTTTAACTGTCTTTTTTTTAGCCTTAGGCTTTACAACCACTTGAGTTTCTGGCTTATCTTCAATATTTTTTTCAACGACATCACCAACAACCACCAGATTATATATATCTTTTGGGTTATTAACCGAAGGCTTTGGAGTTAAAAAATCAAGAATAGAATTATCTTTTAATCCGGAAATAACCTGATAAAACTCAGGTTCTTGCTTTATGATTTCAATAGCCTTATCTTCCGGAAGAATGAAAATATTATTAGTAAGAATATTTTTAAATTTAATCATTTTTTAAAACCTCCATAAAAAAAAGCGGAACGGAATTGAGAAGAGAGTATAAAAGAGCCTAATGAAAGATATAATTATCCGTTCCGCAAAAGAAGTAAAACTATGAAACAGGAACTAATCCGGCTCTCTTAGCAACAGCATAAATATTTCCTGCAAAAGTTCCTGAAAAGTCTAAATATAAAGACCCATCTCTATTTTCAAATCTTGAAAAATCTTGGATTTGACAAACAGTAGTCGCATTTGCGTCAATATTTACAACTAAATCACCAAGCATAGAATTCGGATAAGTATCACCAGCTACGAACGTAACAGTTTCTGGTGTTGAAGCAGTATTTTCAATAACAATAGCAAGTGAATTATTTTTATTTTTAGCCACTTCTGCTATTTCAATACCGTTTGCAACAGTAACTGTTTGGGGTTCAACCTTAGTGCTTGCAACCGATTGAGAATCCTCAACTTGAGGTAAATATACATTAATAATATCTCTAGCCATTTTATAAATCTCCATTAATCAATAAAACAAATAATAACTACGCCGCCGCTGAAAGTGATAAAGGCGCTTTAATCTTAACAGTACCCAACAAATCAGCACGAGGAGCACCAACACCGTATAATCCATAGCCTTTATAAGTAGAGTTAAAGTTCTTTTCAGGGATATAGAATTGAGTAGACATATCCGCTGAAACACCACCAGCAAGAGTTTTTCCTGCAACACCAAACAACGGATAAAATACACCATCTTCCGGTTGAGCAATATTATTAGAAGTATAAATTTCCCAACCGCAAAGTTTGCCGATATGACCTTTTTCCATCTTATTATGACCTGATTCAACGTATTTTAAATCTTCTAGCTGACCAAGGTAGAATTGAAACTCTGGCGGAACAATACAAATCATAGAACCATCTATCCAGTTGGTATGACCTTTTCCGTCACCTCTTTGGAATTTTGCTTGCATAATTGCTAAAATTTCTTTCGCATACTGAGCATTCAAAGTAATGGCTTCTCCGCCATCATCCAAGTAATGACCTGCTCTTGTATATAGAGACCCGAATGCGGTATCTACAGCTGCCGCAAATTGTTTAATTGCATCATCACAATATGCACGAGCAAGATTTAGTTGGGTATCATACGCGTCAGATTGTTCAATCTGCTTTTCTTCAACTGCTGATAACTCAAAATGGAAGGCTTTACCTTTATCCAGTTTTACTTTTGTAATAGATAAACCTGCTTCCTCTGCTTCGTGCAAGTCCCCTCCGTCATAATCATACATTGAAATACATGCCGGCATAATAATATCAATTTCATCACCTTTTCTAACATTTGGTTTTGATTCAGTATGAGCAAGTTTTCCGATTACAAGTTCATCATAAAAATATTTTTGCATTGATTTGTCTAAAATAGATTGAATAATTTGTTGTACAGACATTTTTAATTCCTTTCATTTAATGAATAACTACATCAACTCATCAAGAGCCTTATCAAGTTCTTCAGGAGTCATATCAGTGAGCTTCTTTTTCTTTGACTTAAATTTTGCAGCATTATCACTACTATAAGCTAACAAGTCAGTCGCATTATCAGATTCTGATAAAATTGCCTCAGCCTTTTTAGCCTGAGCTAATCTTGAATTATGGTAATTATCAATAAGTTTTACTAATGTATCAACATCTAATTTATTACCGAATCCATCATAAGCAGTTTTAAGAATTTCTCTAAACTCTCTGTTCTTAAGATAATTATCCGTATTGTATTTTTCATCAATGTTTTTAACAAGATTTTGAAATTCATCAAGCTGTCTTTTACTTTCTCTGCAACGCTCAAGGTGATTTTCATATTCTTGAGCAATTTTTCGTAATTCACCAAGTTCTTTAGCTTGGATTCCAAACCTTCTTTGAAGCTCAATATAGGCTTTTGATAGTTCTTGCGGAGATTTAAACTTACCACCGATTAAGTTTATATCTTCGTATTTTTGCGGAATATACTCCGCTTTTTTTTCAGAGCCGACATTTTTAGAGGTTGAATTTTCTTCTAATACAGAAGGTTCAATAAATTCTAAATCATACGGTTTTTCCGAGTTTTGACTAAATTGTTTTAACATAATTTTCTCCTTTCTAAAATTCAATACACAATTAATCTTTTATTCCTTATTCTCGCCATCACCTCCCGACTTTTTGGGAGCAGCAACCGAGTAACTTTCTTTTGTCTTTTTATCTTGAACAGCAGCTGGCTTAATAACTTGAGAAGCAAGATTATTTTTATTCTGAACAGCATTAGTAAGCTGAGCCGCAATATTTTTAATCAAATCAGGGTTACTCATTAAGCCTTGTATAGCCGTAATCAGCTGATTTTGGGATTGTTGAGGCTGCTCTTTTGCAAGAAAACGTTCAGGATTTTCAACACCCTTCTGTTCAAAATACCAAGTAAATATTTCTCTAATATCAATAGGAATAGACTGGGCAAATCTTTCTATAACAGATACAATCATATCCGCCTTTTGTGATTTTTCAACGATTCCGGAACGATCAGAATATGTATATCTGTAATCACCTTGACGCACTTTATCATCAATTACAACGAGGTCTGCTTGGTTATTATTATTTAAATAAACTTGCTCAACTCCTGTTTTAAAATCAGCACACAGCTTTGCAACATTTTTTACATCCGGAATTATTAAATACTGATTGATAACATCAAGCATCATTGATAAACGAGTTAACTGACCTTGGGTTTTAGTAGTAATTTCGGTTGCCGTTTTACTAGTTTCCTCATTATTTCCAACCATGTTAGGATATATTCCGCTTACTTCTGACATCAAATCATCTAAAAATGAAATATCATTAAGGAATAAATTAACGTTAAACTGTAGCTGCTTAAACAAATTATTCGGCGAAATACTATCACCATATTCAATAATCTTGCCGGGATAAAGCTCAATTTCTTCCTCATCAAAAAATCCTTCGGGAGCCAACAGCGGCGGATTTTCAGACAGTGATTGCATATCACAGGTTCTGTTCAACAAGTTTTCTTGAGTTAGAGCAAGATTTAATATTGAGTATAAAGGACTAATACCTCTACGGGTTTCAGGGTCAATAACAAACGCACCATAAGTAAACGGATTAATAATTCTTTCGTTCTTTGAAAACTTAACTAAATACTTTCTTGCAACAACAACAGCATGCCAGTTTTTTAGTACCGTCCCGTCCGGAAGTTGAAAATCTCCCCAATGTTCAAGTACTTCTACTGTAGATCCGTTAACTATCTCTCTATATAAACGTCTTTTTGACTGATTTGATAAATCCGTAGTAGATAATTCTGAAACTAAATTTTTAATGTCTTCTGCGTCTTCTTTAGATATTTTATAAAGTCTATTATTAATAATTTCATAAGGGGTTTTAAACGACTTATAAACCTTCGGGCAACTATCCCAATTTGCCGCCTGAGAAACATCAAAAACTAAATCAGCAGGATTTACCGGATAAATATAAGGATTATCATAAACCTTTTTTGTATCAGTCCAAAAGTTTTGCCCTTTTGATATAGCATCAATCAATAATGGTAACTTTTTTACATCATTTTTAAGCACACTCCTAAAAAACGAAATCGGTCGCCTGTATTCCTGATAATGCTTTTTCCAAGCAGTAAATGATATCATTTCACCATATAATAAAGCGTTATCAAGAATTGCATCACACGTTTTTTGATAATCCATTTTTTCAAAAATATCTACCAAAATAGCCTTTTGTCTGTTTGCAAAATTATCACTTTCATGATTTTCTCCTGAAACATCAAACATTGAATTAACATTAGAATATATATTTTTCCAGATAAAAGCCTTTAATGTCTGATAAAACATAAACAACTTACACATCTTAACTTTTGATTTCCATTTTTTATGCTTATCACCCTCTGTAGAATAGGTATTTTTGAAAAATATCTCATTTATTAAAGAATCTGCTTTAGTAAGATTAGAAGAACGTGCTTCATTATAAGTAGTAAATGTATTTACAATCTTACTAACAACCTCTTGAGTAATAGAATCAGTTAGAGCCACCTTTTTATTTTCCGATTCAATAATGTAATCAAATGACATAAATATATTCCTTTCTATTTTTTTAAAGAGAAGTACCCTGAACACTAAGGGTACTAATAATGCAGTGTAGGGGGAAAGTATTATACTTTTGAAATATCGATACCCTTAATTATAGAAATTTCAGGTTCAACACTTTTAACATCTTCTTCATCATCCAAGCCTAAAGCTATCCTGTGTCCCTTTTGAATTTTAACGATTGACGCTACTAAAAAATCAAGAGTAGAAATAGTAGACTTTGGAATGTCCGTAAAATCGAACTCCGAAGAAGCCACATCCTTAGAAAATCCCTCCAGTAGATATTCAACGTTATCCAATAATCTGTCATATATTTTTATATGCCGCTGATTTGCAGGAACATTTGAATTTTCTTCAACAATAACTTTTGGCATAGTTTGTTTTACCATTTTTCAGATAATATTATCCGATTTAACATACAATATTTTTTTTTCACAACTCTCCTTTCCAAGATATCAATATTCAGGGTAAATACGCAGGGTAAAGTAATTAGGGGCAAATGTATTTAAGTAAATGTCTAAGGTTTACGAAAAACATATATCAACGACAATAATTTACAGAACTAAAATAAAAATATTCATTTTCTTTCCTTTCACATATCCAATGGGGTAATTATTAACTTATTACAAAGCAATCTTATACTTTTTTTTTAACCGGGCCCAAGAAATATTACGAAAACTTAACATCTTATCTACAAGCACTATTAGACAAGGCTTTTCAGACATTAAAAGCATTAAAAAACAATATTAATAGACATTTCATCCATAAAGATTTTAAACTTGAAAAGGCAAAATTTTTCAATTAAAATTCATAAAAAAAAGGATTAAGAATGAAAAGACTATATGTAATATCAGGCTCCTCAGGAGTAGGAAAAGGTACAATAATAAAAGAGTTTTTAAAACGAAACCCGAAGTATAAATTATCAGTATCCTCAACAACAAGAAAAAAACGTCCGGGCGAAAAAGAAGGTGAAAACTACTATTATATAAGTAAAGAAGAATTTGAAACCGGAATAACAAATGGAGAATTTATAGAATGGGCGGAGTTTTCAGGCAACTACTACGGAACTAGAAAATCAACAATAGAAGATGCTCTAAGCCGAGGAGAAAATCTAATCCTTGAAATAGAAACCCAAGGCGGACAGCAGATAAAGAAGTTATTACCCGATTCCGTATTGATATTTATTGCACCGCCATCATTTGAAGAATTAAAGAAGCGATTAGAAGGCCGGAAAACTGAAGATGAAGCAACAATACAAAAGCGATTAAGTCAAGTAGAAAGAGAGAAAGAATCTTCAAAAGAATATGACTATATTGTAGTAAATGACGAAATTGAAAAAGCAGTAAAAAGAATAGAAGAAATCATTTCACAATCCGCAATATAAGATTGACATGGTATTTAAAATGATTTATCTTAAATGATATAAAGATAAGGGAATGCATTATGTACAAACGTTGGTATGATAAAGATCCTGCAGTAAGTCTGGCAGTTAGTTTAATGAGGAATGCAAGTATTGAAAATCAATACAAGTATGCAGATTTTATAATTGAACAAGCGAAAAATTGTGGAGTAGTGCTAGATAGTAACCCTCTAACAGGAGCTTTCAATTATGTATTTAGACGTTGGTACGACAATGACAAGAAACTATCAGAAGCTCTTGAATATCTACAAAAGGCCCCTGTTGAAAGCCAAAAAGAAATAGCTCTTGATTTAATACATATTATTCAAGACTCGTAAGAATAACAATGGAAGCAATTATATTTAACCCTGTAATAATTTCAATAGTAGTACTCTGCATAATGTGTATATGCAAAGTTAATGTTTTGCTGTCAATAATTGTTTCAGCGATTCTTGCAGGTTTACTTTCCGGCATGGATATAGAAACAATAATGCATACATTTATAGCAGGCATGGGTGGAAATTCTGAAACTGCATTAAGCTATATACTACTTGGAACATTTGCTGCCGCAATGACCGATACAGGAATCACAGGAATGCTTGGTAACACTATTTCAAAATATATAAAAGAAAATAAATATATGTTACTGCTAATAATAATGCTTCTAGCTATCGCATCACAGAACATTATACCGATACATATAGCATTTATACCCATTTTAATTCCACCGCTGCTTGGTTTAATGAATAAGCTCAAACTTGACAGACGAGCAGTAGCCTGCACATTAGCCTTTGGACTTAAAACTCCTTATATTACTATTCCTATTGGATTTGGATTAATCTTTCAAAATTTGATTAAAACAAGTCTAATAGATAATGGTTATATTGTAACGTCCTCACAGGTCTGGAAATCCAATATTATTCTAGGAATAGGCATGACATTTGGCTTATTAACAGCAATTTTTATAAGTTACCGAAAACCAAGAGAATACAAAACATCAAATAGCGAAATAAAATTAGCAACAGAAGAAAAATTTGGGAAAAAACAAATAATAATATTGGCAGCAATAATAGCAACATTTATAGTACAAATAATATTCAAATCACTTCCACTAGGAGCCTTGGTTGGTTTAGGTATAATCTTTACACTGGGAGCGGTAAAACATCATAAAATGGATAACATACTAAATGAAGGAGTATATCTAATGGGATATATCGCCTTTGTAATGTTAGTAGCATCAGGGTTTTCAGAAGTATTAAAAACGACAGGTGGAATAGATAGTTTTGTTAACACAATAATTCCGCTTTTACCAGCAAACAAATTTATCATGTCATCAATCCTTCTTATTACGGGTCTGTTTGTAACAATTGGAATAGGAACGAGTTTCGGAACAATCCCAATATTAGCGGTACTATTTGTCCCTGTATTTATAAAAATGGGATTTACCCCGGCAGAGTCAATAATAATACTATCATCGGCAGCAGCCCTTGGAGATGCCGGTTCACCAGCATCAGACACAACACTCGGCCCCACTGCAGGTCTAAATGCGGATGGGCAACATAACCATATTTATGACACATGCATCCCGACTTTTCTGCATTACAACATCACTTTAATACTATTTGCTCTTATTGGTATAAGTATTTTTTAATTTATATACCAATTTACTAAAAAAAATAGGACTATCGGCTCATGCACAAATGACCTAAATTTTGATATCTTAGACATATATTTTAATATTTTCAATTATATATATAGGTAATGAGAGGCGATAATGCGAAAGACGAATGAAAATTTAACACAAAGGGAATTGGAAGTTTTAAGATTATGTGCAAAAGGTTACACAAACACCAAAATAGCAAATGAGCTAATGATAAGTAACCATACAGTAAAAGCTCATATAAGTAGTATTTTAGATAAATTAAAAGTATCCTGCCGATTATTAGCAGTAACGGTAGCAATACAAAAAGAAATATTATAAAATCATATATATACAGGATGGTGTAAAACACACAATATTATAGAATGGAACTAAAGTACCGGGACAGAGGGATGGAAGAATTCGACTTTAGTTCATACAATAAAATAAAGCGTGTATCCAATGAAGAATTGGCTGAACTTTGGAATGCTTATTTTCAAGACAAGAGCAACAAAAAACTTCGTGATGCTCTAATATTGCAGTACATATATTTAACCAGATATGTAGCAAGTCGTGTAAAAATAGCGTTACCACCGACTTTTTCCTTTGAAGATATCTCAAGCTATGGTGTAGAAGGCTTAATTGATGCAATAGAAAAATACAGTCCCAAGTATGGTGCCAGATTTGAAACCTATGCATTAGTAAGAATTCGTGGAAACATAATAGACAAAATTCGTTCTCAGGACTTTTTACCAAGAAGTGTAAGAAAGAAAATTAAAGACGTAAAAGAGGCTCAAGAAGAATTAAAGAAAAAATTCGGCAGAAACGCAACAACAAGCGAAATAGCAGAGTTTTTAGGATATGATAAAGAAAAAGTCGAACAAATTCTAGGAGAAGATACCGTTGTAACATCTTTATATGATAAGAAGATGTCCAATGATGAATCAATAGAAATAATAGATACAATTCAAGATTATAATCAAAAAAATCCATCCGAAGAAGTCGAAGATAAAACAATCAAAGCGCAACTGGAAAATGCGCTGAAGCGATTACCAGAACGTGAACGCACAATTTTGGTACTATACTATCACGAAAACATGACCCTAAAAGAAATTGGTGAAGCAATAAACATCTCTGAATCCAGAACATCACAGTTACATGCGCAAGCAATCATGAAACTTAAAAATCTGCTTAGTGAAAGTAGAGTTGAAAGACTTAAAAAAAGTATTTTATAGAGATTTAAAATTCGACAAAAGAATAAATTATCTACACTTTACCGATAAAAGTATTTGTTTTATAATCAAAACCAATGAGGTATGATAATGAGTAAATATTTATTAGAAATAGGTGTAGAGGAACTACCATACAAATTTATTCCGTCAGCAATAGAGCAATTAAAGAACGGATTTAGCAAATTTTTAACAGAAAATAAAGTAACATATAATGATATAAAAGTTATGGCAACGCCAAGACGATTGGCAGTAATAATATCAGGGCTATCAGAAAAGCAACCCGACATAGAAAAAATAATTAAAGGTCCAATAAAAAAAGTAGCGTATAATGAAAGTGGTGAGCTATCCCCTGCAGGACTAGGATTCCTAAAGAAGAACGGGGTAACTAAGTCTGATATATATATAGAAAATGATTATATACATGCAAAAATAAAAATAGAAGGCAAAAAGACCGCAGATTTATTAAAAGACAATGTAGCTTCAATTGTATTAAAGTTACAAGGACCGCACTTTATGCGTTGGGGTAGCAATGACGAAAAGTTTTCAAGACCAATTCGTTGGATAGTTTCGATTTTGGATGATAAACAAATACCTATTACAATAATAGATAAAAGCTCTTCAAATATAACAAGAGGCCATAGATTTTCAAAACAAGATATAGTAATAAACAATCCTGACGAATACATTGATAAATTAAAATCAGCACATGTTTATGTTGACCAAGACGAAAGAAAAGCAAAGATAGTTTCTTTGGTAAAAAAAGAAGCAGATGAATTAAATGCAAAAGCAAATTACAGTGATGATTTATTAGAAGAAGTAACCTATATTTGTGAATATCCTATTGCTGTAACTTGTGAGTTTGATAAAGACTTTTTAACAATTCCACAAGAAGTAGCTGTAACCGTTATGGAAGTTCACCAAAGATACTTTGCATTATATGATAATAACAATAATCTTATTAACAAATTTGTAACCGTAACAAACTATATCGGAAATGAATTTGAGAATATAAGAGCAGGAAACTTAAGAGTAATAAAAGCCAGACTTGACGATGCAGTATTTTTCTTTAAAGAAGATACAAAGCGTCCATTGGAAAGCTACCTTGAGAATATAAAAGGAATAACTTTTCAAAAGGGCTTAGGTTCAATGTATGACAAGACTATGCGTTTAGTAAACTTGTCTGAATATTTAAGTAAAGAACTTAACATAAATGAAGAAGAAACTAAAAATACAAAGCGCGCAGCTCTATTATGTAAAGCAGACTTAGCAACCAATTTAGTATTTGAGTTTACAGAATTACAAGGATTTATTGGTGCAGATTACGCAAGAGTAAGCGGTGAAAATACCAAAGTTGTAGAAGGAATAAAAGAACATTACTTTCCGCTAAATGCCGAATCAGAAACTGCGAGCAGTATAGAAGGTCAACTTGTAGGTATAGCCGATAAAATAGATACAATATGTGCTGTATTTGCCGGCGGCAAAAAGCCAACCGGCTCGTCAGATCCGCTTGGAGTAAGGCGTGCAGCATTAGGAATTGTAAAAACAATTCTTGAGCACAACCTTAATATTGACTTGAACAAATTAATCAAGAAGACTTTAGAAATTTTACCTGTACAAAAAGACGGATGCGAAGCTGATGTAGTAGAATTTATAACACAAAGGTTAATAATATTCTTATCGGATAATTATCCAAAGAATATTCTTGATGCGTGCGCATCAAACAATCCGCTCAGCGATATATGCGGATATTTAAAACGCGTTAAAACAGTTGTTAATATAAATAACCCTCTGTTAATAGAAAACGCAAACAGAGTAATTCGTATTTTAAAAAATGAAAAAATAGATACAGTTAAACCTGAATTATTTACAACAGATGCAGAAAGAGAATTGTACACAGCAATAAAAGAAGTTGATTTAAACGATTACAACGAATATATAAGCTATTTAACTTCCCTAAATCCATACGTAGTAAAATTCTTTGACGATGTACTGGTAATGGATAAAGATGAATCAATAAAAAATAACAGAATAGGTCTTTTAACCAAATTAAAACAAGCGTATGAAAAATTGGCAGATTTTTCGAAGTTACAAAGTTTGTAATCTTTTGTATCAAACACTTGCCAAAACGTGAAAAAAGTAATACAATAGCGTAACGGGCAGAGATGTGGTAATAGCGCCTGTGAATTAGGAGAAAAGATCATGTACCAAGATGAAACGCTTATTTGCGAAGATTGTTCAAAAGAATTTGTATTTACAGCAGGAGAGCAAGAGTTCTTTGCTGAGAAAGGGTTAACAAATAAGCCAAAACGCTGCCCTGAATGCAGAAAAGCAAAAAGACAACGCAACAGAAAGAAAATGTATGATGTAGTATGTGCAAGATGCGGAGTACAAACGAAAGTACCGTTTAAACCAAGAGGTGATAAAGAAGTACTTTGCAGGGATTGCTTTAATGCAGAAAATGCTCAACATCAAGAAGAACATACAGAGGAATAAATAAAAATAACATAAAAAAAAGCCTGAAGCATAAGCTTCAGGCTTTTTTAGTACTAAGATATTTTTCTCTTGAATTAGAGCCATGTTCGGTCTACACTTAAGTTAAGTATTTAAAATAAATTTGAGAGGATAAAAAAATGAAACGAGTTTTATTATGCATAATGGATGGTTGGGGAATTAGCAAAAACTTAACTCAATACGATGCAACGAAATTATCACACGCAGAAAACGTGCCCAAACTAATCTCAAACTACCCATCAATGGAAATCCATGCAGATGGAGAATATGTAGGATTACCTGACGGTCAAATGGGGAACTCTGAAGTTGGTCACTTAAATATCGGAGCAGGCAGAATTGTTTACCAAGATTTAACAAAGATAAATAAGAGTATAAGAGAAGGTAGCTTCTTTAAGAATGAAAAATTCTTAAATGCTATTGAACACGTTAAGAAAAACAATTCAGCACTTCACTTATACGGTCTTGTATCAACAGGCGGTGTCCACTCATCATTAGAACATCTTGAAGCATTAATAAAATTAGCAGCGGATAACGGCTTAAAGAAAGTATATGTACACGCATTTTTAGATGGAAGAGATACACCACCACAAAGTGCTTGTCAATATTTAGAAATAATCGAAAACGAATTAAAGAAATACAACTTACCGCCAATCGCATCTGTAGTTGGAAGATATTACATAATGGACAGAGATAACAGATGGGAAAGAGTAGAAAAAGGATATAACTGTCTTGTTTTAGGTGAAGGCGAAAAAGCATCCTCAGCAATAGAAGCAGTTAAGAATTCATATGCAAACGGAGTAACCGATGAATTTGTACTACCTGCAGCAATAGGCGGAGAGGAATCAAGAATCCACGATAATGATGCAATAATTTTCTTTAACTATCGTCCAGACAGAGCAAGAGAAATATCAAAAGCAATAAACTTCAAAGAGTTTGACGGTTTTGAAAGAAAGAAAGTTTTATCAAACATTTATTATGTAACAATGACAAGTTACGATGAAACCTTCACCTTCCCTGTAGCATTTGAAAAACAGCACTTAAACAACATTTTAGGTGATGTTTTGCAGGCAAACGGAATAAAGCAATTCAGAACAGCAGAGACTGAAAAATATGCGCACGTAACATTCTTCTTCAATGGCGGAGTAGAAGAACCACAAAAGGATGAAACAAGAGTTCTTGTAGCATCACCGAAGGTTGCAACCTATGATCTGCAACCGGAAATGAGCGCTCCTGAAGTTTGTGAAAAGGTATTGGAAGCAATCGATAATCCAGAATACGGATTTATATTAGTAAACTTTGCGAACCCTGATATGGTTGGTCATACAGGAGTTTTAGAGGCTGCTGAGAAGGCTTGTAAAACTGTTGATATATGTGTTGGCAAAATTGCTGACAAATGTATAGAAAAAGGAATTACGATGTTACTAACAGCAGACCACGGTAACGCAGAGGTAATGTATAATGAAGAAACTGGAAAACCTCATACAGCACATACAACAAACAAAGTTCCTTTTGTTGTAATAAATGCAGATAGAGAAATTAAACTCGAATCAGATGGTGCATTATGCAATATCGCACCAACCGTTCTTGACCTTATGGGTATAAAACAACCGGAAGATATGGACTGTAATTCACTAATAAAACATTAATCAAGGAGAAATATGGCTGAAGTAAAAGGTTTGGATATAGATTTATCATTCAAAAAGAATAATGTTGATGAATTTTTCTTAAATCTGAGCGAAAATCCTGACGGATTTAAAAACAAGGATTTTCGCTATACACTAAGCCTCATATATCAAATTGTAGAAGATGAGTTTGAGGGAATATTTCTTGGTAAGAATTCCCCGGTGAGGAATACTGATTTTTATTTAATAAATGAAAACGGGAAATTTTCTTTTTTTGTAACTCCAACAAACAATTTTCAGTTTTACTTAAAATCAAAAGGTTCAATGTTTAGATTTACGCCCAAAGAAGTTAATGGAATTATGGGTTACGTAATGCCGTTAGACATAGTGCTTGATTATTTTGGGAGTTTTAGTGAAATAGTTGACTTTGATGCGATATCACAAACATTTATTTACTTTAACAAACTTACTCAATATGTAATAAAGTTAATTGAAAAACTATATTTTATTCCAACAGTTGTAAAGACTCATAACGACCAAATGTTCAAAATTATTTATGAGCCAATAACTAACACAAAAGAATCAGCACGAATTTTAAACGAACTAGAGAAGCATTTACCTAACAACATATTTATCAAAGGAGAACAACCGA
Source organism: Candidatus Gastranaerophilales bacterium (assembly GCA_944323925.1). Classification (GTDB taxonomy): domain Bacteria; phylum Cyanobacteriota; class Vampirovibrionia; order Gastranaerophilales; family Gastranaerophilaceae; genus CALUTH01. The sequence goes on from CALUUI010000005.1 coordinate 53,160, forward strand.
AGAATTTTGTAACAGATTTTGTTAGAAATTACTTAAACTACCTTGTCTATAAGTTTTTAGGTATAAAGAGTTACAAATTTAAGGATGTAAAATCAGGACATTATATGCTCAAAAACTTAGAGCAAAAGTGCTACTTAAAAGGTCAAGATATAGCGGAAAATATAGCTCAATGGTTCGACGAACTATATTTAGGGAAATATGATCTAATCCCGTTCTTCAAAATAGAAAAAGTTGATGATACAGATTTTGAACTAAAAATCCACATAAAAAACAGAAAGAATGATGAATCGATTTTAATAGACAAATTATATACCGATGATGAAGTTTGGGGAATAGCATCAGCAGATATCGGAAAAATAGTAGAAAAGCAGTTAAATTATGCTTTAAGATATATGCCGGAATTAGAAAAATTATTTGAGGATGAAGAAAAATTATCATTACGTTTAAACCTCAATGAAGTCTATAAAATAATAGCCCAAACCTCCTATTACTTACAGAAAGCACATATAGATGTAATCTTACCACCCGAGTTAAAAAATATAATAATACCAAGAGCATCAATAAATGCAAAAGTAAAAGCAAAACGCTCGGAAGAATTGATGAACATCTTTAATACAGTATCCTCAGGCTCGATATCATTAGATGACATCTTGGAATTTTCATACGAAATAGTAATCGGCGATGAAAAAATAAGTGTAGAAGATTTCAAAAAGATAATTGATGAAAATACAGGATTGATAAAATATAAAAACAAATATGTTCTAATCGACCCGGAAGAAGGAAAAAAATTATGTGAAAAGATATCGACAGCAAATCACAAAACAATGACGAGATTAGAACTTCTACATGCATCAATGTCAGGTAAAGTTCAGGATTACGAATTTAACTATGATGAAGCGTATGCAAACGTGTTAAAAGATTTCCAAAAACCTGTAGAAGTAACCCCACCAGAAGGATTACACGGTACATTAAGATTTTACCAAAATACCGGTCTAAAATGGTTATGGACAAACGTAAGCAAAGGCTTTGGCTGCTGTATGGCTGACGATATGGGGCTTGGTAAAACCATCCAAGTTATTTCATTAATCCTAAAACTAAAAGAAGAGAATAAAATCAAAAAACCAGTACTAGTAATTTGTCCTACAACATTAATGGGTAACTGGATAAAAGAATTGCAACAATTTGCACCGGATTTAAGTGCAAAAATGTATCACGGACTTGATAGGAAACCTGAATTTGATGCGGATGTAATTTTAACAACCTATGCAATCATGCGTATAGATGTAGAGGAGATGAAAAAGCATACTTGGGGAATGATAATAGTTGACGAAGCTCAAAATATTAAAAATCCGGATACGGCACAAACAATAGCAATAAAATCACTTAAATCAGATATAAAAATAGCAATGACAGGTACCCCTGTAGAAAACAGATTAACTGAATTATGGAGTATATTTGACTTCTTAAATAAAGGTTATCTAGGCTCACTAAAAGAATTTCAAAAGAGTTACGCTGTTCCAATAGAAAAATTTAAAGAAAAATCAAGAGCAACAAAGTTAAAAATGTCAGTAAGTCCTTTTGTACTAAGACGTTTAAAAACAGACAAATCAGTAATCTCAGACTTACCGGAAAAACTTGTAATAAACGATTATTGTTACTTATCAAAAGCTCAATCAATTCTATATGAAAAAACATTAAATGAAATGATGACAAAAATCAGCGGATTTACGGGAGTAAGCCGTCGAGGTAACATTTTCAAATTAATAACAGCATTGAAACAAATATGTAACCACCCATATCAATTTATAAAAGCCGGAGAATTTACCAAAGAAATGAGTGGTAAGGCAGAAAAATGTGTTGATTTGGTAAGTAATATTTTAGACAATAATGAAAAGACATTAATATTTACCCAATATAAAGAAATGGGGGAAATATTAACAAAAATTTTATATGATGAATTCAACAGAGAACCATTATTTTTCCACGGTTCATTAACCGTTCCCCAGCGAGAATCTCTGATAGAAGATTTCCAAAATAACAAAGATACAAAGGTAATGATACTATCACTAAAAGCCGGCGGAACAGGTTTAAACTTAACAAGTGCAACAAATGTAATCCATTACGATTTATGGTGGAATCCAGCAGTAGAGGATCAAGCAACAGATAGAACCTACAGAATCGGTCAAACCAATAACGTAATGGTACACCGATTGATAACACTAGGAACGTTTGAAGAAAAGATAGATGAAATGTTAAAATCTAAAAAAGAACTTGCAGATATGGCTGTTTATGAGGGTGAAAAGATAATCACAGAATTATCAGATGAAGAAATCTACAACATTTTCTCATTATCAGCAGTATAAACATATAGACAATTATATAGAGAGAGGGGCGGCAAAATTATTGCCGCCCCTCTCTTCTACTAAATTTATCTTCTTCGATGATGATGGTGTCTATGTCTAATATGCGAATGGTCTTCGTTTTTATTAACTGCAGCTGCGCCAATAGCACCTACGGCAATAACTCCAGCGATTGCAGCACCGGCTTTCGCAAGTGGCGAAACGAATAAACCCTTTTTCATATACAATTTTTTTGAATTAGAGTAAAATATTTGTTTAGACACTTTCTCTGCATCCTTACCGAACAGTTGAGAAATAGTAGTCTTAAGATAGCTAACCGTATCAGAATAACATCTCTTATTATTAAAATGCGGGCTTTCCCATTCTCCATAGCACCCTAAAGGAGCATCCGTACCAAAAACTACTTTACCAAGTCCATTATTATTATAAGCAATATCCAAAATTCTTCTTGTATCTGGCTGTTCCTTTGAAGGGAAACCTGAATCTAACCAGTCGACCCAAGATAAATCCATATAAATATTAGCTTTCTTTGTTTTTAGAGCATCCTCAAATACTTTAATCGCATTTTCACGATTAACACGTCCTTCACCAGCAAGCGATCCTGAATGTCCTAGTATAAAAGGAACTTCAGGAGCTTTTTGAGCTAATTCATAAATTTTCCAAGCATCAGCTTGTCCACCTTGACAATGAAAGAAACAAGGCAGATTTTTTTCTTTTGCGAAGTTAATGTATGGCTCATAAGCCTTTAAAAAATCTGCATCATTTTCTAATGGTAATGCCGTCGGATGAAATTTTAAACCTGAAAAAGTATTTGGATGTCTATTAAATAACTCTTTTATATTAGTTATATCTCCATTAGTCTTAGAAGGTTGGCAAACAGCCAGAGGTATAAACTCTTTACGCCCTTCAATCATAGTAAGCATTTTTTCATTACCGGTTAACTCATCAGCAAAATTTCCTTTATCAGCAAGAGCAAAGGCACTTGATACAACCATTTTTTCAATAGTATCAGTAGATTTTTGTCCATTCACTACAACCTCTATCGGAGACTTGATAAACTTATCTAAATTATCAACACCATAAGTTCTTTCACCCCACTTACCTAAATGAGCATGACCATCAATAATCTTTGCCTGAAATGCAGGATTAGCTCCTCTACCTGAAACAACAGGGATAATTCTCACTATTTACCTCCTAAAACCTTTTATATAATAAACACTTCCAAGATTATGATACACCCTATAATTGATTAATCCAAGTGGGTAATATAGCATTATTAAGAAATGTAAAGTTAGAGTTTATTTAGCAACCTTGATTTTATGTTGCAAAAAACATCCGATTTTATTAAATCAAAATTCAACACTGGCAATAATTTGTAAGAATAAATATTATCAATATCGTTAATATCAGTATAAATAAAACTTTTTATATTAACAGAAGAAAGAGCATGCTTATCTAAAGAATCAGAGTCATAAATAATAGCAAAATCAGCTTGTTGAGAGATAGCAATATCTACTTGAGAGAGATTATGACAAGCGATACCAATAATAGAATTTGAGACTAAAATATCCCTAGCAGAAAGAATATCAATATCATTTTGCCCTAATAAAACCCCATCCGATTGGATTACAAATGCTATATCGGGTCGGTTATTTACGAGGAAAGTAACACCAAATTCTTCACATAACAACTTTATTTTTTTTGCATTAGAAATATATTCCCTATCAGAACTTTTATTATCACGATATAGAAGAACTTGAATTCCAGATAAACAAGCCGAAGCAATTTCATTCAAAAAAGAGTCAACAGAACTGGACATCTCAAAATCAGCAACTAAAAACAAATTTTTAGAGTGAATTTTTAAATATTTAAGTTTTTGATTAAAAGCATCATTCATATAGAAAAAAAATAAGATTACCCAAACGATTATATAACAAAGAATGAGTTAATTCACGAAATAAGGATTTAAGTTATTTATAGAGGCGGATATGCTAAAAGCAACATATAAGAAAAAAAGTATAACAGAACTAATAGAGTTAGCACAAGAAGATGATTACAAAGCGTTAGAAGAAATCATCAAATCTGTGCAGAAGACAGTATATACAACATTAGAATATTTGATGCCAAATAAATCTAATATCTCAGATTTAACTCAAACAGTTTTAATCAAAATGTCTAAAAATATAAAAACACTAAAAAGCCCCCAAAAATTTAATATTTGGCTAAACAAAATAATCACAAATGTATATTTTGACGAAATGCGTCGCCTAAAAAACAAATGTTTTTATATATCAATAGAAGACAACGAATGTAAAGAATTAAAGGATGAAAAAAGCAATACCCCAGCAGAAAAATGCATAGCACAAGAAATAAATAAAATAGTAAAAGAATCCATTTTAAGTTTACCGGAGCATTTTAAAATAGCAATAATATTAAGAGAATTTGGCGGATTAAGTTATCAAGAGATAGCAGATATAACCAATACCGAAATAGGAACAGTAAAATCAAGAATAGCAAGAGCGCGATCGAGATTACAAAACGACTTAAAACACTGTATATAAGGAGAATAAAAATGGATTTAACCTGCACACAAGTAGAAATGTTACTATCATTTTATATAGATGGCGAATTAAAAGAAAATTTAAAAAACAAAGTAGAAGAACACTTAAAAAATTGCCCTGTCTGTAGTGCAAAATATGAAACCCTAGTAAAACTATTTAGCGGAATGAGAGAATCAGTAGCAGAATTAAGTCTAAAACAAAGCTATAAGAATGATAACAGCATAATAAGCAATCCGGATTATAAAACAAATATGTCCGCATACATAGACAATGAACTTGATAATAATGAAAATATAAAAATAAAAAAACTAACAATAAATAATAAAAAAGCAAGAAAATATCTAGAAGATAGTTATGCACTAAAGCATATAATAAACAGTGCCTACGAGAAAAGCAAAAATGAAATGAAACAGGATTTTAGCAAAAATGTAATGTCAACACTTGATATAGAAAACCAAGAATACACAATAAATCCAATAATAAAAGGATTAGCGATTTTATCGTCAGTAGCGCTCTTTGGAACAATAATAACAGCAGTTGTTTTAAATATAAGCTGGTAAATTACTTTTTTCTTAAATCAAACAAGGCGCTAATAAACTTAGATACAACTTCAAGTTCATAATCAGATAATTTCTTAATATTTAAAATAATTTCATTTCGTCTATTCTTAAGTTTATTAGCATTATCAAAAACAAATAAATCACTAATGTCGACCTGAAAGACTTTAGCGATAGAAACCAGATTTTTGACTTTAGGGAAATGAATACCATTTTCCATCTTACACAGATGTTGCGTATCAAGCCCAACAAGTTCAGCAAGTTGTTCTTGAGTTAACCCTGCATTTTTTCGCAAAGTTTTAATTCTATTACCAAATAATTTCTTAAAAATTTCTTCATTCATTACAGTTCTTTAATCTTACCTAGCACAAGGTAAATATAGAATATTGTCATTAAACAATAAAATATTGACAAAGTTGTTGTATTATGACATGTATATTATGTATAACTTGATATTCTTTACCAAGTACTTGATAGAATGAGGAAGAAGGATGAAAAATATTTTACGAATAAAGAGCGGATTTTCATTAATGGAAATGATGGTCGTAATGCTGGTTGTCGCAGTAGTTATGGCACTATCTGCACCAATGATAACAAAGAAATCATTAGGAAGCGGTTCAGGCGGGTGTTTGTGGACTAGCTTAACAGGTGGTAATATTGGCTACAACATGAACCAGTCTGTAATATCCGCAGTAATAGGCGGTGATAATGGTGATATAGGTACGATGGGAGCTAATATTCCTAAGTTAACTATCTCCTCAAGCGGAAACTATCCTCAGATCGGCTTTTTACACGAAAACACAAAGGCCGGTATATTAATGTTAAGCAATACAAATAGTCTATCGTTAGGACAAAATATAGAAAATACAGGCTCTGAGAGTATATCAATCGGTTCAAACGCGAATGCTGCTGACTATGCAGCAATAGCAATGGGCTCATCAGCTATTGCGCAAAATCAATATAGTATAGCTATTGGTCGAAACGTCAGTGCTTTAAACACTTATGCTATATCAATAGGTTATGGTTCAAATGTAACAGGAGACCAAGCAACAGCAGTCGGTCCGGGAACAAAAGCAACAGGAACAGAATCAACGGCTATTGGACAAGCCGCTAATGCTAATGGAGAGATTTCAACCGCTCTTGGATATTATTCCGTAACAGAAGGTAATGCAGCAACAGCGATAGGGGCAAATGCAAATGCAAACAGAGGTGTTGCAGTTGGTTATCACGCTAATGCAAATGGTGCTTGTTCTACCGCAGTAGGTCAATCAGCAACTGCAGATGGAGATTATACAACCGCCCTTGGGCATTGCTCTATTGCCGGTAGAATGAACAATACTGTTGTAACATTTGGCAACGAATCAACAGCTGTTGGTCGAAATGCCTATGCAACAGGTTCAAAATCTATAGCTGCAGGATATTATGCTAATGCTAGTAGCAGTGAAGCATCTGCTTTTGGGTATCACGCAAATGCACTTAATACTAGTGCCGTGGGTATAGGACACCATGCTAACGCTAATGGTATAAACTCAACAGCACTTGGATTCAATGCAACAGCTTCTGCTAATGACTCTATTGCTATCGGATATGCTATTGCCAGCGGTACTAATTCTGTCGCTATTGGCCGTCAATCAATGTCTTCAGGACTCAATGCTATTGCTTTTGGGTATAACGCAATAGCCGGAGCATATGCGGCTACAGCTATTGGTAATAACGCAAATGCTTCTGGGTCATCATCTATAGCTATTGGAAAACATGCACGCTCTGATTGTTCTGAAAGTATTGCTTTAGGTATCAATTCAAACGCTTCCCCATCATTATTACCATCAATAGCCATTGGTTCTTACAGTAGTGCACGTGGGGGGACATCGACAGCTATTGGATGGTCAAGTAATGCAAATGGCTATGGTTCCGTTGCTCTTGGAGAACTAGCAAAGGCAACTGGAACTTTTTCAACAGCTATTGGACCCGCCGCAAATTCTCAATATAATCACTCTACTGCTATAGGTTGTGGAGCTGAGACTACAGCAGCTAATCAAATAGTATTGGGGAATAGCAATACAACCGTCTATATCCCTGGGAAACTAATAGTTGGTAGTTATTCTTTTTTAGGAATACATATTACAAGCAAATCTGCTTTATGGACAAGAGCAAAAAAAGGTCACAATTCATGTGGTAGTGGCTGGCTTCAAGATAACGACGAACATGGTTGGCATTTCAATAAGACCTCGACATATACACTAGATCAAGCAATAAATTATTCATCAGACCGACGTCTTAAAGACATAATAGGCGAAAATTTGGATGCAATGAATAAGATTAATCGGTTAAAAATCTATGATTATACCTTCAAAAAGGATGACCTAAAGACTCCGCACGTTGGTGTTATTGCTCAAGAGCTTCAAAAAGTCTTCCCTAACGCCGTTACTAAAGACGAAAACGGTTATCTGCAAATCAGACACGAAGACATGTTCTTTACTATGATAAATGCTCTGAAAGAACTTGATTCAAAAATCAAAAAACTGGCAGAACAATTAGCTGATAACATCAAAATCGTTTCTAATGACAACCAAAGAATCAAAGAACTAACAATTCGTGTTAATAATCAAGACAAACAGCTTAAAACTCAAGATAAAGAAATTAGAGCACTAAAAAAAGAAGTTGCTGATTTAAGAAAGTTAATAAATAAAAAATTAAAATAACTAACCGGATATAATCCGGTTATGTGCTTGCTTATATGCGGAACATAGTTCCGCTTTTTTTATATAAAAATTATATTACAAAACAATAATAAAACCAAAATCAAACACTTTACCACATAATATGTTTTTGATAAAATCATTATGTCAATGTTAATAAGGAGACGAAAATGGATTTAATGAAGGGGAAAAAAGGGGTTATATTTGGTGTTTCAAATAACCACGGTATAGCATACGCTATAGCAGAACAATTACATGCCGCAGGCGCTGATATTGCATTTACATACGCAGGTGACGCTATGGAAAAAAGAGTTCGCCCGCTTGCTGAAGGGATGAATGCTAAAATTATTATGCCTTGCGATGTTACCAAGGAAGAAGAAGTAAAAGCTGTTTTTGCTGAATGTGAAAAAGTTTATGGGAAATTAGACTTTGTAGTTCACGCTGTTGCATTTGCGGCAAAAGAAGATTTACAAGGTGATTTCATTAACACTTCAAGAGCAGGATGGGATCTGGCACTTGGTGTTAGTGCATACTCTTTAGTATCAATCTGCCGTGCAGCTCAACCTATTATGAATGAAGGCGGATCAATATTTGCGCTTACATATCTTGGTTCTGAATACGTTGTTGCTAACTACAACGTAATGGGTGTTGCAAAAGCTGCCTTAGAATCATCTATGAGATACCTTGCTGCAGATATGGGTAAATATGGTGTTAGAGTTAACTGTATTTCAGCAGGTGCTGTTAAAACTCTTGCTGCAAGAGGAATCAGCGGATTTGATAAAATGCTTAAAGCGGCTATCGCTAAAGCTCCGCTTAAACGTAATGTTGCGTTGGAAGATGTTGGTAAAGCTGGTTTATACTTAGCTTCTGACTTATCAACAGGAACAACAGGGCAAATTCTTTATGTAGATTGCGGTTGCCACTGTGTTTATGCTTCAGGTGAAGAAATGGAAATTATTTATAAAGGTATGCAAAACGTAGAGTTATAATTTTCATTGTTATACTGATTTGCAAAAGAGGTGTTAATTTTGTAATTAACACCTCTTTTTATTGAATTTATAGATGACAAAAGTCCTAAAAAGTGGTACATTAGTTATATAAAATTGTTTAGAGAGTTTTATAAAAAAGAAAGGAATAATCAAATGTCAGCAAAGAGACAAAAAGGCTTTACACTGGCGGAAGTACTTATTACCTTAGCAATAATAGGTGTAATTGCTGCACTAACAACACCTGCGGTCATAAGAAACAGCCAAAATGCTAAAATCGGACCACAGATTGCAAAAATAGTAACAACCTTAGAAAATGCAACTCAATCTGCTTGCGTTGAACAAGAAAAGCACTATTTTAAAGATGTTGTCAATCCTGACGAACTGGACAATATTAATTTGGCAAGTCAAATAAAACTTTTGTCTAATAAATTTATGAAAGCTAAAGAATTCAGTTTTAAACAAGGTGAATCACTTCCGACGGTTGTAGGTATGAACTATAGTACATACGAGATGCCAGAAACATATAGTATCTTTATGTTTTCAGATAAATCAGCAATTTTAGTACCTTCTTGTACACTTGGAACCAGTGAACAAAAAGAAGAAGGCAGTGACGAAGCTGAAACAGTCATAACTGACAATTGCAAAATTTTTGCCATGATGCCGGGTTTTGCAACAAAAAACAGGCTTATGCTTGGTAGAGATATTTTCCCTCTGTATATAACAAGAGACGGAGATGTTGTAACGCCTAAAGAAGCAGGTGATGCGACAGAAGCTGATACTTGTACTGATGCTAATATAGCCGCAGGAGCAATCACTGGCTATGGGTGCATCAATAGAATTGCAGATAACGGCTGGAAAGCTGATTGGTAGATTTTTATTGGAAAGGATTTATTATGAAAAAATATAAAGGTTTCACTTTAGCAGAAATTCTAATTACAATTGCAATTATTGGTGTAGTTGCAGCGTTAACAGCTCCTGCTCTTATTCAAAGTGCTAACAATGCAAAAATAGGACCGGAACTTGCAAATGCAATTTCTACACTCGAAAATGGTGTACAACAATTTTTAAGTGATAATAACTCTGATTATATTTCTGTAGCAATGAAAAAAACTGGTGCTAGCGATACAAAACTTGAAACATTAATCTCCAGTTATTTATTTCAGCATTCTATCAAGGGTGCATATATTAAAGGTCTTAAGCTAACAACAACTTCGTTAACCCCTACTACTTCTTATAAATGGAACGGAGAGGAGGGTGGTTTAAGCGGTGATGGTTCGACTTGGATTCTCAATAATAAAACAGCAATAAAAGTTGAAGCAGATGACTGTAATTTCAGTGCTACTGATTCGATATGCGGAATTATTTTTTATACTTCCGGATATCAAAAAAAGGTTGTTAATAACAAATTAGTAACGGGCAAAGATGTTTTTAAAATTAATCTATCAAATCAAGGTGAAGTACTTCCAGAAGGTCAAACTCCAGGTCATGACTGGTGGGGTACCACCTGTGGCGATGCTGAGCTTAAAGCGGGAACAGCAACAGGGGTTGGTTGTGCCGGGCGTATAGCTACTAAAGGCTGGAAAGTTGATTATTAATATTTGGAAAGGAAAAGTTATGAAAATAAAAGGTTTTACATTAACAGAAGTCTTAATAACTTTAGGTATCATTGGGGTTATTGCAGCGTTAACAATTCCGCAATTATACAGCAGAACAAGAAATGCTCACCTTGGCGCTCAGTTAGCTAATGCAATTTCTACAATTGAAAATGCAACAGGCTTATATATCTATGATCAAAATGTTAGGAACTTATCACAATTAAATGCTGTTCCTTCTCCTAAAACTCTGTTACAAACATTGGCTGATAATAAATATATTAAATTATCTACTGTAAATACATCTGATTTACCATCTGGACTTCCAGATACGTGTACAACAGCATTTTCACTTCCTGATAAATCGATTATTGGAGCTTGCAGTGATACTGCCGTATCTGCATTTAATAATGCAGCAGGGCAACAAATATTTTTCTTATCTTCTACCGCCGCAAATCAAGATACCGCAATAGAGGGTTTAGACTTTTTTATAATGACACTCGCTGCTGACGGTTTAATCTATTTACCTGGAAGAGATTATGATGCTGATGCTGCATGTACAGAACTGGACGGAGGTGCTGGTTGCGCAGGTAAAATTGCTTCTAACGGATGGAAGGTTGATAAAAAAATATATAAAACAACTACAAGTACCGACAAAGGTTCAGGAGATACAAAGAAATAAACTGAAAGGATCTATATATGCAAAAAAACAAAAAAGGATTCACGCTTGCGGAAGTTCTTATTACTTTAGGTATAATTGGTGTTGTAGCGGCACTCACCGCTCCTGCACTTATACAGCATGCCGCAAGTGCAAAAGTTGGACCGGCTTTTTCAAGATGTATTTCTAATTTAAGCAACGGATTTCAAGCCTATTTATACGAACGAGAATCTAACACAGTTTTTGGCGCTGACCCAACTATTGCTAACGAACCGGTTAAAATTTTTGATGAACTTGCTAATAATCATGTTAAAATGAAACACGACGCTAATATCACCTCAAAAGCAATCAAGGAATCTGTATCAGGTGATGATATTCTTGCTGCCGATAAAGCAGAAGTATTTTTACTTAATGACAAGTCTGCAATTTTTGTTTCCAGCAACAAATGTAAACTTGGAGGAACAATTGCAGAAGATAGTAACTCCGGCAGTTCAGGCGGTTCAGGAGGTTCTGGAGATTCCGGAAGCGAAAATAGTCAGGCAAATGCAGATCGTTGTAGCTTCTACTTTTTACCTTTAGGATGGCTAAATAAAGACATTATTGTTCTTGGAGAAGATGCCTTTGAACTTGCCTATGATAATAAAGGTAATATTCAAATTTATGGTCTTGATTATGGTGACAACTGGACGGAAAAATGTACTGATGCAATGGTCAAAAACTTCGGACCGTCATCGGATAGAAAATCTTGCGGCGGAAGAATTGCTGCAATGGGATTTAAAAAGGATTATTAATTTTTATTTAATTCTGATAAAAAACAAGGCTGGTTTGTTACCAGCCTTGTTTTATTTTACTTAACTTATAAACCTTATCAAAAACTTGGCTTTTACCCCTCTAAAGATTTAATTAAGTCAATTATAATAATCGACTGCTGTTCTATCTCTTGAATACGAGCATTTGTTTGTTCAACAAGCTCTTTGGGAGCATTGGCTACAAACTTTTCATTCTTCATTCTGCCTTCCAAAGAATTCTTTTCATTAGTCAATTTATCTAATTTTTTCTTTTGTCTTTGGATTTCAGCATCCAAGTCAATCAAGTTTGCAAGCGGAACAACCAGCTTAGAAGTAGATACAACCGCTGCTGCACTTTTTGGAGGCATTGATGCATTTATATCCGCATAAGTTATTTCTTCAACCTTTGCCAATCGTCTTATATATGATTCAATGACCTTAAATATTTCTTTTTCTCTGCCTTCTGCCCTTACTTCAACATTAACTTTTACTGATGGTGAAATATTGAAACTTTGACGAATATTCCTTAATGAGGTAATCGTATCCATAACCAGTTCCATTTCTTCGGCTTCCTCAGGATATGACAATTCTTGTCTGTATAATGGGTAATCAGCTTTCATTAATGCACCTACTGGCTTTTCTTGCGGTATCAGCTGCCATATTTCTTCTGTTATAAAAGGCATTATAGGATGAAGAAGTCTTAATGACATATCCAATACGTATCTTAATACTCTTTGAGTATTTAATTTTATATCATCATCAGTAAGTTGAATTTTTGCTATTTCGACATACCAATCACAATAAGAGCTTCTAAAGAAATCGTATAAAATATGTGCAACTTCACCTAATCTGTAATTCTTAATATGTTCATTTACTTCTTTTGCTGTCTCATTAAGTTTATTTAAAATCCACTTATCAGCAATCGTTAATTTGGAATTATCAATCGGATTATTATCAACACCGTTCAAATTCATCATAACAAATCGTGATGCATTCCAAATTTTGTTAGCGAAGTTTCTGCCATACTCAAATCTCTCATCACTAACCTTGATGTCTTGACCACCATAAGTACAGAGGCTTGTCATTGTAAACCTTAAAGCATCACAACCGTACTTATCTATAATTTTAACAGGGTCAATAGTATTGCCTTTAGACTTAGACATCTTTTGACCTTTTTCATCACGAATTAAGCCGTGAATGTAAACAGTAGAGAACGGTGCTTTTTTAGTAAATTCTAATCCCATAGTAATCATTCTTGCAACCCAGAAGAAAATAATATCAAACCCAGTTACAAGCACGCTTGTAGGATAGAATTTTTTAAAGTCATCAGTTTCACTGTTAGGAAATCCCATAGTTGAAAATGGCCATAAACCTGATGAAAACCAAGTATCAAGAACATCTTCATCTTGAACATAATTTTCAGGATCAGGATTTTCCTTAGCTACAACCATTTCTCCTGTTACCTTATGATAGTATGCAGGAATTTGATGTCCCCACCAAAGTTGACGAGAAATACACCAGTCACGAATATTTTCCATCCAGCCTAAGTAATCTTTTTCCCAGCGTTGAGGAATAAATTTAATTCTGCCGTCCTTAACTGCTGCAATAGCTTCTTTCGCTAATGGCTCCATTTTTACAAACCATTGTTCAGATAATAACGGTTCAATTGTTGTATTACAACGCTGACATTTACCTACATTATGTTCGTGATCTCTTGTTCTTAATAAGAAATTGTTATAGCTCAAAAGCTCTAATACTCTTTGACGAGCCTCATATCTGTCTTTTCCGTGCAGTTCTGGCGGGACCTCACCGCAAGCCTTCATTTTTCCTTCTTCATCTATAACCCATATAGGATTTAATCCGTGACGTTTTCCTACTTCATAATCGTTTGGATCATGCGCAGGTGTTATTTTTACAGCTCCGGTTCCAAAACTCTTATCAACATATTCGTCTGTAATGATAGGAATTTCTCTGCCGGACAATGGTATAACAACCTTTTTACCTATCAATTCGGAATATTTTTTATCAGAAGGGTGAACAGCTATTGCAACATCTCCAAATATTGTTTCAGGCCTTGTAGTTGCTACTATTATTGCACCACTTTCACCTTTTAGAGGATATGAAATTTCCCACAAATGACCTTTTTCTGTTTCATACTCAGTTTCAATATCAGATATTGCACTCTGACAACGAGGACACCAGTTTACTATATAAGCACCCTTATATATTAAACCTTTGTTATACAAGGTTACGAATACTTCTTTTACGGCATCTGAACAGCCTTTATCAAAGGTAAATCGTTCTCTTGAACGGTCAAAAGACGCTCCTAATCGTTTAAACTGATTTAATATTGCAGACTTATGCTCATTTGCCCATTCCCAAGTCTTTTCAAGGAATTTTTCTCTGCCCAAATCGTGGCGTGTCTTGCCTTCTGCTCTTAACTGTCTTTCTACGACAGCTTGAGTTGCTATTCCGGCATGGTCAGTTCCTGGAATCCAAAGAGCTTCGTAACCGCTCATTCGGTGATATCTTGTTAATATATCTTGAAGTGTTCCATCCAATGCGTGACCCATGTGTAATACACCAGTAACATTCGGTGGCGGGATTACTATCGAATATGGTGGCTTATTACTATGTGCATCTGCTTTAAAATAACCACCTTCTTCCCAAAACTTGTATATCTTATCTTCTACAGCCTGCGGTTCATACACCGTTGACATTTCATTCGCTGCTGTTTCTTGAATTGTTGCATTAATTTCTGTCATATTTTTCCCCTTATTTATCACCTAAATTAGCATAAAAACAGGTACTTTTCCAGACGTTTTAAAGATTTATAAAGCAAAAACTTCGTTTTCTTTTAAAATAGCAATATCACTAAATTTGAACCCCTTAACTTCACCATTCTTTTTATATTCTGCGTCAAACACCGCATGAACTACCATATTTTCTCCTTCTTTTGTCCTTTTTCTTACGTCAGGACGACGAACGTACATTATTGATTTCTTAAAGAAGTTTTTTGCTGCCTCAATAACTTCAAAGGTTTTTGTTGTTTTAGTCCTCCTTATACTTTCACTCTTTATTTCTCCTAATACTTGCCCCATTTTTTTTATTGCTTCGCAATCTTTTTTACCAGTAACTAAATACACTAAAGATTGTGCGGTATCATAAACTGAACGAACTTTGCCAGATAACTTATACTCACTATCAAAATTCTTAAATAGTTCTACTACTTTGTTATTCTTCTCTTTTATTGAACCGGTTAAATTTCTTATTATATAGCTATTACACTTCTTTATATTTTCAGGTTTCATTACTCTGTACACTTTTCCGGCTTTATCTTTTGCGTAGTAATAAATAGGAAAAGATGCACCAAATACCGGATTTCCATAATAATGATTCTTATCAATATTCATCACACTAAAAACCTTTTTCTTTGTTCTATGATGAATTTATAACATATAAACATTATTTTTTGCTAATATTTTGAAATAAATTTACAATATTTAAATTTTCATATTGTTCACAAGTATTCCAAATCAATGTTTGCAATACATCACCCGGAACTCTGTCTGAAAATTCATATTTACAAAACCCTTTAACCATATTAGTTGAACCGTCAATATTTGGCTGAAAATACTTGCAGCACTGACAAATTTTTAAAACTAAACCGTGCTCGGAAAGTTTATTGGAAAGCTCCTGAAGTGCATCAGTCATCCTCAAATGATTATTTTTTGTTGTAAATTTCTTCCCTCGTGAATTAATAAAGGTAACACTTGAAAGTCCACTTGTTGAAACCAACTCTAATTGACAAGGATGATTTCTCTTTCCATCTGAAACCCATACATTAACAAGCATTTTTTCTACCGTAGAAGGTTCTGATGCTTTCTTTATCAATGAACGAACCCACGCAAATAGCGGAAAGTTATAAACTAATCGGCATAATGTATTAGCAGGATACAAGCATAAATACCAGAATTCACTTGTTCTTATTTTTGCGGTAATCATGCCGGCAAATACTGATATTACTAACAAAACTATTTGTGTGAGAATGGTTTTAAAATCTACTATGAAATACACGTGAAAAGAATGATAAGCTAACAATGCATAAACAAGAACAACAGTTAACCAATTTGGAGCGATTAAAGAACAAATCAACTCTACATGGTCAAATCGTCTAAAATCAAACTGCTTGATATATGCACAAAACAGTTCAAATCTCTTACTTATATCCGGATATTGATGAACGCAATTAGAATAATCAGAATATGATTTCAAATCCGGTGTTGAAAAAACTCTTTCACCTTTAAGTGAAATATCTAATGTATATTTCAACTCAGTATTAATATCTCCAACAGAGATATAACCAACTTTGTCTATCACAGATTTCTTTATAGCAAAGGCCTTGGTGTTTAGAATATTAGAAAGTCCCATTTTGGAACGCATTGCCTCTACAAAATTTGCTATATATTTTTCATATACAAATCGTATTTTTTCTGTAAATGATAATTTTCTCGTAATAATAGGCTCTTGGTAAGTAGAAATTACAGAATTTTTTTGAAGATAAAAATTAACGTCACTTAAAAAGTCATGCCTTATATAATAATTTGCATCCAAAAATACATAAGCATCCAAACCGTGAACCTGAGAAAGTTTTTCAACTAAAATCGAATAGGCCTGTGTTTTTCCAACTGTATCCATATTCTTAATATTGAACACATTTATATTTAGTTCACTTGCCAGTAACACCTCTGACTCATCAGAACAATTATCCAATATCACATAAACAGAGTAGCAAGATGAAGGATAATCTTGACTCTTTAATAACTTCACCATCTGCTCAAGTGTATCTTTGTTATTATGAGAATACACTATTACGCACATATTATGATATTTTGCAGTATATTTATCACGAATCTTACGCCTACGTCGTAAAGTCTGTAAGGCAAGAAATATAAAATAGATTGTGAAGATTGTTATATAAAAATATAAAATTGTCATGACATTTCCCAATATTTGCTAATTAAAGTTTATATCAAATACATTTTTTAAACAAGATTTTTTTCCCGAATAAATAGAAATATTAAGCATCATAGCATTTGTAAACATTTCTTAATAATTATTTTAAAATAAGCAAAAAAAATTTTTTCACCGTTTTAAAATATATAGTAGATAGATTTTAGTGTTATTTACCGGTATACATTAAGGAGTTTTAAAGTGAAATTAAGTAGCATTTCAATGATGAATAGGCCTGCTTTCAGGGGATACGAGTATGTAAAAGATAATTTTGGGAACACTTGTTATTATTTTAACTTTCCACACGATACAGGAGATGTTGAGGCAAAAGAAAATGCAAAGAAAAATAACACTGAATATAACGGCTACAAAGAAAAATGTGTACTCCAAATACTAAAATTAGATAAAGATTTAAAAATATCAGCCCCACCAATAGAAATAGAGGTACCAGAAAACGGAGTAGCTGTTGATATGGGGAAATTAGGTTTTAAGCCTAACGAAAAATTCGGTTACAGGTACAAAATCAATGGTGAAACCAAATATCGTCATGACATCGGCAAGAAATATGGCGACTATAATGTAGTATCACTTAGCGCACTAAAACCTACCGTAAATGGAAGCGGGTATTTACTTATGCCGGACGGATTTGCTCCAGGATATGTTTATAAAGGATTTACAGAAAAAAATCCGGATGATATTGGAGAAATAATTTTAGACAAAAATAAAAGAAAACAAGCAGAAGAATCAAGAAGAACTTTTTCAAACTCTTTTGACGGGAATTTAGCCGGCATGCAAGCTAAAATACCATACCTAAAAGACAGAGGTATTAAAGTGGTATTTGGAACACCAATAACTGGTGGGGACAGCATTTCTGCTTTTAAATATTGGCCTGAAAATTTATTCCAGTTAGCCGGTGGAATTGGAAACATTAATAACTTCGAAGACTATATGTCCGAACTATATAAATCGGGCATGGTATTTGTATTTGATGCTCCGCTAACTAGTGAAGGAATTGGCGGTATTCATTATCAATATGCTCTAAAATGGGGTGATACTGATAACCAAATGAAACACTGGTTCAGAATGGAAGGAATAGAATCAGATCAAATAGGATATGGGGTTGTTGGTACGAATTCCGACGGGTTAAGCCATTACTTGGTTAATGCTCCTCATAACTTTGAAACTCTACCTGACGGGCAAATTAAATATACAGCTAATATGCATTATGACCCTAAAAAACCGACTTATATTCAAAACTTTGATAAAGATTATGTTTCTACTGAATCGGTAGACAAAAAAGAATTACTTGAGCATTTTGACAAAACATCTATTGATAATCCGCTTAAAACGGGTACTCACGATGATACAATTGTAAATTTCCACTACATAATTAACAAGGCTGACTATGAGGCTTATCTTAGAAATATTGAAAAACTAAATGAGCTAAATAAAAATTCTGATACACCAATTACAATGGATTCAAAAGAAGGAACAATATTTTTATCTAACCTTCCAAGAACAAAACTCACAGAAAAGAAAGAAGCAGGTGTTGTAACTTGGGATGCGAATACTGATATGATTAAACTAAAATATTTCGATTCCGCTTATGATTATAAATCAGACAACACTGTATCTGTTGATGCTTATGGAATGACTGCTTCAAATTATGAAATACAAGACATGAGTATAAAGTCCGGTATGTATTGGACAAAAAAAGTTGCTGATATCCAAAGTCTATATACAGCTCAAAAAATAGGAACTGTTGAAGATGCCTATGAAGGTAAACAAAAAATTGATAAACTAATTCAAAATGGAACATTACCCAAAGAAGCAAATATGGAGCTTGAAGCCCTTGAAAATATAGATTTAGACTTATATAACCTTGAAATACCTGAAGTTACTGAAAAAACTCTTGTTGATAAAATAATAATGAATTTGTCTCTTGAATCTCTTGAATTATCAAAAGATACTCTTGGAGTTCTTTCAACTTCATACTTTACCGCAAGAGCAACATCGAGATCTCAACTGGGTATGTCGCGATATGATTTAGCTCAGCAAGGTAATCCGCAATTTACAAACGAGCTAAATGAAAAATACGGATATAAAAAAGTTTATGAAAAAGTAAATGATATGTTAACAGGAGAAGTTTATGACTTTGTTCACGCAGTATTAGAACGAGTTAATGAAGAAATGCCTGAAGACAGAAAAATTTTTACTGATTCATCAAACAGTATATTAACTGAATATGGATACTATGTAACCAAGTTTGTAGCAGAAGATGCTGCAAAATATATACTGATAAAAGCATTCGCACCAAAAACAGAAGCTAAAACTAATTCTAAAGGTCAAATTATATATGATTATGAAACCTTGAAAGAAGATAGTTCTTTAGCAAAATTAGGTGTTTTAGGCTATACACCAAAATATGAAGCCGAATTACTGGCAAAAGCGATTCATTCTGGCTTAAAAGAGTTTGGTACAGACGCCGAAGAAATAGACTTTGTAAAGGAAGCTGTATTGAACAGAATATCAAATACCAATGCGAATTCCTTCAAATACGCTGAAGCAATAACCGATAAAGCCGGTTTAGGAGCGAACTGGAGAATTGACGCACTAAAAGATATGGAGGACATTGATAGTCTAAGAAACAAAAAAGGTCGTCCAGATATTGTAAACAGAAATCTTCGTAATTTCTGGCGAGGGTACAAAGACGGAGTTGCAAAATATAATCCTGCATCACATATTTTTGACGAAATCACAGATAGAGACGATTTCAATGGTGGGAATATGGCGGTAGTAGAAGACTTTATTGATGCTTCTGAACACACAAGTGAAGCCGCTTATGATTACTTCTTCACAGATATTATGAAAATATTTTCAGGTGATCCAGCCAAAGAATCTAATAAAGATAGTAAATCTCAATATTTTGGCGGTGACACATTAGACGGAGCTGCAGGTACTCAGAAAGTAATTGATGAAAAGCTCAAAAGCCTAGCACTAAAAGGTACCCCGCTAGAATATACACGTTCATTATATACTTTTGGCGGAAACCATGATAAACCTCGTTTAGCACACTGTATGATGGTTGATATGAAACTAATGCACGCTAACCTTAATGCATTACCTGCTAATAACCCACATAGAAATGATGCTATACTTATGGTTACAGGTGCAGCTAGCATGAATGACTTACCTTACGATGTTTTATATAACTTAAAAGATACAAGTTATATAAATAAAAACTATTTACTTGGAGCAAGTACTTATGCTATTGCTAATGGAAAAGTCATTAGAGACAACTTACACGAATTCTTAGGTCAAAAAGGCGTTGTAAACCAAGAAGAACTGGCAGCACTTCATAGAGCTGTAACAGCACTTGTTAACGGAAATTATACTATTGAACCTGAAAAAAGAGCTTCTTACATCAATTATGATACAGCCATTGAAGAAGTATTAAATATTGCTGAAACTAATGGATTAAATTTACGAAAAGATAATCAGTTTGATGTTAAATCAGAACTAATCAATGCAATAACAAAAAAAGCTAAAGAAGCTGCTATGTGGGAATATAATCAAGGTAAATTATATTCATTCCAAAAATATTACCAATCTTCAGGAAATATACCAAATAAAATATTAGTACTTGGAAACCTTCTAAGAGAAGCAGCAGAAGTTAAACTTAAAGATTTAGATAACCATTATAAAAATCAAGGTGGAGCTAATCCATATTATAACGCATCTGAAATGCTTAACAAAATAGATTTAGCAATAAAAGAATATATGAAAAAATATGATAGTTCATATCTCACTAACGAAGAAATTCAACATCAAGAATACTTATTAGATAGAAATGACAATGAAAGAAATACTTTTGGCGGCTCAGATATTAGAGAAGCTATCAGACTGGTATTTGAAAAAGCAGGACTCGGCGCTAAAACAGAAGCACAATTTAAGCTATACAAAGTCATCAATGATCCTGTAATGGCAAAACTAAGAATGTATATGAGAATTTTAGCCTCAGTTCCGGGAATCCCGACTATATATGGTGGAGATGAATTTGGAATGGGCGGATATGAAGAAAAAGCAAAGAACGTCTTTCTTCAAAATAGAAATGCTACACCATTTAGCAAACTTGAAGGAGATAGTGAAGAAGCTAAATATTATAAACAAATGAACGAAGACTTTGCATATATTTCCAATTTGAGAAACAGTGATGGAGTACTTTCAACTCTTAATACCGGAACCCCATATTATGTAAGCCCGCAACACGGTAAAAACGAATCAAATGGAGGAATTGTTCTTCCAACTGCGTTTACAATGGATTCAGCAGGCTCTATGGTTCTATCATTATTCAATATGGCCGGAATTTCTCCTCAAAATAAATATGTCTATGATTCAAAGGCTGAAAATCCTTATATTCCAAAAACCCAAACCGTTACACTTAGCCAAATTGATTTAACATCAGAAGATCCTTCTATACTTGGAGTTGGTGGAATTGCATTAACTTCAGGGCTTATCTTATCAAATATCATAAGTGGCGACAACTCAATTTACAAAGTTGTTAAAAATGGTGTAAATTATTGTATTCAACGATTTATAAAAGAAGGAAACCACCTCAAAAAAATAGATATTGTACTAGACAACGGAACAATGCGCGACGGTGTGTTTACTATATATCATAAAGTAAAAAACAGCAAAATTCACTTTAAAGGCGGTCATAAAGAATACTTTAATCCACAATATAACATTGTTTCTAATCCATACCACTACATAGAAGAAACAAACACTTGCGGTGAAAAATTGTCTATTGTTTCAAAATAAAAAATGAAGTTAGCATTAATACTAATAAAAAACATCTTTCTAACGAAAGATGTTTTTTAATTGTAAAAAAATGTTAACAATTTCAAAAAAAAATTAAAGTTTTTTGAATAAAAACCGATATAAATAATAAAAGGAGTATTCGGTTATGGGTATAAACGTAAATAGTTTAAGTCCAACAGAAGCAAAAGGCTATTGGTATGACTATAATAATGGGAATAAAAACGGATTATCAGAAGCCGAGTACCAATCAATTTGCACAAAATTTCGCTCATACATCGATAACTGGGAAAATGATGTAGATGAAAACGGATACACAACAGAAGCCAGCCCCCAAGACAGACTTGACTATGATGCAGATGATGCCGGATTTTTCGGTTCAGATGGAAAAGGTGCTCAAGGAATAAGTAACGTTGCAGTTGCGGGAGCAGCTGGTGTCGCGAATGCAGCGGTAGCAACTACAGGAACAAGCGGTTTTATGGGCGGTGTAACAGAAGCAATGACTGTAAAGACCGGCGCATTAGAAGGCTTACAAGGAATGCTTTTAGTAGCTGCAGCTTTACAATTCGCAATGGCAATGGTTACAAAAGCAAACTCTCCTAATGAAGATGCAGTAGAAGCCTGCTTAACAGCACAAGATGAACTATATACAGAACAAGCCAATCTTGCTGAGCAAGTTTTGACAATGGAAGAAATGCAAGAAGAAATGGAAATGTTACAAGAACAAGCATTAGCTAAAAATGAAGAAGGACAGGGGGAAATAGCTGATCTTGAAGGACTATATAACTACTATTACACTAAATATCAAAACGGAACCGCAACAGAAAAAGATATTGCGTTAATGAAAGCTCTTGGCGCACAAATGAGTTCAACCCAAGCAATAACGAATGAAGAAACTCTCGGATTAAATGAAGAAATTGTGGCCGTTGGTGATGGATTTGAAGAAATTACTTCAAATATTGAAGCTAGTAATGATTTTACAAATTACGTTTCAGAAATAGATAATGCAACAAAAAATTCTTCAATTGCACAAGGTACAATATTAACAATATCAGCAGCATCAGCAGCTGTAACGACAGTCCAATGTCTTATGAGAGCTAACGTATTAACAGGCAGCTTTATCTTATCTTGGCTAGCCGCAGCTTATATTGCAGCAGCCGCACTTGCTGGGACAGCAGCAGGAATTTTCGGTACTGAAGCAGCTAAACAACTTGGAGAGTATCGTTCTACAGCCGAAGATACTATTGATTTAAGAAAAAATACTCAAGATTTATCCGCTGAAACAACTGAATATCAAGAAGTTTCTACAGAATACTGGGAAGAAACCGTTGATACTACCAGTGGAGAAAATTTATTCACACTAACCCCAACTTATGCAAATGTAACGACTTCAACACAAACTAACAATACCTCAGAAACTTCCCCTACAAATGAAGCAACTCCTGACATAAAAAATGAAACAACTCCAACAACACAGAAAGGAACTTCGACACCAGAAGATAAAGACAAAGACGACAAGTAATAATAGTGAGGATAAAAAACGACCGATATAATCGGTCGTTTTTACGTTTTATTAAAAACTAATCCTTCTTTTCTTCTTCTGATTTAGTAGAACTTTTTCTCTTACCTAAGTATGTAATTTTCCAACCTTCATCTTCAATTCTACCGGCACAACCATATCCAACTGAATTCCAATCGCAATTATAATCAGTATTAGAAGAATCCCAAGCCGCTGTAGTTTCTGACTCACCGGCTGTTTTAAACAACGAAACATCCGCACCACCTACAGGATATAATCTTCCATCTTGTGCTAAATAATATTCATAGACATCATATCCAAAACGATTAGGTTTTACGTAACCGTTTACATCAATAAACACCTTTGCACTCTTCCTTATTACATTACCACCTTTTTGTTTTATCAAAAGAGCACCGTCGGCTGTTTCTTCATTAGCATAATCTTCTAAGTAAATAAATGCCTTTGTATTTAATTGTCTAATACTTGCTTGCGGCCATTCTTTAACCTTTGAACCATCTTTCATTGAATACACTGTATGGGCACCGTCAACAGGGTCCAAACGCAAATACTTGCTTAACCCCTTATAAATAGAAGTTAAGTCATTTGGAGTCGCAAATGCTTTTAAATCTCTTACCGTTTGAGCATCCTCTAATGCCATACCGGCATCTAATTTATCCGATATTGTCGCTTGCGTTGTTTTTAATGCTGCAGCCAGTTGTGTTGCTGAAACATTATTTGATAGTGAAGGTAACGTAATTGTTGCGATAACACCTAACAAACCTATTGTAATTAATACTTCCGCAAGCGTAAATGCTTTTTTTATTCTCTTCATATTCAAACAACTCCTACTTCTTACTTCTCAAGATTAACATATTTTAAAACAGAAATCAAACTTATATAATATTGTTTTTTTTCATAAAAAATAGTA
This sequence comes from Candidatus Gastranaerophilales bacterium, assembly GCA_944323925.1. Lineage (GTDB taxonomy): Bacteria > Cyanobacteriota > Vampirovibrionia > Gastranaerophilales > Gastranaerophilaceae > CALUTH01. The sequence goes on from CALUUI010000005.1 coordinate 77,642, forward strand.
CAATTTCGCTATGATTAATGCCCAAGATATATATAAACAAGGATTTGAATTACATAAAACAGGACAACTTGAGGAAGCCGAAAAACTGTATCTTTCGGCTCTAGAAATTGATAATTGTGATATAAACTGCTTATTTATGCTTGCTAACCTAAAGTATCAACAAATGAGATTTCCAGAAGCAGAAAAATATATAAAAAAAGCTCTTCAAGTATCTAAAAACGTACGTTTTTATGATTTACTTACAAGAATTAAGATAGAACAAAAGGATTTTAAATCAGCAATAGAATCCGCCATACAGGGATTAAGACTAGACCCAGAGAATTTTGAATTAAATTTTAATATAGCGCTGGCTTTTAAAAATCAACAAAACTATGATCTATCACTCAAGTTTTACAAACGCGCAGAAAAACTTAACCCTAAATCCTTTCTTGTTCCTTACAATATGTCCTCAGTCTATTTCTTTTTAGGTTATCCTCAAAAAGCAACAGATGCGATGAGAAAAGCACTCTCGCTAGACCCCAGTAATGATGAATTAAAATATTTCCTATCAATCTCTCTATTTAGAGAAAAAAACTATCACGAGGGATTACAACTTTTTGAAAGTAGATTATGCAAAAAAACAGCAACGCTTTCACAAGAAAGACTCTACTCTAAAGCATTTAACAGAGCAAAAGAATGGCAAGGAGAAGATATCTCTGATAAAACAGTTTTTATATATTATGAAGCCGGATTTGGAGATGTAATCCAATATGCAAGATATTTTCCATTATTAAAGCAGCGCTGTAAAGAAATTTTATTTAAACCGCAAGAAGAACTTGTTGAATTATTAAAAGAAAACTCTCTTGGAATTAATAAAGTAATTACATATCACGAGAATCCAGAGGAATTAGATTTTCAAATATATGTACCTATGCTTAGTATTCCTTATCTGTTAGGTTTAAATGAATCAAATATGTTTATATCGCCTGATGGATACCTAAAAGCTAACTTAGAAAAAAAAGAAATTTATAAAGCAAAATTCTTTAATAACAACAAAATAAAAATAGGCATAAAATGGCAAGGAAATACTGCCTCTGAAACGGATAGGGTTATTACTCCGGAAACATTTTTACCATTATTTGAAATTCCAAATACACAATTTTATTCGTTCCAGATGGGAAAAGGCTCTGAAGACATTGAAAAATTAAAAAATAAATATCCAATCATTGATATGAGTAAAGAATTTGAAAATTTTTCAGATACAGCCGCAGCCATTGATAATCTTGATTATGTAATTTGCAATGATACATCATTAATTCACCTTACAGGAGCCTTAGGGAAAAAAGGATTTATGCTGCTACCTGTAGATTACAATTGGCGCTGGCATTTAAACTTAAGTAAGAATGATTGGTACAATAGTATAAAAATGTTCAAACAAAATAAAGCCGGTGACTGGACTTATCCAATGAATGAAGTTTATAAAGAACTTATTAATATAGTTAACTAAACTGTTTATGATATAATAAGTATGAGGTAAAAATGAGAATAGCAATATACCCTGGAAGTTTTGATCCAATAACATATGGACACTTAAATGTTTTAGAAATCGGTGCTGAAATTTTTGATAAGGTCATAATTGCAATTTCGCATAATTATAACAAGAAAGGATTTCTGCCACCGGAAATACGTAAAGAACTTGTAGAAAAAAGCGTAGCACATTTAAAAAATGTAGAAGTAGATATGTTTGAAGGATTAACAATAGAATACGCAAAGAAAAAGGGTGCAAATGTATTGTTAAGAGGACTACGGGCTGTATCAGATTTTGAATATGAAATGCAGCTTTCTCAAACCAATAGTGCTCTTGCTGATGATATAAAAACAGTATTTTTAATGACAAAACCTGAGTATGCTTTTATATCATCAAGTACAGTAAAGGAAATTTTCATTAATAATGGTAATATCTCTAAATTTGTACCACCTCCGGTTGAACAATACTTGACTTATAATAAAAATACTATTAACCTAAAATAAGAGTAAGGAATATTATATGAATTGTGATTCTTTCATTCAAAAGCTAAACCAATTACCAGATAGAGTTTTAAAAAATAAATTTTTCTATTTCAGCAAAAATATTTTAGTTAAAACAGCTGACATCGAAGATTTTTTAACTTATATCTATAAAGACATGCCGGAAAGTTTAAGACTTGCAAGAAAAAAAGGTATGAAAACCTCCTTCAAATCTTTTAAACTTCTTGAGCAATTAGACAAAATTTTTATAAGTAAATCTTTCCTTAACAAAATGGGATTAGCAATTGTTAATATAGAAGAATTGAATGAACATATAAAACTTATTTCAAGAACCATAAAAGAAGATGAAATAAAAATTCAAACAATACTTGAAAACAGATAAATAAAGTTGACTTTTATCTATAATTTATCGTAAAATTTAAGGTATAGGTTATCAAGGAGAATTGTTTTAAATGAATACTCAGCAGGATTTAATATTCAGTTTAATGAAAGAACTGGAAGAAGTACTTGATAATGGAATGCCATTAATCGGGAATTTTTTAGTTGTAGTAAAAAAAGAAACTGCGAATAATTTAATGGATAAAATATATGCAGCTTTGCCTGATGAAATAAGAGATGCGAGAGCATTACTAAGAAGAAAAGATGAAGTATTGTATGATGCACAACAAAAGGCTGAAAAAATAATTACAGATGCTCAAGCAGAAGCTGCTCGTCTTCTTAGTGAATCAGACTTATTAAGAGCTGTACAAAAAGAAGCTGAAAAAATAAAAGAAAGTGTCATTTCTGACTGTGAAGACATTAGAAGAAAGGCACTTGATGAAGCAGAGAATATCAGATTACAAGCATTAGATGCTGCATCAAGAACCAAAGAAGGTGCTAATATTTATGCAGAACAAGTACTTGTTAATCTTGAACAAAGTATTAATCAATTACAAGAAGTTGTTAAAAACGGTCAAGTTACACTTGAAAGAAAAAGAGCAGAAGCTGGGAATTATGACAACGTAAATGATAATTATCCAAGTAAAAACCCTAATTACTCGACTAATTTCAAAATAAACTAAAAATCTTTAACTAAACATATAAAAACGGTAGTTTAAAAAACTACCGTTTTTATATAATTAAGATTATAAAATTATGAAACAACTGCAGTTTCTGTATTTAGTTGCTTATCTTCTATATTCTTATATTCATCACCTGGTTCAAGTCCTGTAAACTCGCAAATTTGTTTAACCCAAATTCTAACGATTTCATCTTCGGGTAATTGATATGAAATTGGTTTCCCAATTTTCATAGTTAAATGTTTTTCGAATAGCTTTTTAGCGTACCCATCATACCCACAAATAGCAACAGGAATAATATCAGCTTTAAATTTTTTTGCAAAAAGAGTAAAGCCCTTATGTATATTTTCAATTTTATTAGAATCTTTTCTGATACCACCTTGCGGGAATATCCCCAAAGCCCAATCTTTAGTATTAAATACAGCATTAACAGTTTTAAAAGTAGCTATTTCAGGCTTATCACGGTTTACCGCAAAAGCACCCAACCAACGAACAAGAGTTCTGAGTAGGATATTATCCGCATCAAATAATTCTTGTTTAGCCATATATGCGATAAATCTACCACCAGTAGCTAATGTCAACAATGGCGGATCGAGGTATGAAACATGATTCCCTGCATAAATAAAATGTGAACCTTTAGGCAGATTTTCTCTACCCTCGACTTTAAAGTTATACATTAATTTTGCAACAGGCGAAACAACACAATATAGAAAAGACAAATAAAATGCTTTTCTTAAAAAGCCATAATCTTTTTCAGTCCTTCTGTTGTAATTTTTTTTCATACTCTTAAAATCCTTATTAATTAATTTTTCACAGCTTTCTTATATTCAAATCCGGTCAAATCGGCAACCGAATTTCCCCACTTATCAACCATATCATCAACATTATCAGAATATGGAATAACTTTTCCGATTTTTACTACAATTTTTCCGCTAAATGGCAAACGCTTTACCTCATTAGTACCAGTAATCCCAATAGGTAATATATCACATTTTGTAGCTTTGGCAAGCGAAGCAAAACCTTTAGTCAAATCGCTAATAGTCCCCGGTTCTTGTCTTGTGCCTTGTGGGAATATTCCTAAAACCCAGCTTGTATCTCTTATGCTCATTACCGTTTTTATGGTAGATACCCCCAATTTTTCCCTATCAACGGCAAATGCGCCAAGCCAATTCAACCACCAACGAAGGAAAAAATTATCAAACAATTCTTTTTTCGCCATATATGCAACTCCACGCTTCATTACCGCGCAAACTAACGGAGGATCAAGCGTTGATAAATGGTTTGCTGCTACTATGTATTTGTTATCTTGGGGTATATTCTCCTGGCCATAAACCTCTAATCTATATACCAACTTAAACCTTATCATATAAAATACATTCGTTACCAAATACAAAAAGATTCGGCGCCACTTATTATAAAATTTAACGCTACGTAAAGAATATTTTTTATTTTGGTGTTTATCCATCTCTGACATAATCTTACCTTTTAAAGCATTTTATCAAAAAAACAAATTCTAAATCAATTAATTACTTTGACTATTATTATAAATAGCATCCCAAACGAGTTTTGCAACTTCTTCAGAAGAACATTTATCAGAAAGTCTAACCTTGACCTCGGCCAGTTCGCTTTTTTGTTGAGCAATTCTTTTTTTATCATAAAGCAAACGTTCTTCCTCAAAAACAATATTATCGTGACAAGCCTTATTTTGAATAAGCTCCGGAACAATAATTTTATTACATATAATATTTGGAAGAGAAACCTTATCAATACATCTTACAAGCCTATATATAAAATAAAATAACCACGGTCCACGATAAGCTATTAAACAAGGTGTTTGATACAATGCGGCTTCAAGAGCAACCGTTCCTGAAGCTAAAATCAAGGCATCAGAAACAGATAATAATGCTTGATTTTCACCTTTAATAACTTTAAAATCACAATTCTTAAAGTATTTATAATATGTTTTATCATCCAGATTTGGTGCCATAGAAAAACAAACCTGCAAGTCCGGATGTTTTCTTTTTAAGGTTTTTGCAGCGGCTATAAAAAGTTTCATCAAATACTTTAATTCAAACTTTCTGGAACCGGGGAAAACAGAAACTAACGGTTTATCTGTACTAAAACCATGTTTGGCAAAAAATTCTTCTTTGTCACTTTTTTCTTCAATTTGTGAAATAAGAGGATGACCGCAATAATGAACATCAATGCCATACTCTTTATACATCTCTTCTTCAAAAGGAAATATACAAAGAACTTTATCAACATATTTTTTTATCGCATTAATTCTACCTTTTCTAGAAGCCCAAACTTGTGGCGGGATATAGTAAAATATTTTCCCCTCAAAATTATTCTTTTTAAGGAATCTTGCGACATTAAGATTAAAACCGCCGTAATCAACTAATAATACTATATCTGGCTTATAGTCGTTTAGAATATAATCAACAACTTTCTTTCCCAAATTAATGTGATTAATAATAATTTGAGGCGATAAACCAACCGCATTCATTTTACTATGGTTAGCAAAGAGCTTTACCCCTTCTGACTCCATTTGAGAACCGCCAATACCTTCAAGAATTATATCGGAAGAGGCTTCTCTTATTTTTCTAACAACTGCCGCTGCGTGAATATCTCCGGAATATTCTCCGGTTATAATAAAAACTTTTGCCATTATACCGCCATTATTACTATATTATGTTCATCTGCATATTTTACAACTTTTTCTTGATCAACAATAATTGTTTCATTAGCCTCTACAGCCAACAAATCTGCATTATATTTATGCATAGTTTTAAGAGTCTTTAGTCCCACTGTAGGAATATCAAAACGCTTGTCTTGCTTTGGTTTAGCAACCTTAATTATTCTCGCATTTTTCTTTGCTATTTTACTGCCTCGTTTGATACAAACATCAGTCCCTTCTATTGCTTCAACAGCCATAATCATTTTATCTTTAATAACTACAGACTGACCTATATCCAACTTGCCTGTTTCTTTAGCAAGCCAATAGCCATAATTTACATCATCAATTTGCGCCTGAGTCGGCTGAACTTTTCCTAAAACGCCTGATGGTATCATTAATTCTTTTATAAAAATTGTTTGGTCCAAAATAGTAATACCTATTTTTTCAAATTCTTCTATTATCATAAGCATTACTTTATCATCATTTAGCCTAATAGCTTTTTTTATAAAGTCTAAGGCCTTAGAATCAAATTTTGGGCGTTTTAAAAGTACTTTTTTATTAACCTTACCCAAAAATGTTAGTTGTTTTATTCCTTCTTCCTTCAAAACCTGCTCTATTTTAATAGCTTCACCAGGGCAAAAAGAAAAAACTTTTGAGCAATATTTCTTTAATTGATTATAATTATCATTTGAAAGAGAAATAGCAACTACATCAAAACCATTCTCCTTTGCAGCCTTTGCCATTTTAACCGGTAACAATCCGTCGCCTGCTATTAAACCTTGTTTTTGTTCTAAAACCAATGACATTTTCAAACCTCCGACAAAATTATCGCATAAAATCGCTCAAAAAAACACCTTATTGTATAATTTTGTTAAATTATTGTATTATTTTAATATGATACCTAAAAAATACAGATTAAAAAATAAATCAGCTTTCAACGCAACATACAAGATTAACCATTCAAGAAAGAAGAATGGAATAATATTAATCGCAGGATTAAAAAAGACAAAAGATATACCGACAAAAGCAGGATTTGTCGTTAGTAAAAAAACACACAAAAGAGCCGTAAAAAGAAACAGGCTTAGAAGACTAATGAGAGAGAGCTATAGACTACTGCTAAAAGAAAACAATTTAGGGAATTCACAAGAATATATATCATTAATATTCATAGGCAGAGAAGAAGCACTTGAAAAAGATTTTAAAGAAATAAAAGAAACAATAACAAAACTACTAACGGAGATATAATTTGGATTTTGACTATACCGTAAAACCAAATTTAAGGAACGTAGAAGGAACAATTCCCTACAGTTTTTCGCAGTCAGGACTTTTCGTAGGTCAAGACAGTATATATAGATACGCTCAACCGGACACCCCCGAACCTGTACTTACAATAAAAGATTATATTCCGGATTATAACGGAAATTTTATAGCTCCGGGGCATTACATACTTGCACTCTCTGATGATAAAGAGTTTTTACTGCTAATAGAATCCCACAAACTTATTGCCGTAATTCCGGTTTTCAAAATTTCAGAAAATAAGGAAGAACTTGAAAAAATGTACAAAAAAATGGAAGAAGAAAAAAGCGGCAAAAAGAAGAAAAAAAAGCGTGAAACAAAACACGAACAAATAAGACGGCTAATCGATACAACAAAAGATCTCAGAGGAGAAGCTCCAATAAAAGATTTTACATATATGAATGCCCAAATAGAATACATAAAAGACGGAGCCTACTATCTTGTAATCTACGAAAACGGATATATCCGAGCGTTTGGTGCTATAAAATGTAAAGAATAGTATCAAAAGAGTTGCAATAAAAACATCTATGTGCTAAATTTAAATATGCCGAAGTATAGTGCGTTGGTATGCCTTGCTCGGATTTAGTAAACAACTTTATGAAAAGGAGATGTAAAATGCCAAAAATGAAAACCCACAAATCGGCTGCAAAGCGTTACAAAATCACAGGCAGCGGAAAAATCGAAAGACGTCATGCCGGTATCGGGCACTTGCTTCAACACAAGTCCGAATCTAGAAAGCGTAAAATTTTCCAAAACGCTATCGTGTCTGAAACTCACGTTAAGTTAGTTTCAAAAGAGTTACCATACAAGAAATATGCAAGATAGGAGTGTTGAACAATGAGAGTAAAACGTGGAAATGTTAGCCGTAACAGGCATAAAAAAATACTTAAACTAGCTAAAGGTTTTAAAGGAGCTAGAAGCAGAATATTTAAAGTTGCTAATATCGCAGTTATGAAAGCTCTTAAATACGCTTACAGAGACAGAAGAGCTACAAAACGCAATATGCGTAGACTTTGGATTATCAGAATTAACGCAGCTGTTAGAGCTCAAGGTATCAGCTATTCAAGATTTGTTAACGCTTGTAAAAAAGCAAACATTCTTGTTAACAGAAAAATGCTTGCTGAACTTGCTGTTAATGAACCTGAAGCATTCCAAATTATTGTTGATACAGCAAAAGCTGCTTTATAGTATTTTTTAATAGTAACAAATAAAAATTGTCGGTTTTAATAAAATCGGCAATTTTTTTTGTTACCCAATTATGTTATATTTAATTATTATGTTTGATTTTAGAGATTGAGCAAGATATAATATTTTCGTTCGGTGAAATAAATGAAAACAGTTCATGAAGAAGAATATAATATTTTCTTAAAAAATATACAAAAAGAGCGAGATGACACCTCAAAATTTATTAAAATTCTTTTCGCTATAATAGTAGCGGTTTGTCTTGCAGCGATTGTTGTATTGTATTTTGCTGAAAAAGAATCAGTAATTAATAACATTTTTGGAGAAGACAGTTTCATCGCCCAAAAGCTTGACGTATACAATCACGCACAAGACAACAGAAAAACGGGTACATCATTTTTCCTACCAAAGCGTCAGAATATATTATTATTAGGCGTAGACACTAACCTTAACGGAACTGATATTTGGAGAGGTACACGCTCTGATACAATGATTTTGATTAATATTGATACAAGAGAAAAAACTATTAATGCAATAACAATTCCAAGAGATTGTAAAGTAATACTTCCCGGGAACCATGGAATTCAGAAAATCAATTCTGCACACGCAATAGGCGGAATAGACATGGTAAAAAAGACTCTTAGAGAAATGTTAGGTGTAAAAGTTGATAAATATATAATTGTTAATGATGAAACAGTAAGACAATTTGTAGATGCTTTAGGCGGAGTTCCGATATATGTGGAAAAGAGAATGCATTACAATGACTACACAGGGAAACTGTTTATAAACCTTGAAAAGGGTGATACCGTATTAAACGGAACACAAGCTGTAGGATATTTAAGATACAGAAAAGACGGTTTAGGCGATATAGGAAGAACCCATCGTCAACAGTGGTTTTTAAAACATTTTATGAAAAAATTAAAAAATCCTGCAACTGTTACCAAACTTCCTGAATTAGTTAATGTACTTCATCAAAATGTAAAAACGGATATGAGTATATTTGAACTTACACAACTTGCAAACTATTTAAGAGGGATTGATGAAAGTCATATTGAAATAGCACTTTTACCAGGGGCTCCAAATCAAAAAGGATATATAAGCTATTGGATTATTGATCCGGTAAAAACTCAAGAAGTTATAAATAGATTAATCTACAGAGATACTGTCGAAGCAGATTATACACATTTAACTGCAGGAATTATGTTTGAAACAAAACGGACTGAAGATGCAAACATAATTAAAACTGAACTTGAGGAATTAGGATATAAAGTTAATACAATGCAGCTTGAGTATTTACCGCATACACAATTTGTTGCAAACAATAATAATGTTACAACCAAATTTTTTGATTATATAAGGAAAAAAGTTCCTCAAATAAATAACTGTCAATACATATTTGATCCGACAAAGAATTATAGTGTAAACAGTGATTTTACAATAGTCCTTGGCGAAAAATAAGATATATAAAAAACTTAGTGTTTAACAAAAAGGGGGAAGAATGGAAATTATTGAAGCGAGACAAAGCATAAGGAAATATGCTCAAAAAGCTATACCTAATGAGATCTTAAAATCAATATTAAATGCCGGAAGATTAGCACCATCTTGGATGAATGTACAATCCTGGAAATTTATTCTTGTAAGAAAAGAAGAATCCAAAGAATTACTTTCAAAACTGGCTTGTGGACAACCACACGTTAAAAATTGTGATAGTGTAATAGTTTGTATTGCAGATATTGCAGCTTGGGATAAGGAAAATTTTTCTAAAATTCTATTAAAAAGAGGTCTGAAAGAAAGTGCAATAGAAAATATAATGACAATGCCTGGCTATTACCCGCCTTTATTAGGAGAAGACATTATTAAATTAAGAACAGTAGAGTAGTTAACCTATGCTGTAGCTTATATGATGTTAGAAGCAGAATCACACGATGTTAAATCTTGCATAATTGGAGCTATAGCAAACGAATTAACAGGACTGAATCCTGAGTTATCAAAAGAAGTTAAATCTAAACTAGGATTAAATGATAAAGAAATTATAGCAGCAATGATTACACTAGGTTATGAAGCAGAACCAACGGCATTAAATAAGCAACGCAAAGATTTTAATGAAGTTATTTTTTCTGAAAAAATCGGCAATCCGATGGATTAAAGACACCTTGCCTGATACCATAAAAATAGAGTATAATAGCTATAATAATAATTAATATTATTAACTTTATTAGAAAAAGGAGAGCGAAAATGAAAAAAACAAATTTCTTGCAAAAAATGTTTTCTGCATTAACAGTGGCATTTTTTGCAACAGTACCTGCACTAGCGGGAGAAGCCTCGCTCGAAGTTCCTAATATTAAAGCAATAGATATTACAAGTTACAACCTGCTCATAATCGGGCTGGTTGTTTCTGTAATCGGCGTAATTTTTGGAGCTATCGAGTTTTTGAGAGTAAAAAAAGTTCCAGTACATTCTGTTATGGAAGAAGTTGGAAACACTATTTTTGAAACCTGTAAAACATATCTTATACAACAAGGGAAATTCTTGTTAGTATTAGAAATTTTAATAGGTTTGTGTATAGCATTTTATTTTGGATATCTTCAAAAAATGGGATTACAAGGAGTATTAACAATCCTTGGATGGTCTGTTCTTGGTATTTTGGGTTCATATTTGGTTGCTTGGTTTGGAATCAGAATGAACACACTTGCAAACTCAAGAACATCATTTACCGCATTAAAAGGTAATCCTTTAAACATCTTAAATATACCTTTAAAAGCAGGTATGAGTATTGGTGTATTACTTGTATCGGTTGAACTTATAATGATGTTAGTAATCTTATTATTTGTTCCTGGGCCTCTTGCAGGAGCTTGCTTTATAGGGTTTGCAATCGGTGAAAGTTTAGGTGCTTCAGCTCTAAGAGTAGCGGGCGGTATTTTCACCAAAATTGCAGATATCGGTTCTGACTTAATGAAGATTCAATTCGGCATCAAAGAAGACGATCCTCGTAACCCTGGGGTTATTGCTGACTGTACAGGTGATAACGCAGGCGATTCAATCGGACCTACAGCCGATGGTTTTGAAACTTATGGTGTAACTGGTGTTGCACTTGTTAGTTTTATACTTTTAGGTGTTAATCCTGAATATCAAGTACCATTACTTGCTTGGATTTTCACTATGAGATTCTTAATGATTATTACCTCTGTAGTTGCTTACTGGATCAACGGTTTAACTACAAGAGTATATGCTGCCAAAGCAAATAAATTCGATTTTGAATTTCCGCTTACAACACTTGTATGGATTACATCCATATTATCAATCGGTATGACATTTGGCGTAAGCAAATGGTTACTTGGTGCACTACCAATGGAAAACTTATGGTTAGTACTATCAATCATTATTTCTTGCGGAACATTAGGTGCAGCACTTATACCTGAAGCAACAAAAATATTTACAAGTCCAAAAGCAAAACACACTAAAGAAGTTGTTACAGCATCAAAAGAAGGCGGTGCATCTCTTACAATTCTTTCAGGTATTGTATCAGGCAACTTCTCAGGTTTCTGGATTGGAGCTATTATAGTACTATTAATGGGACTTGCATACTTTGCAAGCATACATATTAACGATGGTATTATGATTTATCCTTCAGTATTTGCATTTGGCTTAGTAGCTTTTGGTTTCCTAGGTATGGGGCCAGTTACTATTGCAGTTGACAGCTACGGTCCTGTTACAGATAATGCTCAATCAGTATATGAGCTTTCTTTAATAGAAGAAGTTCCTGATGTTGCAAATAAAATAGAAGAAGAATTTGGATTTAAGCCAGATTTTGAAAACGCTAAGAGATATTTAGAAGAAAATGATGGTGCAGGTAATACATTTAAAGCAACTTCTAAACCTGTACTTATCGGTACCGCAGTTGTTGGTGCTACTACTATGATTTTCTCTTTAATTCTTGTTATAAAAGAAACTCTTGGTATTCAACCTGAAATGATACTTAACCTTCTAAATCCATATACTTTACTTGGATTTATAGCTGGCGGAGCTGTTATTTACTGGTTCTCAGGAGCTTCTATGCAAGCAGTTACAACAGGTGCTTATTCGGCTGTTGAATTTATTAAAAACCACATTAAACTTGGTGAAAACGATGATAAATGTGCTAACGTTGCAAATTCAAAAGAAGTTGTAAAAATTTGTACTCAATACGCACAAAAAGGTATGTTTAACATATTTATTGCACTATTTGCATTTGCACTTGCACTTGCTTGTTTATCATCACCATCAGGTGAGAACAACGCACCTGTATCATTCTTTGTAAGTTATCTGATTGCAATTGCAGTATTTGGTTTATTCCAAGCTGTATTTATGGCAAACGCAGGCGGATGCTGGGATAACGCAAAGAAAATCGTTGAAGTTGATATGCAAGAAAAAGGTACTCCGCTTCACGAAGCTACAGTTGTTGGTGATACTGTAGGTGATCCGTTCAAGGATACTTCTTCTGTTGCTATGAATCCGATTATCAAGTTTACTACTTTATTCGGTTTATTAGCTATGGAAATTGCTATCAACCCTATATTTAGAGAATATTCTAAATTAGTAGGTGTTGTTCTTCTTATTGTAGCACTTGTATTTGTTATTCGTTCATTCTACGCAATGAGAATACCTGCAAGTAAAGAATAATAAGAATAGTAAACATTGAAAAAAGCGGGCTTGGATAAAATCCAAGCCCGCTTTTATTTATAACCTATTTCTTTAAAAACTTTCGTATTACCAATCCTAAAACAGCAAAACCACCTAATGTTCCAATAGCACCCAGTATATATTTTTCATCAATTTTGGGCTTTTTCTTTTGAACAGGTCTATTTTCAAAAAATAAATTTTGTGCATTTTCATAAAATATCTTATTTATAATCTCATCACCTTCATCACCAAATTCTAGTTTTATAGCAGATTTTAAACGACTAACAGTATCTTCATAAGATTCTTTAGGAGTTAAACGATTTATATTTAATTCCCCATATATTCCAAGCGGAGCATCTGTTCCAAACATAATTCTATCCAACGCATTCAAATCTTTCATACGATGGATTAAGTTTAAAATATTTTCTGGTTTTTCGGCCATTCTGCCGTTTGAAAAATCCATCCAAGAAATTTCTGCATACAATTTTGCATCACCATTTTTAATTGAGTCCTCTAAAACTCTAATAGCTTTTTGGTTAGCAATACTACCTCCTAAACCTGTATGGCCTAATATTACTGGCACGTTAGGATGTCGTCTTGCCAATTCATATATATACTCAGGATCTGCATAATTAAATTTATCATTTTCACTATTTAAAATATAATTAATAGATACTTCAGAATGAAATAAACAAGGAATTTTATATTCTTCAGCTAATTGTAAATATTTATCATATAAAGTAGAATTTGCATTAAGTTCCATTTCCTGGGGATGAAGTTTTAATCCTGCAATATTATCTTTATATTTTTTTAGCAAATGCTTTATGACTTTCGGATTTCCATCTGTAGCAGAAGGTTGACATACCAGCATTACTTGATAAAAATTATCTTCCTGACTTTTTTTAATCATAGCCATATTGGCTCTGTATTCATTTTCAATGAATTTTTTACCTCCATTTTTAGTCAGTTTATTTGAGGGAAGCAACCCATCAATACTTGATACTAATACTTTTTTAACATTATCAGTCTGTTTTTCGCCATTTACGTCAACAGATAAAGGTGATTTAATAAATTGATCAAGTTTATCAGTTGGAAAGAAATTTCCTTTCCATAACGTCCCAGGAGTACCCCTATGAACATGCGTATCTATTATATCTGACTTAAAATTTACATAATTTAAACTTATTTTATTCATAAATTACCTCAACAAATCTCCAATATAATCATTATTATCCGCACGTCTTGATATAATTTTATCCCCTAAATTAGTAGCATTTTTTATTTCTATAGATGCCTTATAACAACATTCTGCTGCCTCATTTTCCCCTTTTTGTTTACAAATATTCCCGATTTCTTCATATAATTCTGACATTGTGAAGCTCAATTTATTTGCTAGAACATCTAATTTAATCTCCGACATATCAACTAAATTTCTTACATATGGTTTTTTCATAAACAAACGCTTAAAGAAACCTGAATTATTATATTCAGTTATATAATCATTTAATTTTTTAATATTTTGTTCTTCAATTTCAGAATTTCTTAATTTTTCCAACTCTGAATTGCGACTCTTAATCAACTTACTAATAAGCCTAATTGCCATATTATAACAGCCTGAAGCCTGATCTAACAAACCTCTTTTAGCTGACGAATCACCTAATTCTATAAATGGCATTATTTCTTTTTTATTAGTCACATTTTTCTTTGTAGATTTTACTAATTCAATTGCTTGATTATAATAGTCTTCGGCTCTTAAAGGATCCTCTTCCTTATGAGCTTTATACAATAAATCTCCTAGCTTATTTAAATAAGGTAAATTATCTGTTGAATTCGAAGCAGTTTTAGCTAGAGCAACTTGCATATCCTGATAATAAATATCCTTCTCTATAGCATTGAATACCGCAAAACAAGTTCCCCACATCGATTTTATACTGGGCTTTCCACTGCCCTCGCAATCACACTGAGGAAAAATTATTTCATTGTTTGAATTTTTTCTAAAAAATAATTTCTTTGTTTTATCTACATAATCCCCCCTTAACCTTATTTTGCCTTCATCAATTTCTCGTTTTGAAAACATTCTATCTACAGGATACAGCTTATCAGGGAGTTTGGATAAATCATTAGTTTTAAAAAATTCTTGTATTTCGGCTTCTGATGCAATAACACTATCTGCCTGTAACCCCACAAATTTTGCTATATTTGCAACTTCCGAATTCGCCGGAAAACTCTCATAAGGATATTCAACAATATTAGTATTTCTAAAGCTATATCCTACCAACTTTCCGTCTTCTCTTACTGGAGATAGGTTATAAACGCCTCTTGCACTATCTGTTATACAAGTATCATAACCAGCAAAAATATAATCTTTTCCCCAAGATTTATCTCTTATAGTTATGATATTAGCATCTGACAAAGTCAGAAGATTAAATTCATACCAGTTGTTATCTTTTATAAATTTCTTCATCTCAGCAACTTTACCATCAACATCTTTTCCTGTAGAAATATAATAATAAAGCTCTGGCTTCAAATTTCTTTCTCTTGCAAGATACTTTAATGATTGATCAAAAGGATGCCCTGCTGGGATAAAAACTCTAGCTTTTGCTTCTACCAACTTATTTATCCAATTGATAACATCATAAACCTCACCCATTTCTTGATTACAATCATCCATATAAGACAACTCTTGTTTATATTTTTCAGGTTCACTACACATTGTTTTAAGAAGCTCTAGAATGAGAGGCTTATTCGCCTTTATATTCATTGGAGTTAATTCAGTATCAACCCCCAGAACAGCACGAAGCCTATCTTGTAGATTTAATAACCCAACACCAGCAAGTGCTGGAATTGCAACATACTGATTTACTAAATCCTCTCCACTATTTAGTAATTCGATTATTTTTTCTTTCAAATCCCTTAGATTTTTCATACCATCATTACCAGGAATTGTTTGAACTCTTTTTAATATTGCTTCACTATCCTTTTTAAGCACTACATTTGCAAAATTATACATATCACTTGAGTGGTTTCCTCCATCTAAAATATAAACCCGATATCCTTTAAAACTAATTAAGCTGATTCCGGGTTTTATAATTTGATAATTATTATTAAAATATTTTTCAGACAGAGATTCCGTTTTTGTCAAACAATATTCATTTGACCTATCCAAATAAAACTGATTATATTTTTCTATTTTTAAATTCTTATTGTGAATAATTGGATTTGAGGATACTTTTTGTATACGCATTTATAATTCTCCTATTTTTACAATAATACTTCAATTAAAAAAAATTTGTTAATTAATCAGACGTTAATTAACAAATTTTTACATAAGTCTAATATAAAATATTAACTAATATCCCATTTACCACAGGTTCCGCCCCAGCGAGCGATAATATTACCTTTAATATCACCAATTTTCTCAACGTGCTGAATTTTTTCTTCACCTTCTAAAATAGTAATAATTTCACAATTATTAGAACAACCAGTACAATGGCAAGTAACAGATTGGAAATTCATATTTCCGACTTCCCATCCTTTAAACTTAGTTTTAGCCTCAGTATACTGATGATTTTCCATAGCAAGTAAAGCCGCGCCAATAGCCCCCATAGTCTGGTGATTATCAGGAACAACAATCTTAGTTCCAAGAGCTTCTTCAAAAGCCTTAACCATGCCGGAATTAGTTGCTACACCACCTTGAAAAGAAACAGTAGGTAAAAGTTCTTTTCCAAGTGCTAAATTGGAAAGATAATTTCGAACAAGTGCTTGGCATAATCCATATAATAAATCTTCAACAGGATAACCCAATTGCTGTTTATGAATAAGGTCACTTTCTGCAAACACGCCGCAACGTCCTGCTATTCTTGCCGGATTAGTAGATTTTAAAGCTGTAGCGCCAAATTCTTCAATCGGAACATTTAATCTCTGAGCTTGATGGTCAAGAAAACTACCTGTACCAGCAGCGCAAACCGTATTCATAGCAAAGTCAGTGACTATTCCATCTCTCAAAATAATAATCTTACTATCTTGACCGCCAATTTCAAGAATTGTTTGAACGCCAGGGATATAAGTACTTGCAGCGACTGCATGCGCTGTAATTTCATTTTTTATGATATCGGCCCCTACTAAAGCTCCAGCCAAATTCCTACCGCTTCCTGTCGTTCCTACACCTTTTACATCATATTCGCACAATGCTTTTGATATAATCTGACGTAAACCTTCTTGTACAGCGTTAACAGGTTTACCTGCTGTTTTTAGCATATAAGAATCAACGTATTTCCCTTCCTCGTTAACCAACGCCAATTTTGTCGTTACTGATCCTACATCAATTCCTAAATATACCGTTAAACTCATTTTTCCTCACCTTTCAAACGGGTTTTTATTTATAATACTCCCGCTACTTTTTGTCTGTATATTATAATGCTAACATAAACATAAATTGTTTAGTTACTGCGGTATCAATACAGAAATTACAGCATTATCAATACATAAATACTTTTTCGCTGCTGCCTTTAAATCTTCTACTGTAATTTTTTCAACTTCTTTCAAATAATCTTCCGCAAGGCTTAAATCATCACACACAGTCATATAATAACCTATAGTTTCACCAATTGCTGAAACCGTTTCTGCATCTGACGCGAAATCTGCTTTAATTTTATTTTTTGCCTTTTTAAACTCATTTTCAGAAATATAATCTTTAACTTTTTCAATCTCTGATTTAATAAGTTCAATAGCTTTATCTTTTTTTTCGGGTAAGAAATTTGCCTGTAAGAAGAAATTACTACCATCTTTAAAGATATAATGTTCAGCACCTACCATATTAAACACTGTTTCAGATGCTTTTTCTATTAAGTTTTGATACATTCTGGAGCTCGCGCCATCACCAAGTATGGTTGCTAACATATCAAGCATTATAGTATCCTTTAAATCTTTAGCAACAGCACCCAAATAACCAAACATCATAAAGCCTGAAGTTAAACACGCATTATTTTCTATATATATAGTCTTATCAGTAGGATTATCCAACTCATTAATTCTATTTACATGCTTTGCTCTATTTTTAAAATCAAAACCTTTAATTATTCTATCCAAAACTTCTTCGTGATCAAAATCACCAACTACTATTGTAGTAATATTATTAGGTGAATAAAAGGTTTTATAATAATTCATAATAGTTTCTTGAGAAACTTGAGAAATTATTTGAGGAGTTCCAATAACATCTCTCTTATAAGGATGTTTTTTATACATTGCATTGTTAGTATAGTTATAAACCTTACTCCAAGGTTGATCTTGCCGCATTCTTATTTCTTCAATTACAACATGTCTTTCTCTTTTATCTTTGACATTAGCGTCGCTTAAATCAAAAGGTGCCCCTATTTCCTCAGGTGGTAATATAGGATCAATCATCATATCAGCATGTAAATCGATAGCAAGATACAAGTCTTCATCATTCTTACCTTTTGGTAAAGTCACATAGTAAAAAGTATAATCTTTCCAAGTAGCGGCATTAACGATAGCCCCCTTTCCTTCGAGGATTCTATCAAAATCGCCAGCTTTATGTTTATGAGTACCCTTAAACATCAAGTGTTCTAAGAAATGAGAAATACCGTTTATTTCATCATCCTCATTTATAGAACCTGTTTTAACCCAGGAACTTATATTAACAAGCCCACCATCCTTATGAGCTAAAACAATTTTATGCCCACTCTCCAATTCATATACTTCTACATCTCTTGATAGAAAAGGATATTTTACTAATGTTTTTTTCATAATAACTCCTGTCTTTATTATTATAATACAAGCAGAGAATTATTTGTAAAACCAAAGATTATGACGTTTGCAATAATCTTTTAAGTCACGTTTAATTTCAGGAGCAAGAATATAAAGAACAATAATATTAGGTATAGTCATAGCCATCATCATTGCATCAGTAATGTCGATAACAGAACGTACGTTCATAGCAGAACCGATTACTATAAAAATACAATATATAATATTAAAAGCTAAAACTCTTTTCTTTCCTTCTCCAACCAAAAAAGTCCAAGCCTTTTGTCCGTAATAAGCCCAAGAAATTAATGTTGAAATTGCAAACATTATAGCAATAGCTGACAGTATTACCGGGAAGAACGGAATAACAGATTGAAAAGCATTGGAAGCTAATTCAATACCCGAAATTTCTTTAGTTGCAGTTGTACACGCACCAGAAAAAACAATAGCAAAAGAGGTAAACAAACAAAGCAAACCGGTTAAGAGAGTTTCTAATAAAGCGACGAATCCTTGAGAAACGGGTTCTTTCGTTTGAGCTGTAGCATAAACAATCGCCGCAGCCCCTGTACCTGCTTCATTTGATTGAACAGAACGTCTTAAACCAATTATAATAGTACCAAAAACACCCCCAGCAACAGCAGTTGGGTGAAATGCTTCATGCAATATTAATGATATAGCCTGTGGAATATACATAAAATTAGCCAATATTACAATTAATCCTGAAACTATATACATTATACACATTGTCGGAACTAATACAGTAGTAACTTTTGCTATACTTTTAATTCCACCAACAATAACTAAACCGATAAGAATTGCAACCACTAAACCAAAAACCCAAGTATAACCGTGTAAGAAACTGTTTTCAGCGCCTGTAATAAATATAAGTTGGTGAGCAGACTGGTTAATTTGAATCATATTTCCACCTGTAATACCTCCACCAATACATAACATAGCAAAAATTACAGATAGGAACTGCCCAAACTTTCTCATTTTTTTTCTTGTTAGTCCGTGAGCGATATAGTGCATAGGTCCACCACTAACAGAGCCATCGAGATTAAACCTTCTATATTTTACAGACAAAACTGCTTCAATAAATTTAATAGACATTCCTAATAATGCACCAACAAATATCCAAAAAGCAGCTCCAGGGCCTCCAATTGATATAGATATTGCAACACCAGCTATACAACCAATTCCTATTGTACCTGATAATGCTGTTGCAAGAGCTTGAAAAGGTGATACTTCACCACTTCCTTCTCCGGTATGAGCCGGCTGACATAATATTTCTATTGAATGTTTTAAACCTAATATTGATATTCCTCTAAAATAGAAAGTAAAAAATATACCGGCTAACAATATCCAAAATATAATTATTGGGACTTTAGAACCGCATATTGTTACGGGATAAAATACCAATGATGCAATGAAATTAGTAATAGGGGCCACCTTATTATCAATAAAAGCATCAACATTAAAAGCAAATGCTGATTGTAAACTCAGGAGTAATGTAAACACTAATAATACTAATTTTCTCATCAATAATCTATCCTCATTCCGGCTAGTAACAACATCGTTTTTCATTATAACAAAAACATGTCAAATTCAGTATATAAAATTTACATGCTGAAACATTTTACAAATATAAATTTAAAAGTTAAGACAATATTTTGTAACAAGCTATTATTTTAATAAATCAAATGTAAATTTTTGTAACAAAATTACAAAATCGTGATATTTTATTAAAAAAACTGGGAATAATAATTATGTAGAATGGAATCATTAAAAGAGAAATAAAACATGAGAGGTATAAAATGGATATAAAATCTCTACAATTTAATAATAACAACACTTCTAGCCCTGCAGGGGGGGGGTAGAAACGGTGCTATGCCAGTAAGAGTAATAGTTTTAGCCGTATTGATGTTTTGTATCCCTCAGGTTGTAATCTCTGCGGGAGCCGATAGTGATGTGACAAAACTCGGTGTCACAACACTTGATAGAGTAAAGGCTGAGGAAACAGCGTTTCTGAATACTAACAGCCAAACTTATACCTTAAGAGAGATAACAGCGGACGTAACAGCGCCGGAGGGTGCGGTTATGGTAAAGGTGGGGGATAAAGAATATTATTATACCCCAAGCGATAATAAAGAAGTTCTGAAATTGCTATCAGCAACGGGCAGCACGGCACTTGTTGAAACAACATCAGACAAGGCTCTTTATTCTACACCCGATGGCAAATACTATACCTATGACAGTAACAAACTAAAAAACAGCGGGTATACGCTGACTAAGGTAACCCCAAGTGACCCTGACAACTTGGCTGACAATGTGATTGTTAAATACGAAATAAAAGAGGTGACCAAGTACTATGACCCGCAAACGGGGCTTGAAGTCGCAGAGGGGGATAAACAAGAAGGGGT
>CALUUI010000006.1 GCA_944323925.1 Candidatus Gastranaerophilales bacterium
AATCAAGATATATTTGAAACACAGCCCTATTGGTTCAAAAAAATCAAATTCCGACAATGTCTGTTCAATGGCAACCAAGTTCCGACCTGTTAAAAAATCAATATCATACAACTTATGATAGCTACAATTTAATGCTGTCAATATAGAAAGCAAACTTGACTCTAAATTATACTGGTGGCGGCAACGGGATTTGAACCCGTGTCAACAGAATGAGAATCTGCTATCCTGACCCCTAGACGATACCGCTTTGTCTGGTTTATCAATTAAAAAACTAGGCAATGCCTAGTTTTTTTAAATGGTGCCGCAACTCGGAATTGAACCAAGGACACAGGGATTTTCAGTCCCTTGCTCTACCAACTGAGCTATTGCGGCATTTAGTATTTAATTTTCAATGGGTTGGTAGAGCAAGCTCTACGATTTCTTTAACCCGTTCCGTTTCACTCCACTTGGGGAGCTATTGCGGCATTTAGTATTTAATTTTCAATGGGTTGGTAGAGCAAGCTCTACGATTTCTTTAACCCGTTCCGTTTCACTCCACTCGGGGAGCTATTGCGGCATTTAGTATTTAATTTTCAAGGCTTAGTGTTTATTTCCACTCTGACAATCAATTGTAAATGCTTTAGCATTCATTTATTGCCAACCTGCTTTCTATTATATATAAACAAAAAATTTAATCAAGTAATTTATTTGTTTTTATGCAGCTGAATTTATTTGTTGCAATTTGATTTCTTTTTTAGGCATTTCTGCTTGAATGCTCTTTTGTTGAATATCAGCATTCTTTGCTTTTTCTGCTGCAATTCTTGCTTTACGCTTTGCCTCAGATTTGTTTGTCATATAAATATTTAATGTAGGAATTCCAATACCTAAAGCTATACCTGTAAATGCATATCCTGCAAGTTGGGCAATATTAAGTACTCGTAACTTTTTCTTAGTAGCTTTCCTTATAGATTCTGTTAATGGAGAAGTTTCAAGAATTTTTATCATTTCAGTTATATTCATTGCTTTATGGCTGCCGTCTTTGATATTTGTTTTTACTGTAGAAATTCCACAACTACGCAATGCTTCTCTTAAGACTTCATTACGAGATTTTAATGTTGAACTTGTTATGATATTTCCATCTATATCTTTATTAAAGTTTAGTAATTTTTTGCCTGTAAATGCTGCTGCAGTACCTCTATTCACAAAATCACCCAGTACTAACCAGCTTAAAAATCCGCATGAATCTTTGACAGCTGATTCCCTCATTTCATCTTTATCTCTTGTTACTAAAATACGACCGGTAACAGTCACACCGTATATGCCTTTTAATTGATTAATTGTTGGTGATTTACCTTGGAATGCCATTTTATTTAGAAAATCTTTTGGCTTACATTTTAGTGATGCTAAAACCATAGAAAACATTGCAGCGCCAACTGCTAATTTTTCCATCTTAAACATAAATGAGCGATCACGTTCGCGTCCTTCAACACCTACAAAACCGTCACAACCTGTACGCTTTTTCGAATACCACATATTTAAAGGTTGTACGCTTAATCCAAACGCTGCACCTACTAAAAATCCTAAAAGAGCTCTGCCTTTATTGAATTTTGACATAGCTTGCAAAAATTTGTTTGTACCGCTTTGATGGGCAGCATTAAATGCTTCTATCACTTCTTTATTTTTGAATGCTTTTGACATCCCTACGATATCGTCAATTAAAATATTAAGACTAGAAGTAGAACCTTCACCTAATTTAAAACGGTTCTCTGCACCTGTTGCTTCGGTTATCAATGCCGTTAATGCACCTCGCTCTGTACATTTTGAACGCCATTTGTTCATATCCAAATTTTTATCATTAATAACCTTATCAAGGACTTTAACTATTTGTTTTTTATTTTCTTCTGGAATTTGCACATAACCACGTTCAGCATGTGAGGTGTTATATCCATTAATATTATCAATGATTTTTTTCAAATACTCTTCTTGAGTAGTATTTTGGACCAGATGTTCATCCCAAAATTTGGCTAATGCTTCAACTCTTTCCGGTGAGGTGAAAATTTTATTTGCTTTAACATTATATTTGCTTGAAATCGCTCCGCCAAGTAATGCGCCTGCCCCCACGCCATACAATCCTATAGCTGCATCATTTGTCGTTCCCATTGATTCTCTGAAGCCTGTTTCTATACCTGCGTTAATACCACGTCCCATTGTATCTTTTGCTGTTCTCGGCAGTACCATAAACGCTACATCTGTTAAGTTCGCTCCCCAGCCTAAGTTGGTTGCAAAAAAGTTTAATGCTCCGGACATACCTTTAAATGCCGGTTGTTTTTTTTGTATAGGGTAATTTTGTTGATTGATTGCTTGTACTTTCATAATGACCTGTTATATTTTTGCTGTTTGGGTTGCTTCCTTTTGGAGTTTTTCTTTATTTTTTGCTTGTTTTTCTAACTCGAATTGTTTTTGAATTTCTGCTTTAGTTTTTGCGTGGTTTTTCTTTGTCTTTCCTCGTTCATAAATTATAAGACCAAGAATTGCAAAAGAGCTTAAGAGATTTACTAATTGACATAATGAACGATATTTTTGCGCTTTTGCAGTTAATGCTTTGTCTGTAAACATAAGTTCATTTGATGATTTTATATGAGTATTTAATACCCAATTTTTAAATTTAGTAAAGATGTTTGCATCTTTAGGAGAAACTTCAGTTCTATTTAGCAGGTTGAGTCCTGTTTTAGCTTCAATAGCGGAAGCCATGCCTTTTCCTGCATAATCACCAAGGAAATATAAACTCAAGAAAGTAAATATATCACGACCTCTTGATTCTCGGACTTCATTTTTATCATCTGCAGCTGCGATTCTTGACGAAAATGTTATTGCTGATATACACCTTGCTTGATCCATTGTTGGGTACTTACCTTTGAATTGAAGCATCCTGCCTAACATTTTCCAGCTTGGTTTTTGCGTTGCGGTTAAAAGAACTGATGCAGCTGCAACTCCAAGCATTGTTGCCATTGAGATTATTTTTTCTTTTAATAATCCTTCTTTGCCTTTTGCTTTAATTTTTGCGTGTAACTCAGGATTTTCTTTTGCTTCTTTGAAATCATCATATATAGGAGCCCCGTTTATTCCTGATAATTTCCCTGTCAGCCAGCGGTTAAAAAATTGCATTGAGGCTGCTAGAGGTAAGACTAAAAGCAACGCTACTGCACTTTTTCCTTTAACAAGTTTTTGTGCTTTATTTGCAAAATTTTCTATTCCTGGTTTTCCTGCTACTTCATATTCTTGAAGATATTTTCTGGTATTTTGTAGCAGAGATGATACACTTGTATCTTTTAGATATTGACCTTTATCACCGAATCTTATACTTTCATTTACATGCGTTTTTAGCATTATATCATCTATTACGCTGCTAAATTCTTTACTATTGGTCGCATTTGCAAGTTTTTTACCTAATTCTTCCAATTCTGCTTGACCCAGTTCAGAATATTTATAAACTTTATTTCCATCGACACCTTGAATTTTGGATAATAATGATTCGTATACTTTGGCTTTATCTCCATTATTATCTTTGTATATTTCACTTACAGTTTTAATTGTTTCTGTATCTGCTAAACAATCAGCCATATTGGCACCGGTTTTTATAAAATATTTATCTAAAAATTTCCCTGCACCAATTGCCACAAAACCGGGAATTAAACAATTTATTATTAATCCGCCGCTTTCTCTGCATAAGGTTTCAAATCCGGCAAACAAGTTTGTTATTGAGTCAAATACTGTTCTTGGACCGATTGCTGTTCCTATATCTAATGCGGAAACGTGCATCATAGGATTTCTTTCTAAATATTGCATTCCTGCAACAGCTGCTCCTACTACAGCTGTCATCTTCTTACCTTTAAAATTTATTTCTTTTCCATTTTCCTTGTTTTCTTTTTCTTGGGGATGGAATTTTGTACTTTCTAATATACTAATCTTATTAATCATACACACATATCTTGACTATTTACGGCTACACTGCTGATTATATCAGTAACTATATTTTTTTAAAAGCGGGGCAAAATAAAAATTGCCTTTTTTTTGTTAATTGTAAAGAGAATGTAAAGATAAATTTTTGATTGTTTTTATAATTTATCATTATTATGATTATTTATATAAAATACTACGTTTATTTATTTTCAGAGAAAAAATATTACTTTAAAAATAGACAGAAAAATTTCCATATATGAATTGTAAATTTTTGTAACGATTTCAGGATAAGAGCTGCAAAATATTAAAGAAAAGCGAAAAAAGTACGATAACCATGTTGTATAAAAAGGGCAAAAAGGGAAAAACGAACAATGGGAATGGCGGCGACACAAGCGAGATTGTTAACGTTGACCAATCGGAAGAACCGAATTGGTTACAACTTATCAATGCTAAGTGCGCAAAAGATGTCGTTGGCAAGAGAGGCGGATGCAGTATCGACGAAATATACAAATGCCCTAAATGAGAAGATGTTAAAATGGTCAAATGATGGTGGTCAAAACTATTATGACTTAACTTATGATACATTAATGAACCCAAGTGCCCTAAATAATTATGAGCCCTATATGTTAACGGATATGTCAGGGAAGGTAGTAGTAGATGATGATTATCTGAAGTATGCAAAAATGATAAGCCCAAATGGAGCTTGCGGTGGGAATTATGATAGCAATAGAACCAAAATATTGAGTGAATTAACAGGGATACCGGAAGAAGATTTTGACAAAGTAGAAACCAACAATGATGATTTAAAAGCATTAGATACGGAAATAGCGAAGCATTTGTCGAAAGAACCGGCAATAGAAACGACGACAGCAGATGCATTCTTTGGTAAATTAGGTAAAGTTTCAAGCTCAGCTTGTTCTTCAACAACAGGGGGTATGCCAGCAGGTGGAACGCCTGTAACTTCTGATACAACGTGGGCAGATATAATTCAGTCCATAGGAAGCGGTGTTAATTATATAACATACTTATATCACGATGATCATGGTGTATCAGAAGATTCTGCAAATAATAAATTGGAAGAAATATTAAACGCATTGGGAAGTGCAATTTCATCAATATCATCAAATGTTGAAATAACAGATGAAACTATTCAAAATGCTATAGATAGAACAATTGATTTATTTGATAATCAGCAATATAGTACAATTTCACATAGTGATAGGTGGCCAAATGCAGGAGCAGAGGCTTTAAACTATAATACGATAGTACATGTTCACGATAAAGCAACTGGTTGGTTTGGAAAATCGCATGAAACTTATGCAGTCAGTTTAACAAATATGGCAAATGTGTTCTTAACCTACCTTTTAGGAGATGAAGAAGCGCAAAGTAAAATAACAAATGAATCTTGTCCAGGAATAGATTTGAATAAGATTACTCTAACCGACGCAGACTCAAAGGCAGAACATGATAAATGGCAAGAAACCTATGATAGTCTTTTAGCACAACGCAGTGAATTAGAAGAAAGTTCATCCCTTCTTTTTGATGCGGAAGAAGAAAAACTGATAGATTTCTATGACGCAATATTTGAAGCAATAGCAACAAACGGTTGGACGTATAATGAATACATTAATGATACAGAATATCTGAATGATATACTTCAAACGGGAACATACAATATAACGAAGGCGGAACGAGGAAATGACGGGGAATGGGATTATGACGAATCAGCCGCAACGACCTGTCAGAATATATATCAAGTATCAGATAGCAGTGCTGAGAATAAAGCAACAGTAGAATATGAATTAGAAAAGACAAGAATACAAAATAAAGAAGATGCAATAGATGTTCGAATGAAGAAATTAGAAACAGAACAAAGTGCAATAAATGAAATGCTAGAATCATACCGTTCAATGATAGATGATAACGTTGAAAGAACCTTTGATGTATTCTCGTAAAGTGAATTGATAATTTAATATATTTACAAAAATATTTTTATAGTATAATTTTCTTGTATTGTATTAAATAGGAAAATATATGATAAAAAAGACGGTATTATTAGATTTTGATGGTGTCCTGAATGATTATAACGGAAACTATTCAGATGGTGAAATAGAACCATTAAGGGATGGCGCACTTGATTTTTTAGAAAGGCTTTCAAAAGAATTTAAAATTATACTTTTTACTTCAAGAGATTTGTATTTAGTAAATGAATGGGTTATAGAGAATAATCTTTGGAAATACTTTGAGAAAATTACAAATATCAAAGAACCGGCTTTTCTTATAGTTGATGACAGATGTGTAAGATTTAACGGTGATTATAATCAAACACTTAATGATATTTCAAATTTCAAAGTATGGTATAAAGACTAATAGTTCATATTTAGTTCCGGATTTCTTCTGAACCATGTTAATTGACGTTTTGCATATCTTCTTGTGTTTTGTTTAATTTTTTCTATTGCTTCATCAAGAGTGATTTTGCCGTCTAAATACTCTAAGATTTCACAATATCCGATTGTATTCACAAAATTCTTTATTCTGCCATGTTTTTCCAGTAAAGATTTTGTTTCATCAATAAGCCCCAAATCAAGCATTTTATCAACTCTTAAATTTATTCTGTTATACAATTCTTCTCTTGAGGAAACAGATGGCGAAATCCAATTTACATCATATTCAACTTCTTTTTTCCCTGCTGCTTGATAGAAAGGGATATTAAGTGTTCGCATTATTTCCAGAACTCTTACAATTCTTACCTTATTATTGATATGGACTTTTTGTGCAGTTATAGGGTCTTTTTCTTTGAGTTCATTATATAAAACTTCAACCGGAGTGGCTTCCAATTCTGCTCTTAATTCTGGATTAGGCTCTATTTGAGGCAAATCAAAATCTTCAAGAAGTATCCTAAAATACAGTCCTGTTCCACCAACGACAATAGGTAATTTACCCCTATTTAAAATATCTCCTATAATAGGCTTTGCTGCTTTATAAAAATCGCCAACAGAGTAATCAACTTCAGGTTCTACTATATCGATTAAGTAGTGAGGAATACCTTGCATTTCTTCTTTTGTTGGCTTTGCTGTTGCGATATTAAAACCTTTATAGACAAGTCTAGAGTCTGCAGAAATAATTTCTCCGTTGTGTTTTTGAGCTAAGTCGATTGCAAGTGCGGTTTTTCCGCTAGCTGTTGGCCCTGCAACTGCTATTACTTTAGGTTTTGTCATACCATCTCCCTTAATTTCTTTAACTGGTCACGAATTTCTGCGGCACGTTCAAAATCAAGTATTTTCGCACATTTGTGCATGTCTTTTTCCAGTTTTGTAATTAGTTTAGATAAATCTTTCTTTTCTATGCCTAAATCAACCATTTCTTCCGCAACAATGTCCTCTAAGTTCCTGTAGCTTTCTACAAGTGAGAGCAAGTTATTTTCAATTGGTTTTTTAATTGTTTGCGGAACAATACCGTGTTTTTCATTGTATTCCATTTGTATTTTTCGTCTTCTATTAGTTTCATCAATAGCAAGTTTCATCGAATCAGTAATCTTATCCGCATACATAATTACTTTCCCGCAAACGTTTCTGGCCGCACGTCCGATTGTTTGAACTAGACTGGTTTCTGAACGTAAAAATCCCTCTTTATCAGCATCCATTATTGCAACCAACGATACTTCTGGAATATCAAGCCCCTCTCTCAAGAGGTTTACACCTATAAGCACATCAAATTCGCCAAGCCTTAAATCTCTTAATATCTCAACGCGTTCTATAGATTGTATTCCGCTATGCAGATAACGTACCCTTATTCCTGCTTGGACGAAATAGTCACATAAATCTTCAGCCATCCTTTTGGTTAAGGTTGTGATAAGCACACGCTCAGATTTTTTAGCTCTTAGGTTTATTTCTTTTATTAAGTCATCAATTTGAGTTTCTATTGGTCTAACTGAAATTTTAGGGTCAACAAGTCCTGTCGGACGAATTATTTGTTCAACAATCTGTTCGGATGTTTGTTTTTCAAACTCTGCAGGAGTTGCGGAAATATAGATTTTTTGATGAACTTTAGCAAAAAATTCTTCTTCTTTTAATGGTCGGTTATCTTTTGCGCAAGGAAGTCTGAACCCGTAATTTATAAGAGTTTCTTTTCTTGATTTATCGCCAAAATACATGCCTTTTAATTGCGGCAAAGTAACGTGAGATTCATCAATAACTGTTAAAAAGTCACCTTTGAAATAGTCCAGTAATGTTGCAGGCGCACTACCGGGGGGACGGCGTTCAAGAATTCTTGAATAATTTTCAATACCTGAACAGTAGCCCATTTCTTTTATCATTTCAATATCGTATTTTACACGCTGCTCAAGTCTTGCAGCTTCTAGAATTTTGTTTTCATTATTGAGTTCTGCTAACCTGTTTTTAAGTTCCATCCTTATCAGCTTAATCGTTTCTTCTTCATTCTCATCAGATGTAATATAGTGAACAGCAGGATAGATTACAACACTCTCAGGGGACTCAAGAATTTCCCCCGTTACATTATCTATTTTCACAATTCGTTCTATTTCATCACCAAAAAAGTAGATTCTTGTAATAATTTTTTCATAAGACGGCATTATTTCTACAATATCGCCTCTGGCTCTGAAAGTAGAGCGTTCAAGCTCTAAATCATTTCTTGTATATTGGATACTGACTAAATATTTTAAAAGCTCATTTCTTTCAAGTTCGTCACCAACTTTGATTGTCATAGCACCTTTGAAATAATTTTCGGGCAAACCTAAGCCATAAATACAGCTTACAGAGGCTACTATTATTACATCGTTTCGTTCGTAAAGACTTCTTGTTGTATTATGTCTAAGCCTATCAATTTCATCATTAATACTTGCAGATTTTTCAATATAAGTGTCTGTTCTAGGGATATAGGCTTCCGGTTGATAGTAGTCATAATAAGAAATAAAATATTCAACCGCATTATCAGGGAAAAGTTCTTTAAACTCATTATAAAGTTGAGCAGCAAGAGTTTTGTTATGAGCAATAATAAGAGTAGGTTTTTGGATTTGTTCAATAACATTTGCAATAGTAAAAGTTTTACCTGAACCAGTAATTCCAAGTAGAGTTTGGGCATCATAACCTTTGTTTAACCCATCAACAAGTTCTTTAATTGCTTTGGGCTGATCCCCTGAAGGCTTATATTTTGAAGATATTTTAAACCGATTATTCATAAAGAAATTATACCTCTAATTAAAATATCTTCAAATACGACTTTACAATAAAATATATTTAATATAGAATAAGAGTAAATCTGATAATCAATTTGGAGGAGTGCCAGAGCGGTTTATCGGAGCGGTCTTGAAAACCGTCGTACGTGACGAGCGTACCGTGGGTTCGAATCCCACCTCCTCCTCCATTTAAACGGACTGACTTTTGTCAGTCCGTTTTTTATTTTGTGTACTATTGGAGAGAACTCACTTTTTAGTGGGTTGCGCGAGCGAGCAGAGGCTGAAAATGCGGTAAATCAAAGATTCACCACATCCTACTGACTCTAACTATTTTCTGTTGGGCTATAAGCCCAGCCTACAAACTCCTATAGTCCCCTATGTTTATATACAAAAGTGCTCAATTGTTACAATATTTTTTTATACAATTGAAAATAATAGCAATCTCTGTTATTATTTAGATATATGCTGTTATAAATGAGGTATTTTATGAACATATCTTTAACACCAACATTAGAAAAATTTGTACAAGATAAAGTTGCATCAGGGCTTTACAATTCAGTTAGCGAAGTTATTAGAGAAGCATTAAGATTACTTGCATCAAAAGATGGTATTTCTCAAGAAAGACTTGCTCAATTAAACAGAGATATTGAAGAAGGATGGAATGATATAGAAAATCGTAATTATCGTAACGGACATTCTGTTATGAAAGAAATAATCAATAAATATGAATAAATTAGATTTAATAATTGAGAATTCAGCTGAAAGGGATATTTATACAATTGCGGATTATATTGCAAACGATAATAAGAATGCTGCATTAAAACTTGTTAAAGAGTTTTATAAAACTTTTGAATTATTTTGTATGCATCCAAAAGTCGGATTTGAGCGTAAAGATTTTACATATAGAAATGTTCGTTTTTATGTTGTGAAAAAGAATTATTTAATTGTTTATACTGTTATTGATAATTCTATTCATATTTTAAGAGTTTTATCAGCTTATCAAGATATTTGTTCAGTACTGTAATCATCAAATTACCTGTTCAAAATAATTAAACCAAGAATCTTTTTACAGTTCGCGAGCGAGCAAGAACGAATCCCACCTCTGTTTAACGAGTTGACTTTTGTCAGGCTCGTTTTTATTTTGTGTGGTGTCGGAGAGTGTAATTTAACGACCGGATTGATTTGTGCGTATAATTTGTTTTTTTGTATAGGAAAATCCCATCAAATAGTCACAGTACAATTATTGAGCAAACGAACGACCGTGTTACAGATAGTGAGTATTACGAAATGCCCCGTGGCTAAAGAATAATTAGGCAGAATGCAAAAGAGTTATTTATGTTGTTATTTTATACCTGACCAAATTACTTAATAATTGAATTTACCGTTCCAAAAATTTTTTAATTTATGATCTTTATTTAAACTATAAATAAAAGAAATAAAGATATTTTGAGAGTAAGGACTATTAATAATAAAATTTTTTTCAGGTAATAATATGTTTTTATTTAAATTCTCAATACATCTTTTGCTTAAGTCACAAGCAATGGTTTCTAAAGGACCGGTTGCTGCGTATTTACAGATATAATCAAATTCGTGTTTGTATTTTAATTGAAATGCCTTCAGATAAGCGGGACTTAATATTTCTTGAAGAGTCTTAATTAATGTATCAGGGCTTAGCTTACCCATTAAATTATTTTCATGGATTACATGAAAAAATTCGTGTAAAAAAGTTTCCAGATAGAAATCAGTGGAAGCTAAACCAATTTCAAAATTAATATCAGCAATTTTATCAAAATTCTCCCAAGTTTTATTGCCTTTAGAATAATTTTGTTCTTTAAATTCATTAAAAAAAATTGTTTTATCAGGAATAACCCTATCACTATCCATATAAAGTCTTGCAGGTGCAAAATTAGTAAAAGCTATTGCTTCCCTGTTTTCAATATTCAAACGCTGAAAATCTTCTACAAAAATACCTTTTGGTAAACACAAATTTAATTTATATTTTTTATTTAAGTATTCTATTATTTCTATACATTTAAACGATGCCCAAGCAATAAATTTATTATTTCTTAAATTGTTGTTTATACCTCGTTTGAAAAATAAATTTGTGATTTTGGATGTATCACAATTGTTAATTTCACGTTGCATAGACTTTGTTAATCCTGCTTTAAATGTTATATTTGAGTAATTTACTTGCATACTTATTAAACCTGTGAACAAAAATAAAATTGTTAGTTTGTAAATTTTTATTACAGATTATAAAAATACTAGTAAAATTTAATATTTTTGATATTTAATCAAGTGTAATAATTAAGGTTCTATATGATATATCCAATTAATAACGTTAACAAAAAAGATTATATTGCTTTTAAGTTTTCAAAGCAATCTGATAAAATAGAAACAGATTACAAATCAGTTAATTTATCTGATTGCCGGTCAAGCCAAACTATATTAACATCTAATAATATTAGTATTAAAAAATCTCTACTTCCTATCGACATTACGAATAAATACAAAAATTGCAACGTAAAAGCAGAACATTTAGATTTACCTAATATTCATATACTTGAATATCCTGATACGAACCTGCAAGTATTCATTAATGCAGATGAAAATATTACTACAGATAATAATTCAATACTTGATTGTCCTAAAATACAAGTTTTTATTCTAAATAATAACCCAAAGAAGTCTGATTATTTGAAAGAATTAATCCTTTTTAATATTATTCAAAAAAAATTAAAAAATATTTCAACAGACATAGATATATCTATCAGTAATGGAGCTTTTTCATACAATGGTTTCTATGATAAAAACTTTTTAAATAACTTACCATTATTTAATAAAACATTTTTTAATTTAAATATATCTGAAAAAGACTTGGAAAAAGAGAAAAACGAATTTAATAATCTTATTGATAAATCAAATGTTTTATTGAGCCTATATGACAAATCTGATTTTAAATCAAAAGAAGAAATCAGTGAGGAAATAAAGAATTTAAAATTGGAAGACTTAAATTCGTATTACGACGAATACAAACAAAACATAATTATGCAGATGTTTGTAACAGTTTCAAAAGAGTATTTTGATAATAATAAAAAGGAACTTTATACAACGCTTAACAGGAATATAGGGCAGAAACTGATTAAAAATGATAATTCACAATCTGAATTGAATTTTGCCTTAAATGAAAAGTTAAAAATTATATCATCAACGAATTCAAATACAATTTTAAATTATCCCATACCGCTAAATTCTGTTTATGATGATTTGATAGGAACAATTGCCATAAGAATTTTAAATAATAACTTGAGTTCTGATTATAAAATAGGTTCGGAATATTTTACTTTACCATATACCTTTAAAAACAATACATCTCGAAAAGAGTCCGGGAAATTTTATAGGTTTGAAATCAAAGACAAGTTTGATAATAATTCATTAGTTAAATACCAAAAAAGTTTAGCGGAATTGTTAAATTCACCGTTAGAAAATGAATTAGAGTTGGTCAAAGAAATGTATAAAGAAGAATTAAAAAATACATTTACGGGTGAATGTTTAGATATAATAAAAAGCTTTGAATTGGTTAGATATTGTGAAGATATATTTAATCTATATGAAATCATTGATTCAATAAGTGAGAATGATATAAAGAATTATGTAAAAAGATATTTTATAAAACAGCAACCAATAATAGAACTTGAGGGTAGTAATGAGCATAATTCCGATTAACAGTATCAAATCTGTAAATATGATAAGAAAATGTACAAATGTGTATAAACCTACTGTAAATGCTCAAAAAAATAGGCTTGTTGAGAATCTTTTACCGATAGTTTCTGTGCCTATAATTGCCTATACATTAAAAGGTCCTCGAGATGCAAATAATGCTAATAATCTTCATGACGCAATTAAAAAAGTGGAAGAATTATTCAAGAAAGGTAAAATTAGTAAAGAAGAATATAATAAAAGAGTAAAAAGCCTTGAAGAATATTATAATAAAGCTAATAATTTACCCAAAGAAGTATCATCTGCCGAGATAAAAAAGAATGAACCGAATTTTAAAGGAAACAATGAAAATGTAAATTAAAAAATATATTTCAAGAGCGATTAGAAATTTATAAGGATTTATTTAGTGAAGACGATATTATTCCTGACATGAAAGATTTTGAGGAATATGAAACACAAAATTTAAAATCACTACAAAAATTATATCTAGAACTTAATCAAAGAGTAGAACACCAAGAGGGAATAAACAATTTAAAAAGTGTTTTTACTTTAGGATTAAATTATTATCTTCAGAATAATCCGGTAAACACAGACAGGGATGTTTCACAAAACTCAAACCCGGTAAATACTGAAAAGAATGAGCTTAATAGGGCTATCTTATTAGATATTTCTCCGGACTATAATAAAAGCGGTAAACATTATAGAGCCGAATTAATGCGTGTATGTAAACTTTATATGCAAAATACAAAGATTATAGAATTAGAGCTTGAAAAGTTTAATAGCTTAACTAAAAAATTCATAAATACTTCAAAAGATAATATAGAAAAAATTTTTGAATTAAAAAAAGATCCAATTCAAAATTTAATAGAAAAAGTTCCCTATGCAGGAATAGTACCCAAAGCTGTTAGGTATGCTGACAGCATAAATTTAACCAGATGTATACTTAAAGACTTTAAAGAAATATCAGAGAGCTATATTCAAAAGGAGGCACATTTGGTTATAATAAAGTATGGTAATCAGTTCAATGAGATAATGGCATATACAAAAAACCAAAATTTATCAGAGAATGATAAGAAATATACAGAAAATATTCTTAAACTTGTTCAAGATTCAAAAAAGGCAAGAACAGATACATACACTAAAATTTTTAAAAACTATACAATTAGTGGCAATGCCATTAGAAATATTTGTTATAATATTCAAGTCAAAGATACATTTGGGCTAGCATTAAAAACGATTAAACTATTAATGATGTTAGGCTAGCTTGTAGGTTTGGGTTTCTACCTAACAATACTAACTACACCGACTGTAAGCACATCCTACAAACTATATAATCTTATCAGACCCTGCCGTTCTTGACCAATAAGTTTTAAAATTCTTTATTTGATAATACATATCATGGTAAAAATTCAAACGCTCCAAACTTTAAATCCGGAATTTTATCCTCCTCAAAATTACCATTATAATTATTTAATACGCCATCCAAATCGATTAAAATCGTCTTTTTAATTTTACTCATTTTGTTCTCTTGTAGACTACATACTTTTATCAAACTATATCAGAAAATGTTATTTATGACAAATGAGACTACAAAACTTATTAAACTTGGTAAAAATATTCATAAAGCAAGAAAAGCCAAAAAATTATCACAAAACGAACTTGCAGAGCTTTTGAATATATCAAGAGAGCATTTGGCAAAACTGGAAACAGCCAAAAGAAGGATAAGTCTAAAATTATTATTTACCCTTTGTGATGTATTAAAGATTAAAGAAAAAGATTTATTCAATTTTTTAGATTAAAAGTCTTTAAGTTGGTGATTTCTGCACAACCCTACTACTTAAATATTACATTTTTGTAATGGACAAACAAACAGCTTTATTTTTTTAACATCTTTTGCATAATTTCATAGCCAGCTTGAGTAAATCCTTCCATTGTAATTTTTTTCTTTTTAACAATATTAGGGTTATTAAAGTTTTCTTTAAAAATTTTCAGATATTTATCAATATTGCTTATTATCTTGCTCCAACGAGTTAAGAATGGTTTATAATAATCGATTATTTGACCGGTTTTGTTGTCTATTACCAGTTGGGTTTTACCAATAGTAAAAAGTGTTTCTTTTGTCATTTGTTTTTCTGCAGGAACTTTTTCGAAAATCATTCTACCGTCTATAAAAGTCGCTTTATCTTTATACTGCAATGATTTTGTGACCGTAGAATTAAATGTATATTCATTTCTCTTAACCTCGGTTTCTTGGTTCATCTGGGTTAAAAGAGTTCTTACTGTGTCCATTTGGTTTGGGTTTAAAGACCTTTTTTTTGCGTGGACTTGTTTATTTACTGCTTGTATTTTCATTTTTATCTCCTTAACCCTTATTCTATCTATAATACAATCAAATGTAAATTATTTAAATAATAGTAAATCTTTTAAAATTCTTCTGTATTATTGATTTTATTTGGAAAAATTTGTTTCTAAAAACCACTCAAGTATAGTATTTTTTAATTGTTTTACTGGATTATCATTAGAAATAATGTTACAATTAACTTGAATATAGGTACAAAGAGAGGGACATGATGCTTCAAGAAGCAACAAGAGCGATTAATTCCGCTTTTAATAACAGTTTTGTTAAAAAATTATCACTTTATCTTCACGATTGTGTAAGAGAAGAAGTTAAAAGTTCTACATTTAGAAACCTTAAGTCTGATAAGGATAATAAATGGATATTTCTTCCGGAGAATGACACTTTATTTACACAGGGTGAAGAATATATAAAATTGGACGGTAAAGATAATAAAATCACTGAACTAATGATTCAAAGCGAAATGAGTCAAAGGGATAAGTATTTAATTTATGGCTATTTGTTTTTAGTAGGAAAAAACGGTAAATCGAGAAAACAAAATGAGTTTTTAACTCCTTTATTATATACTGCGTGCAGACTAGAACGTAACGGAATAAATATCAACTGTATTCCGACTGACGAAGTCATTTCTCTTAATACAGGTGCACTTACATCTTTAATGAAGAAAAGTGATGATGAAGATGAAATGGAACAGCTTATTGAAGGTTTGCTTGACGTAGTTCCTACAATCCCTGTAACTCAAGAAAAATTGGATATTTTCTTAACTACGCTTAAATCCATTATTCCTGAAATAGATATTACGCTTAATCCTGCATCAGAGGTTAAGGAAGATAATATCTCTAAAGATTTTTATTCAGAAAAAATTAACTCGGAGAACATAGACGAAATTGTTGAGGAAGAACAAACAACAACAGTTCAAAAAACAAGCTATGAAACAATATCAATAACTAATCAAAGTGCGATAATCTTAACAAAGCGTCCTTCTGTTACAGCGGGTGTTTTGCATGAGTTAAGCCAAATTGCCGAAAAACCAAGCGGGTTATATAGAGAAACCGTTTTAAATGTTATAAATGACGAGTTTATTCAATCAAAAACAGCAGAAAGCGTTGCAGGTAAAAAACTATCTGATTTCTTCCCTGTCACACCGCTTTCATTAAGTGATTCCCAAGAAAGTGTTATAAGAAGTACAGAAGCAGGGAAAATCGTTTCTGTTTTTGGTCCCCCTGGGACAGGTAAATCTCAAACAATTGTTAACCTTGTAGCCCATCTTATTGCTAACGGAAAAACTGTTTTGGTTGCTTCCCGTATGGATAAAGCGGTGGATGTTGTGGCTGAAAGACTTAATGAGCTTGGCGCTCCATTTCTTGCTCTTAGAGCAGGAAGGCTTAATTATCAAAAACAATTAAGTTTTCAACTTCAAGACCTTTTAGCTAATAAAGTTGACTTGAACTATAAGGCTGAAAATTCTGTTCTTGTGGATACTCCTGATATGAAGAAATTGCTTGAGTCTATCAAAGATTTGGAGAATAAAGTTGAAAAAGTGCTCAGTCTTGAAAAACAATGGACTGAAATTAATTCACAAATCGGTGATTCTGATGCAACTTTTAAATCAATGAGTTTTATTAAAAAGCCTTTAAATTCTGATGAAGTAAAATCTGTTGAAAATATTATTGCTGAACTTACAAATAATATTCAAAAATCAGGAATCTTCGCTTCATTTAAAAACTTTACATCAATTAAAAAACTTAATTCTATTTTGAATAAAGAGTTTCAGGTTACAAATGATAATTTGGCAATATTAAAAAATGAATTAGAGTATGCAAAACTTGTATGTTCTGTTCGAAATATTGAAACATCAATCCAGGCAACAGGCAATCTACACCTAATGCTTGCTCAAATAAAAACACTAAAGAAAAAACAAAAGGAACTGGCAATCAATATCCTTATAAACAAGCGCAGAGAAGCATTAAAAGGTCTTATGCAAGATCAAGTAAAGCGTCAAAGACTTTTTGTTCATTCTAAATCGTTAGTGGAGAGGAAGAAAAATCTTCAAGACAGACTGCTTTCTAACGAAGATTTTAAGCCGCTGTTAGAGGCCTTCCCTTGTTGGTGTGTTACGACTTTTGCTGTATCTTCATCACTTCCGCTTAAACCGGGCTTGTTTGATGTTGTTATCATTGATGAAGCATCTCAATGTGATATAGCAAG
Source organism: Candidatus Gastranaerophilales bacterium (assembly GCA_944323925.1). Lineage (GTDB taxonomy): Bacteria > Cyanobacteriota > Vampirovibrionia > Gastranaerophilales > Gastranaerophilaceae > CALUTH01. Next base: position 17,418 of record CALUUI010000006.1, read on the forward strand.
TTGTTTCCCGCTTTTGTTTAGAGCTAAAAAGGCTGTTGTTGTCGGGGATGATAAACAACTTCCGCACTTGTCTTTCTTAGAAAAGGCTAAAGAACAATCTTTTATGAGCCAATACGGAATTGAAGATAAATACCAACTTATGTGGAGATTTAGAACAAACTCTATGTTTGATTTGGCAAATTATTATTCAATGCATCCCGTACTCTTGGATGAACATTTCAGAAGTTTACCGCCTATTATAAATTTCTCGGCTAATGAATTTTATGGTGGTCGTTTAAGAGTTATGAAACGCAATAACGATTCTGTGCCTGTACTTGAAGCGGTTGTTGTTCCTGATGGAAAGGTCGATTTTGATGCAACAAGAAATCTTCCCGAAATAGAAGAAGTTGTTAAAAGATTGCATGAAATTGTACTTGAAGATGAGAGAAAAAATCCTGATAATCCTGTATCTATTGGTATTATTTCTCCTTTTAGGGCTCAAGTCGAACAGTTGAAAATTTCTGTTAGCAAAGTGCTTTCTGATTATATGATTTCTAAACATAAAATAGAAATTGGTACAGCTCATACTTTCCAAGGGGATGAGAAGGATATTATTCTTATTTCTTGGGCTTATGCAAACAATAGTTTTCCGCAAAGTCTTACTTTCTTGCAAAAACCAAATTTGTTTAATGTGGCAATAACAAGAGCAAGAAAGAAAATGATTAACTTTATTTCTAAAAACCCTAAAGAACTTCCTGATGGGCTTTTGCGTTCGTATTTCTCTTATATTGAAGATTATACTAACAGATTTAATCTCAAAAACTCGGATGAGTTTGATGAAAATATTTACAAAAACTCTTTTGAGCGAGAAGTAGCACAGGAATTGAGAACTTTAGAGCATGCTGTTAAGGCAGGTCAGGAAATCTCAGGTGTAAGTGCTGATTTGTTGGTTGATGATAGTTTTGTAATAGAGTGCGATGGCGTTGAAGACAGTATCCCTTCAAAAGTGTCTGATACTAAGAAGCAAGTTTTAATTGAGCGAAGCGGAATTCCTGTTAAGAGGATTACATATAGAGAATGGCAATATTCAAAACAGGCGTGTATTAATAGGGTTTTGAATAATTAAATTTTAAATAAAAAAGAGCTCCTCCTGTAAAGGCTCTTTTTTTTATGGAGCGTGAACCAGGCTTGTTTTGACCTGTTGGTATAAATTTCGGAATTTTTAATAATTAATCAGTTACAAAATTCATTAATAATGTATAATCACCTTTGTCAGCTTCTTGGAGAGCTTTAATATATTTTTCCCTCAGTTCAGAAATTTCTGTTAAATTCCCGTTACCCCAATTAAAATCTTTTTTCCCCAATTTTTTCATTAGCAAATCTGCCATCAGTCTTGAAATTCTACCATTGCCATTCGGAAAAGGATGAATTTGAACCAGCCTATGGTGAAATCTTATTGCAATTTCTTTCTCCGAGTATGTTTTATTCTCAATCCAAAATTTTATATCATCTAATAAAACTCTTAATTGTGGCTGAATTTGATATGGTGCAACTCCAATGTTCCTTTCTGTAGTTCTGAATTTTCCTGCCCATTTCCAAACCTTATCAAACATTTTTTTGTGCAATGTTTTAATAAATTTTTCATTTAAAATATCTTTTTTATTTTTTAAGAGCCAAATTTCAGCTTTTGTAATACCTTTTGTTTCAAGCTCATTTAATTCAGCTCTTGTTGTAATCCATTTTTCCTTTAATTGTTGTTTTTCTTCTTCAGTCAGAGGGGTTGAATTATCATCTGTTTCAAATATGTTCATAATTAATCCTCTTTATCCCATATCCTTGCTATATTGCTGTCTATCATCTCTTTAATTAAATCTTCCAGAAGTTCATCAGTGTTTGTTAATTGATTTTCAAGCCCCATATTGCGATTCACCTTGTTTAGTATTTTCAATGCTTTCTTTTTTGCTTGATTGTAGATGATATCTTCAATATTTTCTCTTGGTATAAAGGCGTAAAAAAACTCACAGTCTAAAGAATTAGCAATGCGTTCCATTGTTGAAATTTTAATATTTTTTTCATTTTTTTCCATATTTACAATTCTAGGTTGTGAAACATCGAGCTTTTGTGCAAGTTGAGTAGTTGTCATACCTAAGAACTCACGAATTGTTTTTAACCAACCTTGAGGCGGTCTATCTATAATTACTTTTTTTAATGCATCAAACTTTTTTTGATAAGAACGTCTTAAAATATTTTTATTATCCATATTATAATCCATAAGTTATATTCTGATAATAAAATTATAATCTATATATTATAAAAGTCAAGGGATATTATAATACATAAGTTATAATATAAGATGGCAAAAGCACTCCAGCCTCTGCTCACAGGTCGCCGAACTCAAATAAGGCGAGTTCTCGCCAATGTCTCCCTGTTTACAAAAAAATCCCAAACAAATTTTTTTCATAAAAAAAAAGACCGTCTGGCGGTCTTTTATAATGGAGCGGGAGACGAGGCTGTCTTGACCTGTTCGCGATAAACGGCAATTCCGTGTTTGCCGTCGTGTTTTTTAAACACTTGGCAAAAGCACTCCAGCCTCTGCTCACAGGTCGCCGAACTCGAAAAAGGCGAGTTCTCGCCAGTGTCTCCCTGGCGACGAAAAATCTCAAACAAATTTTTTTCATAAAAAAAAGACCGTCTGGCGGTCTTTTATAATGGAGCGGGAGACGAGGCTCGAACTCGCGACATCCTCCTTGGCAAGGAGGCATTCTACCACTGAATTACCCCCGCTCGGTATATTATTATCATACATGGCAAAAAAAAAATTGCAAGTTTTTTATTTTATATCTATAATATCTCTATAAGAAGGAGATTAAAATGAGTGATTTCAACAAAGTATTAAGCTATATGCCAACAGTTATTGAAGCATCTTCTCGTGGTGAAAGATCTTTTGATATTTTTTCTAGACTGCTTAGAGAGAGAATAATTTTCTTAGGTGAAGAAATAGATGACGATGTTGCAAACTCTGTTATTGCACAGCTCCTTCTCTTGGATAGTGAAAATCCTGAAAAAGATATTATGTTATACATAAATAGTCCTGGTGGTGTTATAACAGCCGGCATGGCTATTTATGATACTATGAACCTTATTAAGTCAGATGTTTCAACAATCTGTCTTGGTGAAGCTGCAAGTATGGGTGCTTTCCTATTGTCTGCAGGTGCTAAAGGTAAGAGAATGGCTCTTCCAAGTGCAAGAATTATGATTCACCAACCTTTAGGCGGTGCTAAAGGGCAAGCTACTGATATCGAAATCGAAGCTAAAGAAATAGGACGTATGAAAGAAATGCTTATCTCTATCATGGCTGAAAATTCAGGGCAACCTTATGAAAAAGTTAAAGAGGATTGCGAAAGAGATTACTACATGTCCGCTGCTCAAGCTGTTGAATATGGCTTAATTGATAAAGTAGTTTCTTCTCAAGACTAGTTTTTATTACTTTTTAACCTGATACTCTGGTCAAAATTCAATTAATATGATATATTTATTATATAGTTGTAGTTCATTGTCAGGTGTTTAGTATGAATATTGATTTAGATTCCGAGTTCTTAAATATTTTTTATGGAATTACTGATGCTGATGTTCCACAGAATGTTGATTTAGCTGCGTTAAAAAAACAGCTTGATGATATTGTTAATTTGGTGAATCAGCTTGATAAAAATTCTCGTAAATCTGTTCAATCTATTCTTAATCCTGAGTTGGATAAAGAAGTTTCCACGGCTCCTGCTATGCTTATTATTGATGATTTAGGAGTTATTACTTATCAACTTAAAGTGCTACTTGAAAAATTCAAGTACGATATTGATGTTTCACACGAAATTTATGATGCTGTTAATAAATACAGAAAACGTAATTATGAGTTTGTAATTATGGATTTATTTATTCCAACTGATAGAGAAGGGTTTATGTTGTTGTCTGAACTTAGAAAAATAGCTGATAATACAGGCAGACGTCCTACTATTGGTGTTATGACTGCATCTAATAAAAAAGAACTTGAACATATTTGTAAGAATAGAGGTGCGGACTTCTTTCTTGAAAAAAGTGCTGATTGGCAGCAAAGACTTTATTCAATTATCAATGAGTTTGTAAATGGTTCTTCGGAGGTTAGCTAAATAAATGCCTGCTAGAAAAACGCTTCTGGATGTTATTTCGCCTGTTATGGTTGGACCTTCCAGCTCTCACACTGCAGGTGCCGTTAGAATTGGGCTTATGGCTAGAGAAATTTTTAACGCCGAAATTAAAAAGGTTCATTTTAGACTCTACAATTCCTTTGCTACGACCGGAAAAGGTCATGGAACTCATAAGGCTTTGCTTGCTGGGATTCAGGGTTGGAATGTTGATGATATTAGAATTAAAAATATTTTTGATTATGATTTAGGCTTGGAGTATGAGTTTGAATATATTGAAGATACTAATAAAGCGCCTAATGCTGTTAGAATAATTATTAATGATAAAATGACAATCAGGGCAGAATCTGTTGGATCAGGTGAGATTGCTGTTACTAATATTAATGGATTTAATGTTAATATTACTGGACATTATAACTCTTTATTACTCATATATAAAGATTTACCGGGGGTAATTTCTAAAGTTACTGATTTAATCCAACGTAGAGGGGTAAATATTGCTTCTTTATTATGTGATAGAGATATCAAAGGGGGAAATGCATCTATGTATATTGCTCTTGATTCTGAAATTGAGCCTGAACTGATATCTAAAATTAAAAATATTGAGTGTATTTATTTTGCAACCGGTATAAGGAAACTGCAATCATGATTATTACAGAGACTTTTGATGAATTACTATCAGAATGTAATAGTAATAAACTTTCTATATGGCAACAAGCGCAAGCAGAAGAAGCGTTTATTCAAGATATTTCTGAAAAATATTTAAGAGATATTGTTTTAAGAAACATAAATGCAATGAGAGAGGCAATAACTAACGGTTTAAAGAGTAAAGAAAAATCTTTAAGCGGTTTATCTGGTGGTGACTGTTATAGGTTGAAAACATCATACAAAAAACATCCTGCAATATTAGGCGAAATCTTTGAAAAAATAACAATGTATGCTTTAGCATCAGCAGAGGAAAATGCAAGGATGGGTAAGATAGTTGCTTGCCCTACAGCCGGTTCCTGTGGAATTGTTCCTGCTGTTTTAATAACTATGGCAGAGGAATATAAAATTTCTGATGAAGAACTTATTAATGCACTTTTAACGGCGGGAAAAATCGGGCAGATTGTATCAAATAAAGTACGCTTAGCAGGTGCTGTTGCAGGGTGTCAGGCAGAATGCGGTGTTGCTTCCGGTATGGCGGCGGGTTTGTTAACTTTTTTGAGGCACGGAAATAATAAACAGATAGTAAATTCGGCTATTTTAGCTATAAAAAATATACTTGGATTAACTTGTGACCCTGTATGCGGACTTGTTGAAGTACCTTGTGTTAAAAGAAATCCTTTTCTTGCAATACATGCTGTTACTGCTTCTGAATTAGCGTTTGCAGATATAGAAAGTAAAATTCCGCCTGATGAAGTTATTGATGTATTGGAAAAAACAGGAAAATTGATGTCTCCTGTTCTTAAAGAAACCTCTCAAGGAGGGCTTGCTAAAACTAAAACAGGCATTGAACTTGAAAAAGACTTGGCGGAAAAGCTATGAGCAGCTTAAATATTCTTCTTGTTCAACCAATTTCTATAGCAGGCAGATTAATTGTTTCCAGTATTAATGATGGGATTTTGCAAAACCCAGACTTAGAAGCTAATATAACCGTTTTTGACGAATTATTTGCTAATAATTTAGATGAGCTTTTGCAAAAGAAATTTAATGTTATTATCGGGTATGATTTCTCACCTTTAAAGATAAAAATTGATAACAATTTAGAAGCAAAATGTATTTGTTATTTTGCAGATAATATCCAATCGAAAACCTCAGGACCTGAGTGGGAAAAGTATTTCAAATATTTGTATAGGGAAGATGTTTTTACTTTCTTCTGGGATAGAGAAATGATTAAAATGTATGATTTTAAGAATTTATACTATCTACCGCAGTTTGTAAATTTTGAGATATATCGAGATTTGAATATAACACCCAAATTTCATGTCATGTTTGCAGGTAGGCTTGATACTGATTTTAGACTGAATTTTTATCTGGAATTAATGAAAAAATTACCTGAATTGAAGTTTGCTTGGTACGCTATTGAAAAACATTATCGGGATGCACTATCAAGAACTGAGGACAAAGAACTTATAAAGAATGTATACCAAGGATTTATTGATAATCAAAAAAATATGGCAGTTGCAATTAATAATTCAAAAATCTTATTTACAATGAATTCTCAAGGTATTTCATCACTTAATTTTAGGACAATAGAGTCAGTCGCCTGTAAACGTTTAATAATTAGTGATAAGCGTCAAGAGCTATCGCTTTACAATGGTTATATGCCGTATTGGGAAAATGTAGATGATTTAGCTGATAAAATCAGATTTTATTTAAAAAACGAAACCGAATATGAAACAACGGTCGAAAATTGCTACAAAATAGGGCGTAAAGACCATCACACCAAAGAGAATGTAGCTTATATGTTTGATAAAGCACTAGCAGCCAACGCTTAGACCTGCACAAAGATTTATTGATTGACCAGTTATACCTTTTGCTTTATCAGAGGTTAAGAATTTTACAAAATCTGCTATTTCAACAGGTTCTACAAACCTTTTTTGAGGAATGGTATCAAGAATTTCATCTCTTGAAAATCCGCTATCTTCAATTGAGTTTTCGCCAAGTTCTGTTTCAACCCAGCCGGGGTTTATTGTATTTACGGTAATATTATACTCCGCAAGCTCTAAGGCTAGGGCTTTTGTCATTCCAATAAGTCCTGATTTTGCAGCAGAATATGCGCTTGCTCCTGCTTCGCCCATTACTCCGCTTATCGAGCCGATATTGATTATTCGTCCATATTTCCTTGCTTTCATACCCTTTGCTGCCCTTGATATCAAATACAGCGGGGCAGTTAAATCAGTATTAATTATTTGTTGTACATCTTTGAGTTGCATATTCTCAACTTCCGACCAGATGTAGGCACCTGCGTTGTTTATTAAAATATCTATTTCATTTTCTTCAATATAATTGCCAAGTCCTGTCAGTTCTTCTGGTATTGTTACATCAGCTTTATAATAGTTTTTATAACTTTTTAGTGCTTCAAGGTTTCTCCCGCTTGCAAAAATTTCACCTTCCAAGTTCTCTGCAATAACTTTTCCTATTCCTTTTGTAGCTCCTGTTACTAATATTTTCATTTTATGACCTTTCTTTAGGCTCTAGCTCACAACACATTTGACACGCACCAAATACGCCGCTTGATGCCTTTAAATTCTTTCTGAAACAACAATAATGCGGTTTATTAAATAGTTCCTTAATACTGTTTTCTCTTACATTGCCTATCTTCATAGATAAACAAGGGTAAATATCTCCCGCCGGATTTATCATCATATTTGAATACGGGTATTTACAAGGATTATAAATTTCATTAATTGGTGTATCCTCAGATAGTTTAAAAAATTCTTCTATTGTTTTAATTGGGTCTTTTGTATATTCAAACTTTGGTGAATACCGGATTTTTACTTTTGAGGTTTTACTTAATGAGTTAAGTTCTCTATAAATTTCCTTGAAATGCTCCATATCAAAATAAGGCTGAATTGGATAATTGGCAGTAAATTCAGGTATGAAACTCTCAACAAGCGTTGAGTTCTGTTTCCAGTTGTTGTTTCTTAAAAAGGAAATTGAAAAGAAATCAAATCCCATATCAATACATAGTTTATAAAGTTTGGGTAGGGAATCCAAATTATTTTCAAGAACAATGGTTTTAATATCAACCATTGGAGAATGTTTCATAGCTTTTACAAGTTCAAGATTGGATACTATCTTATCAAATATACCTATTTGCCCTCTGTTTTTATCGTGAATCTCTCCATATCCGTCTAGGGATACTGATAAAAGCATTAGTTTAGAGCGTTCAAATTCTTTTATTACTTCCGGAGTAATTAAAATCCCGTTAGTTACTAAATGCGTTTTATGAAAGATTTTTTTAGATAAATAAAATAAAATTTCAGCAAAATCTTTTCTTATAAGCGGTTCGCCACCTACAAGGGTAACAATGGCATAAGGCGGAAGTTGGTTTATAACTTCAAACCACTCTTCTTTTGTTAACTCGTTCTTTTTTCTTTCATCACCTATATAGCAATAAGGGCAGTTTAAATTACATCTGTAGGTTAGTTCAAAAAAGTATCTTAAAGGGATTAGAGCCCTTCCGTAACGGTTGTTATAAGAAAAGTCCGAATATAAATTTCTGGCTTTGTCAAAAATATCTGATAAGTTAATCATATTGATTATTATACATTATATATTTCTTTTAAGTTATAATTATTTTATGAAAAAAGTTTTATGTTTTCTAATAGTGTTTTTAATATCATTAGCAGTAATTGCATCCGAAGGCTATTCCGAGCGATTTGTATCAAGTTTCAGTGCTTGTGAGCCTTATACTGAACGCTCAACTATAGATTCCGGTAACGGAGGAAAAGTTCCATTAACTAAATTGGTACAAGGGGTTGTGGATCATAAATGTGTTTATAAACAAGTTATTATCCGCCCTACGGTAAAAGATATAACTGTATGTCAATTTACTAAACCGATGCTTGAAGAAATTTCTAATGCGATGAAGGAAGAAACTGGACAGACATATAATATTGATTTTGATACTGGAAAAGAAGTTGTTAAATTATATGGTTTAACAAAAAGCCAAATAATATGGACGCAGTATCTAAATTCACCTGAGGTATGTAAAAGAGAGATAGTAGAGAGATAGCTTTTGTAAAGTTATGTAACCGATTTGTAACAAAAAAATGATACTTAATCAATTTTTTATTAAATAAATACTTTATAAAAGAGTGTAAGGTTTGGTAGTATGACTCTTAATATAAATGGTAATAATTACAATTATTCAATAAATGCGATATCACGAATACAGTTTCCCGTGTTTAAAGGTATAGCAAGACCTGATACCGGTGCAAAAGATTCGTTTGTAGCGACATCAGAATTAAGTCCGTATTTGTCTAAATCTGCCATTGAAAATATGATAGCAGTTAATCCGCAGGTGTTAAAAATTCTGAAAACAAACGGGCTTAAACCTGAAATTAATATTGAAGAATTACATAAGTTAGCGGATGGTCACTTAAAGCAGACAAAGAATATAGCCGCAGGAATTATAGATAATCTTCCTAAAGATGTGCGCTCTCAAATAGATAGGCAAGGAGTAATTCAGGCTGCTGTATTCCATGATTTTGGGAAGGTTTTAATTCCTAATAAAATATTAAATAAGAAAACAAAATTAAATGATAAAGAAAAAGAAATAATGAATTTACATTCGATATTGGGATATGAACTTTTAAAGACGCAAAATATTTCTCCTAAAGCCTTAGAACTAATTAAATATCATCATCAAAATGCAAGTAATACAGGCTATCCGATAAATACTGGTGATTTTGAGTATGGTGTAGAAGCAGAAATAATAGCATTGGCAGATAAATATTCTGCATTGATAGAAAAACGTTCATATAAACCTGCAATGATGCCTAAAGAAGCACTTGCGATATTAAAAGAGGAATCTCAAGGAAGTCTTGTTTTAGATGCATTGGTCAAATATATTGAAACAACTGCATAATTCTATGAGTAATATTTTTATTATATCTCTGTAGAGAAGATATCTTTGATATCGTCCATTGTTAATGATTTAACTATATTTCTGTCAATAGAGATTACGCTATCAACAAGATTCCTTTTTCTGGTTTTAAGTTTTTGAATCTTTTCTTCAACAGTATTTTTAGTAATAAGTCTGTAAACAAATACTTTTTTAGTTTGTCCGATACGATAAGCCCTGTCTGTTGCTTGGTCTTCAACAGCCGGGTTCCACCAAGGATCGTAGTGGATAACATAATCCGCACCTGTTAAATTCAACCCCGTTCCGCCGGCCTTTAAGCTGACTAAGAATATTGGAATATTCGGATTGTTATTAAAGTTTTCAACAGCGGCTTGTCTGTCTTTTGTCTTACCGGTTAAGTATTCATAAGGTATTCCTTCTCTTTCAAGCCAGCCTTTTATAATATCCAGCATATCAACAAATTGGCTGAATAATAATACTCTGTGCTTTTCAGCTATTATTTGTTCCAGCATACCTTTTAAGTACTCAAATTTGCCTGATTTTATAACACCTTTGACATGCTCTTTATCATATAATCTTGGGTGACAGCAGATTTGACGTAGCCTTAATAGTGCTGAGAATATTGACATACGGCTTTTTTCAAGTCCGTTCATTTCTATACTCTTGAATAATTCTTCTTTGGTTGAATCCAGTACTTCTAAGTAGAAATCTTTTTGTTCATCGGTTAATTCACAGTATGCCATGTTTTCAACTTTATCCGGTAAGTCTTTTGCTACATCTCGTTTCATACGACGCAAGATGAATGGATAAATTTGGAGTTTAAGCCGCTTTTCAACGGTTTTATCTTGGCGTTCCATAATAGGTGTAACATATCGGTAATTGAACTCAGACATTGAGAATAAGAACCCGGGCATTAAGAAATCAAATACTGACCATAGTTCTTCAAGTTTGTTTTCAATTGGTGTACCTGATAACGCAAGTTTATGTTTTGCATTAAGAGTTTTAACAGCTTGCGCCGTTTGAGAAGTCGCATTTTTAATATTTTGCGATTCATCAAGAATTATATATCTGAAGTTGTATTTTTTAAGTTTTGCAATATCTCGTCTTACAAGTGCATAACTTGTTATGACAATATCGTATTCAGGAATTTTTTTAAACAAAGAAGCCCTGTCAGCTCCTGATAACTTCAAGCAAGATAAATCAGGTGTAAATTTAGCAATTTCAGATTCCCAGTTAAATACTACGGTCGTAGGACATACAACTAGAGTTGGCTCCGACCCGTCTACTTCTTTTGCTTTTTGAAGCAAACTTAATGCTTGGAGAGTTTTCCCTAAGCCCATATCATCGGCTAAAATTCCGTTAAGGCCGTATTTGTACATAAACCATAGCCAATGGAAACCTTTAATCTGATATTCACGGAATTCGGCATTAACACCCTTAGGTAATTCTTCTCCTCCGTCACCGGTTGAAAATGTTGAGATTTGTTCCCAGAATTTTGTAAAATTATCTGATAAAACTAGCTCAAATCCCAGATTCTTTAACTCTGAAATTAAACCTGCACGATATGTTTTTACTATATATTTGTTTTCATTGTTTCGATATGCATCGAAGGAGTTGAAAGAACGTAACATTTGGTAAATGTCTTGCGCCGGATACTCGACAAAGCCTAAGCTCCTTACTCTACTATATTTTTCACCGTTCTGGATGGTTTCATATATATCATCAAAGTTAATTATTTCATCACCGGCTTGTCCATAGATTTGAATTTCAAAACTGTCATTTGAATCGTCGCAAAAATCAACTTTGGCACACATTTTAAAAGGCTCTTTTAAGAGTTTAAAGAAATTCATATCATCTTTTTCTATAAATTTCCAACCTTCTCCGGCTTGTTGAATATAGTAGTTATAAAAATCAATAGCATTTTCTTTCTCAAGCGCCAAGTTATTTGTCTGCATAGGAATAAATTTACACGCTAAAAGCATTTGATAGGCAAGATGCTCGTGTTGATAATTCCTTTTAACCCAATAAACTAAATCACTATCAGGTTTCTTAATTGTAATGTATGCACCTTTTTCTGTTTTTGAGTATGGAACCCTTATTCCATCATATTCAAACTCTAAGGAGGCTTTCAGGGATTGATCATAATCAATACCTAAAGTAACAATGTTTAGAGGAGGTCTTTCTTCCAAGAGTAATTTAGAAATATTTTCTGATATTTCTACATCCATTATTTCTCTTAATTTTGGTAATTCTTCGTAAACAAATTTTCCGCCATCTGCATCTTTTAAGTCAGTAAATGTTGATTTAGTGATGCTTTGTGGTAACTCATTTATTGCAATATTAATTGGAAAAATAAGATTTTTATATCTACCCCACTTTAATTGGCGTGAAAAGTATTTTATTTCTTCGAAAGGATAAATTTCATCTTTATCAGGTCTTGTCCAATATAATGAAAGCATTATTGCACCTGTTTGAGAAGTGTTTACTGATAATTTTAATCTCCAAACATTATCAACGAACTGAATTCGTTCTTTTGTCTTTTCATCTAATACTTCTTCTACTTTAGCAAGGGCTGGAAACATAGGTGCGAATCTTGTTATAGGAACATCATACCAGCCTGCTTTTTTATCCTGTTTTGCATTTTTTAGTAAGCTGGAAAATATCTCGAATTCTGCTTTTTGCTCATCATTTAAACTGAAGTCTGGATTTGTTCTTTGTGCCTCAATTAATCCTCTTAAAACTGATTCAATCGAGCGTACAATTTTATTAGTAGAACGGTCGCGAATAAGTATTGAAAAAAAGTTCTGTCTGCGTTTTGGATTAAAATGGAAAATATAGTTTCCTTGAGGTTCTGTTTTTAATGCTGTATCAATGTCTGATAGGTCAACTTCGATTCCGGCTTTTTCTGATAGCCACTTTTCATAAGCATTCTCATTAATTGCTTTTACCGCAATAGCAACAGCGTGTTTGCACCACTCATCTTTTAAAGGACAGTTACAACGGGCTTCTACTTTATTCTTCTTAAAAATCAAGTCTGTATTATATGAGTCTTGAAAATTGCCCTTTACTTTCCCCATATAAAAGTTTTTTTCTGGATATGATTGTAAAATCATATCTTTTTGATAATACTCGTAACCTCTACGCCAAGCACCTGCCGTAGCATTTTCCTTTAAGAATTTAAAATTAAACTTAAACGCACTCATCTAATGTGCCTAATTCCTTTTTTCGGGTTATATTAATAAACAAAAAAAATCATACATAATCAACTGCAGTGGTAACAAATAAATAATACTGATTACAAAGCCCTAAATGAAATAGCAAAATCAAGTTATTTTTATTTTTAAACTACCAAAGAGGAGCTTCACTCCTAGAGATATTAAAACATAGTTTTAGATTTTGTGCAAGCGATTTTTCTAATAAAATCATCTTCCTGATTGATGGAAAAGTCTATACCAACGCTTATACTAAAACTAGAGGTATAGTAGATGGACTTTATTCAAGGTGGTATAAATCAGTTAAATGAATTAACTCAAGGACTTCAGGTTGGTGGAAGTCAGCAATTTAACTTGGATGATAATACATTTGCCAACCTTTTAAATTCAAAACTGGATGGGCTGGCTAGCGGTGGAATAGAAACTTACACACAGCTTTTAGGACCGTTAGGTGTTCCTGCGGGACTTAATATTGAGGGATTGACGGATCCGTTTAAGGTTAATGCTATTGATTCAAGCTCGTTATCCGAATTGTCATTAAATCAGTCTGAAGCAGCTGGAGAAGATGAAAATATTCTCAAATTGGGTATAAACAAGACAGAAGATATTTTGGAACAGCTTGGTGCAAAGCAAGGAAAGACGATTGATGTAACTGAATTGTTTCAATTGAAACATTCTCAGGACTCTGTTAAAAACTCTGCGAATCAAGACAAGTTAGCAGGTGGGTTTGGAAATTTTATGCAGAAGCAGGCGGCTAATCTGTACGGAACGATGGGAAAAACTATTGTTCACAACTTGAGTGATATTTTATCAGCTATTTAGTTCCTTGACGAATAGTACATCATTTATGTAAAATAAGACTATTGAGGATTTCTATGAAAAAATTTTTAATTGTTTTATTGTCTTTTTTTGTTGCTCTTTCGGCTTATGCTGAAACGACTAATTTTAACGATATACAAGAAAATTCAGCAGTTTTTTATAACCCTAATACAGAGGAGTGGTTAGAAAATTGTAGTGATAATAAGTGTATAAAATTTGTTAAATCTTATACGCTAGGTGAAAATAAGTATTCTGAATATAATGCAAATGGGCTTAGTTATGATGCTAATTCTACAATGGAATTTTTGCATAATGGGGAATTGATAGGATATAATCTTAATAATTTAAAATTTAGCAGATTATATTTTGAAGATGGGGCATTCAAGCTGGAAAGGCTTAATGAAGAGGAATTATCTGAATTGTTTCCTGATTGTCAGATTATTAGGGTGTCAAATTTTAAAGATAATGCTATAAAAATAAAGCGGCCATTGTTTAAAGATCAAAAATTTTTATTAATGAATGATACTAATAAAATATTTTATAATTATCATTTTGAAAATCTTGATAATTCTAACGAGATATTTAATTGCATATTTACGCCTAAAAGAGCAAGGAGATATTATTTTTCTCCAAAGGAGAAAAGTGCGTTTTATAGTAAGTACATAATACATATAAGGTACATGTTATAGATTTATATGAATGGTATAATATTTGATTTTAACGGAACATTATTTTTTGATTCTCACTTGCATTATGATGCTTGGCGGATTTTCTCAAAGCGTTTAAGAGGTTATTCCTTTAGCGATGAGGAAATGCAGAAGTATATGTTTGGAAGAACTAATGCAGACATCATAGAATATGCAATAGGCAAAAAGCCAGAGCCTGAACTTGTAGAAAAATTGGCTAAAGAAAAAGAAACATTGTATAGGAATGAATGTTTAAAAAATCGTGAGATACTCAAACTAGCTCCAGGTGCTGAGAAGTTTTTGGATTGGTTAAAAGAAAATAATATTCCAAGGACTATTGCAACAATGTCTGAGTGGGATAATGTTGCGTTTTATATTGATGTATTTAAGCTCTCAAACTGGTTTGACTTAGATAAAATAGTATATTCCAATGGAAAAATTCCGGGTAAACCTGCTCCTGATATTTATCAGATTGCAGCAAAAAATATCGGTTTACCAATAGAGGAGTGTATTGTAGTAGAAGATGCTATTTCAGGGATTAACTCTGCAAAAGCTGCAGGTGCTGGCAGGATTATTGCAATTTCTTCAGAAGAGCCTGTTGAATATTACCAAAAAATTTCCGGAATTTCTCAAATTATCAAAAATTTTGATGAAATTGACCGTTCTATATTTAAAGTTAAGCAGGAAGTGTAATACTTAGCAGCTTGCGCCATCTAAGTAACTTTTAGCGCAAGTTTCATTTGTATATTTGTTAGCCGTTTCAACAGCTCTTTGAGCGATTTCTTTTAAATCATCACGGGCAATAACTTCTCGTAATTTGTTTTCTAATTCATCAACTTCGCATAGAAATCCGTTTACACCGTCTTCTATTATGCCGTCAATTCCTTCACCTTTTATACCAATGGTTACACAGCCGCAGGCCATTGCTTCAAGGTAGACTAGACCAAAAGTTTCATTCACTGAGGGCAGAACGAATATGTCTGAAGCTCTCATTCGCTCAAATACTCTATCCTGAGTTAGCTGTCCTAAAAATACTACATCAGATGACATTTTCATTAATTTGTTTTTTTCTACACCATCGCCAATTACAGTTAATTGTATGCCTTCAATATTTTTACAAGCCTCGATTAATTTATCTACATTCTTACGCTTAATTAAGTTAGCACAGGTTAGAACTCGTTTGTAATCAGATTTGATACCATCCATATAACGTGGTTTTTGTTTTATATTAGTTGAATTTTTATTATCAATGTCAACACCAGACAATGCTGTAATCGTTTTGCCTATATACATTGGGTATGTTTTAATAAATTTATCTCTTAGAGCATAAGAACGGCAAGCAATATGTGTTGCTTTTTTATGTGCTTTTTCAAGTTCGTGTTTAAAATAAAATCTATAAATAGGGCTAGTAAGTACTTCAAAGTCAGATGAATGTACTCCAGCAACAAAATCTACCCCTAAATGTAATGCAAAGATTTCACCTGAGGGCATATGTGCAAAAATTCTGTCATAGCCTTCAAAATTGATATCTTTTAGTTTGTTTTTTATATTGAACCAAAAAGGTGTAAAATAATTGACGTTATAGACATTCCCATACCAACCTGTTTTATAGAATGGTTTTTTACGAATAAATGAATTTAAAATGAAATTAGGTTTAATTACGTCGACTTTATGCCCTTGCAGTTCCCAAGATTTAACAAAATTATAAAGAGTCTTAGGAGTTTTAATTTCATCATCTTTAACGGGATACAAATCAGTAATCATCAATATTTTCATCATACATCTCCATATTTATTCTTTTCAAAACAAAGAATGTTTATTAACGAAAACGCCATCACTATTATCAATAATACAACTGCTAATGCGGAAGCATAACCTAAGTCCAGATTTTCAAACGCACGTTCATAAATATAATATACAATAGTTTTGCTTGAATTTAAAGGTCCACCTTTTGTCATAACATAAATTTCTGCAAAAACCTTCATTGCCGAAATAGAACTTATCGTCGTAACAAGCGCAATTACAGGCATGATATGTGGAATAGTTACGGTAAAATGCTTTTGCCAAAATCCAGCTCCATCGACATCGCAGGCTTCGTATAATTCTTGCGGTACACTCATTAAAGCTGCAAGGTATATCATCATATAATATCCGATACCTTTCCAGATGGTTACAAAGGCTACGGACAGTAGTGAAAATTTTGTGTCTGTTAGCCAACCTATTGGATTGATTCCCAATAAGGATATAATATAATTCAAAATCCCTTCTTGAGCGTATAACCACTTAAACGCTATAGCTGCAACTACTATCGAAACTATAACAGGGAAATAGATTAGTAATTTATACAGTGTGAGCATCCTTAGTTTTTGATTAATCAGGACTGCTAAAATTAGCGGAAATATTACCAAAATCGGTACAGCAATAAACAAATATAAAAAAGTATTTAACAGTACCTGATAAAAAATGGGCGAAGAAAGGAGTTTGAAATAATTTTCAAGCCCAGTAAATGTCGGGTTATAAATAGAGTTTGAATAATCTTGAAAACTCAGAAATATAGTTTGAATAAACGGGATAAAGAAAAATACTATAAGCACGAGAAGTGCCGGTAGTAAGAAAATATATGGTGAATATTTCGAATAAAATTTCATATTAAAATCCCGTCTTATTCTAATTTTATCAATCAGGATAAAAAAAACAATACAACTGATAACGTACTTTATAACAGAAAAATAAAATATCTTTACGCACCCTATACTCTGATGTATAATAGCAGGGTATGATGAAGGATTTAAACAAATTATCAGTTGCATTTTATTGGCATCTGCATCAGCCTGTATATCAGTTGGAAGATACTTTTTTAATGCCTTACGTTAGGCTTCATGCAGTCAAAGATTACCTTGATATGCTACTTGTTTTGGAAAAATTTCCTTCTCTTAAACTGAACTTTAATATAGTTCCTTCATTAATAGATTCTATACTTAGTTATATTGAAGACGGCTTAACCGATGTTCAGCAGGATTTAACTCTTAGTAATATAGATGAGCTTACAGATGATGAAAAAGCATTTATCTTGAATAACTTTTTTAATGCTAATTATGAAACTATGATTTTAAAGAGCGAGCGATATACTCAGCTTTATAAGAAAAGATTTAAAACACAAGAACCTCAGCTAGAGGAGTTTTCTAATCAGGAATTATCAGACATCATGGCGTTATATAATCTGGTATGGGTTGATTCAACACATATTGACAGGTTTCCTGAGTTTAGGTATTTGTTTGAAAAACAGGATAATTTTACTTTTGAGGATAGAAAAAATATTATATCTTTGCATTTAAAAATTATGTCAGAAATAATTCCTGCATATAAAAAATTTCTATCAGAAGGAAGAATAGAGATAACGACAAGCCCATATTATCATCCTATTTTACCGATTATACAAGATGTTAAGGCAGTACAAAAAAATATTCCAACTCTAGAAGGTTTGCCGCAAAGATTTACAATGTCTGTGGATGCTAGAAAGCAAATCCGCTCCGGCTTAGACCGAATTGAAGAAATATTTGGTGTTCGTCCCAAAGGTTTTTGGCCACCTGAGTTATGCTTGAGCAATAAAACCTTGAATACGCTTGCTGAGGAAGGTATTAAGTGGACGATATCTGATGAGGCAATACTTTCTGAGTCGATTAATTTTTCGTTTATAAGAGATTTTAAAAGTAATCTTGAAGACCCTTATCATTTACTTAAGGTTTATGAGTTCAAGGATAAATCTAATCCGATAGATGTGATATTTAGGGATCGTTCATTACCTAATCTGATAAATTTTGAATACGCAAATGTGAATAGTGGTTTAGCTGCACGAGATTTATACGACAAAATTAAATCGATACAATCTAAACTCCTCGTATCACCGGATAAAACACATCTTTTAACAATAGCACTAGATGGTGAAAATTGTTGGGAAAGATATGATAATGACGGTAAGGAGTTTCTTGATACTATTTATTCTGAAATTCAAAATGATACGAGTATAGAAACAGTATTAATAAGTGATTATATAGAGCAAGATGAGCATAAGAAAGAACTGAAGAAAATTTATGCCGGCTCTTGGATAAATAATAGTTTTCAATATTGGATAGGTGATTTAGAAAAAAATCTTGCTTGGAACAGTGTAAAACGAGTAAGAGATGATATATTTAGTTTTAAGAAAGAGCATAGGGATGTCTCAAAGCGTTTATTAGAAGACGCAATGAATGAACTGTACATTTGTGAAGGTAGTGACTGGTTCTGGTGGTATGGTGAACCAAATAATTCCGGACAAGATTATATTTTTGACTATATATTTCGAGAGCGTTTAAAAAATATTTATAAAATATTAGGGATAGATATTCCTGAGTTTCTTGATTCTTCATTTATATCTACGAATGATCTTACTATGCGTTATCCCGAAAAATTACTCTCTCAATCAATAGACGGGAAACTTGCTTCTGATAAAAATTGGGATAAGGCAGGAAGTATTGTAATTCCGGATGGACCTGTGTTTCAAGAAAATAAATTATTTGATAAAATTGCTTTTTGTAATGATACTGAAAATATTTATTTTAGGATTTATTTGAATAAAACTATTGATAAGAATTCAAGAAAAATTCATCAATTCCATGTATATACAAGAAATGCAACAAGGCTTTTTGCAGGGGCTTCTATAAGACTTATTAATAAAAACGAAGAAAATTCTCAGATTGCAAAAGAAAAATTTAATAATGAACTGGTACTAACAATAATAAAGGATGAACTTTTTCCGATAAGATTTTTGAATGTAAAAGATGAAAATTGTTGGAATATAACCGATTCTAACAATATTAAAATTGCCAAAGAAGATGTTATAGATATAGAACTTCCGTTTAGAGATTTAGGCATAAATCATGGAGATTTGTTGGAATTGTTCTTTGCGACTTCTGATAATGGAATAAAAGACACGTATATTCCAAAGGATGCCTTACTTGTGTTGAAGCGTGGTTAAAAATCCAACTAAAGTTATACGTCAAAAACGAGTTATATTCTATAAATACAGGATGTAAACCATCTTTTGTGATGCCAAAATGAAAGTATAGTTACAGAAAAGAGGCTAAGATGAATTTACACGAAGAATGCTTGTTAAAATATCTTATGAATTCCTACAATTTGACAACTTCAACAGATACTTTAATAAGATGTAATCGCTTAATAGAAAAGAAATTCAATACACAAAATGTTGCAAAAATGCCTCGGCTAAATTATACTTAT
The DNA here is from genome assembly GCA_944323925.1 of Candidatus Gastranaerophilales bacterium. Lineage (GTDB taxonomy): Bacteria > Cyanobacteriota > Vampirovibrionia > Gastranaerophilales > Gastranaerophilaceae > CALUTH01. Next base: position 37,141 of record CALUUI010000006.1, read on the forward strand.
AACCGTTAGGTTATACGAGGATTGAGCTTTTGAAAAAAATAGAAAATGTTACTTTGCTGAATATCCTTGCTTCTGCATTGATTATTTTTACAGCAGCCATAGTGTTTTGGTTCTTAGCTAAAAACAATATATTTACAAATTTTATCCAAGATGCTGAAAACAAGTCTTTTGATTATAGACAAAGACTTTTGTCTGAAAGAAAAGATACTTTCTTAAATAAGAATAATATTTCTATAGTAACAATAGATGATGTAAGTTTTGAATACCTCTGGGATAAATATGGGGAATGGCCCGTTCCAAGAAATGTGTATTCAGAATTGATTAATCAGATTGAAAAAACTAATCCTAAGGCAATAGTTTTTGATCTTTTGTTTATCAAGTCTTTAAAAAGTTCAAATCAAGCAGATCAAGAATTAATAAATACAGTTAATAAATACAATAATATTTATACTGCAATGAATTTTGATAATATTCCTTCAGATGCAAGAACTCCAATCGAATTGCCCGGCAATTTGCAGGTTAAAGTGGAAAACCAATCTTCAATAACAAATTTAACCGAAAAAATGACTTTTACAAATTGTCGACCGATATTATCAGGACTGCTTAATGGAAAAGCTCATGTAGGTATTGCGAATGTAAACAGAAGTACAGACGGGATTATAAGAACAGTATCTCCGTTTGCATATTATAAAGAAAATTATTATCCATATTTGTCGTTGCTTGCAGGTGATATTTATCTTAATAAAGGACAGACAAAGGTTTATACAATAAATCAAAAATCAGAATTGTTAATCGGTGATAAAAAAATTCCTTTAACGCAAAATGGAGAAGCAATATTGAATTGGTATGGCGGAGCAGGAAAAGTATTTGATATGGTACCTATGTATAAGCTGCTTTTAAATGCAAAAAACAATATGAGTGAGTATAATTTTAAAAATAAAGTAGTTTTTGTCGGTACAACTGCAACAAGTCTTCATGATACCAAAAGTGTTCCTGTATCAAGACTGTATCCGGGGGTAGAGATTCATGCTACTTTTTTGAATAATCTGATTGATAATAACTTTATAGCTAAAACAAATGTTTTTACTGATGTATTGATAATGTTTATAATTGCATTGATAACAATATGTGTAGTGTTTGCCTCTTCAAGTGCAATTTTTGCGACATTATCAACAATAATGCTTGTTGTTGGTTATACGCTTGTAACATATTATTGTATGGCAATTGCAAATCTTTGGGTACCGTTGGTGCTACCGATATTAATTGTTATTATTACTTTTGCACTATCTTATATTATAAAATACATAATCAAATCAAAAGATTTTGAGTACCAATATAAATTGGCAACAGTAGACGGGTTAACCGATTTATATAATCACAGATATTTCCAAGAAAATTTAATTCAGCAAATAGAAACAGCAAAACGTTATGGTACAAATGTATCTTTGATAATAGTAGATATCGACTTTTTCAAAAAGTTTAATGATACATACGGTCACCAAGCAGGAGATGCCGTTTTAAGACAAGTTGCGCAAACCCTAAAGAAGAACGTAAGAACGAGTGATGTTGTATGCCGTTATGGCGGGGAAGAAATGAGCATAATTCTTCCAAATACAAACAATAAGGAAGCGAGGGCAAACGCAGAACGTATATGTAAAGCGGTAGCAGAAAGAGTATTTAAGCTCAATGCGACAGTAGAATGCCATGTAACAATAAGTCTTGGTGTTGCAACATATCCCCAAGGCGGGGAATTGCCGAAAGATTTAATAGAAACAGCTGATAAAGGTCTATACAGAGCAAAGGAAAATGGTAGGAATCAAGTAGGTTCAGCAGAATAGAGAGAGTTGTATGAATGAAACGGTAACGGTAATAGGTGGAGGTCTTGCAGGCTCAGAAGCAGCCTTGCAGCTTGCAAAACGAGGTATAAAGGTCAAGCTGTATGAAATGCGCCCCAATAAGTCTACAGGCGCTCATAAGACTGAAAAATTCGCTGAATTTGTATGCTCAAACAGCTTAGGCTCATATGATTTAACCAACGCTAGCGGACTACTTAAGGAAGAAATGAAACTTCTTGGCGGAGAATTAATAAAAATAGCTTTTGAACATCAAGTCCCCGCAGGAAGCGCTCTTGCAATAGACAGAGAAGGCTTTTCGCAGGCTGTAACCGATAAAATTAAGTCTAATCCGCTGATTGAAGTAATTAATGAGGAGCAAACTCAAATTCCTGATGGGGTGGTCGTAATAGCATCAGGCCCGCTTTCTTCAGATGCTATGGCTGATTCAATAAAAGAGTTTACAGGTTGTGAACATCTTCACTTCTTTGATGCGATTGCGCCAATAATTGAAAAAGACAGTATAAATTTTGATAAGGCATTCTACGCTTCAAGGTACGATAAGGGTGAAGCATCTTATATTAACTGCCCGATGAACAAAGAAGAATATGAAAAGTTCTATAACATCCTAATAAATGCACCTCGTATTGAATTAAAAGAGTTTGAAAAGAATGCTAAATACTTTGAGTCTTGTTTGCCCGTTGAGGTTCTGGCATCAAGAGGTGTGGATACTTTAAGGTTTGGTCCGATGAAGCCTGTCGGCTTAATTGATAAGCGAACAGGTATAGAAAATTATGCCGTAGTACAATTAAGACAGGATAACTCTGCAAAGACTTTGTATAACATTGTAGGGTTCCAAACAAATTTGAAATGGGGTAGTCAAAAAGAACTTATTCAATCAATCCCCGGGCTTGAAGATGCAAATATTGTAAGATATGGTGTAATGCATAGAAATACATTTATTAATAGTCCTAAAATTTTAACCCCGATGCTTAATACAAGAAGTAGAAAAAATTTATTTTTTGCAGGTCAATTAACCGGCACAGAGGGTTACACAGAGTCGATAGCAACAGGACTTCTTGCAGGAATTAATGCTGCAAAATTTGTATTGGGCGAAGAACTCTTAGAACTCCCGAAAGAAACAATTTTAGGTGCACTGACTCATTATATCTCGGATGAGGCACATACAAGTTTTCAACCGATAAATTCTAATTGGGGAATTCTTCCGTCTATAGAAATTCCTAAAAAAGAACGTAAAAACAAAAAATTCAAAGCAGAACTGCTTTCTAAACGTTCCATAGAATCATTGCAATCGTTTATGAATAATTAGCCGTTTGTCTTTATGTAGTCGCAAATATTTGTTTGCGGTACATAATCATAATTGTCCATTTCAATTTTGTTTATAATAGTAGAACGTTTTTTGCGGTATAACATATCAATAAACGCTTCTAATCTGGTAATAAACCCTGCTTCTCCGGTATGCTCATCAATAGTAAGCGATAAAAGCGGCTTGCCAAATTCTTTTGATTTTCTGATAATGTTCTCAATCATAAGTGAATCAGGTCCGCAACCAAAAGAAGTCAAGACAACAATTCCGTCAATCTTATTGTCTTTTAAATAGTGCCCAGCAGAGCCGGTCATCTCATATTGGTTAGCCCAATATGGTTTTTGGTCAAGAGCTGCAATTCCTTCACTCATTTGCTTATCAGTAAGTTGAAGAGCTGTAAATACCTTTACATCCATTTTTTCAAGTTTGTCAAAAATCTTCATAGACGCACGCTCATCATAAATATTGTAACCATGAGATACCAGTGCGACTGAAATCGGATATTCTTTATTAGCTTTTTCAAGGAAAACTTTACCCTGAATAGCATAATTCATTGCAGATTTATAACTCATACCCGAATTAAGCATAACTCTAAAGTTGTTATAAACCTTCCAACCTGCTTTAGAAGCCTTTTTGATAAGTTTTTCATCAGTAATGCCAAAAGGCGCAACCGCTTCTTTTAAAAAGCTGTATAAACCTTTTCCTTTTTCTGATTTATCAAGGGTTGCTTCAATTAAATTGAAATCTCTTTTTATAACATTTCGTACTAGGTCAGGTAAGCCTCTAATTTTAGAACAATTATAAATTTTAGGAGCGACAGATTGAAGGCTCGGTACAAATATGTTTTTAATCCCCTTATCCAGAAGATTAATAACATGTCCTAAATAAATTTTGATAGGTAAACAAGTTTCGGTAACAACAAGAGCTGAACCGTCAGACATCGTTTGTTTTGTTGTTAAATCAGATAAAACCGGAACTATATCAAGTGCCGTGAAAAATCCATACCAAAATGGATAATTGTGATAAAAAGACATACCCCTTGGGATTCCGATTATATTCTTTTCTTTTTGCTCCATATATACCTACCTTAATGAATTTATTGTATTACAGACAAATTAATTAGTCACTATTTTTTTTGTATAATGTAAATTTGCTGTTATAATTGAATTATGAGAATAATGGGAATAGACCCCGGCATGGCGCTAATAGGTTATGGGGTAATTGATATAGAAAACGGAGAAGCTCACTTGAGTGCATCAGGCTCGATAAGAACAGAAAAGGATAAATCTGTTCCAGCTCGACTGGCTGAAATTATGGATGATATAAAAGAACTTATGAATATCTATAAGCCTGATAGTGTATCAATAGAGGACTTGTTCTTTTTTAAAAACCAAAAAACAATAATCCCTGTAGCTCAATCAAGAGGAGTTATTCTGGCAGTTGTTGAAAAACTTGAAATTCCGATATATGAATATACTCCAATGCAAGTAAAACAAGTCTTAACAGGCTATGGACGAGCAACAAAAAAAGAAGTAGAATCTATGGTTCAATTATCTCTGAAAAATCAAACGCTCCCGAAGCTCGACGATACTGTAGATGCAATCGCTATAGCAATTACCCACGCTCGTATGATAAATAAAATCTAAGCCCTGCTATATATAATAAACTATTGTGAACTATAAAAAGTGTATGATAGACAATTAAAAATAATTAAAAAAAAGTTTGCCTCTATGTCGTTAAGCGATAGCGACAAACTTTTCTTTTTCGTTGTTAGTTGCTGCAACAGCTTCGTTGTAAGAAGCATTTGTAAGATATTTAAAAGTTCTGTATAATTTATAACCCAAAGAAGTTAACGGATCAGCATCATTAGCTTTTTTAGCTTCTTTTTGGTTTTTTTCAAATATTACAGCAGATTTAGGATCTTGAAGCATTAATAAAGCCTCATCAGAACTAATTGCGTTGTTTTCTGCATTAAGCATTGTTCTGTAGCCTCTTGCTTGAAAGTTTAAGCTGTTATTTTGATTAATTGGTGAAACAAACATTGTTTCCTCCTTCCTTTGATTAAGTGTTTTCTTTACACTTCATTTAACACTTTTATTATGCAACACTTTATTTTGTTTGTCAAGTGTTTGGGCTGAATCTTTTTACAAAACTCTGAAATCCTCATAAATATTTTGATTTAACCCTTTGGTGTTAAGGCTACACTTATTTTTTATAGCCCAGCTCGGTAGTATGAGCATGGGCTATTTTGATTTTATTTTTTTACCTTACTCGTTAATTGTTTTGAACCTCAAATAGTTGTTATATATTAGTAAATCTTTTTCATACTTCCAGCTATTCTTAATTCCAACAGGAGCTTGCTCCTGTTTTTTTTATCCGATTTTTATGCTGTTAATTTCCATTATTGCTTTATTCCATTTTGCTAACAGATTATTGTACCACTCGTGGTAATCGTTGATTTGTTGTTCTAACTTCGGATTAGATGTAATTGTAAGTTCTGAAAGGAAGTTATCAACAATTTCTGCATTTGAAAAATAGCTATACATATCTGTCAATTCTGAAATCCCATCTTGGAAGGATCTTATTAAAACAGCTTCTAATATATTTCCTATAAATAATGATGTTTCGATATTTTCTATACTCTTAAAATCAACAACTTCAAGGGTATTTTCAAATGTGGCAATTATGTTTGAAATAAAGTAATTATTTTTATTATTGTATCCTTTTGATTTTAATTCCGATATAATTTCCTTACATATTGCTTTGGTTCCTTCTGCATCTGTATTTTTAATATTAGCAATTTTATTTCTCAATTCTTCGATAACAGTATATTCTTTCATTATTTTTTCTTTTTCTTCCAAGAGGTCTTTTACTACTGTTTCCGCTATTGTCACATCTTCAGATGCAAGCAGTGCAGGTATAACTTTGTCTTCCAGATTTAGTTTTTCTACAAAGTTCTTTGCTGCATCAAAATTGTTATCGAACATGATTGAACGTAGCATTAATGTTAATATTTTGGGGGAAGACATTTGTTCAATTGACTTACCGGTTCGTTCTTTATTGTTATTTAGTTCCACGTCAATATTATCAAATTCTGCTGCTATTGCTCCCGTTAAACCGTTTCTCTCCGCTTGCATTAATATTTCTTGTATTCCGATATATTTTGCACTTTGGAGTATTGTATTTAAAGTGTTTTTTATTGCAGGTTTTACTACTTCACGTTTTGCTAAACCTTCGTTTCCATCTTTGGTAAATAATTCTAAGTAGTCATCTAAAATCTTATTTGGGGTATTCATGATGTGATGTTTTTCCGAGAGGTCTAATATTTCATTATATTTTTCTTCTGCTTTTGGACTTTCTTTACGCATTAAGTCGAACCATTCATTTAGGACTGCATGGATTCTGTCTCTGTGTTGCGGATTTATTTTTATTCTTAAAAATACTGCTTTTGATCTTTCTAAATCTAATTCTGTTTCTTTTAGTTTCTGATAATATTCTTCTTTACTGCATAAACTTAGTAGTGATAAACAAATATTGTTTAATTGCTCAATGCTTGGTTCATAATCCTTCAAGTTAATTGTTTTGTCGGCAGTTATTATTTTTAATAAAGCAGATACAACCGGATTAAATTCCTTAAAGTCTTTACTGTTTATTATAAATTTTTTGGCTTGATTTTGTAATTCTTTAAATTCAGCTTCGGTTAAAGATTTGTCTTTATTTGATTTAACAAAATTATAAATTTCTTCTGCTGTTTCTATTACTGTTATTTGGCGTTTTAAATTTGATGCTTTTGTAAACGCAGTTTTTATCATGCTAAGTGATTTTTCTGTTAGTTCCATTCTTGAATCGCTTAAATCTAACATAGGATATGATGGAAGTGCATTATATTTTTTATAATTTTGTTCTTTATATTTTGCAAATAACTTTTCATAGGTTATTTGGCTGAGCATGTATCTTAATGTCATGTATATATCATCAAATTTTTTCTTAACGTAAGTTGCTCCGGTAACTTTTGTGTTGAAACGCTCATATCTTATATAAGGTTTTGTCTTACTTATTTCGTATACTTTTGAGTATTCGTCAAAGAATGCTTCATTGATAAGAGCTCTTTCACCCTGTTCTTGTTCAAGACGAATTGATTTTAATAAGTCGTATCCGCTGTATTCTTCTATTCCAAGGTCTTCTTGGCTTATTTGTGACATTATTTTTCTTTCAAAATCAATAGAGTTATAATTTTGAATCATATTAAAAATCTTGATAAATTCTTCGTCTGTTTCAGGCTTATACGTTTTATCTATCCAATCAATTATGTTTTGTGGAATGTTATTTGAGTTAATATCTTCCGGCTTTAGTTTGTATAAATCATAGATAAATCCTGATATCCCATCCCTAAGTTCTTTTGCTACCGTCACAGGGACTTTTTCTTTATATATTTCAATAATACCGTTTACTATTTCGTTTGATATTTCTCTTGATAATGAGCGTAAACTACCGTCATATACTGTAGATGTTAGTTCCTGTTGTATTTTTTTGTCATTAAAAACTTTGGCAATTTCTTTAGTGGTTAGCTTTATATTATCTTTTTCTAATATTGGTACAATAAAACGTTCGATAATTTCATTTACGTTCTTGTTTAGCAATGCATAATTTACGGCTTTGTTACTTTTCCCAAAAGTATAGTAGAACTTGTCTTTTAATTCTTCTCTCATACTTTCTTCAAGTTCTCTTAAATCTTTAAGTGATTTGATATCGTCGATGTTTTCTGTATAGATACTGTTTGGGAATCTTTTTCTTAATGCTGCTTTTTCTAACATAATTTTGAGCTTATCGTCATCAGGCAGTGAATTGTATTCTTCTTCGGTTTCTATACCTTTTTCGAATTTGTTACCAATAATTCGTTTTCTCATCTCTTCATAGGTTTTTCCATACCCCATACTGATTTCATTTAAGTTTTTGAGTCGGTTTCTTAGTTCTTCAATTGTCATTGATGATGCGTAACCTTCAAGAACATTTATATTATCGCTATCATTTGTCAGTAAGAGATCTCTGATGGATTTTGCTAACGAACTAGCTTTATTGCTTTTGCCTTGCATTATTACATCATCAACCAACTCAAAGCTGTAATTTTCATTACTATTGCTAAGTTTTTTTAATTGTTTATTTTCTATTTTAGGTTGTTTTACTTCTCCTTTGTTATTTAGTAAATATTCAATGAAATTTCCGTTCCTGTAATATTCATTTGTAATATAGCCGTTTCGGTATCCAAAATCGCTATTGTAGTCAGTTCTCTTTAGGCCTTGTGAATCTGTCCAAACGTTTTCACTTTCCGCTTCTCCCCAAGAGTTGTCGTGGAATAAAACATCTTTCTCTTCCATTATTGCGGGATTTTCTTTTGACGGAACTTTTATTGTGTCAATAGAGGCTATATATTGTGCGTGTAGGCCGATTTGGGTATCTGATACGGAAGTAGATGTTATTCCGGAATTTTTACCGTGTTTGATGTCTTTAAATGCTTGTTTGATATCCTTTTGTACAAAATATGGTTTATCGGTTACCATCTCAAGTAATACAGCTTCTTTTTCGGAGGATAATCCTGAGGATGGAACCGTATATTGCCAATATCTGCCATTATTTAGACCTAATTGCCTATATACTTCCGAGTATTCGTCTTTTATCATTCGATAGACTATATCTTTTTCTTTTTTGGTTACACTATACATTGTGTTTACTACAGAAAGTATTTTATTTATTTCTGCTCGTTCGGTTCTATCTAATAGTGTTAGTTTTTTCTTGGCTTGCTTATATTCGTCTTGTGACATACTATGTCTTGAACTTGACAGTTTATAGTATTCATCAAACTTCTTATTATATTTCTTCAAGAGTGATGCCGGCGCTACTACTCCCATTTTTTCAAATGTCATAATTACTACGTGTGGATTATATACCGAATTGATTATATCTCCGTCTTTTTCTATATATAGCATTTGGGCTATTGTATTAATTGTTTGTGCCATTTCATTTATTGGCGTAAGCATTTTTTCAGGAAGTTGTGATAAGTTTTCCTCTGTGAATTCGGGCTCTAATCCGTTATTGACTAATAAATCTTTTAAAAATTGCTCATTTACCCCGTTTTGTAAGGTATTTATTATTTGATTATAGTAGTTTAGAAAATCATTTTTTATACTTTTTTGATTTATTAAATTAGAGGCTTCTTCATAAGTATATTCATCATATACTCCTGATAAAAGGTCTCCGGTTTTTATTAAAGTTTCCGTAACTTTATTAGGATTAATTTTTAGGTCTGCTGCTATTTCTTTTTTGAGTTTATCATTTTTATAGTACGTTATTTCATAAAGAACATTTTTTAACATTCTTTTGACGTCTTCTTTGGTATCTTTACAGCTCAACATTTTAGAATATTTTTCGATGGTTGGTCGGTAGTGCATTATTCCTAATGCGTCATTAAGCCTTTTCCTTAATTCAGTATTATCATATATACCTATTGTTGATTTTAGTTTTTGAATTTCAGTATCATCATTTGAATCTAAAATCGTTAATGATATATTTAATTCTTTTAATAATGCTTCTTTTCTATTCCCAAGATTTAACCTTTTGTATAGTTCATCATATAGATATGGTAAATTTTCTACATATTCTTTGCTGGAAGTTAGAAATTCCAATACTTCCTCTTTTGAATATTCTATGCCGATATTATCTGACAAGCTCTTAATGATAAATGTATTGCCAGCATTGACTTTGTCTATTAATGATTGGATATTATTAAGGAAAATAGCATCTTCATTTGCAAAATCCATTGATACTAACAAATTATGCAGTCTTTCCGGATCTTCACACGCTTTAATCATTTGATTTCTGAATGCCGCTGCAGCTTTTATTGCAGATTGAGCCAGACCAAATTGTGAAATAGATTTGTCTGAATTTATTACTTTGTAATCCTCTATTAACTCATAGATAGTATCTATTTCAGAATCCTTGATCTCACGATTTATTGCAAAATCATATCTGTCAGTTATATATGATTTTATTTTTTGCCTTTTTATTGCTTCTTCTTCATTATCTATGTACAAGTATTCGTGTGCTATCTGTTCATCATTATTAATTTGTTGAGAGTTTTGCTTTTGTAGTGACATCACAGCATCTACAACATCGTGTGACATTTCTTTATATTCATCTTTAAACATTGATGAAAATATTTTTTCTAATTCATTTATAATAGAACGACTATTCTTTGCTTTCTCTAATTCTGCATCCGGTCTTTGTTTTGCAGTGGCTAGCTTTTGCTGAATAATAATTCTCTTTAGGCTCTTAAGTTTACTTTCGGTTATTACGATAGCTTCCAGATATTCACTCTTTTTGTGTATATTGGCTTCCGGAGTTATTGTCTTTTTATGAGAGTCATTATAAACATTAAATGTTGCGCTATTATACGGAATATAGTCAATTTTTATATCTTTTGTTCCTGATATTGAATCTGCTATTTGCATCCAGTTTGCTGCTGATGCGTCTACTATTCTGAAACCGCTTCTTAGCATTCCTGCATAGTCTATATTTGCTTTTTTTACAGGAACTTTTTTACCTTGACCCAATGCTTTTCTGTCGTAAACCATTATTTCATCGCTATTATCCAGCTCTTGCATTATAAAGTCTACATAATTCCTTTTGTATTCGTACGCAAGAAGTTTTCTCGTTATTGAAAATACTGTACACATACCATGAGTGTTTTGATTTGAGTCCTTGATGTTTGGTGCTTTCCCGCTTACTTTATCAAGTGCCAAGTCGTTTATTATTTCTGAAAACGCTTGAAATTTCTTGTCCTCTAGTTGTTCATTTATTTTGTAATCGTCACTTAAAAAATAGTTGAGTTTATCTAAAATATATTTCTTATCGCCAAGTGAGGTTTCTGATGAGATGATAAAATATTCTAAATTGTTCCTTGCCTCGTCATACTCTTCTTTTGCAGGATTATATTTTTTCATCTTATCCAAAATATCATAATGAATACTCATTATTTCTTTTTCTTCATTGCTTAAATCTTTCTCTGCAAATATACTATTGAAATTTACGCTAATTTTGTTTAGTAATCCTGCGCTCGCGGTCGCTGCTAAGGCTAATTTTATAGCGGACATCCATTTGTTTTTAGGCTGCTTGTTAAACTTTATATTCGTTGCATAACGCATATTTTCTGCAGTCTCTAATAAAAATTTCGTTCCTGATATTGTACCATTCTGCGCTATGTTATTGATTGCTTTTAATATGTTTTTCTGATTGTTTTCTGCTAACGAATAACCGTTTTCCGTCATTAATTGCCTTACAAACGCTCTGTCTTGTCTTAACCCCTTAAATGTTTTTCTATCACTAAAATTAATACGCATATTACCTCACTATTTTATTGCTTTAAAAATAAACATGATATAATTTGCTATATATTTTTGAAATATTACAAAAGTTTTACATTTTATTCTACAAAAAATCTTTTTGTCGTTAAATTGTGAAATGCCTAAAAATAAGATATAGCACATATTTTGGTTTTTGTTTGATATTAAGATTTGTAAAACTTTATGAAAATAACTCCTTTTTTAGAGAGAAGGAAATTATATTAATAAAATTGATTTTTTTTTATTTATACTTTAGGCATAGGGAATTAAGAATTTACCCACAATAATAGGAGTCCGTTCATGAAGAAGATTTTAAACAGTAGTGAAGTAAACTGTATTAATGAAGATATGATTAATGAATTGTACACATTAGAAAGTCTTGTGAAAACAACTGTCGAAAATTGCTTGAATAAAGAATGTAGCTCGGAATATTACCCCGAAGAAGAAAGAAAACGTAGGATAAGTGAAGAAAGAAATGATTATATTAATATTCTTACTATTGCGTTAAGTAAGATTAAGCATATTCAGATGTTAAATACCGAAATTGAAAACCTTGTTATAAAGTCTAATTATTAGTAAAAGTGAATAAATATTGATATTTTTTTTTCAGAAATCTATAATTGAAAGGTAAGAAAAGTTAAATATTCAATATAACAAATAAAAAATCGGAATGTAGCGCAGCTTGGTAGCGCACCGTGTTCGGGACGCGGGGGCCGCAGGTTCAAATCCTGTCATTCCGATTTTCTTATCTTAATAAATAAAAGTGAAATTTGTATTCCCCAAATTTTACCCTGATTAAAACGGTATTTCATATATTAATTACTTTATTTATAGATCCTTACGGATGATATTTGTATATTTAGTAGTCGGGTTATTGGATATATTGGGCGGGGATAAACAGTTGTTGCAAATTTTGATGCAAAAAATCGGAACGACAGGATTTGAACCTGCGACCCCTACCACCCCAAGGTAGTACGCTACCAAGCTGCGCCACGTCCCGATTTAATAAAAGTATTAAGTTTTCAAAAGTGGCGCATCTTGGTAGCAGATTTTTGTTTGAAGGATAGAGCAAGAACTCTAAACTTTTCTGACGCTACCAGACCTCTCGAAAAACCTGACATTTGTCTTGAAAGCTCGCGTTAAACGGGTTCTGCATTCTGCATCACCCTCTGCTCGCTTTCGCTAGTCAGCTTTTTCTCGGCAGAGTGCCACGTCCCGATTTAATAAAAGTATTAAGTTTTCAAAAGTGGCGCATCTTGGTAGCAGATTTTTGTTTGAAGGATAGAGCAAGAACTCTAAACTTTTCTGACGCTACCAGACCTCTCGAAAAACCTGACATAGGGTCAGCTTTTTCTCGGCAGAGTGCTACGTCCCGATTTAATATTTTCAAGTGCCTTTGGAACAATCTTCCTCTAATAATTATTGCAAGCACCTTTTTAATTGTCAATAAATCTTGAATAATTAATAAATGATAAATATTAATTCTTTAAATTTGAAAATATGCTATAATGTCTATTGTTAATGTTAAAGGAGAGGAAAATGTCAAATCCCGTTTTAAATGAAAAGTTTATTGATAGGACAAATGTTATTGGTGAACCTATGACTATGAATGGTGTGCTTCAAAAAACGTTTGTTTTATTTGCTATGTTGTTTTTGAGTGCAATTTTTATCTGGGTTAAAGGACTTGAAGGGCATGCCGATGTTGTAGCTGCTTGTACTACGGGTGGTGCAATCGTTGGCTTTGTTGTTGCACTTATTATTTGTTTCTTTAGAAAGATGGTACTTACTCCTGTTTATGCGGTTGCTGAAGGTTTATTTGTTGGTGGGGTTTCTTACATGATGGAAGCTGCTTACCCGGGAATTGTGCAAACGGCTGTATTAGGTACTTTGATGACCGTTGTCGGAATGTTAGTTCTTTATTCTACTAGAATTATCAAATGTTCTGAAAAATTTACTTCGGTTGTTATTTTAATGACTTTTGCTGTTGCAGGTATTTATTTAGTTCAGTTTATCGGCTCATTCTTCGGACTATCTATACCGGGACTTTTTGGTTCAGGTACTGTTGGTATCGTATTTAGCCTTATTGTTATTGCAATTGCTGCTTTGAATCTTATTCTTGATTTCCATTTCATTGAAACAGCTGCTCAAAACTTGTTACCTAAAGAATATGAGTGGTATTTCGGCTTCTCTATTATGGTTACTGTTGTTTGGTTATATATTGAAATTCTTAAATTATTAGCTAAATTTAACAGTAGAGAATAATTTTACATAATGTATAAAAAAGGGCAGGAATTTAATAATTCCTGCCCTTTTTTTCTTCTGGTTAATTTCTGGTTGCGTTTAATTGGAAATTATTTTTAACATGTGTCACAATACTGCTGATGTCTCTTTTACTAATAAAACCCCCGTTTTGCTCCTTTTTAGCGGGGGATTTCTTTTTTTTCTTATCTAAAATTTTGCAAGAGTTACTTTTACTATAAATCCCCATTCTTCTGTTGAATATAGTTTTATACTTCCATTCATTGCTTCAACCAATCCTTTTACAATGAATAAGCCAAGTCCTGTTCCTCTTGTTGTTCTTGTTGTTGTGTTATCAAGACGGGTAAATTTTCCAAACAACGTGTTTAGTGTTTCTTTTGTCAGAAGTTCATACTTGTTTTTGAAGTAGATTGATACACTATCTGCTGTTTGTTCTGTTTCTATTTCAATTTCGCTACCTTCCGGTGCATATTTAAGAGCGTTTTCTATTAGGTTTACAAATACTTGTTCTAACCTGTCTGAATCTGCGAGTACAAATGTTCCATCATTCTCAACTTTATTTACTATTGTTTTTTGAGAATCATTTTTTACCAGTGTGATTGCATTATCTAATATTGAATACAGGTCATTTTCGTCAAGGTTTACATTTAGCCTTAAACCTTCTATTTCAGGTATTACAAGTAAATCTTCTACCAATCTTTTTAAACGTTCTGATTGCTTTTTGATTATATGTAGTGATTTTTGGCGGGTTTCTTCATCTATTTGAATATCTTGTCTTAATAACCTCGAAGTATAGCCTTGAATGCTTGTTAGAGGTGTTCTGAATTCGTGGCTTACTGTGTCTATCATGCTTGAACGGAATTCATTTAATTGTTTTAGCATTTTATTTTTCTTTTTTAGTTGTTGGTGTGATTTTTGAATTTGTTTTACCATTCGGTTAAATTCATAGGCCAAGAATATAATTTCGTATGGTGTGAATACGTTTGTAAGTAATCTGATTTTTCGTTCGTAATTACCTTTAGATATTGCTATTATGGCTTTAAATAATTGGCGTATGTTGATGTATAGGTAATATGTATACAGTCCGATTATAAAGAATATTGTTAAGGCTGAAATCAAAAGTGTTAAAAGAATTTTATCTCTGTTGTATGAAATATGTTCTCTTGTTATTCCTTTAGTTGTATTAACAATAATGGTAGCATCTACATTACTTTTCTTTAAATATACAAGAGGTTGATTTTTAATATCTCCGTAGATTACTGCTTCATCTGTTCGCAAATTTTTAGGTAGAAGTTCAATACTTTTTTTGAATACATCTTCTGTATAATTGTGTGTTGCTATTAAATCATATTCACTACTTATTACATATATTTGTCGTTTTTCTTCTTCAATTGAACGAAATAGGTTAGACTTTACTTTATCTACATTGAAGGTTAAACCAAGGTATCTTCCGTCATATGTTGGTTCTCCCATTGTTATTATGTGTTTTAGTAAATTCTCTTTATCTATTTTGTCGAATTCTTCTTTGGTATTTACTATAAAAAATCCATCGAATAATTTTGATGTTTTAATTATGCTATTTAAAACGTCTTTTTGTTGTGACTTTGGGATATATTTTAATTGAGAATTTAGTTGAGTTAATTCACTTTGGACAGCGAAGTCAAAAAAATCTATTTCATCAGAAACCATATTAGCTATTAGCAGGGCTGTATTTTGAAGTTGGGCTCTTACTGCGTGTTGGTTTACGTTATTAACGATTATCGCTGATATAGTCATTGGGGTTAGTACAGCAATAAACAAGACCAGAATTATCTGTTCTGCTATTTTTAGCTTTCTTAGTTTTAATTTTCTCATTTTATTCACCAAAAGGAGTTAGTTTGTAACCTACATTTGTTACTGTATGAAGATATTTAGGATTTTTCGAATCTGTTTCTATTTTGTTCCTTAATCCACCAACGTGTACTCGTAGCATTCGGACATCTTCATTACTGTCATATCCCCATACTTCTTCCAGTAATGTTGCTAAGGTAACGGGAGTGTTAAAATGTTGCATTAGGCTGTATAGTATTTCAAATTCGGTGGGTGTTAGTTTTATTTTTTTGTTTAGAATAATACATTCTAAACTTTCAGGAAATATTTCGATATCTCCCATCTCTAAAATCTCTCCGCTTGTAGTTGATGTAGTTATTTTTTGATTTCGTTTTAGTAATACTCTTATTCTTAATAGTACTTCTTGAATATCAAAAGGTTTTACTAAATAATCATCTGCACCACAGTTAAAGCCAATTGTTTTATCATCAATTGTACCTTTTGCGGTTAGCATTAATATTGGCACTGCTAATTTTGCTTGACGGATTTTTTCACATACATCAAAACCGTTCATTTTAGGCATCATTACATCTAATATTATTAGGTCGTATACGTTATTTAGTGCCTTATGTAGCCCTTCTGCTCCGTCTTTTGCCGTATCTGTAAAATATCCGCTTTGGGATATATCAAATTCCAGTAAATCTCTTATTTCTTCATCATCGTCTACTATTAATATTCTTTGCATTCGAAGCAGATTCCTTTCGTTTACTCATTGATTTTAGCTTAAAATCCTAACTCGGTCAATCTGGTTAGCTTGATTTTTATATTATTTTTTTTTATAATCTCAATTACTGTAGGAGAGATGTTATGTTACCGATTATAACTGAAGATATGTCAGCTTTAATATATGATGAAGTTTTTTCAAATGTTGCTTCTTGGCGTAAAAAGATGGTTAGTTATTTGAAAGAAGAAAATCCTGAAATTAATGCTGCGATTTTGGAAATTACTAAAAAAACAGAGCTTGATCCAAAAGCTGTTGCGCTTGGTGCATATGTCGCTTATAAAATGATAGAAACGGCCGTTGAGGAGTCTGAGGGCGATAGTGAAGATTAGTTTTTAGTTTATTAATTAAAAATCCCGTTAAGGGATTTTTTGTTGAGAAGGGTTTTAAAAATTTGCATAATAGCGATTTGAAATGGATTATTATTTGGGTGACGGTTATCGGAAATTTTATTTCTATGTTGGATTCAACAACCGTTAATATTGCATTATATGAAATTTCTAAAAGCCTTAATGAACCAATTTCTTCAGTTCAATGGGTTGTTGTTGCTTATATGCTTGTTTTAACTGTTTTTCTTCCCTTTTTTGGCAAATTGAGTGAAATTTGTCCCAGAAATAAATTATATTCTACTGGTTTTTTAATTTTTTCATTAGGATCATTTCTTAGTTTTTTATCACATTCTTTGCCAATGTTAGTTACTTGCAGGTGTATTGAAGCATTTGGGGCTTCTATTTTGGTTTCGAACGCGGTTGCTATTATTGCAAGTATGTTTAAGGGGAAAAACAGAGGGAAAGCTCTCGGGATGAATGGAGCAATTGTTGCTTTAGGTTCTATGAGTGGGCCTGCATTAGCAGGGATTTTGATTAACTTTTTTGGTTGGAATACTGTATTTTTGCCAGGTTGTATCGTTTCACTTATTGCTGCTATCTTTTCTTACAGATTAATTCCTTCTTATCATCCGCCGGTTAAGGATGAAAAATTTGATTATAAGGGCTTTTTATATTTTACGGTATTTTTATTTTCACTTCTTACGGTTATTTCTCAAGGACATGTTTGGGGATGGAGTTCGGATAAAATTAAAATCCTTGTTTGTACTTTTATTCTAGCGACGGTAATGTTTGTTATTCGTGAAATTAAGGTTTCATATCCGCTTGTAGATTTTAGCTTGTTTAAAATTCGTTCTTTTACACTTGGTAATATTGCGCTTAATTTATCTTACTGGGGAGTTTTTGGGATAGGAGTTTTGTTCCCTCTATATGCGCAAAAGGTCATAGGACTATCGCCTATGTCTACAGGTTTTATTGTACTAACCTTTTCTGTTTCACTGATTGTTACTGCGCCTATTGCAGGTACTATTGCGGGTAAATATGGCAGCAGATGGCTTACTATTGCAGGAGGTGCTATGTTTACTCTTGCGTTACTATTATTTTCTTCGTTTAATTCTGAAACTCAAATTCCTTTAATGGTCCTTGGTGAATTAATGCTCGGTATTGGCAACGGATTGTTTCAGTCGCCTTCTAATATGGGTGTTTTATCGGAAGTGGATTCTCAACATCTTGGTATTGCCGGCGGAATGTTAGCTCTTGCCAGAAATACAGGCATGATTATGGGAATTGCTATGGCTATTAATATTTTAGAAATATTTATAACATTATTTACTAATTTGCAAGATTCTCATCCTTTCTTGTCGGCATATCAGTACACAATGAGAGTACTTTCTCTCTGTGCAATAATTTGTACAGTTTGCGCTTATCTTGCCTATAGAAATGAGAAAAGCAAACGTATGCATAAAAACTAATATTTTAGCCTTATATTTTATTTAATTGCCTATTTTATAACCGGTTTCCCGTTTACCGCAAGTAGAATATCTACAACTTTAGGCATTTGACATACAAATGAATAATGCCCTTCAGCTATTGAACAATTTTTGCAGTCACCATTAAGTTTATAACATTCCAATGCTTGTTCTGTCCAATTTCTGGTTATTGAACAAGAAATATCCCCATTATGCTGCGGTGTAAAAGTGCTATTTAACATTACTATACACTACCCTTTCGCTATATAGGGTACCATACTATCGCTTCCTTTCCATCATTTATTTATATGATTTTCTGCCAGATTATTTATAGTTTTTGTGTTTTTTGTTTGTGGTAAAATCATAAAGGAGAATTATTTATGTTAGAACAATATCAATTACCGTTTTTGATGACCTTGTTAGCAGGATTGGCTACTGTCATAGGCGGGTTTATTACTTTTATTATTAAACGTGATAATATGAAGGCTCTTTCTATCGGGTTAGGGTTTTCTGCAGGGGTTATGATATTTTTATCGTTTACTGAGATTTTACAAGAAGCAAATGAGCTATTATCAAAATATTTTCCACATAATTTCGGTTGGATTGCTTTTGGAGGATTTGTTTTAGGGATACTAGTTGCAATTTTGATTGATATTTTTATACCGGATCACATTGATTCTGATTTTCTAAAAAGTCCTGATAAATGCGAACATAAACATAAAATTAAACGAGCAGGGTTTATTACGGCTGTTGCTATAGCGCTTCATAATTTCCCTGAGGGACTTGCAACTTTTGTTGTGTCTGCTCAGGATATTACAATAGGTATATCTGTTGCTTTGGCTATTGCAATACACAATATCCCTGAAGGAATTGCTGTTGCTATTCCTATTTATCATGCAACAGGGAAAAAACGTATGGCGATTTGGTATTCGTTTTGGACCGGATTAACTGAACCTTTGGGTGCTGTTATAGGATTATTTCTTATAAATTTATTTATGCCTCAAATGTTTGTCGGTTTTTTGCTTGCGCCTGTAGCAGGGATTATGGTTTATATTTCTTTTGATACTTTGCTTCCGCTTTCTCACGAATGTGGTGATTGGCATTTGGCTATTAGAGGACTTATTTCAGGAATTATTTTTATTTATTTAAGTTTGTTATTTTTAGGTTAATAAAAAAGAAAGGGAATTTTATGATGAAAGAACTATCTCCATTACAAATTGAAAGATTACAATATCAGCCTAAATTACCTTCTTCTCTAGCTCAAGGTATTAACAATCTTGAGGTTATCGAAGGGAATGCAACTGAGGCAGTTGATAACAAGGAAGATATTCAAAACTTATTCAAAAATACTTATGGAAAACCGACTGTAACATTTAAATCAACTGGTTCTGCTAATATTTCAGAACAAAGAAATGTTGGTGTAATCCTATCAGGTGGACAAGCTCCTGGTGGACACAATGTTATTGCAGGACTTTACGATGCTTTAAAACAAGCTAATTCTAATAACAAACTTTATGGTTTTTTAGGCGGCCCATCAGGTATTATTGATGGGAAGTATGTTGAGTTCACTGATGAGTTTATTAATGATTACAGAAATACAGGCGGATTTGATATTATCGGTTCTGGTAGAACTAAACTTGAAACACAGGAACAATTTGAAAAATCTCTTGCTGTTTGCAAGAAGTTAAATATTTCAGCAGTTGTTATTATTGGTGGTGATGATTCTAACACTAATGCTGCATTGCTTGCTGAATGGTTTGTTGCAAATAATGCAGGCATTCAAGTTATTGGCTGTCCAAAAACTATTGATGGCGACTTAAAGAATGAACAAATTGAAATTTCATTTGGTTTTGATACTGCGACAAAAACTTATGCTGAACTTATTGGTAATATTGAAAGAGATGCTAACAGTGCTAAAAAGTATTGGCATTTTATCAAAATTATGGGTAGAAGCGCATCTCACGTTGCTCTTGAAGCTGCGTTACAAACTCAGCCTAATATTACAATGATTTCTGAAGAAGTTGAACAAAAGAAAATGTCTTTAGAAGAAATCGTTAATTATATGACTAATATTATTGTTAAACGTGCTGATGCAGGTAAAAACTTTGGTATTGCAGTTGTTCCTGAAGGTTTAATTGAATTTATTCCAGAAATGAAATCAATGATAGCAAACCTTAATGATATTATGGCAACTTTGGAATCAGATCCTTTATTTGTAAATGCAACTACAATAAGAGAAAAATTTGATATCGTTGAAAATAGATTAGAGCCGGCTAATGCTAAGGTTTATTCTTCACTTCCTGCTCTAATTAAAGGACAATTACTTGCTGACAGAGATCCTCACGGTAATGTTCAAGTTTCTAAGATTGAAACTGAAAAACTTTTAATTGAAATGATTTCTTCAAGACTTGAAGAACTAAAATTACAAGGTGAATATATCGGTAAATTCTCTGCACAATCTCACTTCTTTGGATATGAAGGCAGATGTGCATTCCCGTCTAACTTCGATGCGGATTATTGCTATTCTTTAGGTTATAATGCATTTGCATTAATCAATAATGGTTTTACAGGATATCTTTCTTCTGTAAGAAACTTAACAGCACCTGCATCTGAATGGATTGCAGGAGGTGTTCCGTTAACAATGATGATGAATATGGAACGCAGACATGGTGAAATGAAACCGGTTATTAAGAAGGCACTTGTTGAACTTGACGGACCTGTATTTGCTAAACTTGCTGCTAACCGTGAAGATTGGGCAATGAATGACAGATATTTATTCCCGGGTGCTATTCAGTATTTCGGACCGGCTTCTGTTTGTGATATTACTACTGTAACTTTACAATTAGAAAAAGCTAAGGCTCCTGCGGCTGTTTAGTTAGGTTTATTTAGTAAAAATGGTAAGTTCATTTTGAACTTACCATTTTTTATTGAGGAATTTCCATACACATACAATGAATAGCTCCGCCTTGTTCAGGTAATAGTTGCTTTGCTATTTCATTATTTTCTCCCGAAACAAAATATATTTTATCAATATATCGTTTTGCATATTTTATAAAAGTATCTTCTATGCTTATCCCTGTTTCTCTTTTTATCTCTTCTGTTAATCCTAATTTTTCATCTAAATTTGACCTATTTGTTATATAAACCAGTTCATTTTTGTCATTTATTAAAACATTTGCATTTATATAGTTATGTAATTGTTTTAGGTTAACTTTATTATCGGAATCATCTCCATATAATTCAAATATTCTTGCAGGAACTCTTATAGGCTCATACCCACCATCCAGTAACGCTTTTTCTACCTCATCTGTCTTTGCGTATGGGTTTCGTCTCATTATTTCTTCGAATTGTTTTGCATATATGTTTAAATTAATAAATGCATCTTTATATTTATTTCTTTCCTTAACAGGTGTTTTTACTATATGTTGGGTTAATTCTTTTATTGCTTTTTTTATTTCATCTAACATCATATTATCATCTGCTAGTAATACTTTCTTATCTTTTAACGGTCTTATAAATAAATCTAAGTGAAAATCTGCCTGAGGAATAATATGTACATTGTCTGTTAGAAAAATTTGTTTTATGGTGTCAATATCAAATTTTTTTAACTCATTTTCTCCAATTAAAAGTTCATTATTTCCATCTTTATTTTGAGTTAAAAAATAATTTCCACCTTTTATATGGGTTTGATTAAGAGCTTTTTTTAGTAATTCTTCATTTTTCGCAAATTCAATATCATAAATTACTTTATCAATATATTCTTTACCGTCAGGGGTTAATATTTCAATAAATTCTTTTCCATTTTTGTTTACTACAGGAAGATTATATAGTAAATCCATATATTCATACATTTCTGGTATTTTCATTATTTCACGAATAGTATCTTGGATTAGATTGATTCCAAGGCAAAACACTTTTTTTAAAAATTCGGATTTATCTGAGGTTTCATCAATTAATAGTTTATCTTTTATTATTCCCCAATAATCTTGTGCCCAGCAACCTTTGTTGTTATTTGTTTTCTGAAAACAATCTGTTTTTAATTTGAATTCGTTTTTTATATTTTCAAATAAATATACTTTAAACTTTTCAATTTCTCCGATGTGCTTTATCTCATCGGCTATACCGGCATAGTTAGAATTCATTACAAACCCTTTTAGCGGGCGGGCATCATATCCGTGAAAATTGGTATTCTTTTGTGTATATTGGATGTTCATATCGCAACTAAAAACGGTAAATAACTTTTTTTGCCAAATTAGAGATTTATTATGAATTAATGTAACAACTAAAAAAAAGAGCTGTTAAAAACAGCTCAGTCTATCCAACATTCACAAAATAAAAACTTTTTAACCGAAGTATCTCTTTAATAGTCCGTCAAAACCTTGACCGTGACGAGCTTCGTCTTTAGCCATTTCGTGTACTGTATCGTGAATTGCATCAAGTCCTAATTCTTTAGCTCTTTTTGCAATTGCAAACTTGCCTTCACAAGCACCGAATTCAGCTTCAGCTCTCATTTCGAGGTTTTTCTTTGTGCTATCGGTAAGAACTTCACCTAATAATTCTGCAAACTTAGCAGCGTGTTCAGCTTCTTCAAAAGCATATCTCTTATATGCTTCAGCAATTTCAGGATAACCTTCTCTTTCAGCTTGTCTGCTCATTGCCAAATACATACCAACTTCTGTACATTCACCTGCAAAGTGTTCTTTTAATCCTTGTAATACTTCAGCATCAACACCCTTTGCTACTCCAACAATATGTTCTGTAGCATATTGCTTGTTGTTTTCGTCAATAGCTTTAAATTTTTCTCTAGGTGCGTTACATACAGGACATTTTTCAGGTGCATTGCCTTCACAAACATAACCGCAAATAGTACACATGTATTTCATATAAACCTCCAACATTTTTTCTTTAAAAAACTGCCGATGGCCGGAGTCGAACCGGCACGAGGGGTGAACCTCATCGGATTTTGAGTCCGACACGTCTACCAATTTCATCACATCGGCATTTATCCTCTGTATTTGGATAATAGCATAATAATATTCAAATCTCAACTATTATTTTTTTCTCGATTTTTTATTATCCTTTTATATTCTCCTGTTGGTGATTTTATTAATTTATTACAGATAGAAAATATAATTATGAAAAGAATATTATTTATTATATCAATTTTAATTTGTTTTACTTCAACTTCTGCTTTTGCTGCAACTTTTGAAGGCGGAGTTTCAGAAATCGGACAGGGCGATTCCAATGTTGTAATTGATAGAGATACTAATCAGGTGATAAGTGGTGCAAGGGTTTCTTTGCCAAAACAAAATTATTCAACTTATACTGATGAAAATGGGGTTTTTCAACTAAATACACATGTAGATGGTACTTCTATTCTTTCTGTTGAAAAAGAAAATTACAGACCTTTTTCTATGACTGTTGATAGATTCTCGCTAGCGGCTCCACTTACTCTTGGTATTGAAAAGACGAATGCTAATGATATTGTTATTGATAAAGACATGTATCATTTAGGCGATGACAACTTTTCGGACTTATCAGCAAATGCTATGCAGTTTTCAATGAAAGCTATTGGTCCGTTTTATACTAAGGCTTTTGATTTGAAAAATATTGATATTAACAAATCAGTTTATTTTGTTATTGGTTCAATTATCGGTATTGATACGGCTCTTGCCAGAAGCATGGGACAAAACCAGATTGCTAATTCTTACGCAAGTCCACCGGAAGTGTTTTTTAATGGAAATAAAATTGCTGAACTTGAATTAAATGGTGATAACCAAAGAATTAAGCTCCCTAAAAATCTTATTAGACCCAATGCAAAAAACGAAATCACTATTAAAACCGGCAGAAACATGATGCAAACAGCGTATATAGATTATGATGATATTGAATTTATGAATTTAAGCATTGAAAACTAAATTCTATTTAACATACTTAAGTGATTCTTGTCCGATTTTATCCGAAATGATATTCATAGCTTTAATGTATTTTTGGATATTTGGAGTTAATTCATTATTCTTTAATAAAAATCTTGTTATGGCACAGAGAAATGTGCAAATACCAAATATGGATTTATCCCATTGAGTAACTTCTTCTCCATTAAAATTTATACTGTAGCCAAAATTCTGCGGCCTGCTTGATGGTGAAATATCAATTTGTAAACAATCATTATTTGAAAAATTGTTAAACTTCTCCGATAAATTAGGTGTCTTTGATACTACTCGTTTAAATTCATTTAAGTCATTATTATTTGTATTGTCCAAATAACATTTCATTCTTATTGTATGAATCTTTTCATCACTGCCAATATTGCCGGCATTTAATAATGAGCCTTTTCTGCTAACCAGTATTTGTGGGTCTTTTATTCCTGTAAAGTTAATATTCATAATTTCCTGTTCTCTTACTAGTTGTTATAAAAGTAAATATATATTTTTTTGTTAGTTTTCTCTGAAATTTTTACAAATGTTAATCTTTTTTGCACGCAATTTTTTTACCAAAAAAGACTTTTAAAGTATATGAAAGTTTTGAAATGGAGTTATGTCTGATGAAAATTCCTAAAAATATTGTAATGCAATTTAAAAGAATTCCGACTCGCTATGATGATATTACGCGAGAAATTTATGAAGCAAAATTAATGCCATATTATAAGCAATTTAAGCCCCAAGAAACTGCCAATACCTTTAAGTTAGGTGATGTATTAGGTAATAAATTAAACTCAATTAAAGATGCTTTAAATAATGAAAACTCATTAGATAAAATAGTTTAATAATCGAATACAATGAAGCATGCTCATATATCGTTTCTTTATTGTGTAAAATTTAGTGATTAACGCTTAAAAGCCTTTATATTCCACAATAAAATACCTATCATTAAACTGTTAATTTATGTAAAAAATAAGTTAATTTTAGTAAAAAAATAGTTTAATTTTGTTTTAAATCGTATATAATAACAGCAAGGAAGTTTAAAAATAAGAATTATGATTAAAGATTCATTAAAAACTGAAATAAAAAATTCAACTATACAAATTTCTTTATTTGAAAAGATAGAACGTTATTTAGAATTTATATTTGAACAAGAAATAAAAGCAAAGGACTCTATACTTATTAGTTACAGTCCTTTTGTTTTAAAAAAGATAACAGCATATTTATCAGGCAGAATAAAAATGCCTGCTTCAATTGGTATTGCAGGTGAAACAGCGAGTGGAAAATCTACTATAACAAAGGATTTAATAGATACAATCCAATCTTTTGCAACTGAATTTAATATTGAAGATGCAATAACAAGTGTTAATACCGATGATTATTATTATGATCGTTCTGAAATGGTAAAGGCTGCCGGGTCGTTTTCTGAATTCGCTAAACACTACGATTTGGATGTCCCTCAAGCGCTAGAACTTGAATTGATGAGTAAGCATATTAAAGAATTATTGTCAGGTAAATCAACTTATTTGCCTAAGTATGACATGAGCGGTACTGCTATAAGACATGATAATCATACGTTTGCTAAGCCTTCTAAAATTATTATTTCAGAAGGTTTATTTACACTTACCGAAAAAGTTAAAGATGCGTTTGATTTTAAAATTTATGTCGATATTGATGAAAAAATCAAAAAAGAACGTTTCTATATAAGAGCAAAAGAAAGAGGCTTGGGAGATTCTGCTGATTTTATTTATTCTAATGCAAACGAAAAAGCTGAGATTTATATAAAACCTTGTAAAGCTCATGCTGATATAGTTTTGTCAGGGGCGGCAGACAGAATTAAGTATAAAAACTTCTTAAACAAGATTATAGAAATTATTCATGAAGTTTATTATTAATCTTTTAACTAAAATCGGTTAATTTATAAAACTCTACTTCCAATATATCTGCAAGCTCAAATAGCTTTCTCAGGCTCATATATTTTTGTCCTCTTTCGACTCTGCAAATGTATTCTTTGGATAGATTAAGCTTTTCTGCAAGCGCCTCTTGGCTTAATTTTTGAGCTTCTCTATATTTTTTGATATTAAGGCCTAATTTTTGCATTCTTGACATATGACCTATTTTTCCACATAATGTTATATATGTCATTGACCTATTTGTCCAAAGAAAAATTTATATAAGGAAAATTATGGAGCAAAAATATAGTCCAAATGAGAAAATTAAAGTTATAAAAAATATGCTTTTATAACTAATTAATATTAGTGAATCTGTTGATAAAAATACGCCATTAAAGCGGGTAAAAGAATTTTTTATACAAATGTATAATTTTCTTGGAGAATAAAAAAAAGAGCCAATTTGGCTCTTTTTACAATGTAAATTTTTGCTGAAAGTTATTCATAAGTATTTATTATTATACTAAACCAGAATTTTCTATATCGTTTTGGATTCTGTCACGTTCTTGCTCTTGATGAAATTTTTCGACTTCTTTCATAGCATCTTCTCTTGCTTTTTCCATATATTCACTATGTTCAGCAGCCATCATAAAATCAACAATTTTATTATAGATATTAGGTAATGCGTTTTTAACAGCTTTTAGAAATGATACTCTTTCGTTACCGGTTAATTGTTCTTCTACATTTTTATCGCTTTCTGTTTGGGTGTTACTGGAGTCGAAAATACTTTTGATCTGCGCTTTTTCAGCATCTGAAAGTTTGACCCCATTCTCATTAAAGAATTGATTCATAGAGCTTAAATTAACTTTTAAATTTGAGTAATCAGGTGTTGACATAATTTTCTCCTTCTATACATTATACATTTTGTATAACGGAATATTAAAAAAAACTTTAGTTTTTGTAACAAAAATGTTACAAAAGAAAATATTATTTATAATTATCTTTCTTTAAATGGAAATTAAAAAATGAATAATTGCTGATTTAAAGAATTTTTTACTTCGCATACTCTTTTTTTAGCGATATTATAATATTCTTCTGATTTTTCAAATCCAATAAAATGTCTTTCTAGTTTCATTGCAGCAATTAACGTTGTTGCACTACCTGCAAAAGGGTCTAATATAATCTGATTTTTTGAAGTAGTTAATTCTATTAATAATTCCATTAACTTTAAAGGCTTTTGAGTAGGATGAAGTCCTCTATCAGAATTTAAAGATTCTATATTGAATAAATTATTAGATTTTTGAGAATATTTTTCTAAAATATTTTCGTTATATGCACCTAATTCATATTCAAGTACATTATCCGCTAATGTTCCACCAATTTTATACGGCTTCATAAACCACAATATTGGTTCAAATACAGGTCTTAAGTTTCCAACTTTCCATCCAGACCATTTTTCTGATGTAACATAATCTTTTCTTCTATCAAAAATGCAGCTTATATGCTGTGCCCGATGCGCTGCTTTAAGCCTATTCCAAGCAATCATGTCCTTATATATAAAACCTGCATCTTCAAATGCGGATATACATCTGTGCGCTAATCGACGACCAGCAAAAACAAAAACACTACCACCTGGTTTTATAACTCTTAACCAATCATCAACCCAAGAACAAACCCAATTGTAGTATTCTTGAGGTATTTTCTTATCCGCTTCTGACCATCCATTAAGTGGTTTCCCTCGTTTTTTAAATATCTTACCCGCTTGCAATTGTGCGGGACTGGTACCTAGTAGGGCAGAATTAGTATTATTGTGCAAAACATCCCAATCTTCTACGGATATTCCATATGGGATATCACTTAATATTAAATCTACACTGTTTGTTTCTATTTCTTTTATTAATTCTGTGCAATCACCACAGTATATATTGTCTAAATCCATATTAACCCCTTAATTGATATATAAAATTATTTATCGAATTTATTTTTTCATTTAGTTTAAGTGATTTTATAAGCATTTCAATTGCTTGTTCTTTTGAATATCCTTTTATTGCGTTAATTTTATCTTCCCAATATCCAATTTCTTTTTCGCCTCTTGAAATTATTTGATATTTAAAAGATTCAAAATATTTGTCAAAATTTTTATCACTACAATTGATATATTGTTTTAAAAATATATTTTGTTTATTTAAAAAACATAAATTTTTATCTGAAACTGTTGTTTCATGCGATATTAAATAACTATAATTCCAAATATCTCTCAAATTGTTTGTTAATGATTCTTTAATATCATTTTGTAATAAAATACTGAAATACTCCCAAGCGAACAATGAGACATTTCCATTAATTGCTTGTCCATATATTTGACTTTTTGTTTTTGGATATTGAAAATATGGGCAACACAAAACACTGTATTCGCTATCACCTCTCCAATGTACCATTGATTCAACTTTAAAATCTTTTTGATTTTTTGCTGTCCTACTCAATCTAAATGCTTTAGCGTCACCTACTAATGAATAGTTATGAAAATTACTTTTCGCTATTACATCAGCACAATTTGCTCTTTCTTTTAACACTATAGAATTTAAACCAAGTTCAATAAAACATTTTGCTAAAATTATATCGGAAACTTTTGTATATAATTTTTCTACAGTTGAATCATGTTCAATAAATTCAGGGATATATCCTATTTCGGAAATTAGTGGAATAAAATCTTTTTTATTCAAAGAAAATATAATGTTTTGAATATTATCACTTGCAATTTGAAAACTATTATTCTCTGCTTCTTGCTTAATAATATTTGTTAATTCATAAAACTGCATTATATCCCCACCAATTTATATCTTCAGTTTAATTATATCACAAAAGCCACTAATATTAACTCAAATGCAGAATAATGTAAATATGCTTCACATATAGAGTTTGCGGAAAAATTGACATTTTTCTCGCAAACTGTGGGGAACGGTTTCGCATCAGGTTGTGAGTTATCCCGCACACGACCTGATGCTCATACACCTAAGGTCGGATTTGAAAAGCGGATTGGTGGCAGAGTAAGCGAAGCGTAGACACATTTAATGCCACCAATCAAGAAATCTCAAAAATTTGTCAATTTTTGAATTTTTCCGCATCCTCTATAGGAAGTTCTCGTCATCAAAACGCCCTTTAGGCATAAAAAAAAGAACCTTTTTCAGGTTCTTCTTTAAATGGTTGGCATTAGAAGACTTCTCTTGCTCGCTCGTGTATAACGGCCGTTCCGTGTTTTGCCTAGTGTTTCCAACACTAGGCAAAAGCACTCCAGCCTCGGCTCGCTCGCGCCGAACTTCTTTAAATATGCTTCGCATATAGGAAGCTCTCGTCATCAAAACACACAAAATAAAAGAGATGATAACTGATGTCATCATCTCTTTTATGGTGGGCGTTAGAAGACTTCTCTTGCTCGCTCGCATATAACGGCAGTTCCGTGTTTTGTCTAGTGTTTACAACACTAGACAAAAGCACTCCAGCCTCGGCTCGCTCGCGCCGAACTTCTTTTAAATATGCTTCACATATTGGAAGTTCTCGTCATCAAAACGCCCTTAGGGCATAAAAAAAAGAACCTTTTTCAGGTTCTTCTTTAAATGGTGGGCGTTAGAAGACTCGAACTTCTGACCCTCTCCTTGTAAGGGAGACGCTCTACCAACTGAGCTAAACGCCCTTGGACAAGTTCTATATTAATTAAAACATAATCACTCGTCAAGTAGTTTGTTAAAATATATTTTATTACCTTCTATTTTACAATTGCTTCCTATTCCAAATGTTATTTTTTCCTCTCCGTGTCCAAGTTTTAAACCTTGCCATAATGGGATGTTTAACTTCTTTGTATATTCTGATAATACTTCTTCTAATGTCGTTTGATTATCCACTCCTGTAAAATCACCACTTACCATACCAATTATATTTTTCCTGAACTCTTTTATTCCATAAAGCATTTCAAGTGCACGGTCTATTTTGTATGTTGGTTCATTGATATCTTCTATTATGAATATAAATTTTTTATCAGGTATAAAATCTCTGCCACATAAACTGGATATCGTTGTTAAATTCCCGCCCCAAGATATTCCGCTAATTGATATTGTATTATCTCCGATTACTTCCTGTTCTATTGATTTCCCCATCAGAGCATTAATAAATGTATTTATTGTAAAAGCGTTTAATTTCTCTCTTCCAAAATCCCCTGACAACATTGGAGAGGAGTAGGTTATTAAATTAGCATGTTTTAAAAACATTGCTGATAATGCGCTTATGTCTGAATATCCGCAAAATAACTTCGGATTGTTTTTTATTAACTCATAATCTAATATATCTACCAAACGAATTGCACCATAACCGCCTCTTGCACATAAGATACAGTCTACTTCACTATCGGCAAAAAATTTGTGTATTTCTTCTGCTCGAATAGTATCATCGCCTGCCAGATAATTTTTTTGCTCATATAGTTTTGTTGAGAGTTTTATTTTGAACCCCATCTCTTTTAGGCGTTTTATTCCAAGTTCAATTGCAGCTTTATTTTTTATTATTCCGCTTGGTGCTATTATTCCTATGGTATCACCTATTTTTAATTGCTTTGGTTGTTGATAATCCATTTTTCTCTCACATTATATTATTACATTTATGCTACAATATTATCATGAACGAAACTTACTTACCTTTATATAGAAAATATAGACCTCAATGTCTTGAACAAGTTGTCGGACAAGAGCATATTAAAAAGACTCTTAAAAGTGCTATTGAATTAAATAAGATTTCTCACGCTTATTTATTTACAGGACCAAGAGGTACGGGTAAAACATCAACAGCAAGAATTCTTGCTAAATCGCTCAACTGTGTTAACGGACCAACGCTTACTCCTTGTAATGAATGCGCAAGTTGCAAGGATGTCACTAATACTGTTCCTATTGATGTTATTGAAATTGATGCGGCTAGTAACAGAAAAGTCGAGGATACTCAAAATATTCTTGAAAAAATACAATATACACCTGTTCACGGCAGATACAAAATTTATATTATAGACGAAGTCCATATGTTGACTAACCATGCTTTTAATGCGCTTTTAAAAACACTTGAAGAACCCCCGGAAAATGTTATTTTTATTCTTGCTACTACTGAAGTTCATAAAGTGCTTGATACTATTAAAAGCAGATGTCAAAGATTTGATTTCAGAAGAATTACTACTGAGGATATCGTTAAGCATTTAAGATTTATTTCTGATAGAGAGAATATTAAAATTTCTGATGATGCTCTTTTGGCTATTGCAAAAAATTCAGCAGGCGGTATGCGTGATAGTATTGCACTTCTGGATCAATTAAGTTTGTTAGGTGTTCAAAACGAAGTTACGTTAGATGATGTTAATAATATGCTCGGGCGTCTTTCTTTTGATATCCTTAAACAATTTACTGATTTTATTATTTCATCCGATACGCAATCGGCTATTGAATTATTAGAAAAAGTTTATAACAACGGAAATGAGCCGACATTAATACTTTCAAATTTGTGTGAGTATTTTAAGAATTTGTTAATAACAAAAAACAGTAAACCTGAAATGGTTGAAGAACTTACAGGTTATAATGACGCTCAGGCAAAAGAGGCTGCTGAACAGTCTAAAAAATTGGAATCGCAGCAGATTGTGTTTCTATTGGAGCGTACTGCTCATTATATTAGGGAGCTTAAGCAGACGACTAATCAATACTTATGGTTAGAAGTTGCCGTTATAAATTTAGCTAATTTAGCAGAAAATTCATCTTTAATATCTCTACAAACAAGAGTTCAGGCTCTCGAGGCTGGCGGTGTTAATTTAATTAATCAGCAAGCAGTTCATAAGCCCAATATTGTACAAGTACCAAATAATGATATTAAAGCGAGAGTTGAAATAGAGAAACCTGTTTCGAATATTTCTGTTTCAAGCAAAGTTGAAACTCCATCTGAGGCTAAACCTGAAGTTTATACTCAAGTAGAGCATGAAGAAACAGTTGTAGAGCAGGCAAGTGTGAATGTTGGCTCATCAGATATGGCATCTCTTTGGGCAGGCTTAGTTAAAAATATAAATAGTCCGTCGACTCAGGCATTGTTAAGACTGGCAAATCCGGTTAAAGTTGCTCCTGATGAAGTAGTTATTACTTTTAAGCAGGAAATTTTTGTTAAGCAGGCGAATGAAGATGCGAAAAAACAAGTTTTAAAAGAGGCTGCAGATAAGTTATTTAATCAAAATAATTCAAAGATTACAATAAGGCTTCCGCAATCAGGAGATACGCAACTCCCAAAGTCTGATGCGGCGCCTAGCAATAAAGCGCCGCAAAAAACGTTTACTCCGCAGAGGGCTACTGTTGTTCAACCGCCTAAAAATAAAGCAGATGATGTCTATCAGCAAAAACAAGAGGAAAAGGCTCAAGCTATTGATGCTGCCGAGACCGCTAATGATTTAGAGCAAGGTGAGAACAATGAAAAAAGTAATTATTTCTCTGACCAAACTAAAATGATTGTTGATTTGTTTGATGGAAAGTATATATAGCTTTCGTTTTTTTATATGAATTATTATTTTAAATTAAAGTTTTTTAATTTTTTGCCGTTAATAGAATTAATGCTCCAAGTATAAGGTTTTTAGTATGTTTAATTCTCCGATTAATCCTCTGTTTGGAATTTCAGCTGTAGGTAAGGATGGAAATTCTAAACAAAAAGATAATAAAGATAATAATAAAAATCAGAACAAAGGTGAGTCAAAAAACATTTTTGAGGCTTCTGATGAATTTGAAAACTTAAGTCTTGATGAGGATAATAGCTTTGATACTGAAAAATATATTAGAAATTATTTAGATAATTTAAAAGAAGAATATTCTCAGAATTTGAAAGTATTATCTGGAATAGATAATTTTTTAAGCAAATTTGAGCTTAAAAGATTTTATAAAAAATATGGTAAAGACTTATCAAAAGAGGATTTGAAAATCATACTTTACGAAATTATTCAAGAGTTTTTAAATTAAAAAGGCAATTTTTCTGTCCAAGAAGTTTTTATTATATTTAAGGGGAATAATATGCCAATTTTAAATTTGACCAGAAGTATAGTTCCAGGGATTGCAAAGACAACTAAATCAAATATACAAAATGTTATGAATATGCCAGAGATGCAGCTTGCAAAGTTGATAAGGCAAGGGAACAAAAATATTGTTAAAGTTTGTATGAACGAATGTAAAGCTGTTCGGATTATACCGAATAGGATTGATACAATATATACTGATGGGCTTGCAGGATGTAATTCTTTAGGTGTGGTTTGTTTAGGGAAAGATAAAAATCCGATTGTTATTTTATCTCATTATACGCCGCTAGAGGCGTCTAGGATTAAACAAGCTGAAACTTTGGAAAAACAACTTCAAGTTTATGATGAATTTATTGACAGAAGTGTTAGACCGCGTGTTTATTATAATGTTCCCGGATATGAAGCAGAAAACGGACAATTGAAACCGTGTGTTAATAATATCTTTGAAAAAGTCAGTCTTGTTATGAAAAAGTTTTTTGGCTCCGAATTTGATGAAAAAACAGTTTTGTACCCTAATAAAGGCCGATCAGCTTTCTTTTCGTCGGCTAATATTTTTCAGTTTGATACCAAAAAGACAAAGGATATGAAAATAACTTTTGTTGGTGAAAAAGAACATTTTTCTACTATTGGTTAAGTTATCTGTAGCGTGGGTTTTGGAATGTATTATTTAGTTGAAATTGTTTTATATGATAGATACATTTGCCCGCTTCTTGTTCTTTTATTATGTTTTCTTCATTTTTAATTAGTATGTCTTTGTTTGTTCTTAATTTGGCTTCATTTAGTATATTTAGTAAACAACTATTTCTTTCTTCCTCTGCAAGATTTTGACAAGAATTATAGTTGGTTTGAAAATCTGCTTTTCTGGTGTTCCAATATTCACTTTCTGCTGTAAGTTCATTCTTGTATTTGATACTTAATTTATGTTGGATTTCTTCCGGTATTGGTTTTAAATAGATATCTGAAGGCATAATTTGACTCCAGTACAAATTAAAATTACTGTCTTCGGTAATGGGCTCAAAGTAATTTGCTCTGGTTATATTAAATTCTGATTTTTTTCCGTTGATTTTTACTGTAAGTTTTAAATTTGTATCTTTTTCACCATTAATCATTGTAATGATTTCATTTTCAGAAAGTGGTTTTATTTTTTCATCATTAATATTTAAAATTTCTGCGCCAATGGGTAAATTTGATTTTTGCGCAGCAGAGTCCGGGGCAACTTCCAATACAAAAGTTTTTTTATTATATGGGTCTTTTAATATCGTCAGGCCTATATCCGATTTGCATATTTCTGCCTGTACACTTGTTGTACTAATTAGTCCCAGTAATAAACTTATTATAATTCCTTTTTTCATATTGAAACCCCTTGCTCATTGTACTATATTTTTCTGCTCTCCGCAATATCAGTTTTGAGGTTTCATAATTAATGAAGTTTATTATTAAAACCGGAAATTGTTTTAACAATTTCCGGTTTTAAAGTCTTCTAAAGGTTGCATTTACCAAATTCGCAGCCTTCTTCTCGTACAATTGTTTCACATTGATTCATTGTAAGCCCAACTATTAGAGCACTTACACCAACAAGAGAATAAATTATTCTTGACATAACTGTCATATCTCCAAAAATTGTTGATACTAGGTTAAATCCGAATAAACCAATTAAACCCCAGTTGATTGCACCAATCAATACTAATACATACGCAGTGTATTTTAAAAATTTCATGGCATACCTCCTTTTCTCTATTATTATTACCTGTGTTTTATTTATTTAATTGGAAATAATAATTAAGACTTTTTAACTATTTTTTATGCTTATGGAAGATTAAAAAGTATGCTTGGAATTCTGTCTTCAAGTTTATTAAATGATTTAATTTTTGTGCTTACTGTAAAATATAATTTCTTTTTAGCACGTGTTATTGCAACATATAAAAGTCGGTAGTTTTCAGCTAACGAAAATTCTTTTTGTTCGAGGTCTGTTTTTTCTTTGTAATTTTTAGATAATGCTTTAACTTCTTCAATAAATAGTGAAGATGTCTTTATTTGATATGACTCAGGCAGCAGTGGGAAATCTTTTTCATTTAATGATGGAATGAATACATAATCAAATTCATCGCCCTTAGATTTATGTAAAGTCATTATCTGAACCTGCCCCCCAAGGTTTTTAGTTTCATCCTCTTCTGAGAAAAACTTAAATCCGCTTAATGAATTTCTTTTTGATAGTTCATCTAATCGTTCTTTTACATAATACCAATCATTATTTAATGTACTGATACGTTTAACCAGAGTTGAAATTAAATATACGTTTGAGCGTTCTATTTCTGATGAAAAATAATGGAGTCCGACTTTTATTGTAAATTCTTCAGGCTCTAGGGACGCTGAATTAAGCCAATAATTCATATCCCAATGGAATTGACCTAAATTAGGCGATGCAATTTCATCACAAGAAAGTTCTATAAATGGTCGTTTGCAACTCCTTATTTCTTCTTGTGCTCGTGGTGGGTAAAAACCGTAACTTGATAGTAATTCATAGATTTCTGCTAACTGTTCGTTATTGTATGGGTCGATAATAAATTTTATTATTGCAAAGATTATTTTAAATACTGCTTTTTGTTCAAGTTTATCACTTCTGGTGATTGTCTTAAATCCGGCATTATTTATAAATTCTGTCCAATTTGCAACTTGATAATTTGCCCTTAAAAGAATTCCGACAGTTGCATCTTTATTATCTGCAAAAATGTTTTTTATTGTTTTTAAAATGTAATTTTTTTCTGCGTTAGAATCTTCAAAGATTTTTTTTATAACAGGATTTTGTGAGATAGGATTTTTACCTTCAACTCCCTGCATTTTAATATCAAAAAATGCTTGTGGTAAAGCTGTTTTTCCATATTCAACAAGCCCGTTTGCACAGTCCATAACTCCTTGTGCGCATCTTTGTGAATGATCCATATTTACTCGGGTTTGGGCGTTTGTTATAAAGTCTCTAAAGCCTTCTACGTCTGCATTAGAAAATGTGGTTGTTATTGCTTGGTTTATGTCGCCGCAACGAATTAAGTTCTTGTGTTTTCCGCTTAGTAGTTTTAACAATCGCTGTTGTACGGAAGATGAATCCTGAGCCTCATCTTCTATTACATACTCACAGATATTTTGGTAATATTCAAGAATATCAGAATTTTCTTCCAGTAATTTTACTGATAAAAGTAGTATATCATCATAATCAATTAGGTTGTTTTCCTTCAATTCTTGTTGATATGATTTATAAAAATCCAAGAATTTTATCAGTTTTTTGTTGCTGATATTTTGTAATGTGTAATCTTCTCCAACTTGGAATTTCATAATCGAAATTGCTTTCGTAAAATCTTCAATCTCTGTTTTGGTAAGTTTAATATTAATATTATTAATAATTTTTCCACGTTGGGTATCATCACAAATATCGAAATCTGAGTCAAGCCCAAGTCTTTCATAGTTTGCATTCTCTTTTAAAATCCTTAACGCAAGGCCGTGTATTGTACTAATGTTTGGTAATTGGTTACTTTCAGGAAATATATTCTTAATCCGTTCTCTAAAGTTTCTTGCGGCTGAATCCATATATGTTAGTACAAAAATGTTATCTGGATTAACTTTTTTCTCCATTAATTTAACAATAAGCGCTAATAAAATAAATGTTTTTCCGGCTCCAGGAACTGCTGAAATAGCCATTGTTCCGTTATTGTAACTAAGTACAGGCTTTTGATCTTCCCTTGGTTTTATTTCGTAGCTACTTTTAGAATTGTTTTCTGTATTATTACAAGAAATATAACCTTCTATTCCTCCGAAATTCTCTGCACCTAATGTATCAAACAGGCTTGAATAGGCGTATATGTGCTTTGTTGCTAATAAGGTTAATTTTCTGAGTATTCTTGCAGTTTTTTCCTTTGATAATAGAAGCTCATCTTCTATTGTGAAACTCCCTTTATTCCATCCGGCTTGAAACACCCACGCATTATATAATGGACCTGTATCACTTTTTATCCATTCATTTGATGTTATATCAAGCCAGAATTGATACTTTGTTTGTATTTTGAAATCTATTAGTTTTTGCGGCGTTGAAATGATTATTCCGTCTAAATCAAGTTCGGTAAATGATGGGTTTTCTGATATTATTGAACGTTCTATTTGTTCAATTATTTCCTTATTTGTTATCTTCAATCCAGCTTGTTTTACCCCTTCAAATCCCCTTAACTGCTTTATAAAAAAGTTAAATTTCTCTATATTATTTGGATTTATATATCCTGTTAATTCGTAAAATAACTTTGTAACTTTTTCGGATAAAGGGATGTCTGTTTCTCTTAATTCTTTTGCAAGGGTTAAGAATTTTTGATAATTTTCATTGCTTTTCGAAATTTCAATTTCAGGTATTTCACCTTTTTCTTTGAAGTTTATAATAAGTTCTTTTGAATTTTTTAATGGAATATTTAAAAAATCAGAAATAATATTTCGAAATTCAAATTCGCTTATTCCTATTCCTTCAATAAGTTTTAAAATATTGATGCAAGATTTTATTAAAGGATTTTGTATAAGTTTTTCACTACCTGATAAAAAAATACAATTTATAGGAGCGAGAGATTCTTTTAAAGTAAACTTAAGTAGTTCGTCTTGTATAGGCGTAATTATTGAAATTTCTTGAGGTAAAGTTCCGGAATCTAATAATTTTTTGATTTCGCAAAGCGCAAAATCAACCATTTGAGCACGTTTAGGTAGTGCATAAATAGTGAAATTTTTTAATAACTTTTGTTCATTTGTTTTAACATTATTAAATATAATTTCTGCATCGCTTTCATCTGGTGTAAATTTATTTTGTGGAGTTTCATT
The DNA here is from genome assembly GCA_944323925.1 of Candidatus Gastranaerophilales bacterium. GTDB lineage: Bacteria > Cyanobacteriota > Vampirovibrionia > Gastranaerophilales > Gastranaerophilaceae > CALUTH01. The sequence goes on from CALUUI010000006.1 coordinate 75,055, forward strand.
AAAAATTTCAGCTAGTCTTGAAGCTGCGCTTGTATCTGCGCTTAAGTATCCGGCTCGGCTAGAACCTTTTTCATCAAAACATATATAATGATACTTAAGTTGTTTCGAAAGAAATTCTATAAAATCAATACAAACAGGTGGCATTTCATCTGCATCATCAACAATAAGGTATTCAATATTTTTAAAATAATCAGTATTTTTATATATATAATTGAAAATTTGAATTTGTCTTAAATAGTCAAAAGCCCTATATTCCAGAGTTTTATGATTGAAAATTTTTAACGCTCTGGCTGCATCATCAGAAAATGATTCTCTTAGAATTTCACTACGTTTTTTTATTTCTTCTTCACTAAGATTATTTTGCACAATTAAAGAATATCTTCTAAAAAGTTGGTGAAGTAATGAGTGTTTAGAGTTGTAACCTTCAAATTTTAAATCATTTATTATATTTTTTAATATAAACTGAGAAGGCTCCATTCCCGTACTATTAGGTAGTATAACGGAATTTGAATTCGGAATTTTATTCTCTAATATTCCCCAATTATCAGCTATAGTATTGTATACTAATCCAAAAAAACTATATACTTGGATTTTTTCTATGTAATTTACATTACTGTCTATAAGAAATTCATTTATAAATTCATTTTTTGCTTTACCATTTTGCAAAATTATTAGAACTTTAGATGCATTAATCCCCTTATCCAGCAAAGATTTGAACTCGTTGACTAATACTTTAGTTTTAGATTTATCACCATAAATATTTAGTAACATACTCTTATTATACTATTTTATGCTAAAAATGGATTAATTATCTTGCATAAAATTAAATTTTTGTTTACAATATGAACTGTAAGAAGAATGGCTTACACGAAGATAGAAGTAAACAAGGAGAAAACAAAATGGCAACAAGAGAAAAAAACATTCAACAAGAAATCATCAATGCAGCAGGTCAAATCTATAACTACCTTTCTGACAAGGGTGAAGTTTCTATCAACAAAATGACTAAAGATTTAGACTTAGATGGTAATTTTACAGCTATGGGTCTTGGATGGTTATCAAGAGAAGATAAAATTGACTACACTCCAAAAGCTAAATCAGTTACTGTAAAGTTAAGATAGTTTTAGAAAAGTTTTTGATAAAAAGCCTGTCTGAATTCCTGTTCAGACAGGCTTTTTGCTGGTTTTAAATTTGTATAATTTTTGAATTTTTTATTCTTGATTTTGTGTTAAAAAATAGAATCTCGTATAAATATATTGAAATAAAATTATAATAAAAGAATTGATAATAAATCCTAACGAGAATCTTATTCCTAATCCTAAGCTATTTTCGGGAGAAAGAGCGAAAGGGTTAATTATTAGAAAAGAAATTAATACTTGTACAAGATAAGCAATTATATTGCTAAATAGAATTGTTATCATTGATAAAATAGTAAGTTGTATAAAATTATTTTTAATAAAGCGAAATGCTCGTCGTAGAATTTCCCAAAAGCCCAAAAAACGATTAAAAGCATAGTGTTGAATTATGATATTTGAAAGTAAAATGTAGGTTACAAATACTACACTTTGAATAATGAGTAAAAAGAGGTTAGTTGTTGCAGTAAAAAAATTGTATATCTTTAAATTCATTTCTGCAAACATAATCATAGCAGTAATTGCAGTAAAAGCGAGCATTATAATAAGATATCCTATAAGAAATCGAAAATAACTCCATTTTTTTCGGTTAACATCTGAAATATAAAAACTAAGATTTGCAATGGCACGGTTATCATAGATATCTCTTGCCAGTAAATTTGTACTGCATAAAACAACAAAAAATTTCCATATAGAAAATGACAGAATGATTGCTCCTGCAAGTGATAAAATAAAGTAAATCCATCCGTCAGGTGTATTCATAACATTTATCATTTCTCTATATTCTAATACCGGAACGAGTGCTAATAATAAAATTCCAAAAAGTTGTCCGATTACCGGAAAGATGATATGTTTAATACTTAATTTTAAGGTAGATAGAAATGCAAGCCATCCTATAATAAAAACAGATAAAATATTTTCTTTTTTAATAATAAATTCTTGGTTATTCATAAAATTCCTCCACGAGGAAGGATAACATTTTTTTTACTAAAAGCCTATAGCCAAATGTATAGATATAAAAAAAAGACCGTTTAACGGTCTTTTTTTTAATCAATGAAATTATTATTCGATATCTAAAGGTTTTTCGATATCAGTATGAGAATAAAGCCTGATAGAAAAGTCTGTTAGCAAGATTCTCTTATCTGTAGCATAAGGTTCTATATGAATATTATTAAATTTAAGATAATAAGCATATTGGAACAGAGTTTCTATAAAGTTTCTTAAGTCTCTATAATTAGAAATCAATTTCATATCTAAATCACAAACGAAATAATTTTCTTTTCCACCTTCTGTGACAAATTTGTCATCGTTAGGGTAATATTTATAATCAATAGAACGAATTTTAATATTATTTTGTTTAGCAAGGTCAATAATGTCAGTATATAGAGTGAAAAATAAACTTTCATTATCAATATCAGCTTCATTTGGATAATAAATTTTCTTAGAAGATTCTGAAGAAACATTTTTAAGTAGTTTTAACTTTTGGTTAACTACAGCGAGACTTTCTTGTGCTTTAGCTAGTTTAGCTTGAACGCTATCATATTCATCCGTAATTTGCACTTTCTTATCATATAAAGGAACAATTACATTGTAAGAACCAAATAATGCTCCACATAATACTAAAACTACAACAATTGCAGGAAGATATTTTTGATAATTTTCCATATTAATACCTATTCTTCTTTATTCTTTTTCTTTTTACCTTTAGCAGCTTTTTGAGCTTTTTCAGCTTTGCTTTTTAATATTTTATTTAATTCTTTAGGAGATTTGTCAGAAATCATGAATTCATAAAAATCAGCATTTGTAGATAAAATAATATCATTAGAGTTTTCAGTAAATTCGTCTAGTAATCCTGAAGATTCTCCGTTTTCAGGTAGTTCTTTATCATCTAAAATTGTTAAATCAGAGCTAGCTGAATTAATTGAATAATTAGCAAGCGCTAATTTTTGTAATTTTAAATTAGAATCAGAAACACTATCCTTAATATTCCTGTAGAAAGTATAAATACTTTCTATATTGTCAGCATTTCCTTCCATGTTGATGTAATCATCACAAATGGTTAAAGAATTAAGCCAAAGTTTCTTTGGCATATCACGTCCAAGCAAATCTATGTAATTATAAAATGCAGTGTTTTTAACGACTCCAATTCTAATTTCGTCTTGTTCAGAGAACACATCTGCAGAAATTAATCCTTCATATTTTTTGATTTGTTCTTCTGTTTGCTTTAATTTTGATTTCGCGGCATCACAATCAGCTTGAATTTTATTACATTCACCATTTAAGTACATATATAAGCCAATTGCAGGAATAAGAATAATTAATAATATAATAATGCCCCATTTAATTAAAAATTCATTGGAGAGAACAATTGTTTGCCCGTTAAACTTAAATTGAGGCGGTTGTTGATTCCAATAAACATCACCTAATTCTTCATTAAAAAGGTTAAAATGGAATAACTTTTCATCTTGAATACAAGTTCCGACTAAATCTAAAGAAATATTTTTAACATCTTCTTCTGATAAATCAGGAGCTTCAATAAATGAGTCATTTCCAAAAGAATTTGCTTCAAGAAATACAATAGCATTATTATATTTAATTTTAGTTGATAACATTTCAGCCGAAACATTATCAGTTCTTGATATAATAAACAGATATTTAGCAGGGATTTTTTCGATATACGCAGCCATAGAACTTGCAACCATATCACAATTTGCAGCAGTGTCCGCATAATCATACATCATCTGTTCTTCTTTGTATTCAATTAAACTTTCTCCGTTTAATGCGAGTAACCTTGCAGCGCTATTATCAACCATTAACATTAACCAAGTTGTATCAGGCTGTGCTTGAACTTTACCGGTTGCAATAAGTGCTCTAAATATTGCAGAAACAGAAACATCAATTGATTCAATTTTATATCCTAAATCTGCAATTATCCGAGATGCTTCTTGAATTATTGAATATACAGCAACAGTGTAAGCTACAATTTTAGATTGTATCGTAACACTTAACCCGGTAGTAACAACTAGCGGATCGTTATCTCTAAAAATTATATCTTTTTCGATAAGATTATTTGAGATTAACTGTTTAATGGACTCATCATTTTGAGATGCCATATAGTTACTAATTCCCATAGTAACAGTAGGCAACGTCATATAAATACTAGAACCTTTAATTGCACCAATTTCAGTTAATGCATCTTGTAACAATTCTTTAAATACATCCATATCTGGAATTACTGATTTTATTGTTACGACATCAAGATTTCTATGTGCATATTTAACAATATTCCCTGTTGATGGGTTTACCTCTGCAATTTCTAATCCCCTATCAGGCGTAATTGCTAATGCAATTATATTTTTTTTAGCCATATTGTATCCACTTCTCTTCCATCACTATTTTCTTTTATTATATAATAGGATAAAAGTTCTGTCTATATGTTAAGTCTTTTTAAACATCATACAAATGGATTAAATTGTGAAAAAATGGAAAATAGTAGTATAGTTTATGGTAAAAATTCAGTAATAGAGGCGTTGAAGTCTAGCAAAAGAAACCTTAATCGAATAATGTTATCTAAAGCCTTAAGAGTTGATTCTAAGATTGAAGAGATAAAGGATTTAGCGATTAACAAAGGTGTTCCTTTTGTTTTTGTGGAGCGAGAGAAATTTGCAAAGTATACGGAGTATAATCATCAAGGAGTTATAGCGTTTGCTTCCCCAATAAAATATACGGAATTAGATGATTTTATTGAGATGCATCGTGAAAATTCTTCTCTTGTATTCCTAGATGGAGTAGAAGACCCTCACAATGTTGGTGCAATTATAAGAACTTGTGTATGCGCAGGGATTAATGGGATAATATTACCAGCAAGACGTTCAGCACTAATTAATGAAGTAACCGAAAAAACTAGCGCAGGGGCTATCAATCATATTTCTATTATAAAAGTCAATAGTCCGGTTAATGCGATTCAGAAGTTAAAGGATAACAACTGGTGGGTAATTGCGTCTGATCATCATTCTAGTAATAATTACTATGACATTGATTTTTTAAATATGAATTTTGTCTTGGTGATGGGGGCAGAGCATTCAGGAATTTCTAAATCTATTCTTAATTTGTCCGATTTTAAGGTAAAGATTCCAATGTTAACAGATTTTAATTCTTTGAATGTTTCAGCTGCTACGGGTATAATTATTTATGAATATGTAAGGCAAAAACTTACAGCGGAGAAAAAAAATGAGCAGAGATGAGTTAACAAAACTTAATATTATGGCTGATGAAATATCTGATGAGGATATAGATTTTGATTCATTGGAGCCTGTTGAAGAGGATGATGATTTTATTAATATATCGGAGCCTAAAAATAGGGAAAATCTTTCTTCTGTAAATTCAGATGATTCAGTGAGATTGTATTTACAGCAGATAGGTAAAATCCCATTATTATCTTCTAAGGAAGAATTAGAGGTTGCAAAAAAAATACACGATGAGCAATGTGAGTTATCACGAAAGATTTTAATAAATGCTAATTTAAGGTTAGTAGTTAGTGTTGCGAAGAAATATATAGGTCGTGGGCTTTCATTTTTGGATTTGATTCAAGAAGGAAATATGGGATTAATCAAGGCGACAGAGAAATTTGATTACACAAAAGGTTATAAATTTTCTACATATGCAACATGGTGGATACAGCAATCTATAACCAGAGCAATTGCTGATAAAGCGAGAATTATAAGGTTGCCAATCCATTTAATCGAGTCGTTAAATAAAATAAAAAAGGCAACTATAGATTTAACAACAGAGCTTGGAAGAATTCCTGTAAAACAGGAGATTGCTGATAAATTAGGAATTTCAGTTAACAAATTAATGTCTATTGTTAAATCGGCACAGTCTACGATTAGTATTGATACACCAACGGGGCAAAAAGAAGATGCAAATAAAATTATTGACTACATAGTAGATGAATCTACCTTAGCGCCGGATTCTATAGTATCAAATGAAAGTCTTTTAGATGATATCAAATTAATGTTAAATCAATTAAGCCCGAAGGAGCGGGATGTATTAATTTTACGTTTTGGTTTGGATAATAATGGCGCCAAAAAGACTTTGGATGAGATTGGTTCTATATATGGAGTTTCTCGTGAAAGAATCAGACAGATTGAGAATAGAGCAATCTCGAAGCTAAAAAAATTATGTAAGAACAAAAACTTAACATCAGGATTGAAGAGTTATTTTAAAGACTAGCTTCTTCTGTTATTAGTTTAGGTCTAAGATCCGGATTTGCATTTGCGGCTTTTTCCAAGCAGTCTATAGCTTTGAGTTTTTCTCCCAGATGTTTATATAGGCTATATAATAACAGATAATATATTTCAGAGTAATTATTTACAAAATCAAGTCCTTTTTGTGCGATGTCAATAGCTCGTTCATAATCGCCTTTTGATTCTAGAATTCTTGCATAGTAGTAACAACATTGTTCAAACTCATTTTTTTCAAATGATTTTTTTGAATCCAGTAACGATTCGAGTGTTGAAAAATTATTTTGTGCATTTAGTAGTTCAGCATACAATAATATAAAATTTTCATTACTTTTATATTGTTCCAGATATTCTTCTGCTTCTTTATATTTTTCTTGGGCGATTAATAATTTTATTTCGTAATATTTATATCTTAAATTTTTCCTATTATGAGAAATTTTTAGTAAATCATCAGCTAAATCAAGAGCTTTTCTTCTAAGAGAAATGTCAATTACTGTTAATAGAGCCAGTTCGTCGTGAGAGAAAATATCAAAAGTCGTTAAAAATTCTTTTATCAAAATATTTTTTGAAATTGCTTTTTCATTTAATAATAATGTTATTATTTTTAAGTATGCAGGGGAGTTTGTCACTGATTCAATAGCCAAAGTTGTTTGGTTTGATTGAATATAAGATAGTGCAAGTGCAAATTTATGTTTAGGTTCGTTTGTTTTTTCACACAATATGTTAAAATATTTTTTTGCATTAAAATTATGTTTTGTATACAAACAAGAAATTCCTAACAAGTATAATATATCAGGATTATTATATAGGTTTTCGAGTTTATCAGCCAATGTTATTACTTTACCGTAGTTCATTAAATCAAATTCGACTCGCATAATAAATTTTATAACTTCAGGAGTATTTGATTTTGCTAATTTATGTTCTGCAAGTTTTAGAGAGTCTTCATCATTTATTGCATAACATACTTTTGCTAATAATAATTCACAATATTCATTCAAATTATTTTGGTTACATAAAGTATTTTTAACATTCTCATATTGTCCCATTGCATAATATGCTTCAGCTATTTCTTGATAGCAATAATCTTTTGCACTTGTATTTATATATGCAATAGTATCTTTGTACATTTTAGCTTTATTTAATAGAGCCAGATAAATTTTTAAATCTTCAGGTTTATTTGTCAGTGTATATAATTTTCTGGCTAAATCTACTCTTTGAATATTATTTTTGTCTAAAAGTTTTATTTTTAGTTTAATAGCATCAATATGGTTTGGTGCAATGTCTAGTAGTTTATCAATGTAGTGAATTGAACGTTCGATATTTCCTGAGAAAAAATATGTTTCAGCCAATTCATAAATTATTTCAGCAGTATCTTCTTTAGATTCTGCAGCTTCAAGCATTTTATATAGTATTTCTATTGCTTGTTTGTAATAACCTTTTTCTTTAAGTAAAAACATTTCTTGAAGTAGATTTTTAATCATGCTTTTTTAATCCGTTTATAAACCCCGACATAAAATCTTTATTTTTTTGAATATTTTCATCATCTTTTGGTTTTGAGTTAATGATGACAAGAACTTCATCGTCACCAGCCATTTTTAAATTATTCCTTGCAATTGCTTCAAGGCTTGTCGCTGCAGAGAAGTTAGAAATATCTTCTTTTAATTGCTTATTTCGTTTTTCAGCAGAATCTTTTGTTTTTTGTAATTGAGCAATTTTAGTTTGATAGGATATTAGTTTAGAAATATTAAGTACAGCACCACAGGTAATTTGAACAAGACAAAGTAATAATACAATAGTTAGAAAAGAGTAATAAAAACCGACCGGAGTATAAGAACGTTGCTTCTTTTTGAGTTCTTTTTTATTTGTATTATTAAATTTTATGTTATTGAATTTTTTCTTCATCAAAATCTAAATCCTGTAGAAAATTTTAATTCAGAACCTGTAACTCCAGTCTGAGTATTATATCTTTGAGCAACACCAACTTCAAAATTAAGAGCTTCTAGTCGTTTAATCATTGAGGGTGAATAAACTAAAACTACTTCACCTTTTTTAAGAGGTATAGTAGTGTATGAAGAGAATCCGCTTCTTAATTTAAATTGATCGTTCAGTTTTATTTCCGGTGATATTTTGAAACAATTAGCATAAGTTCCTAAATTTTGTTTAGATGTAGCCAGATATTGGGATTTTACAGAAAATTTACCGGTATCATAAGTAGTAAAAAGGCTTGTACTATCTTCCATTTGAGCTTTATCTAAACCTCGGCTATAACCAGTTCCAAAAGTAAAATTTCCTGTTTGTTCGCTGGCTATTCCGCTTATTGGTGCTACTGAGCGAGATGCTTCTCTTACGTAGGCTTGATTGAATACGCTTCTTCCCGTAACCGCATTTGAAGATTTATTATTAATTGTTACAGGAGAGTTGAATAAATTTGATGGAAGTACAAGCGTTGGTTTATTTATATTTTTATCAAGATATACTTCTCCGATTGGAATATCATCATATATTAAGCTACTCTCAATGCTAAAAGTATTTGGATCATCGGTTGGCGTTGGTGTTACACTATCAAAAAAGACTAATGATGGTAGACTTCTGTCGCTTGTTGTACTGTTTTTTGATAATGTTGCTTCCGGTTCATTTCCTATTGGGGAAAAAGGTTCCTGATCTGCTGCGTATGCGGGGGACAGCATCAATATACTGATTAAAAAAAGTATCCAAAATTCCTTTCCCATATTTTAATTGTAGACCATGTTTGAGAACTTTTCAATATGATATTATTTGATTTTTTATTTTGATATTAATTGGTTTAATATTATTTCAAGTTGTTTATTTAATTTTTCTTTTGAAAAATTATTGTATATTACAAAATCTGATTTACTTATTTTCTCTTGTTCCGTTTGTTGTGCTTCAATGCGTAAAAGAGCTTCTTCTTTTGTAAGTTGATTTCTTTTCATCAGTCTTTGAAGCCTGATTTGTTCATCAGCACTTATAAACAAAATATAATCAAATAAATTTTCCATTTTTGCTTCAAATAAAAGAGGTACGGAGATAAATACAATATTATTTGAGTTAATATTTTTAATCATTTCTTTTATTTGTGGATGAATAATTTCCTCAAGTTTTGTTTTGAGGTTTGGGTTTTCAAAGACTAATTTCCCAAGTTTTTTTCTGCATATATTTTCGGAAGAATCAAAAATATCATAGTTTTTGAATGCAGTTTTAATTTCGTTTGATGTCTGGAGAATTTGGTGTGCAAATCTATCAGTATCATATACTTCAAAACCTTTTTGCCTAAGTAAATCTTCTACGCACGATTTACCTGCTGCAATATTTCCTACTATTGCAATTTTAGTCATTGGCTGCAATTTTCTCCAGATATTTTTTTAATTCCCTTATTTGAAGAGGTTTTATAGGTTTAACTTCCCCCCGCTTTAAATCTCCTATAGTAATTGTTGCATGCTGTACTCTTTTAAGAGATTTAACTTTAAATCCGAGTGCCTCAAACATTTTTCTTATTTGCCTATTCATTCCTTGGTACAAAGTAATTTGCATCATTGTTGACTGAGATGAGGTTTCAAGAACCATTACATCAGCATAAGCAACTTTGCCTTTTTCAATTTCAATACCTTTTGCCATTTGTCTGACATGCTCAGGATTAATTTTCCCTATAACAGAAACAATATAAACTTTCGGTACTTTTACAGACGGATGTGTCAAGGCATTAATCAACTCACCGTCATTAGTAAGTATAATCAATCCTGATGAGTCTTTATCAAGCCTTCCTACAGGTTTAAGGTGATGTAATTCTTTGGGAATGACATCATAAATTGTTTTTCTGCCTTTTTCATCATCAGCAGTAGTAATAAAGCCTGGAGGCTTATGAAATCTATAATATTCAAATTTTTTTGGGCGAACCAAGGTTTTATTAATAAAAACTTTGTCCTTTTCACTAACCTTAAATCCGAGCTCAGTAACTGTTTTACCGTTAACTTGAACTTGCCCTGACAGGATTAATTCATCAGCGTTTCTTCTGCTGCAAATACCTGATAGTGCAATATATTTGTTTAAACGTTGCTGCATACTGCTCCCTCAAAAGCCTTAATTAATACATCAGGAAGTTTTCTGTATAATTTCCCTGCATTATTAATTGCAACTGTATCAAACTCAGCTTGTATATAAAGGGCATTGGACTCTTTGTTTCTAACTGTCTGATAGAATGTAACCGATAGAGGGGTTACTTTTTTTATTGAGGTTTCAATAATAACATTGTCATTAAGTTTGGCAGATGACTTGTACCGTACATTCATATTAACAACAGGTATAGCAATATCATTGGCTTTCAAATCAATTAGGTTTAGTCCGAGAGCTTGGCATAACTCAACCCTGCCTGCTTCTAGCCAACGAAGATAGGCTCCGTGCCATACTACACCATATGAATCGGTATCTGCATAATAAACTTTTTGTTCAAAAATATGTTTCATAATACGCTGATTATATCACATAAAAAAGATAAAGAATATTATTAATATTCAAAGGAAAGGAGATTATATGGATTACGTTTGTACAGTTTGTAATTGGGTTTATAAAGAAGAGGAAGAAGGTAAAAAATTTAGTGAACAACCCGATGATTACGTATGTCCGCTATGTGGCGCAGGCAAAGAAAAATTTGAACAAGTGATATAAAAATAAACAAGGCGGTGAAATTTATTCACCGCCTTGTCTTAAGTTAAATTAAAAGAATTTTATTTCATAGCAACAGTCATGTCAGCTTCTACTACGACTTTTCCATCAACGGAGCCTACAGCGTGGCATTTGCCGATAGGTCCTTTAAGAGCTGTCATTTCGATATGCATTTCAAGCCTATCTCCAGGTCTTACAATATTTTTAAATCTTACGTTGTCTAACCCTGCAAATAATGCAAGTTTTCCTTTGTATTGTGGCATTGTAAGTAAAATAGGTGCTGAACATTGAGCCATTGCTTCAAGTTGAAGTACTCCCGGCATGATTGGATTTCCAGGGAAGTGACCTTGGAAAAATCCTTCATTCATTGTTAAATTTTTATATCCCTTTGCATATTTTCCAGGAACACATTCTGTAATTCTATCAACTAATAAAAATGGATATCTGTGAGGAATCATTTCCATTATTTGCATAGTATCAAAGCTCAAAATTTCTTCTTTAATTTCTTCTGTCATGATTTTCTCCTTTACAATTATAATTTAATTAATTTATCTTTAAGTATTTTCGCAACTTTAACGTGAACAGCATGTCCTGCTTCTTTAACGAGAATTTGAACTCTCATATCCAAAGGTGACACTCCTGTTAAATACAAGTCTCCAAACAAGTCAAGCATCTTGTGTTTAACAGGTTCCAAATTGGAACGGAGCTCTGTAGTAAAGCCTTCATCTACCAACCCCACTGTGTTATCAATAGTTACACCTTTTGCAAACCCGAGCATTTGGAATTTCTTTAAATCTTTATAAAATCCAAAAGTTCTAGCCTCAATAATTTCTTGATGATTTTTATAATCAAAACTTACCCAGCGATTTTTTAAGTCTTTATGATCATAATTAACCGAATAGCTAATGTTAAGATCTTTGTCTGGAAGAATTACCATACTGGTTTTGCCATTAAGATAATATACCGGTTCAGATACGGTGTATAAAGTTTTTTCTTTCTTAGCGGTAATCCCTGCTTTTTTAAATGCTTCAACCCAAACCTTAGAACTCCCATCGAAAATAGGCATTTCAGGTTTAGAAATATAAACATCCAATGAAGTTAATCCACAGAAGGCACAAGCCGCCATAAAGTGTTCACAAAGCATAGCTTTGTATTTGTAATCTCCAAGCAAGGTTCTGTGTTCTTTACTACAAAGCGTCACACAGTGATCTGTGGAGAATACATTATCAACGCAGGCTTCAAATCCAACATCTGCCCCTTCTACAAAAATCCTAATCTTATCACCTCGTGAAGGCTTTATTAGCACTTCACATTGGTGATTTTTCATTAATGTATTACCAGAAAGTTTAATTTCATTTAAAATAGTTGACATTATACAGATTCCATTTGTTGTTCTTCAAGGAAAGAACTTAAAATCGGTTCATATTTCTTGAATTTATGTATGTAATTTCCTGCATCTTTAAGAGTCTTAAGCTGCTTGATAAATTCTTTTCTTGGAACAGCAGGAATACCGATAATAATAGATTTTTCAGGGAAGCTCTTAGTAACACCAGCTTTTGCTGTGATAATAGTATCATCCCCAATAGTAATGTGGTCAGCAAGTCCCGCTTGTCCTGCGATGACAACTCTGTCACCTATTACACAGCTGCCTGCAATACCTACTTGAGAAACAATCATACATCCTTTGCCGATTTTGCAGTTGTGTCCAATCATAACAAGGTCATCAATTTTGGTATTTTCACCAATAACAGTATCTTCAATAGTACCCCTATCTATTGCAGTGTTTGCTCCGATTTCTACATTGTCACCGATAAGAACTGAACCGATTGACGGAATCTTGAAGATAACTTGTTGAGAGTTATCTTTAATTGCTCCGTCTTGACGTGCTTGCTCAATGTTGTTCGGACTTTCTGTAACAAAGCTAAACCCGTCAGCCCCCAAAGAAACACCGTGGTGAAGTATAACATTATTACCAACTTTTACTCTGTCACCAATATTAACTCCAGGGTGGAAGAAGCAATTATTACCTATGATTGCGCCGTTACCAATGTATGAATTAGCAAGAACTTTTGTATTGTCACCAATTACGGCACCTCTTGCGATTACAACATTTGGTCCTATAGAAACATTTAATCCAAGTTTTGCTTCAGGGTGAACAACAGCTGTTGGGTGAACATCCTTGTTTGTTTCAGGTTCTTCATAGAACATTGTTATTAACTTCATCATAGCAAGTCTTGGACGTTCTACTTCAATAGTTGAAATATTATCAAGATTCACACCTAATGGAACAAGAACTGCTTTTGCTTTTGTCTGAGAAATGTTAGCAATTTCTTCTTCTGAAAGAGCTAGAGCTAATGTATTTTCATCAGCCAATAGAGGCGGTGCAAGTCTTGTAATTGTAGCATCCGATACCATAGACAGCATACCGCCGGTAATCTGTGCAATCTGTTCAAGTGTGAATGATTTCATATTCTTTCTCCTTATATTAATTATTATTGATTTTGTTAATTATATTTGTGGTTGACTTTCCGTCAACAAATGTTATAAATTTTACTTTGATATTATTTTTAAGTATAACATCACGCTCAGGAAGAGTATCAATAGTATAATCTCCTCCTTTTGTGTAAAAGTCAGGTTTAATTTCATCTATTAACTCGGCAGGAGATTTTTCATCAAATAATACGACATAATCTACTGCAGATAATGCGCATAATACTTCTGCCCTGTCATTTTCAGAGTTAATAGGACGCCCTTCGCCTTTTATTGATTTTACTGATTTGTCAGAATTCATTAATACTATTAGCCTGTCAGCACAAGCCTTGGTTTCGTTTAAATATCTGACATGCCCTACGTGAAGAATATCAAAACAACCATTTGTAACAACTATACTCTCATTATTCTTTCGTATAGTTTCTACAACTTCCTTTATTTGAGCTCTGTTTAAGAAAATCCCCATATAACTCCTTATTATGTATAAGTATTTTAGCAAAAATAAAACTAAAAATCCCGTAGTATTACGAAAAGTTACGGGCAAAGAAAAATATCTCCATAAAAAAAACACCCCGTTAAGGGGTATAAATATTTAAATAGGGGTTATAATAAGTTAATAATAGGGTAAATAATATGTTAAATTTTTACACCGGAAGATTTTAATAATTCCAAAATTCTTCCGTTATCCTTTTTCATTGCTTGATTAAAAAGCACTTCGCCAATGCTTCCTCTTGAAAGAAATCCTGTAATTTTAGCCAGAGTTTCTAATAATGGTTTGTTTTCTGGGTGTGTTTCAGCAAGCTTTTTTAGCGCTGCTGTTATTTCTTCAGGTTTGATAATATCTGTAGAATTAGTATTCTTTTGAACAAATTCTGTAACTGCGGTTAAAAAGTTTTTTGTATTGAGAGCCTTGTCTGTGTTTGGACATAACAATTTTCTTAACCCTGGATTTGCAAATGCGAATGCTTCTTCTGCAGTTTTAAAATATATTGGTTTGTTAAATATTCTGTATGATGGTATCATTTTACACTTCCACAATTTCTACATTCTGATAAAAGAGTATCAACTTTCCAAATTGACTAATTTTATAACTTTATTTACAAAAGTTTACAAAAGATTTTTGAAAGGCTAATATTTACAGCGCGTGAAAAATGGTCTAAAATACAAATAAGAGAGGGAATTTTATGAGTGAAAATAAAATAATAATAACAGTATCAGGAGAAGATAAAGTAGGCATAGTAGCAAAAGTTGCAACCATACTTTCCGAGTGCAGAGTTAATATAGAGGATATCAAACAAACTTTGATGCAAGGACACTTTGTAATGTTTATGTTATGTGATCTAAGCCAAGCCGGAGTTAGTTTTAAAGAGTTAAAAGCAAGACTTGAGGATGAGTGTCATAAACTTGAAATGGAAGTTTGGGTACAAAGAAAAGGCTTATTTGATAAAATGCATTCGATATAATTAATGAATTCTGAAAGAGGTATTAGGCCCAAGGACTTTGTCTTTGAGTTTTTTAAGACCTTTTCCGTAGATGTAATACATTTGTTCAATAAGGTTTTCTTCAACATCAATCAAGTACATATCGTGTACAATAAATTCCTTAACCAAGAAAACAACTTCAGGGTTTTTGGTCCAGATGATATTTGTATCTGCACTTTTTATTGAGGAAACATGGCCTATAACGCTTTCTGAATCATCAACGCATAAAATAATCATTCTACCGCCGATAGAGTATTCAATTTCTCTTGCAAAAGCGTGTTCAAAAACCATACCAAAATTGCTCTTAAAATTGTCATATCCGACAATTCTGATTTCAACATTACGGTTATATGCGTTAAGTAATTCTTGTTCAATTATCTTAAAGTCGGATGACCAAACTTCGAGATATATTTCTTTTTTAGCGTTTCTGATAACATCAATGACCTTAGAATAAATATCGCCTCTGCCCGTAATATTAACGATAGGCTCAATATAGTTATCTTTAACTTGCGGAAGATTTTTTTCAAGAAAATCTATAGTCGAAGTCATTTTTCTTTTAAATCTTTTAGTAAGTTCATTGGGCTTAATAGGAGTATATTCAAGCGGTTTTTTATTTGTAGACACGACGATATGTTTTTGTTCAAGCGCCTTAAGTGTATCATAAGTTCTAGACTGCGGGATGTTGGCTAATTTGCTGACTTCATAACCTGTAGCGGGATATCGCTTTAAGAGAGCGACATAAACCTTAGCTTCATAGGTATTTAATCCGATTTCCTTAAGATGTTCAATAATATCAGCCATACAGTATATGGTATCAAAATTATCAAGTTAATGCAAACAAAAACGGGCTTTAAAATACCCGTTTAAAAAAGTTATGCATTTGAAGTGGCGGAACTATCATCAGGAATATTCCAGTCCATTTCTTCAAGTTCTTTTTGTCTTTTTGCATGATTCCATTTAGAAGTTCTGTCTTCAACTTCGGCAATTTGTTTGTTTAGGGAGTGAATAAGTCTTTTTCTTCCGATTGCCAAATATAGCCCGCATTCAAGCGGGTCTTTTAAGTTTTTCTTTTTATTTTTATTAACAAAGAAGAAAACCGCACCTGTCGTAAGAGCAAGAGAAGAAAGAATAAAAAATAATTTAGATAAAAGTTTCATGTTATTCCTTTCCAAAATCTGATACATTATCTTTATACCAGAGAACGGAGAAAAAACATTAACAGAAACGGCAATAAAGCTGATAAAAAATTAGGAAAAAAGATTAAAAAAATAAAAGGGTTGAATTTTTATTTTTAGCATTTAATAATGGGGTGAGGGTAGATTTACTCTTAAGAATTGACAAAAGAATAACGCGGGGTACTCTGCCGACGAGAATGATTAAGTATCATTCGAGGAGAGGAAAGTCTGGGAAGCAGACTGCGACAGGGTAAACGCTTTGAAAAATTAATAACGCGGGATGGAGCAGTCTGGTAGCTCGTCGGGCTCATAACCCGAAGGTCGTTGGTTCAAATCCAGCTCCCGCAACCATTTATAACAAGGGTTTTAGGTTTTTACTTAAAACCCTTTTATTATGTTTTGTGTAATATTTGTGTAATTGAATAATTTTTAATGTACATATAGGTTTATAAATTTTTATAAATAAAGAATAAAAACTTTTTTTATGGTATTAATTATTTAGAAGGTAAAGATAGATGGCTATAAAGAAAATTAATGCAAAATTAGATGATTATTTCAATTATCATTGAACAGACATTGCAGGAATTTGATTTTTTTGAACTAATAGGGGTGTGTTTCAAATATATCTTGATTTT
>CALUUI010000007.1 GCA_944323925.1 Candidatus Gastranaerophilales bacterium
CAAAAACAAAATATCTTAAAATCCGAAGCTGACAGACTTAAAGAGTTCAAAAAATTAATCTTACTGGATAATCCAAACACTAAGCCTGACGTTCTGGAAACAAAAGCAAGAACCATGCTTGAATTATCTAATATCACTAAAGAAGCTCAAGAAACAAGAAGAAAAACACCAGACTTTTCGCCCGAAAATATAGAAGAACTAAATTCAATAAATAAACCTACCGAAGATTCAAGTATTAACCCACAAATTTCCGAAAATAGTTCTCAATCAGTTATAACAATACCTGAAATAAAAAATAAAGACGATTTAATGAATTTTATTCACGATAGTTCAATGATCTTAGGTCCTAACTTGAGAGTTGATAAGGCTCAAATTTCAGAATTACTAAAAAATTATACCCAAGAAGACATTAATAGCTTGGTTAGCATAATTCATTATCTAAAAACAATTTCTGGAGATAATAAAGAATTTAATATTAACGTTAGCACAACAATACCTTCTATTCTTGAAAGTAAAAATATTTATCAAAATACTAATCTTCAATTCTTTGAAAAAATTATTAATGAAAAAAGCGATACAAATAATATTATAGATACTAAAATATACAATAGATTGAATGTCGCCATTAAATATGAAAAAGAAATTAAAAATTTTTTAGAATTAAGGGATAAAATAGATAACCCTATACTTAATATTGATAATGTTTTATTTTTTGCAGGAAAATTTAACAATACATCCCCTGAATTTTTTGAAGCATTTGTTAAAATTCTTAACGCAAAAGATGAAAATGGGAATTTCATTATTAATAAAAATAACTTTATTAAATCTTCAGAAAGTTATATCCTACTAAATGATAATCCTCAATATATTACACCGGAAATAATTAATTTTATGTCAAAAGATTTTGTCATTGCTAATAGCTATGACAAAACCCTGGGGCACGGATATGCCATAATTGAAAACTTAATAAAACAAAATAAAAATCTATCTCCGGAAGAATTACTTAAAAAAGCTAACGAAATCGCCGCTGATCCAAGAATTCACGACGAAGACTTGATTGAAATTGCAAATAATAACAGTAATACAAAAATTAATGACTTACTTTTTGATATCCAAAGCTCAAAGGATAATATAAACGATAAAAATATTAGCAGATTAATATCTCAAGTTCTTACCAATCTTAAAAATGAAAATAATCCTAACGATATAATTAATAAACTTACTCAAATTCAAAGAATAATTGACGTATATAATACGACAAAAGGAAATTATACATACATTGGAACCAGCTTTGACAACAGCTATAATTTTGAGCTGATTAAATTCTTAGAAAAAAATAATCCTGAACTGGCAAAGAAAATAACGAAAACGCCGAATCTGATACAAAAATTATTCAACGCCACTGAATATAATGACTTAATTGCAGATTTTCATAATGAGAGTAAAATCAACAGAATAAGGGAATATGTTAAAGACTTTCCTGATAGTAAGCTGAGCGAATATTTTTACAATGAGTACTATTTAAAAAATACTAATATTCCTGATGATATAAAACTACAACTAGAAGTAATAAATGAAAAATTTGGAGTAAAAATATTTCTTCCTGTCAACTGTAATAATGCAAAACCAGCTCTTGACTACACTATTAAAGAACTATCTGAATGGGAAAAAGTTGGCGGTAACGATTTTAAGCAGCCACCTACACTTGATTTTAACATCGCTAAATCAGATTACTATGATGAACAAAGGGCTTATGGTCAAGGTACTGCTGCAGGATTTTCTGAACAGGCAAGTGGTGCTATTTCGCTTCAGGGAATTCGTGTTGAAAGGGTACAATATACGCTAAGACATGAAGTAATGCACTCTAACGACAAGGGCAACCTATTATCACAAAGCGAACTGGATAAAATTTTTGCGTATAAAACAAACGATAAAGGTGAATCCGTAATTGATTTTCCAAATTGTACATACAGAGATGAATTTCTTAGAGCAGGAGTTTCTCCAGAACATATTAAATATGCTTACAATAACACGAAAGAATTTATTGCAGTCGCATCTGAAGGTGATATGAGCAGGTACTCACCGGAATTTAAAGAACTTCTTGTTAAAATGGGTATGCCAAGATGGGCTCTTGATATGGAATGCTTTAACCCAAGAATTTTACAACAAGCTGATTATGTTAAAAGTATAGAACATAATAAGCCTAATATTAACATTGTTGAAGAATTTTACCACGATAAACATTTAAATAATTCTAACCCCGTTAACAAAATCAATGAACATATAAATGAACTGAATGAACTATTAAAAAATGCCAATTTAGATGTAAATAAATATTTTGATAAAGAATTATTCCTAGTAAAACTTGAAGATACCACAGATAAATTTAATGAGATTTTAGAAGATAACTTCAAAATCCTAATTAAAAATATTAAGAAGCTGGATAATCCTCAAGCAAAAGAAGCCGAAATTAAACTTGCTATATCAATTTTAACAAACTCTAATGAATACCAAAAGTTAAAGGATTGTGCAACCAGACTCGGGGAACAAACACTTGCAAGTTCTAAAAAAAATTCACAACTTCTTGCAAATCTTTTTGAATCTAACGACGAACCACTATCCGCAGGCAGAAACGGAGCTTGGATAATGAACGGTAGCCCATATGGAAATATGAGCGGACGAGGAAAATCAATTGACTCTATAGAAAGTAAACTTGTTAAAGAAGTACTTGACCTTGGGATAAAAGACCTAAAAGATGAAACTCTTATTCCATTTGTAAGGGATGCATACGGTTTTAGAGTTATTCCGACAGAAACTCAAAGAACAGCTATTAATGTTAAAGAGTTAGCACAAAATGCCGCTCAAGTACATAAAGATGAATTTGGTAGTAATACCAAATATTCACTTGAAACTGCTCTTAAAGATTTCTACGAAAACGGATTTAATGGTGATATATGGAAACAATTATCAGAAGCACAAAAACTTGCAGTTAGGGATATTGCAATTGAAAACAGAAGTAATGCTTTTGTTAATAAGCTAATTGAATTAATAAATAACGGGGATGTCGAATTACTAAAAATAAGTAATTATTCGACATCATTAGACGGAAAACTTCCATACTTTACGGCAAATCAACTCTACCAAATCCACGATGCTGTTAAAATAAAAACCGGCAAAAACCTTGTTATACAAAGCTATGACGGAGATTTTATAAAAAAAGGTTCGACAAGAGACAGTGGCTACACAGCAGGGCAAATGAACTTGAAAATTAAAGGAAGTAACGAACTTATTGAAGGTCAATTCAGAGATACAGAAATAGACATATTTGCGGAATTAGAACATATTCCGTATGATATTAGCGAAAACAAACTAACTGTAAGAGGTGAAAAATATAATGAGCTAAGAAATGTCTTATCAAATCTTAACTCGGACGGCGCTAAGCTCTATGAAAAATACAGAAGCGATGTTTACACTTATTACAGGCTAAAAGCTCTTGGCGTAAAAAATTGTCAAAAACCTGATATTGCAAAAATGTTTCTACACGAACAACTGCTCGGTAAAAAACTTTTTAAAGACGGAGTAACCTTCAGTTCGCCACAAGAAAAAATAAGACAAATACAATTACTCTCAGAAGATGGTTTAAGGATATTACACGAGTCTTGATAAAAAATTATGTAGTTGTAAAATAAGCAAAGAGGTACATATTATGGAAATAAATAAAATCAACAATATAAAAGAAAATAAAGTAAATTCACAAGGTGTAAAAATGAATACAAAAAAAACTATCACAATTATGGAAAAAGTAGAAAATGCTCTCGGAAATTTATATAAAAGAGCAGAAAGAGAAGTTCCTGAAAATATGGATTTTGCACCAGTTAAAGAACTTATTGAATCCGATTCAAGTGAATATTTAATTAAAGTAATTGCCGATCCTGTTAACATAAAGAATTCAAGAAGAATAGTTCTTTCAGCAGGAATTCCAAGCAGCGATTATTCTTTAAGCATAGCATTAGCAAAAGGAAATAAATCCGAAATCTTAAAAACACTCTCAAGTAAAAACTTCAAAAATGTGGTTTTTGAAAACATAAATTCTTTGAAAGAAGAACTAAGGTACAAAGATTAATCTAAAAATTAACAACTGTAACAAATAAAAAATCCATATTCTTGTATGGATTTTTTATTTGTACTATAATCAAAATATAGCCAGATATGAAAGAGGGGATATAGGAATGACACAGAGCAGTTATGATGCCAGTAATATAAGAGTTTTAGAGGGACTGGAAGCAGTAAGAATGCGTCCAGGTATGTACATAGGTTCAACATCTCAAAGAGGTTTGCACCACTGTATCTACGAAATTGTAGATAACTCAATTGATGAAAGTTTGGCAGGTTACTGTACAGAAATTCATGTAACAATCCACAAAGACAATAGTGTTACAGTAGAAGATAATGGTCGTGGAATTCCAGTAGATATCAAACCGGAAACAGGTAAATCAGCACTAGAAATCGTTCATACAGTTCTTCACGCAGGTGGAAAATTCGGTGATGGCGGATATAAAGTATCAGGCGGCTTACACGGCGTTGGCGCATCTGTTGTTAACGCTCTATCAGAAAAAATGGTAGTAGAAGTATCAAGAAACGGTTATGTATGGCGTCAAGAATACTTGAGAGGAGAACCAACCGGACCAGTTGAACAAACGAAACCAACAACTAAAACAGGTACAAAATCAACCTTTTGGTTAGATCCTGAAATCTTTACGGAAACAACTGAAATTGACAGAGATATTGTTGCTACAAGATTTAGAGAAATGGCTTTCCTTAATAAAGGTTTAAAAATAATCATGCACGATGATGTTTCGGGAGAAGAACAAGTATTTCACTATGAAGGCGGAATCGGAAGCTATGTTACGTTCTTAAATAAAAATAAAACCGTATTATTTGATGAACCAATCTACATAGATAAAATGGTAGACAAAATGAAGGTCGAAATTGCTATGCAATATACTGATGCGTATAATGATTGCATTCTGTCATTTGCAAACAATATTAACACCCACCACGGCGGAACACACTTAACAGGCTTTAGAAACGGTATTACTCGTGTATTAAACGATTATGCAAGAAAAAATAACATTCTTAAAGACTCAGAACAAAATCTCTCAGGTGACGACGTAAGAGAAGGTTTGACTGCAATTGTCAGCGTAAAAATTGAAAATCCGGAATTTGAAGGTCAAACAAAAGAAAAACTCGGTAACCAAGAGGCTATGGGTGCCGTTCAAGATACTATAAGAGAAAAATTACAAGAATGGTTAGAGTTTAACCCTAAACTTGCAAAAACAATAATTGAAAAAACTCTCCAAGCTCAAAGAGCAAGAGAAGCTGCAAGACGAGCAAGAGAACTTACAAGAAGGAAATCTGCACTTGAAACTTCAACTCTACCTGGAAAACTAGCTGATTGTTCAAACAGAGAACCTGAAAAATGCGAAATTTTCTTAGTTGAGGGAGATTCTGCTGGCGGTTCAGCTAAACAAGGAAGAAACAGAATGTTTCAAGCTATTCTACCTTTAAGAGGTAAGATTCTTAATGTTGAAAGAGCCAGACTTGATAAAATTTATGGCAATAACGAAATTCAGTCAATGGTTCAGGCTTTTGGTATAAATATTAGCAAAAATGAAGATGAAATAAATCTTGAAAAGCTAAGATACCACAAAATTATTATCATGACCGATGCGGATGTCGACGGTGCGCATATTAGAACACTACTATTAACGTTCTTCTTTAGATATGCAAAACCATTAATTGACAATGGTTACGTATATATTGCTCAACCACCTTTATTCAAAATTACGACAGGTAAAACTTCAGAGTATTTATACGATGAACACGCATTGGATAAAATGCTTAAAGAAAGAGGCATTAAGTCTTTAAGTCTTTCTGATAAAACAAAAACAAAAGTGAAATCCGGTGATGAGCTATTAACCTTGTTACATAATATGTCTACGTATTATCACTCCTATAACAACCCTATTCTAAATATCATTCCGGCTGTTGTTTTAAGAGGTCTAATAAGGTCTAATATTAAAGCAGAGGATTTTGAAGATCAAGCTAAAATGAATGAAATTCTTGCATACCTTGACCATTATATAAAAGATCACGCTGAAAACTATGGTATTACAGAAGCCAAAAACTACAAAGTAGAACTTAAGTATGTTCCTGAGGTTTCAAAATATGCTATAGTTTTACATACAACAGATGATGATTTTGTATTAATTACTTCAAATATTATAAAAAGTAATGAGTACAAGCGTTTATGTAATTCATATCCGTTAATTAGAGATTTCTTAATAGAAGAAGAAAAAATCTTAATATTAGAAACAGATAGTGAACAAATTGAAATTAAATCATTTGAACAATTACAAAAAATTGTAGATGATAGAGGTCAAAAAGGCTTAACTATCCAAAGATTTAAAGGTCTAGGAGAAATGATGCCACAACAATTGTGGGAAACAACAATGGATCCAGAAACAAGAACCTTATTAAAAGTTAGCATAGAAGATGCAATGATGTGCGATCAATTATTTGATATACTTATGGGCGACAAAGTTGAACCCAGACGTGATTTTATTGAAGCCAACGCTGTATATGCAACAAACATCGATACATAATAGAACCAAGAAGAAAGAAGGTTAATTCTAATGAAACAAGAACTTATATTTCTTGGGCCGCCTGCTTGTGGAAAAGGGACTCAGACAGAAAAACTAGCAAAATATTTAAACTTACCACATATTGATACAGGCTCATTACTAAGAGCAGAAATCAAAAAACAAACACCTGAAGGGAAACTAGCTGATAGCTATATATCTAAAGGTCAGCTTGTTCCTGTCGACTTAGTTGGTAAAATTATAGGACTAAGAGTTGAGCAAGAAGATTGTAAAAATGGATTTATACTAGATGGATATCCCAGAAGTATAGAACAAGCAGAAATACTTGAAAAAATTAATCAAAAAATAAATAAAAATGTTGAAACAGACTTTAGAGCAATCTACTTTGACGTAGATAAAGATGTTCTATTATCAAGAATAGTAAATAGACGCTCTTGCCCTAAATGCGGTACTATTTATAACGTAAAATATCATCCGCCTAAAGCAGATGGTATTTGCGATGAATGTGGAACTGCGCTTGTTCAAAGAGCAGATGATACAGAGGAAATTGCTAAAAAACGTTTTGAAACGTACTTTGAGCAAACAGCGCCTGTAATTGATTTTTACAAATCAAGAAACGTGCTACGCACTCTTGATGCTCACGGAAGCATAGATGAAGTCTGGGAAAGATTAAAAGAGGCCGTAAAATAATGATTAATCGAAAATCAAAAGATGAAATAAAAAGAATGCGTCATGCCGGTCACATCGTTGCACTGGTTCACCAAGAAATGAGAAAAGTAGTCGAACCCGGAATTTCAACAATGGAACTAGATGATATTGCATTCCGAATTATAAAAGAGAACAAAGCAATCCCTACCTTTAAAGGCTACAGTGGCTTTCCGGCATCAATATGTACTTCAATTAATGAACAAGTTGTACATGGAATCCCATCAAAAGACGTTATTTTAAAGGCAGGCGACATAATCGCCATAGATGTCGGTGCAACCTACGGAGGAATGGTTGGTGATAGTGCTTGGTCATATGCTGTCGGAGAAATATCCGAGGACAAACAACGTCTGATGAAAACAACAGAAGAAGCACTAATGGCAGGAATTGCTCAAATGAGAAGCGGAAACGTACTGGATGATATATCTGGAGCGATAGAAGATGTTGCTAATCGTGAAAAATTAGGCATTGTAAGACACTATGGCGGTCACGGAGTAGGACACGTTATGCACGAAGATCCGTTTTTATTTAACTATAGAGTAGGTGACTATACGAAAATTAAAACAGGCATGGTCATTGCAATAGAGCCAATGTTAAATTTAGGTTGCGACGATGTTGTTGTTGCAAATGACCAGTGGACAGTAAGCACAAAAGACGGACAAGCATCAGCTCATTTTGAGCATACCGTACTTTGTACAGAGGATGAACCTATAATGATGACAACATTAATGGAATAATCATTTAGTAATAATAAAATCGGCTGTGAAAATCACAGCCGATTTTATTATTTATATTATTTAAAATATCTATACTTAAACAAAGTTAAAATTGCATCAACTCCATCTATAAAAGATATCTTTTTCCCCTCTTGATAACTTCTTCCATTATAAGAAATAGGTACTTCCTTGAACCGAGCCCCCTTTTTTAACATTTTTGCAGTAATCTCGGGCTCAAAATCAAATCTTTCAGACTCAATATTAATATCTTTAATAAAATCAGCTCTAAAAGCCTTATAACAAGTTTCCATATCTGTGAGTTTAGTTTTAAAAAGAATATTCGTCAAAAAAGTTAAAAATTTATTAGCATAAAAATTCAACTTAACAGCAGTATTAGAAACATCAAGATTAAGGAATCTGGAGCCGTAAACGACATCTGCTTCTCCATTTAAAATTAAATTTATCAAATTTGGATAATCTTCAGGATTATACTCTAAATCAGCATCCTGTATGATAATAATATCACCAGTGGCATCTGCTAAACCTGTTTTTAATGCTGCACCTTTCCCCCTATTCTGAGAATGATATAGTACTTTATGCGGTAAATCAGTATATAGATTTCTTGTTCCATCTGTAGAATAATCATCAATTAAAATAATTTCTTTTTCTAAACCACAATAATCAGTTTTTTCTACTCTTTCTAGAATTGGTAACAGCGTATTTACTTCATTATAAACAGGAATTAAAACAGTAATCTTTTTCAAATCTCATGTCCCCCACTTTATAAAAATTATAACATGAACAGATTGAAATACTTGCTAGTAAATAGAAAATAGTATATACTTTTAATATATGGATGGGTAGCGAGATGGGAATAGAAGATTTCATAATAACATCGCTTAAAAATATATCAGAAAAAAAATATGCAGAAAGTGAATGGTTAATAAAAGAGCATCTTTCAATATATAAAAATGACTGTTCAATATGCCTATCATTATTAGCATTGCTAGAATATATGCGTGGAAATTTTAGTATTGCTTTACAAAATTTAGATGATGCTAAATTTTTGTCCGACCACTCGGAAAATACTATCGATACTATACTAAATGAAATAATAACAGGCTTTATTAATTATGCAGAAAAAAACAATTCACTATATACAATTAATTATAATAAAGCCAAAAAACTTGCACAAATAAAAAAACACAATACATTTTTTGACAAAATAACAGCAATGTTATCCAATTTTCCAGGAGGAAGTAACTATACAGTATCTGCACAAAAAGATCCATTAGTAGCTCTTGTAAAAATTGGTCAAGCAGTTGGAGCAGAAAAAAATATAAAAAAACTAATTGAAACAATAGCAGAAGAAACCAAATTTGCGATGAAAGCAGATAGATGTACAGTGTTTTTATATGATAAAACCACAAATGAAATCTATTCTATTGTTGCTCTGGGTTTAGGTAGTGAAGAATTAAGACTCCCCGCAGGGAAAGGATTAGTCGGACATTCCATAAAGACAGGTGAAACAATAAACATTAAAGAAGCCTACGACGATCCAAGATTTAACAGAGATGTAGACCTTTCAACCGGCTATAGGACAAAAACTATCCTTTGCATGCCAATAAAAAATATTAAAAATGAAATAATTGGTGCATTTCAAGTATTAAACAAAAATGACGGGTATTTTACGCGAGAAGATGAAGATTTGTTAATGGCAATAGCATCAAGCGCTGGAATTTCATTAGAAAATGCCCAATTATTTGAAAAACAAACTAAAATGATAGAAGAACAAAAAATCATTTTAGACAGTTTTATAGATGCACTATCAACATCAATTGATGCCCGAGATAAAATAACCTCAGGACACTCAACAAGAGTAAGGATGTACTCAACACTAATAGCAAAAGAATTTAATATGTCCGAATCCGAAATATCAATTTTGGAGAAAGCAGCAGCCCTTCATGATATAGGTAAAATAGGAATAAAGGATTCTGTATTACAAAAAGAAGGGAAGTTAACACCGGAAGAATATCAACATATTCAGGAACACGTTGAAATAACGCATCATATTTTAGAAAAAGTACACATGTCTAATGATTTTGTACAAATAACAGATATAGCCTGCTCTCACCACGAAAAATATGACGGAAGCGGATACTACAGACATCTAAAAGGTGACGAAATACCTTTTGGCGGAAGAATACTTGCAGTTTCTGATGTATTTGATGCAATCACATCAAAAAGACACTACAGAGATAAAATGCCTATTGTCAAAGTAATAGAAATAATAAAAAATGGAGCGGGTGCGCATTTTGATCCTAATGTTGTGCAAAAATTTTTACATATTCCTCTTAACAAAATCGTTGATGTTTTTCTAACGGAAAACCATTTAACACTAGAAATGAATGATAATGAAATATTATCAAAATATAACTTCACCGATTTGTATAAAGGAATTACATGCGGGAAGTTAAAAAAACTTATTACCGCATTCAACAAATACTATGTTGGAGCGGACAATGAAGAAGATTAAACAATTTTTGTTAGTACCTCTATTAATATTATCAACACAAATTGCTTTCTCTAATGAAATAATCCAAGGTTATGGTATTGACTATAGTCTTAGAGATGCCTATAGCCTAGCTCAAAGTAAGTTTGCACTTACAAATATCAAAGCAGCGCACGACGAATTTGCAGTATTAGTTAACACCGGAAGCAATAAAGACTTTGCTTTATTAGAGATGGCTTCAAAACTTGCTGAATATGGTTTTTTTGATCTATCCGATAAAATTTTCTCAAATTTAGATGATTATGACATAACTAAACACTATATAAAAGAAATAAAACAGTTTTACTACCCTGCAAAAAGAATTCAAACTGACGATTTGCTATTTCTTGCAGAAGGATACTCAAATATAATGTACAATAATTATGCGCAAGAAGCAGTACTTGAAATAGTAAATAATACAGAACTTATTAAAAGTAGAAATGATTATACATTTTACATCCTTGCATTGGGTTACTATGAAATAAAAGATAATGATCAAGCTGATAATTACATATCAATAGCAATGAAACTAAATCCCGATAATGTAAACTATAAAATCCTAAAAACTAAAATTCTTTTAGAAAAAAATGAAAAGAAAAAAGCATTAAAACTATTTACAGAAATAGAAAAAAGTGACTTTCAACTTGATGAATTCAAGAAAAAAATATCTGCTTTAAAAGAATATATAGCTTACAAAGCAGAAAAAGATGATGAGATAAAAGATTATCATTTAGGTAAATATTATTATTTAGAAGGGAAAACAGAATTTGCACAAAAAGTACTATTAAATGCACTATCAAACAATAAAAAAGTTAATCAAGACATCTATGGTTTACTAGGATTAACATATATCTCGACCTCAGAAAGTCAAGCAAAAGAAAATGCAAAAAAAAGTTTAAAAATAGGAGATAATTTTAATGCACTCTATACATTAGGAATAATAGAAAAGAATCAAGAGCACTACAAATTAGCATTAAAACTATTAAATAAAGCCTCTAAGCATGAAAAAGAAACATATTATGCCCAAAGGAATATAGCAGAAATTTACAAAGAAACAAACAAGGAAAAGAAGTCAATCAAATTATGGCAAAAACTATTAAAGAAATCACCTGCTATATATGAAGGCTACTATTACCTATCAGATGAAAGCGGAAACGCAAATGAAGAAGAATTACTAAAAAAAAGCCTAAGCTACAATGTTTTATATACTCCTGCTTACTATAAACTGGCTGAAATATACATAAATCGTGAAAATTTTGAACTAGCTAAAAGCTATTTAAACAATACACACTATATTGACGAAAATGATTTTAGATATTATTATTATCTAAGTCAAATAGAATTACAAAAAGGGAATAAGGAAAGTTCAGAGAAGTATCTAAAAGAGTGTCAACAATTAGAACCGAATTATAAACAGATTCTGAATAAGGAACAGGGATTTGAAAAGTAACATACTAATAGTAGAAGATCATGAATTAACGAGATTTGGATTAAAAGCAACCTTTGAAGGAAGCGATATAACCGAAACAATTTATGAAGCAAGTTCAGCCGAAAAAGGTATAGAAATTGTATTAAATAATAAAATAGACTTAGTAATAATGGACTTGGGTCTGCCAGGAATAAATGGAATCGAAGCAAGTAAAAGAATTCATGAGCTAAACAGAGATATAAAAATAATAATACTAACCTCACATAATGATGAGCAAGAAGTAATTTCAAGTCTTAAAGCCGGAGCAAACGCATACTGTTCAAAAGAGATTAACCCACAGAGATTATTACAAGTATCCTCGTCAGTTCTAGAAGGCGCATCGTGGTTCGATCCATCAATATCACATATAGTATTAAGAGCCGCAACAAACACCCAAATGAATGATGTTTCACAAGCCAAAAAAGATTATAATTTGACAATCAGAGAAAAACAGATATTAAAATTGATAACTGAAGGCTGTAGCAATATTGATATAGCAAAGGAATTATGCGTAACAGTAAATACAACTAAAGCACATGTTGCAAGCATTCTTCAAAAATTGGAAGTCGAAGATAGACTACAAGCAGCGTTAAAAGCGCTAAATGAAAAGTTAGTATAAGAGGGATTTATGGACGGTTTAGCTTCAATATTATTAGTAGATGATAATCCAAAATATTTAGCTGATGCATTACCAATGTATGGCTACGAAGTAACAGTTGTAACAAATGGGATAGATGCGTTAAAAGAGCTAAGCGACGAAGAAAAGCATTTTGATTTAGTACTCCTTGATGTAATGATGCCCCAAATGAATGGCTGGGATACATTAAAGGCAATCCGCAGCAATAAAAAACACCAATACTTACCCGTAATAATGATAACAGCAGTAAACGAAGATCAAAAGATTGTATCGGGTTTAAAAATTGGAGCTGATGATTACATCGTAAAACCTTTTATATTACCAAACTTATTGGCAAGAATGGAAGCAATATTAAGACGTTGCAAGTGGCAAAATGAAAACAGCAGTAAAAAAGATGTTTCAATAAATACAAATAGTGAAATAGAAGCACTAACATCAAGAGAAAAAGAGGTTTTAGCATTAGTCGCCAAAGGTGCAACCAATCAAGACATCGCAGATAAATTATTTGTAAGAGATGTAACAGTAAAAACACACTTAAATAGTATTTTTAAGAAATTAAAAGTGACAAATAGAACACAAGCCGTATTACTGGCTATGCAAATGAATTTAATAAATTAGGAGTAGTAGAATGATATCAAAAGATGAATTATTAAGACTGGCAGAAACCGATTCAGAAGCGTTTAATTCTGAAATAAAAAAAGCAGGAGAAGACGGACTTGATTTAAGCGAAGTTGACTTTAGCAATATGACCCTAAGCGGTATCAACTTTACCAATGCAAATCTAAATTCAGCAAGTTTCAGTGATTCAATGTTAAGTGAAGTAGATTTTACAAATTGCGATTTGACATCAACTGATTTTACCAGAGTAAATTGCGTTGAATGCAATTTTTCAGAAGGCATCTTAAATGGCGCTGATTTCAGTTACAGTAAACTAGATTATTGCAATTTTACCGAAGCAGATTTATCAGGAACTATATTTAATGAAGCAGATTTATCTAATTCAGACTTTTCCTGTTCATATAATTTAAATGCTTGTAGATTTGATGAAGAAACAATATGGCCAGATAATGATTTATTACCAGATGGCTTCGATCCAGTTTATTCAGATGACCTATCTTCATTAAAAGATGATGATGACTACAATCAAGCCTCAGATTACTAATTAATATTAGCTAAATATTCAATAATATCAGCGGATTCGTACATTTTAAGTCCGCTGTTTTTGTCATATAAAAAAGGGACTTGTCTTTTTCCACCAAGTCTAATTAAAGTAGCTTCTTCATCAGGGTTATTAATATCATGCTTAATGTATTGAATATTATTAGAATCTAAGAAATCAATAACTTTTCGACAATACGGACATCTTTCAAGAACATACAAATCAAACATAAAAATTCTCCATAACAAAAAAAATTATGATACAAAACTTAAAAAGGCAACATTCTCCAGTTGTTGAATTTTATCTCCGTGGTATCATAAACATATAAAGGAAAGAGGTAAACATGAGCGGACACTCCAAGTGGTCAACAATAAAACGTAAAAAAGCAAAAGTCGATTCAGCCAGAGCAGCCGAATTTCAAAAATATTCAAGAGAATTGATAGTAGCCTCCCGTTTAGGCGGAAGCGATCCATCAGGGAATTTCAGACTAAAAACAGCAATTGAAAGAGCAAAAGCAGCAGGACTCCCAAATGATAATATTAAACGAGCAATTGAAAAAGGTGCAGGCTCATCAAGTAACGAGAATTACGAAGAAATAGTATATGAAGGATACGCAGCAGGAGGAGTTGCTGTAGTAGTAGAGGCAATGACAGATAATAAAAACAGAACCGCCGGAGATATAAGAAGTTACTTTACAAAGTACAACGGAAATCTCGGGGAAACAGGTTGTGTAGGATGGATGTTTGATAAAAAAGGCTGCATAACTTTTGATAAGAGCTTAAACTATGAAGCTTTATTTGAAGCTGCAATAAACCTAAACGCTGAAGATATAATTGAAGAAGATGATTGTTATAAAGTATTAACATCAGTATCGGATTTTCAAAAAATAGTAGAAGGTTTAGAATCGGAAGGCTTTAATTCAATAACGGCAGAATTTACAAGGATTCCACAAAATACCATAGAAGTAACTGATGAAAAAACAGCAACAAATATACTTAAATTACTAAGTAAAATAGAAGAACACGATGATGTTCAAAATGTATATGCAAATTTTGATATATCAGACGAATTAATGGAAAAAATTGACATATAAGGAGTATTATGAACACAGTAACAATAATCGGCAGAGCCGGACAAGATGCAGAAATAAAATATTTTGAATCAGGGAAAGTAAAAACCTCATTCTCATTAGCCGTAAACCGCTGGGATGCTAAGACAAAAGAAGAAGTAACCGATTGGTACAACATTGAAGTTTGGGATAAGCAGGCAGAATTTGCAGGGGAATATATCAAAAGGGGAAGACAAGTAGCCGTAGATGGAAGAATAAGCATAAGCAAATGGAATGATGCCTCAGGCGACACAAGAGAAAGATATCTTATCGTTGCAAATAATATTAGATTACTAGGTTCAAAAAGGGATTCTGAATAATGTTTATATCTGACTTAGTCGGCATTATAGCTGACGACTTAACAGGAGCAAATGACACTGCTCTACAAATGCAGCAAAAAGGTGCAGTAACAAAAATCTTACTTGAAGCGCAAGAACCTGCCGACTTTGACAGAGAAAATACGCAAGTCTGGGCAATATCAACCGAAAGTAGAAATCTTCAACCTGAAGAGGCCTACAATAAAGTCAAAGATATTACTAGATTTTTGAAGGATAATTTTAACTTTGAGTATTATTACAAAAAAATAGACTCTACTCTTAGAGGCCATATAGCCATAGAAACCTTAACAGTTTTAAAAGAGCTTGAATATGATGCTGCCATTGTAATACCGGCCTTTCCAGCAGAAGGAAGAATAACAGTAGGCGGATACCATCTTCTAAAAGGTTTACCCATCTCAATGAGTGAAATGGCTATGGATCCACATTGTCCAATATTAGAATCACATATACCAACAATGTTTAAAGAACAAGTAGGCAAGGAGCACGAAGATATTATAGGAACAATCGAATTAAAAACTGTTATGAACGGAGCTGGTCCGATACTTAAAAAGCTCAACGAACTGATAGAAAATGGGAAAAAATTAATAGTTGTAGATGCTGTATCAACAACAAACATAGAACAAGTAGTTTTGGCAATCAATAAACTTGAATATAAAATATTACCAACAGGAACAGCGGCGTTTGCTAAAGTTCTTGCAAACATCTGGCTAGGATCTATAAAACATCACGAAGATACACTAAAACTTCCTAATTTACCTAAACTCATACTATCAGGTAGTGCCACACAAATAACAGCTAAACAAATTGAACGACTTGAACAATCAGACGATTTTTCTAATATCTACACTATTCCCTTAAAATCCGAATACATATATAATAACAAGCAGTCCGTTGTCGTTGAAAAAATACTTGATAATTTAGGTAAAGACAATATTATATTAGTCCATACTTCTGATTTAACAAATGATAATACCGAGATGTCTGACTCTACAGAGGAAGATACCCAAGATTTATTCCACCAAAAAATAACAGATTTTCTTGGGTATTTGGCACAAGAAATATCACATAAAAGAGATGTTATACTAATAACTCTGGGCGGTGAAACATCTTATAAGTGTTGTAAAAATATTAATTCTACGGAATTAACCATAGTAGACGAAATTTCACCGGCCATAGCACTTACTAAAACCGGTCAACAAAAATGGATAATAACAAAATCCGGCAACCTTGGAAATGCTAATACATTAATAGATATTTTAAATTACTTAAAAGCACATGAATAACTATAAGAATAAAATAGCAATAACAACAGGCGACCCAAATGGTATAGGCGCGGAAATAGTAATAAAATCAATAAATAAATTAAACCTTTCACCCAAAGATTTTGTCATAATCAGTAATGACAAAGTCCTTGAAACCAATAACTATAACAGAAAAGATATAGAAATAATAAATCTGCCCTATGACAGCGAAATAAACACAGGTAAAGACTCCGCAGCAAGCGGAGATTTCTCATTCAGGCAGCTTGAAACAGCCTGTAAACTACAACCTAAAAGAATAGTAACAGCACCCGTATCTAAAAACGCAATGCATTTAGCCGGACATTTCTACAATGGGCAAACAGAAGTATTAGAACATTTTCTTGCAAAAAATGGAGAAAAAGCAGAAATGTTATTTATATGTAATGACTTTAGGATTTTACTTCTAACCAGACATATAGCAATAAAAGATATAAAAATAACAAAAAAAATGCTGATAACAAAAATAAAATGCTTACAAAACTTTTTTAAAAATTATACAAAAATAAAAACACCCAAATTTGGTTTATGCGGTCTAAATCCACACTGTGGCGAAAATGGAGTTATTGGGAATGAAGAACTTGAAATAATAAAACCAGCAATAAAAGAACTCAGAAATTCAAAAATAAATATATCTGACCCAGTAAGTGCTGATATTATTCTATCCAATGCATTACTGAAAGCACTAAGTCAAGAAAAACAACCATACGATTGTTATATAGCAATGTATCACGACCAAGGGTTAATCCCAATGAAAGCAGCCGGCAGAAATAATGTTGTAAATACGACAATAGGACTACCGATAATAAGAACCTCTCCCGCGCACGGAACAGCATACGATATAGCAGGAAAAGGAATTGCAGACGAAGGCTCCATGATAGCAGCTATTAAAGAAGCAATAAATTTATAAATTTACATTTATACACACTTCATTGAACAGAAATAATTTTTAATGTACGCTAGAGTCAAATAGAGGATAGCAACATGGATAACGACACAATCGATAATGGCTCAATAGAAAATGGTTTCATAGTTGACTTAAGTAATGCCAAAAATACATCTCAATTAATCTATGAACTAAGTTCTATTTTAGACTTACCAGAAGCCAGAAACAAAAAAATATGTTTAAAATTAGGTGATACCGACTTAAACCAATCACAAATATTAAGCATAAAAGCACTAATTGATTCAATGCAAGGTGAAATAGGTTTAATTGATACAACTTCAGAACAAACAAGAGCCGCTGCAGAAAATTTATCAATAGTAGTAACCGAATTAAAGAATGAAATTGAAGTAGAACAAGAACAAGTGGCAACACCGGAAGAAATAGATACGGTACTCGGAATTGTATCAAACGATGAAAAAGAATCCTCAATAGAAAGCTCTATTCAGCTAACTCCAATATCAGATTTTAGCGAAGTCGCCGAAGCTGGGGGCTTAATACTAAATGGAGAAAGCAAATATGTAATGATGGATACAACCGGTATTTTATCCGAAGATCAAAAAACAGATGACGAAAATCCAGAAACACTACCAACATTATACTTAAATAGAACCCTACGTTCTGGGCAAACAATAAGTTATGATGGTAATATATTTATAGTAGGCGACGCACACCCCGGAAGCGAAATAATTGCTAAAGGCGATATCACTGTATGGGGAATATTAGGTGGAATTGCACACGCCGGATCCCAAGGAAATATAAATGCTAAAGTAAGAGCATTAAAACTAAATGCTATTCAACTAAGAATCGCTGGACTTTATGCTCGTAGAAATGATACTTACAATGTTCCGTTTGTGCAAAAATCAAATGAATTTACACCAGAAGTCGCAGTATTAGAGAATAACAGTATAGTAATATATAAAAAACTAAGGAGAGACGAATGAGTGGTCGAGTTATAGTAATTACCTCTGGGAAAGGGGGCGTAGGAAAAACTACGACTAGCGCAAACATTGGTACAGCTTTAGCAAAAGCAGGGAACAAAGTTGTACTTATAGATACAGATATAGGTTTAAGAAATCTTGATCTTTTGCTTGGATTAGAAAACAGAATTGTTTATACAATTGTTGATGTTGTAGAAGAACGTTGTAAACTAAAACAAGCATTAGTAAAAGATAAAAAAAATCCAAACCTTTCACTATTAGCGGCTGCTCAAACCAGAGATAAATCGGCTGTTACAGAAGAACAGCTAAAAGATATCTGTGAAACACTAAAAAAAGATAATGATTTCATATTAGTAGATTGTCCAGCCGGTATAGAACAGGGATTTCAAAATGCAATAGCTGGGGCCTCTGAAGCAATAGTAGTAACGACACCAGAAATGTCTGCAATAAGAGATGCTGACAGAATAATAGGTCTGCTAGCAGCGAGAGAAGAAATTGTTACTTATAAGCTGCTACTAAACCGAGTTCGTCCTAACCTTATCGCAACAAACGATATGATGAGCGTTGAGGATGTTGTTGAGCTTCTTGCTTGTGAATTAATAGGTATAATACCTGAAGACACAGGAATTATTTCTTCAACAAATAAAGGTGATCCTATTGTAAATGATGATAAATCGCTAGCCGGACAAGCATACCGAAATGTTGCAAAACGGATTATGGGCGAAGAAGTTGAATTTTTAAATCTTGAAGAAGATAAAAATATTCTTGGAAAAATAAAAGACTTCTTTGAGAAAAAGATAAAAGAAATTAAGGCTAAGATATAAGAGGGAGTAGAGAGATGAGTTTTTTTACTGACTTTTATAACAAGGTTTTTAGCTTCTTTAAGCCACAGGAAAATCCCGAAAGTAACGTAAAAGACGTTGCAAGAAGCCGTTTAAAACTTGTTCTTATGCAAGATAGAACAAATCTTACGCCTAAAATTCTTGAACAAATGCGTGGTGAACTAATTGATCTTTTATCCAAATATGTCGAACTAGATAAAGATTTATTAGAACTTAACTTTGAACAAGAAGGTGATCAAGTTGCTCTAATGCTATCAATTCCGGTTATAAGAGCAAAAGATGAAAAGGAAATTGAAGAAGCACTTAAAAAAGATGCACTGATAAAAGGTATTCAGCTAGCTGAAGATGAAGAAGATATAGAAGAAATTGAAGAATCAGCAGAAACAAACAATAATGATAATGAGAATTCTTCTGAAGAAACGATAGATAATTCTGCTAATACTGAACTCTGTAATGAAACTGAAGAATCTGTAGAAACAGAAAACAATTCTGAATCTTCTGCAGATAATGATACTTCAAATGAAGAACACGAAAATAATAATGAAAAAGAAGAAAATCAGGAGCAAAATACTTCTTCTAATTAAAAAACAATAAAAACATAATAAAAAAAGGTATAGAATTAAAATCTATACCTTTTTTTATTAATTATTTATTAATAGGTGGTAGCTTTTCCCTATCAGTAGGTAAAGACTTTTTATCAAAAGTTTTTACATGATGAGGTCTAAACTTTTGATGATCCCTCATAACCGGAGGGTTGGCAAAATCCGGTCTTGCTTTTGGACAATGGCAATGAGCAATTGGCGGAGGCATCATACCAGGATGATAAAATCCCATTGGTGGACATTTAGGCTTTAAAATATGAGCCATTAACAACAATGCTATTAAACATCCGATAAAAGAACCACACACAATAACTAAAAATTGTTTTACAAAACTTTTTTCAATTTCATAAACTTCTTTTTTTTCTTCTGTCATATTTATACCCTTTCTTTCTTTTGACATTAATATAACGAAACCCAAAATTAAAAGTTCATTTTTAATAATAAAAAAAATTCGTCTTTACAAAACTTCACAAATAGTGCATTTATATGGTTGAAAAACAAAAAAACGTGGAATATAATTAATATACAAGGAAGAATAAGCAAAAGGACGAAACATTATGACGATTTCATTCAGCGGATTAGCAAGTGGTTTGGATACTGATTCTTGGGTAAGTGCACTAGTATCAGTAAAACAGCTTGGTGTAACTTCTCTACAAAACCAATTAACAGCAATACAACAAACTCAAACAACACTTTCAAATTTAAAAACCTCCTTCACGAATTTTCAAACGGCACTACAATCTCTCACGGATTCAATGTATAATTCGAAATCAGACATTTTTGCATCAAACCTTGCTACATCAAGTAATGAAGACGTCTTTACAGCTACTGTAACCTCAGATGCAATTCGTGATACTTACAATATAACTGTAAAGCAGT
The DNA here is from genome assembly GCA_944323925.1 of Candidatus Gastranaerophilales bacterium. Classification (GTDB taxonomy): domain Bacteria; phylum Cyanobacteriota; class Vampirovibrionia; order Gastranaerophilales; family Gastranaerophilaceae; genus CALUTH01. Next base: position 20,850 of record CALUUI010000007.1, read on the forward strand.
TAGCCACAAATACGACAGCAGAATCAGTAGAAGCGGCAAGTGAAGTTGCTGACAGGAATACAAGATTATCTGATTTAGGAATTCAAGCAGGATCATTTACTGTATACGTAGACGGCGTAAAAACGACTATAAATATAGATGAAAATGATACAATAGCAAATTTAGAATCAAGACTAAGTTCTGCTGGTGCAACACTTAATATTGATGAAGATACAGGCATATTAACAATATCAGCTACAGACCCCCAAGATGAGTTAAGAATTGGTACAAACACCGATACCTCTAACTTTGTATCATTGTTAGGTCTAGAGCTAAATGAAGATGGAACATACAAATCGGCTTCATCTGTATATAAGGTAAACGGTTCAACATTATTAACCGATGCCAATGCAGGCTTTACCTCTCAAATTACTGAAGGTACTTTTACCATTGGTAATGCAACTTTTACAATTGATTCAAATACGACCTTAGATAATATTATTTCTCAGATAAATAACGACCCTGACTCTGGTGTTTTTGCATCATGGGATGCAGCAAATGGGAAACTTGTATTAAAATCTTCTGTTGAAGGCTCTTCATATATAAATATAGAAGCAGGTACAAGTAATTTTACAGACGTTATGGGGCTAACAGTTACAGAAAGAGATAGCAGTAATAATATTACATCAACTAAATTAATCACTGCGGCTCAAGATTTAGGTGATAACGCAATCGTTAATATAAATGGAACAGATATTACCTCAACATCAAACACTGTTACTTCTGATATTTCAAGAATAACAGGATTAACACTAAACTTAAAATCTGTTAACACAGCAGAAACTGGTTCTACAACATTAACTATAGAACAGGATACAACTAAATTAACCGAAGCACTTACTGAAATTGTTGATTCTTATAACACTTTAATGGCAGAAATAGATAAGGTAACAGGCATTGATGGGGATTTACACGGTGAGACGACCTTAGAATCTATATATTCAACCCTTAGAAATACAATGAACTCTTCTGTTAATAGTGATAACGCATACACATTATTATCACAGATTGGTATAAGCACTGAAGCAGCTAGTAGCTCAATGGCTAGTGATACTGTTTCGTTAACAATTGATGAAGATAAATTAAAAGAAGCATTAGCAACTAATTCAGATGCTGTTAAAGAGTTACTAATCGGTTCAAATGGTATATTTAAGCAATTAAAAACAACTGTTGACAATACATTATATTCAGGTGGTTATTTTACAACTAAAGAATCATCTCTTAAAACAGAAGTATCAAATATGCAAAGTAAAATAACTAAAAAGCAAGAATCTGTTGATACCTACAAAAGCAGATTAGAAGCGCAATTTGCCAATATGGAAACAATCATTTCTCAATTAAATGCAAATTACAGTTCTTTATTAGGTTAATTTATTGACAACTCTTTCTAATTAATTTAATATCTAAATAGAGGAAATGAAGTGAACATCTTCAGCTGTACCGCAGCCGTAAAAGCCGGAATGCTCTAGTTTAATAACACTTCGGTTTAAAGTGTTATCCAAGGATATTAAATAGTAAAGGAAGTAGTAGTGAATAATACAATTACTTCCGCAATGTCACCCAAAGCCGGATTATGCCCTCACGGACTACCACCGTCTGCGTGTCCAATTTGCTCAAATATGGGTGGCGGTGGAAGCAAAAGAAGTGAAATTAACTTTAAATCATCCCCCTTGCCCATGATGAGCTGGAATCAATGTGAGGCCATAGGATATTTCCTTAAGGCTCAAAAACGTGCATCTGAAAAACAAAGAATAAATTTTAAACTTCTCACCTTACAGCTTCAGATGCTTAATGATAAAATGGGGCACTTGATAAGACGATTAGAAATATTTGCTCAATCAATCAGTAATTTACCATTAGGGAATATTATTAATTTGCCGCTAAATATTCTAATAATAAAACCTTTACAAATTATTAACACCACTTTTTCTAAATTAATAAATATAGCAGAAAAAATAGCTTCATTGATTGGAGAAATGTTAGAAGGTTTAAAAAAAGCACATCAAAAGATTAAAGAATTTATCACGGAAGCTAAAAATAAATTTTTTAAATTATTTGAAATATTTAAACCAAACAATGAAAAAGACACTGATAAAGATATTCGTGAAGAAAAGAAAATATTTAATTTAAAAAAATTTATTAAAAAACTAAAAAGAAATAGGCAAAAAGAACAATGAAATTACAACAAGACATAGAAACACGCATGACGCAAAGAAACATGACAAATACTCAAAAAAAGAATCAAACCTCACTTATGGAAGGTGTAGTTGTAAATAACTTTATAAAAGATATTACATTAGACGAAACATATGACACACTTGTAATATCAAACCAATCCCAAATGCCACCTAAATTGTACGAAAAAGAAGATAAAGAGAAAAATGGAATTATACCTTTATGTATAGGAGCACTGGGAGTAATGGGAAGTATTCTTATCGGCTCAAAATTTGTTTCACATATATCCAAGCCTGATAAAAACCCTCTACCGGGTCTGACAAGAAATCACTGCATAAATAACGAATTACACCAAAGTATCTACAGCATGCTTCATTCTCCAAATAAAAAAACTATTCAGGCTTGTTCTGGAGTAATTGCACTTAGTTCTATGGCATTTATGGGGAAAATTTTCATTGATGGATGCAAGGATATATGGATAAGAAAAAAAGAAGCAGATATACAAAAAAATTTACAAGAAAACTTAGTAAAAGTAGAAGCGCAATGCTTTGAGGGAAAAATTCAAATCATCAGAAGCCTTCTTTCACAAAAAGCAAGACAATTCTCATTAGATATTGGCAGTAAGAGGCAAAAAGACATTTCTAGTACAGGAAATGTTAATTTTAAATCAAATAATAATGATAATAATAATTTAAAATATATAATTACAAGTATCGGAACAATTATTGGCATATTTGGACTTGGCTTTTTGGCGATGAAAAATTTAAGAAAAAATGCCCAAGCCCTAAAAACAAACATTAATACAATAAAAGCAGAAATTGAAAAAACAATAAACGAAATCAACAAAGAAAAACCTGCTAACAATGAAAAAATTAAATATATTGAAAAATTATTAGAAACAATCTGGGCTGACGAAAATTATATAAAATCAACGATAAAAAAAATAAATCTCCCAGAAGACAAGCAAAAAGAACTAACAGATAAGTTAATAGAAAATATAACAGTACCAATTGAACAAGCCAACCAAGTTATGGGAGGCTCCGGCAGAAATAAAATAACATATTTTTCACACGTAAATGACTACCTTTCATTCTTTTACGATTGGTTAATGAACAGCGATAATAAACAATTTAGGAATTTATTTATAGGAATAAGCAGTATAAGTGCACTCTCTTATATTGGGAAAAGTGTATTTGAAGCAATAAAAGACATCCAAGTAAAAAAATATAATGCACAAATTGAACTAAACCTACAACAAAGACTTGTAGCAACGGAATTAAGGAATTTCAAAGCTAAAAAAGATGCGGCAATAAATCCACTATGCAATGAATTTTACAGACAAAAACTTAACGGAAAATCTAATGAAGAATTAAAAGTCATGGCCGATAATATTTTATTTGAAATAAAGAATGGTCCTCCATTTGTATATTCATAGGAGAAAGTATGTACGGAACAGTAATTTTACCGAATAAAACAACAAATTATTGTCAATTTGATACAGAAAAATTGACACCCATAATAAATAAAAAAGAATCAGCACTTCTTGAAATAGAAAATAACCTAAAATCATCAAATGATGAAAAAGAAATTCTGGAGAATCTATATATAATTGATAGAATGCTCGATAAAGGGGTAAAAGGAGTAGATAAATTATACCCTACACTATCGAAATTTAATAATACTGATTCACCTAATATCCAAACATTTTTAGCCGGAATATATAGAAAAACTAAAATACCGGACGCATTTGGACCACTATTTGCAATGCTAATTAGAAATTCCTTACGAGAAAATAAAAATCAACTGTTTGATCCAAATGAAGAAATCGGTGGAGCAATTTTAGATTATTTGGCTTAAAAATTAAAATATTAATTTTTTGTTTATTTTTTAATGATTCTTGAAAAAAAGTGATTTAATAATAATGTAATTGAAGTAAATAAATTATTAAAAAATCATAGAAAAGGAGATATTAAAAATGGCAAAAACAATAGGTATTGACTTAGGTACAACAAACTCAGTAGTCGCCGTAATGGAAGGGGGGCACCCAACCGTTATCGCAAACGCAGAAGGAACAAGAACAACCCCTTCAATAGTAGGTTTTACTAAAAACGGTGAAAGACTTGTAGGTCAATTGGCAAAACGTCAAGCAATAGTAAACCCTGATAAAACAATTGCATCAATAAAACGTCATATGGGTGAAGATTATAAAAAGAACATTGACGGGAAAGATTATACTCCTCAAGAAATTTCTGCAATGATATTAAGAAAGCTAGCAGATGATGCAAGCGCATACTTAGGAGAAAAAGTTACATCAGCAGTAATTACTGTTCCTGCATATTTTAACGATGCACAAAGACAAGCAACAAAAGATGCCGGGAAAATTGCAGGGTTAGATGTTCTTCGTATTGTTAACGAACCAACAGCAGCAGCTCTTGCATACGGTCTTGAAAAAGATAAACCAGAAAAAGTTCTAGTATTCGACCTAGGTGGTGGTACATTTGATGTATCAATTCTTGAAATTGGTGATGGTGTTCACGAAGTTCTTTCAACCTCTGGTGATACGCACTTAGGTGGTGATGATTTCGACCAAAAAATTATGGATTGGATTACTTCAGAATTCAAGAAAGATACAGGTATCGATTTAACAACAGATAAACAAGCAATGCAACGTATTAAAGAAGCTGCTGAAAAAGCAAAATGTGAACTTTCAACTATTGTTGAAACACCAATTAGCTTAATGTATATTACAGCAGATGCTAACGGTCCAAAACACTTGGAAATGACTCTTACAAGAGCTAAATTTGAAGAACTTTCAAGAGATTTGTTAGACAGATGTAAAAAACCTGTAGAACAAGCATTATCAGATGCAGGACTAAGCAAAAATGATATAAACGAAGTTGTATTGGTTGGGGGATCTACTCGTATACCTGCTGTTCAACAATTAATAAAAGAATATACCGGTAAAGATCCAAACCAATCAGTTAACCCTGATGAAGTAGTTGCTGTTGGTGCTGCAATCCAAGCAGGCGTACTTGCTGGTGAAGTTAAAGATATAGTATTGTTAGATGTTACTCCATTAACATTAGGTATTGAAACATTAGGCGGGGTTATGACTCCTCTAGTTCCAAGAAATACTACAATCCCTGTATCTAAATCACAAGTGTTCTCTACTGCCGAAAACAATCAAACTGCAGTTGATATTAATGTACTTCAAGGTGAAAGACCTATGGCTAGTGACAACAAATCACTTGGTATGTTTAGATTGGAAGGAATTGCTCCTGCTATGAGAGGAATACCTCAAATTGAAGTTACTTTTGATATTGATGCTAACGGTATCGTTAATGTTTCAGCAAAAGACAAAGCTACAAATAAAGAACAAAAAATCACAATTACTAATTCTTCTAACCTTTCTGAGCAAGATATAGAAAAGATGGTTAAAGAAGCTGAAGCTAACGCTAGTGAAGATAAACGTAAGAAAGAAGAAGCTGAAATTAAAAACAATGCTAATTCTCTTATCGCTTCTGCCGATAGAATTGTTAAAGATTTCGAAGGTAAAATTTCTGAGGATGATAAGAAAAAACTTGATGAAAATAAATCAGCTCTTCAAAAAGCTCTTGATGAAAACAAATCAAGTGATGAACTTAAAAAGTTATCTGAAGAACTTCAACAAACTATGTTCGGAATATCTCAAAAAGCATACGAACAAGTACAAAAAGAAGGTGAGACCGCTCAAACTAATAGCAACTCAAATGATTCAAATAACAATTCATCAAAAGATGATGACGTTATTGATGCTGAATATGTTAAAGAATAGGATTCCTTTCTCATTCTCTTTTTTAAGCCCTGCAATAATTGCAGGGCTTATTTATTAGAGAATATTACAATTTGTAACAATTATAATAAAAAATTAAAGTTTTCATAAAATTTGCCGATAAGGGAAATAGGGATAAAGGAAAATAAAAAGGGATATAAAATATGGTAGCAGATTTTTCAATAAGAAATAACCCACATTCATCGGGGCAAAGAAATCAACAAACTCTTCGCAGACTCGCCAAAGAAATCTTTGAAAATGCAGAGAAAAAAGAGCGAAATATTGGACACGTTATAGAACGAACCGATGATTATACTACTAAAATATATATTTCTCCTGAAACATATATTTATAATATATCTGCACAAGCCTGCCAAAGTAATAAACTACAAGAATCTCTAAACTTCTTAAAAAATAAAGCAGCATTAAACGAGTTTCAAAAAAACAGAATATCTAATATTGAAGAAATAAAAGATGACATTATGGAAATTAATATAGATGAAAGTAAAAATATTTTTGCGGCATAAACAAAAAATATTATCCTAAAAAAATAAAAAAGAATTATTGATAGTAACCATATATTATTGCTATAATTAGAATATGAATAAAAAATATTTAATAGTTATAGCAATAATAATATGTTTTATAGGACTAAATAAAATTTTTTATAGTACCTATTTAAAAACACTGGAGTTAAAAAACAATAGGCTACTTATAAATACCGAAAAAATGGAGCCACAAAAACTTTTTGAAATGGTTTCAAATATTATAGAAAAACAATACATCGAAGCAGACTTAAATCACCAAGATTGGAGCAGATGGAAAAAGCATTACAAAAATAAAATAAAAACAGAAGATGATATGAAAGTAGCAATCGATACAATGATTGCAAGTCTTGATGAGCCATACACACACTTTTTAACGAAAGAAGAATTTAAAAACCTAAATACATCAATAAAATCAAAAATATACGGAATTGGTGTAAACATATATAACGATTCAGGGAAAATAAGAGTTTTTAGCGTTATGCCCGATACCCCTGCACAAAGAGCAGAATTAAAGCCCAATGATATAATCTTGAAAGTAGAAAACATTGAATGCAATGGTAAAAAAATAGATCAAGTTGCAGAAATGATAAGGGGAGCTAAAGATACTTATGTCTCACTTACAATAAAACGAGATAACAATATATTTGAAAAAAAATTACAACGAGAAGAAATAAAAATAAAAACAATAGAAACTAAAATATATGATAACATCGGCTATATTAACCTAAGCAGCTTTCTAAGTGCAGAAATGGAAACAGAATTTCAAACAGCACTAGAAGAAACAAAAAACTGCGAAGGCTTAATCCTTGATTTAAGATGGAATACTGGCGGATTACTCGATAATGCTGTAAATATAGCAGAATCATTTGTTGATTCCGGACCAATTGTCAGTGTAGTAACAAGAAACGGAAGGAAAAACATTATAAAAGCAGATCCTTCTACTCCTAAAGTTCATAAACCCATTGTTATTATTATAAATGAAGCAAGTGCATCAGCCAGTGAGATTTTCTCTGGAGCAATGCAAGATTATAAATTAGCAACAATTGTAGGGCATAAATCTTTTGGTAAAGGCATGGTACAAAACGTAATACCTCTGCCTAATGAAACAGGTATTAACTTAACAATAGCAAAATATTTAACACCACTTAATCACGATATTAATAAAAAAGGAATCACTCCAAATATTATTATTGATACAGGTGATTTTTCACTTGATGAAAAAAAAGATAAACAACTAATTAAAGCAAAATCAGTTTTAATAGAATTAATTAATAAGAACAAATCATTACGAGTTTCAAACAATATGTAACAATTTGTAAAATTATCATCAAAAAAAGGCAAAAAAAAATATTCATACTCCTTAAAGCGAGAGTCACAAAAAAGAAATAATTATTACTTGAAAGGAGTAAATATGGATATTACAAACCAAAATTTAGGGTTAAAGAAATTATTAAAGCAGAATAATGTTCTTAACTACCAAACAACCCCAACTACAGAAGAAACAAAAGATTTACCTCAAAATCAACCCGGATTCAAAGGACTAAATGGTCTTAAAGGGCTTGGAAACTATGGTGCAGCAGCACTTTTATTAGGTTCAGCTATATTTGGACTTAGCTCTTGCGAAAAAACGACAATGAGTAATAATGAAACTTGGAACGTTACAGTTAAAGAAGATTCTGAAAAATATTTGCAACAAATTATAGAACTATTACAACAGTTAATCGCAAAAGATGATACATACAATGAACAAATTCTTGAAGCCATTGCTAATTTATCAGCATTAATTCAAGCAGGTCAAGACCAAGATAAAGCATATTATGAAACAATGACAGCATTAATGAACATTGTAAAAGAACTTGCTCAAAATATAAATAATAATACATCTGAAAATGTTGAATTAACAAAACAAGGCTTAGAATTACTAAATAATATATTAGTAGCTTTACAAGAAAACAATGATTTAATCAAGCAATACGGTGACGGAATTATTGCATATATGGAAACAATTAAAGCAGCAATCGAAAATGGAAATAACTCATTGGTTGCTGTTCTTGAATTAATATGGGCCGATATTAAAGATGGCAACACACAACTAATCGACAAAATCGACGGATTAGGTACTATCATTAATACGAATAATGAAGAATTACTAAATAAAATTACTGAAATCTATGAAAACAGTGAATTAACAGCAGAAGAAAGAAACCAAAAAATACTTGATGCTATCAATGAAATTTCAACAATAGTTAAATCAATGGAAGTAACAATCTCTAGCCAAACTGGAGAATTAAAAGAATTGTTACAATCATTCTTAGATGCATACAATAAAGGTCAAATCACTTCTGAAAAAATGATGGAACTTATGTATAATGCATTAATTGAAGGTAATACATTAGATAAACTACAACTTGAACAAATACATCAAATTTATGTATCAATTGAAGAGGGTAAACTAACAGTAGCAGAAGCTCTAAAACAAATCTCTGAATTACTTGGAGATATCAATGAAACTCTTCAAGGTATGAGTTCACAATTAAATGAAATCTTCAATGGTATAACAGAAATTAATGAAAATGTAAAAGCCGGCAACAAAACAAATGCTGATTATCTGGCTATGATTTTTGAAAACAGCAATAAGCAAAATGAATACCTAGACAAATTGGTAACTTCAAACGATGCACAAGCACAACTTTTAGCAAAACTTGATACAAGATTTGAAGAAGCAATAACAGTTCTTTATAAGATTTCAGAAAATACCGGAAAAATTAACTATGAAGAACTTATCAAAGTATTAAATGAAAACAACGCTGAAGTAGTTGAAACAATCAAAACTTCAATGGAAGAATTGGGCATAACAATTGATACAAACACTGACGATGCCGTTTCTGCAATCATTGAAGAACTTGAATCATTCAAGACTCTAATCAGCGATAATAAAGTTGCAATGGATACAATCATTAATATATTATCATCTATTGATTTAAATACTTCATTATCTAATATAGAAATGAAAGAATTACAAGCACTTGTAAAAGAATTACAAGCAACAATCAATGATAATAACGCAACACAAGAAGAAATTAATATTAAACTTGATCAAATTAAAGACTACTTAGCAAGTATTGACAGTACTTTAACCGAAATCAGCGGAAAACTATCCGAAGTACTTGGTAAGTTCAATACAATAATTGATCAAAACGATCAAGCACAAACTACTTATATTTCATACTTAGAACAGCTTATCAAAAATTCAAATCAACAAAACACTTATTTACAAGAAATGATTAAAGTTCAAAATGAAACAAAAGAAAATACTGCACAATTGATAGAACAAGGAACTCAAATCATTGAATTATTAAAGAGCGCAGATGATAAGTTAGGTGATTTGAACTACGCAAATCTAATTGCTGAACTTGAAAAATTAGATGCAAAATTAGCTGCTCAAATGAAAGAAATGATTGAAAAACTCGGTATCACTATTAATGATAATACAAATAATGCTGCTGATAAGATTATCGCAGAACTTGAATCATTTAAGCAATATATAGCTGGTAGTGATGAAGCGATGACAAATATCATTAATCTATTAAATTCTATTAACTTGAATACTGCACTAAGCAATACTCAAATGGAAGAACTTCTAAAATTAGTAGAAGATTTAAAAACAACAGCAGATAAAGATAGTGTCACCCAAGAAGAAATTAATACAAAACTTGATCAAATTAAAGACTACTTAGCAAGTATTGACAGTACTTTAACCGAAATCAGCGGAAAACTATCCGAAGTACTTGATAAGTTCAACACTATAATTGATCAAAATGATCAAGCACAAACTACTTATATTTCATACTTAAAACAACTAATTCAAAATTCAAATCAACAAAATGCTTATTTACAAGAAATGATTAAGGTTCAAAATGAAACAAAAGAAAACACTGCACAATTAATAGAACAAGGAACTCAAATCATTGAATTATTAAAGAGCGCAGATGATAAATTAGGCGACTTAAATTATGCAAACTTAATCGCCGAACTTGAAAAACTGGATGAAAAATTAGCTGCACAATTAAAAGAAATGATTGAAAATCTTGGCATAACAATTAATAACAATACAAACAATGCGGCTGACAAGATTATTGCAGAACTTGAATCCTTCAAGCAATATATTAATGATAATCAAGAAACAATGGATACTATTATCAATTTATTATCATCAATTGATTTGAATACTTCATTAAGTAACTCTCAAATGGATAAATTGTTGAAACTTGTAGAAGAATTGACATCAATCGCAAATAATGATAGCGCAACACAAGAAGAAATCAATGTAAAACTTGATGAAATCAAAGATTTCTTAGCAAGCATTGATGGAAAACTTACCGAAATCTTGAACAAAATTCAACAAGGTTTAGATAAATTTGACCAATTCCATGCAGAATATACCGCAAATTCTGATAAGTTCTTTGATGCTCTTGAAGCCCTCTCTAATAAAGTTGGCGATATATCAAACGAGTTAACTAATATCAAGGAAAATGGCGATATGATGCTTAACAAACTTGATAATCTCCAAGCATCAATTAATGAAGTAATCAGTAACCTTGAACAAATTGAACAAAATCAAGGTGATGACTTAACTTATGCTGAATTACAAGAATTATTGAAGAACCAAAGTGAAGAAAACTTAACTAAGTTACAAGCAATGTTAGATGCGTTAGGTATCGATGCAGCTAATTATATGGATCAAAAAATAAGTGTTATACTTGACGCAATAAAAGCTGGAGCTGTAGATTTAACAACAACCAATAACCTTCTACAAACACTTATAAACCTTGTATCTAGTATTGGAAATTCAATGCCGGATGGTAGCGAATTAAATGCATTACTTGAAGAACTTATTAATTCTTACAATAGCGGAAATGCCAACTTAAATGACAAACTTGAAGAAACTAACGAAAAATTAGAAGCTCTATATCAAAAAGTTTGTGATATGTATAATGAAGTAGTAAACTTGTCAAACAACTTCAAAACATATATGGCGTTATATGAAACGAATTCCGCAAGCATTTTAGGTAAACTTGATGAAATAATGGGTGATTTAGAAAATGCAGGTTCTCTATTAAGCAGCTTAAATGCAGCTATGGCGGTTAATAACAACTACTTAAAAACCACAATTGAAAAAGCTGATGCTGTTATTGCTCAATTAGAAGAACTTTTAGCTAAAAATAGTGATGGACTAACAAAAGAACAACTAGAAGAAGTTCTTAAAGATGCCGGAACATCATTAGAAACTCTACTTACTAACTTAAAGATTGATATTGTTGATTCTGGAGTACAAAATACAGCTGATATTATAAATGCTATCAAAAATAATACTTTAGATTTAACAACAACTAACAATTTACTACAATCTTTATCTGGTCAAACAGGTGCTTTAGTAGATCTTGTTAAAAATCTAAATGATCCTGAAATTGTTATTGATACAAGTAATATAGAAAAATTACTTACTGATTTGCAAGAAGCAATGAAAAACGGTAATAATTCTATACAAGATACAAATTCTCAATTAACAAATATCAATCAACAAATTCAAGACTTGATTGAAGCAATTAAAAATCAAGATCAAACTACACCATAGTTTCAATCTTTAAGATTTAAAAACACTCCCCTTTACTTTAAAAGTAAAGGGGAGTGTTTTTGTTTCACCGAGAAATTATATTATTACTATTTGATAGTATAGCCTCTACCAGCTAAATTTTCTTTTTCTTTTTCAAGAGCTGCATTTCTTTCTTCAATAGTACCATATACCCCAGAACCGAAATTTAGACGATCATTTTGATCTGCCCAACTCCAAGAATATTTACCAGGAGTTGTAACATATTGTGTAGATTCCATTGAAACTCGACCGTCTACCATTCTTGAAGATATTGGATTACCGTTTCTATCTCTAGCTGCATCTTTAGATGTATATTTATCTCTTAAAGTTGCATCCGGTTCTTTTTCGCATAGTGACCAAGTATAGGTATTACCGCTCTTACAAGTATATGTTCTTCTAAGTTTTACACCGACTTCAGTCTTTGGCATATTAGCTTCTGATGGTTTAAATCCGTTCAATTCACCTTTTATGAATTTTCTCAATTCTGCAATATCTGCTTCATTAGAAATTGCTTTTCCATTTGCATCAACATAACCAAGTCTTATGATACCATCCCAATATTCACCTGACTTATTATGATAAACACAATCTTCTGTTTCTTTTACTAATGGATGAACATCTTCGGTTTTAAATAATGCGACTTTTTCTGCTACAGGTTTTTCTGCTACTGGTTGTTGAACTACTGGCTCTGTTGGTGTCTTTAATGTTTTATTCACTAATTGTAAAACATCTGCCATAACTTTATCCAATTCTTTTTCATTCAATATATAACCATCACCACCGGCAGCATTATGTTTCATTTCTAATGTTAATTTTTCTCTTGCCGCATGATATGCTTTTTCAGGTACAATTTCTTCTTTCTTCATTGCTTGATCAACAATGCTTGCAATAAATGCAGTAGCTGCCGTTGCGATTACCGGTGCTGCACATAGATGAGTTGATTCGATATCAAGTTCTTTAATGTACTCAAATCCTATTACATCACCTAATTTAGTAATATCATATTTTCCACCGTTTTCTTCTGCCATTTTTTTCAATTGATCTTCTATCTTTTTATACATTTCATCAAATACTGTTGACTCAATGTTACCCATATCCCAATTCATTCCTAATGAAACTCTATCGTGGAACTCAACTTTGAATACATCTAACGCTGCAGCTGCAACTGCCGGAATAGATGCTAGTGCTGTATTAGCCACAGCCTTACCCAATTTGAGACCTTCGTATTCATAACCGATATCTTTACCTAAACGCTTAACTTGACGTCTGGTACTGTAATTTTCATCTCCTTTTTCTTTATATATTGGAGCTAGGCTGTATTGTTTACCACCAACTTCAATTGTACGGATATCACCTAATTTGATATTTTCTAATCCATCAGCCTTTGTATATACACCACCTGCCAATGTTGTAACTCTATCGATTTCACTTGTTTTGATTTCTTGACCGTCAATTGTTACAGTTGGAATTTCTGAAACTTTTTTACCTTTATTTTCTTCAATATTTTCTACGTTGAAATATTCAACATTTTGAGATAGTTGAGCAATTCTTCTTTCATTGCTTCTACGGTTGAATGTTAAATCCGCTCCTGCCGCTTGAGCATATTCTGATGCAACATCTGCAGCATCTTGCCCCTCATATTTTTTTACATTAGAAGCCGATGTGCCAACGTAACCTCTTTCTATATTTGAATTAACTCTGTTTCTTATTGCCAATACTTCTGATACGTTTTCAAATTGATCATCTTTTAGATAATCTTTTGTAAATCCAAAATACATATTTGCATCTTTTAATTCATCTTTTATTTGATCTCTAATCTTTGATGCTTTAATTGGATCTTCTATTGAATACAATTTGTCAATTATATCATTTACTGTAGGAATGCCATATTCTTTTGTTTTTTCTTGATATTCTGCTTGAACTTTTCCTAACTCTTGTTGATAATACAAAACTTCCTTTTGATCCTTTGTTAGTTCTTCTGGAACTGTCCTATTTGCTTTATAAATAAATTCTTCTGAATATTTACCAAGCTTCTTTTGATATTTTTCTATTTGTTTTTCTAACTTTTCAATTTCTTTTCTTTGAGCCTTTGTTAATTTAATACCTTCCGGTACTAATGGATTTGTTTGAGATGGGCTTACTGCTCCTACGGCAACATCTACATTGGTTACACTTAAACCAAGCTCTTCTGCCTTTTCTCTATATACTAACATTGCACCTTCTGCAGATTGTCTTTTTGCTTCTGCTTTCTCGGTTTTGCCTTTTTGTTCAAGTTCATATGCTTCTTCTATTAATGAAACATAATCTTCTCTGATTTTATCCAATTCTTTTGCTTCTGATTTTTTGATAAATCTTGCTTGAAAAATTGGATTTGAAACGTTTTGTACTGCATCTCCTGTCATAATAACATCCCCTTATTTTTTATCCTGTGTTATTTATATAAAGTTTTTATAATTTATAAAATTGCCTTTTTTATCATCTTTTTCTTTTCTGTTTGTTTAAACTCCAATAATCATAAGGTTTTATACTATTTACAATTCTTAACATTTATAGCTCAGAATATATATAATATATGCAAGAAGATACATATTATTGAAATAATCAACCAAAAGAGTGATTAATTATAGTTCATAATTTGATATACTCAATTATGAGGTGAACGAGTGAATAAAGAAAATCTAGTAAAGCAAATACAAGAAAAAGAGCATCAAATCGAGAAATTAAGAAGTATAGCAGATTTATCGCCAGTATGTTCAGATTTATTTAACAAAGCAGTATTAGAAAAGGCTATTTTAAAAGAAGAGCTAAAAAAATTAACTGAGCCTGCTGCTGAAAAAATAATAAACAAGGTAAGGAATATATTTCCTTTTGGCGAAAAGAGAATTTGCGATTATTTTAAAAACTAATGGTCTGGTTATTATTTAAAAATGTAAGCACTTGCTTTAGAGCATTAAAGCGATGTGAAATAGTATTTTTAACATCCTCCGGCAATTCTGCAATAGTTTCATTATAATTATCGGGCAGAAAAATCGGGTCATACCCAAATCCATTCAAACCTTTTGGTGAATGAGTTATTTTACCATAGCAATAACCTTTAGTTTGATAAAGGATTTCTCCGTTTGGATTAACCAAAGTCATACAGCAGACAAATTTTGCGGCTCTATTATTTATATCTTTTAACTCACATAAAAGTTTTTTAATTCTTAACTCCTGTGTTTCTGCGTATCTTGCAGAATACAAACCCGGCAAGCCATTCAAAGCATCAACACACAACCCTGAATCATCTGCTAAAGCTAATTTACCTGACAAGATAGCTGCTTCTTTAGCTTTTATATAAGAATTTTCTTCAAAAGTAGAGCCATTTTCGATAGGATTAAATCCACTTGGCGGAAGAATAAAAGTCACGCCTCTACCTGCACTGATTTGATTTACTTCTTCTAGTTTATGCAAGTTATTTGTTGCAAAAACAATTTCCATACCTACTTACCCCAGCGACGATTTCTATTACCAAATTCAATTACGGCATCACATAACAAATCTTTGTTAAACTCCGGCCAAAAACTTTTTGTCACATAAAACTCTGAATACGCAATCTGCCATAATAAATAATTTGAAATTCTCATTTCTCCACCTGTACGAATTAGCAAATCAGGATCAGGGATCTCTGATGTATACAATAATTTAGAAAGACTTTCTTCTGTAATATTATCTAGATTTATTTCACCATTTTTAACTTTTATAGCCAGCTTCTTACAAGCAGAAACAATTTCCATACGAGAGCCATAATTAAAGGCTATTTGAAGATGCACACCTTTATTATCTTTTGTTTTTTCAACAGCATTATTAACAACTTGCTTTAATTGAGGAGTTAGAGCATCAATATCACCTATAAAACTGATTACTACACCATTATCATGCATCTCATCCAATTCATTTTTAAGCGTTGACGCTAACAAGTCCATCAAAAAACGTACTTCTTCTGGTGATCTATTCCAATTCTCAGTGGAAAAAGCATATACTGTAATATATTTTATACCTAAGTCATCGGCAGCTCTCAAAGTTCTCTTTAAAGCACTTACGCCTTCCTTATGTCCAAACGCCGATGGTAAATGTCTTTCCTTTGCCCAGCGTCTATTACCATCCATTATTATTGCTATATGCTTTAAACCTGTTTCTGCAACTATATTCTTCGCAACTAAAAAATTCTCTTCCATAACTTTCATATATACTATAATACTACAAAAACAAATAATATCTTACTAAGTTGTACATTACAAATAAAAAAATCTGTGCTACAATAATACAGTAAGAGGTGTTAAATATGAAGAGAATTAAAAAATATACTATATTAATATTAATGATATTAGGTCTGACATCAATACAACCCGCAACATCAGCACCTAATCCTGTTCTAGAACAGTCTACAACAAAACCAATAACAAGTCAGCAAACAAATAATATAGAGCAAAATGCAATACAAGTAACTCCGCTTGCAGTAGTTGCTAACCCTTCTATGTTTTTAAATAAAACAATTGTTATGACCGCAAAATTTGATAAATTTTCTACTGTTGGTTTAGATTATCCTCCAGCATTAAGAGCAACAGAGGATTATATAAGTTTTATGGTCTATAGAGATGATACTCAACACGATATTCCACTATCAGAATTGAAATTGTTTATGAAAAGAACTGATGCTCAAAAATTTATAGATTTAAAATCTAAAGATAAAATAAAAATAACAGGGAAATTGTTTTCAACAGCATTAGGCGATGCTTGGGTAGATGTTATAGTTCTTGAAAGTATAAAATAAAGCTGGAGATAGTATGCCAAAAAATGATGTGTATTTGACCATCCACGGTCACTTTTACCAACCACCTAGGGAAAATCCCTGGTTAGAAGCCATTGAGTTACAAGAAAGTGCAGCTCCTTGTCACGATTGGAACGAAAGAGTCTGTAAAGAATGTTATAATCCAAACTCGGTATCTAAAATTGTTGACAGTAAAAACAGAATTTTAGATGTAGTAAACAACTATGAATATATGAGTTTTAACTTTGGTCCAACCTTATTATCTTGGATGGAAGAACATGCACCTTTAACCTATGAAAGAATAATAAAAGCTGATATCACAAGTAGTAAAAAGCATAGCGGGCATGGAAATGCTATAGCACAAGTTTATAACCACATGATTATGCCTCTTGCAAACGAGAGAGATAAGCAAACTCAAGTAAAATGGGGCATAAAAGATTTTGAATATCGTTTCGGACATCTTCCTGAAGGGATGTGGCTTGCTGAAACGGCAGTTGATGATGATACTCTAAGAGTTCTGGCTGAAAATGGAATAAAGTTTACTATACTATCACCTTTTCAAGCTCAAAAAATAAAAAAAGAAAGTGATAAAGATTGGATTGATGTAAGTTGGGGAAACATTGACCCTGCAAGATCTTACAGATATTACATTAAATCAGCTCCAGGTAAATACATAGATTTATTCTTCTATGACGGAGCTATTTCAAGGTCAGTTGCATTTGATGAACTGCTTAAAGATGGCAACAAATTTGTTCGAAGACTAGTTGATGGAATTTCTGATTTGAGAGATTACCCGCAGCTAGTTAATATCGCAACAGATGGTGAAAGCTATGGTCACCACACAAAATTTGGTGATATGGGGCTTTCATACGCTTATAAGCTAAAAGTAAAAGATGCAGGATTCAAAGTTACAAATTATGGCGAATACTTGGAAAAGCATAAAAGTAATTGGGTTGTAGATATTAAACCAGTATCATCCTGGAGCTGTTTTCACGGTGTTGGCAGATGGTGTGAAGATTGTGGCTGTTCAACAGGGGGACATCCGGGATGGAATCAAAAATGGAGAAAACCGCTTAGAGATGCTCTCGATTATTTAAGAGATGAAACTGTTACAATTTATAAAAATCATGCGAAAAAATACTTTAAAGACCCAAATGAAGCTAGAAATAACTATATCAATGTTATTTTAGACAGAAGCGAAACTAATGTTAAAAAATTTCAAGAGCAATATTTTCTTCCAGACTTAGATCACGATATGAAGGTCAAAGGAATGAAATTACTTGAGATTCAACGACATGCAATGTTAATGTATACAAGCTGCGGCTGGTTTTTCTCTGAGATTTCTGGTATTGAAACCGTACAAATAATGAAATATGCAGCCAGAGTTTTACAATTACTAAAAGTATTCAGTAAAAAGGATTTTGAAACTCCATTTTTAGAAATTTTATCTAATGCAAAAAGTAATATTCCTGAATTCGGAAATGGCAAAGATATATTTGAAAAATTTGTAAGGCCTTCAATTGTAACTCCTAAACAAATTGTTAGTCTTTGGGCTGTATCGTCTATGTATAGGGACGTAGATGATGAAGAAATTGTTTACAGTTACAAAATCAAACAAAACTCTTACAAAAAAATATCAAAAGCTGATTCGCAATTATTAATCGGAAATATAGAAATTGAATCCCAAATTACAAGGGAAAAATTAAACATGATATTTGCGTTATTACAATTTTCTGATGGGGATTTTCATTGTGCAATATCCGGTTATACTGATGACTTTACTGATATTAGGAAAGAGCTTATAAAAACATATTTAACTTCTCCGGTAACTGAAATTTTAAGATTAATTGATAAGTATTTTGGAGAAGAATATTTTACACTTAAGGACATCTTTATAGAAGCAAGGAAGAAATTATTAGAAACATTGCTCAAAGATAGACTTGAATCAATATCCAATACTTATGAAAACCTTTATAATGAAGGCAAAGGTTCAATTTATCAACTTCAAGCTCTTGGTCTTGAACCACCACTAGAATTTAAAATTGTTGCGCAATATGTACTTGCAAAACAATTCAATGCTCTTTTTGAGAATACTAAATACCCGACATTTGAGTCCATACAAAAAGCTATGGATATAAATTTTGAGTGCAAACAGTTAAGTATACAAATAGATAAAACAAATACAAACAGGATTTTTTCTAAAAAAGTTGCACAAAGTGTAGGGAGATTAGCATATTCTTTGGAAATACAACAGGCTGAAGCGACCTTAGAACTTTTAAGTTACATTGGGGATCTAGAGTTACAGGTCGATATTTCGGATGCTCAAAGTATTTATTTTAGTAAAATAGTAAGTTCTTTTGACGAAATATTATCGCATATTGATTACACTCTTGATAAAGACTTCATTAGTATGCTTTTTGAAGTAGGGAAAAAATTAAATATTAATACAGAATTTTATGAACAAATGTTCAATAAAGCTCTTTTAAGCGCAATTAACGGAGAAACTGAAGAGGAGGAAAATAAATGAAAAAGAGTTTAGTAAAAATATTTGTAGCTTGCTTTGCTATTGGCTTAGGAATTGGTATTGGTGCAAACAATATGGCTATCTCTGACATTCCTAGCAACTTTAGAATAGCAGTTGTAGACGTAGCAAAAATTGTATCAAACTCTCAACAAGTTAAAGCTCTAAAAGATGAACAACTTAGAAACAAAGCAGAACTTGAAAAATATATTGCAACAGCAAGAGCTGATGTTGATAAACAAACTGATGCTTTAAAGAAAAAACAATTAACAGATAGATATGACAAAGAACTAAATGCAAGAAGAAAAACTATGCAAATGTCATATAACCAAAAACTTAAAAAAATCGAAGACAATATTAATTCAGTTATAGCTCAAAGAGCAAAAGCTGAAGGTTATAATATGATATTATCAAAAAGCTCTGTATTATACGGTGGAACGGATATTACAACATCAATCAGCCAATACGTAAGATAATATTAGGTAGATTTATAATTTATAAAGCAGTCATTATCTAATGACTGCTTTTATTTTTTATTTCTCCAGTTTTTCTCATAAATAATATTAATGCAGTTAAACACAATAAAGCACCCGAGCAAATCATAACCTTAAATTTATTATTTTTAGCAATAGCATTAATTTCCGGTTCCTGAATAATTTTGTTATATTTTTGTATTTTACTAAACAACTCAGGATACTTTTTATCTAGCCCAAGGACTTTAAAGCGTTTTTCATAAATATCAAACATATTCACCCCAAAGCCTTTAGAAACAGCATTATTATATTCTTTCAAATAATCACTGGAAATTCTATAACGATAATTTTTTATTCCGTTAAAATCCTGAGAATCTAATATATCACTACGTCCTAAAACATCCATATAATAAAACATAGAATTTGGACTAACAAAGGCTTCTGCCGCTTTAACTTTTGCAAATTCTGTCGGACTATTAATTAATTCCTCTATAGGAATATTATACTTCTCTGATAAAATCTCAGCTTGAACCATCTTTAATGAATACAAATCGTGATATCTTCTAGTTAGATTTTCAGAAAGCTCAAAACTAGATTTTAGTCTGTTAATATCACAACCAAATGTATCAGAAAGAATTTTATATTTTTCATCTGGCTCAACTTTTGAAAAATCAAGCTCTTTAATCTCTGCAAAAACTTTAATAGGTAAAACATCTTGATTTCCTAAACCTACAAGCAAAGATTCTTTTGGAAAATCGAAAAAATTAACAAATGCAGGAGTATGTCCCCACTGTCTACTCATATATTGCATAGAGTAAACTTTTGTTCTGTTTTTTATAAATTCTCGATTAAATTTATCTAAGGGGAAATCTTCTCCACTTGCCTCAAACTCATATATTAAATTTTTTAAATCGAAATCTCTACCTTTAACAGAAAGCACAGTATTCTCTATCATTCTTAAAATTGCGTCAGTTTTCAAGTGCCTATGCTCAGTTTTACCGGTATTTAAATCTTTAATTGCGGGATTCAAATATGCCCAAGCGACATCAAACCGTATAGAATCGTACCTTTTTGCAAACAATTCAACTTTCCTTTTTAAGAGTTTAGCAGCAGGAGAATTAGCATCCCAAATTGAATCATAATCCAGAGCTGGTAAGCCCCAACCGATAGATTTATCTTTCACAAATGCCTTTGGGAAAGCAAATTTTTCTGCTTCACTGAAACCAATTAAACAATCTCCTGTAAGTTTTAAACCTAAATTATTTAATTTTTCTTTCGATTTTGCAAGAACTTTTTCAGCCATAAATTGCTTAAACTTAAAGAATTCTATTTCTTCTTGTCCCTCAGACATTATCTGTTTTAATCTATTTTCTTTAAATGAAGAATTGTAATCAGGATTAAACAGATTTCGATCTAACTCTGTCCAGTATTTTGAATTATTTTTATACTTATTCACTAAAGCATCATAAACTCCCATGGGTTCAAGCCAATCAGCATTATTAAGACAATAAGTTTTAAACTTTTGCATCAAACCAGAATTTTTATCAAGGTTTTGAAAATTTAAAAACGCCTTTCGCAAAACCCGCTCAAAAGGAGAATCCTTTGTAACAAATTTTTCAAAATTAACAAATTTCTGATTTTCAAAAGAATTATTTAGCTCATATAGTGAATTAATATCCCCTTTTGATAATAACTTACCAAAATCCTCCTGCAATAATACTTCAGGCGGAATAATATGAGCTCCAAGAGACAATGCAGTTCCCGAATAAGGACAACAAAAACCACTTCTTTTAGAGACATAATACTCACCTTGAGGATGAACCTCAACAGCCGTAATACCTAAGAGAGTCTTAATATCATTCAAAAACTTCATACCCATATCTGAAAGCAAATACCCAATCCCCATATCTTTTTCAGGTTTAACCGGCAAGCAAGGGTCGTGAACTATTAAAATATTTTGTCCTGTATGTCCCAAAGCCGTCTGTATTTTAGGGTGCAAACCGTTTACATCCTTCGCTTCAGAAGATGTTAAACGACGCTGAAAATTTAAATTATTAATACAATTGACTCGCATAATAAACCTATAGGATTAAAACAACTAAATAATAAAATTTGTTACTATTTTAACACAAGGAAACATTTTTTTTAATTAAACGTCTTAATAAGAGGAGAGGAATTAAGGAGGAAAGTATATGGGATTTCCGTTAAAAAGAATAAATGAGGAATACATTTGGGATTATGAATTAGATAATAAAGAAGAAGATGAAATAAAAACCTTCAGTTCAATATTAGATACAGATGATATATTACAAATGTATTTAAAAGATGTAGGCAGAACAAAAATGCTAAGTCAGGAAGAAGAAATACAACTTGGTAAACTAATTCGAGAAAAGAGAGGAAAAGAGAAAGAAAAAGCGAAACAAAAATTAGTAAGTGCGAATTTACGATTAGTAGTGAGCATAGCTAAGAAATATACCGGTCATGGTGTATTATTTATGGACCTAGTACAGGAAGGTGCGTTAGGATTAATTAGAGCAGCTGAAAAATTTGACTACAAAAAGGGTTATAAATTTTCAACATACGCAACTTGGTGGGTAAAACAAACTATGATACGTGCCATATCTAACACATCAAGATTAATACGAATTCCTGTACATATGCAGGACAAAATAAGAAAATATAAAAGAGCGTATTCAAATTTCAGCTTTAAAGCAGGAAGGGAACCAACTGATGAAGAAATGATGGAGTTAACAGGGTTTGATAAAAAGAAGTTAAAATTAATAAAAAATTCATTAATGAAGGAACCTATAAGTTTAGATACTCCTGTAACAGAAGACTTAACCGTTGAGGATTATATAACTGACAAGAGTTATAAATCTCCGGAGAATATAACCACAAAAAACATGCTACTAAATGGGATGAATGAGTTGATGAGCTACTTAAACAAAAAAGAAAAAGAAATTATTAGTTGCAGATTTGGAATAAACAATGAGGATTATAAAACACTGGAACAAATAGGTCAAAATATGGGATACTCAAAAGAACGGATACGGCAATTAGAAACAGGAGCATTGGAAAAACTCCGAGAAACAAATGAATTAAAGCATTTTAAAGACTACATAAGAGATTAAAAAGAGGTGACAAGAGAATTCTTGTCACCTCTTTATTTTAAATATCAAAAACTAATATCCAACCGACCATTTAAATACGCGCTTTGATTTACGCTTATTCTGAGAATTAATATCAACAGAGACCTCTGGTGTTTCAATAACCATATCGGCTTTTTGTAAAAAATTATTTTTTTGCATTGTAGCATCAACGTTATTAAAAGATTTTAACCTATCTAAATTATTTTGAAGCTCAGTATTTTCATCGTTGAGCAAAATAGTTTGCCTGCTAAGTTCATTAAGTTTCAATTCTGTAGAAAGAACAAAATAATAACTTGCAAAAGAAACCAAAACAATAACCCCAAGCAAGACACATAAAGTAGTATTAATTTTTTTAATAGCCATATCTCTAACAAAATTCTCCTTAGGGAAATACCCCTCAATAACACGATTAAAATCAGGTTTAACCAAAGGATTATCTACAAAAGCCTCTTTGCTACTTAACTTTGTATTAAGTTTAGACGCTGTAAATAAATCATTATTAGCGAGTGATTGAGCCAATCGACTACCCCCATACTCTAATACATTTAGCCGCCCTAAGTTTAGCACTTCTAGAAGGCGGATTTACCCTTATCTCCTCATCTGTAGGTAAAATCGGTTTTTTGGTTAACAACTCTATTCTTGGTGGCTTGCAGGTACATATAAGATTATTACACCTACAATTTTGAGCTTCCCGTTTTAAAATTGTTTTAACCAGCCTATCTTCTAAAGAATGGAAACTTATAACAGAAATTATACCACCTACATCCAATAAATCCAAGACTTCATTAAGAATTATGTTTACATTTTTTAACTCACCGTTAACTTCAATTCTGATAGCTTGAAACACTCTAGTAGCAGGGTGAATATGCGATTTTATCTTAGGTGTAGCATCTACGATAAGATTAGCAAGTTCAAGGGTAGTTTTAATAGGTGAAATTCTTCTCTGCTCGACAATCTTTTTTGCAATTCTTTTAGAAAACCTTTCTTCCCCATACTCAGAAAATATTCTTACCAAATCATCTTCTTTATAGGAATTAACCACATCATAAGCAGAAAAATCGGCCTGCATGTCAAATCTCATATCGAGCGGGGCATCTTTAGAAAAAGAAAAACCACGACTTGCATTTGTAAGTTGATGAAAAGAGGCTCCCAAATCAAGTAGTACTCCACCTGTAATTTTCTTAATTCCCATATCGTTTAATACACTTCTTATATTAATATAAGAGGATTTAACAATAGTAAAATTTTTATACCCGCTCAATCTTTTTTTAGCGGCAGCAATTGCCTCATCATCGATATCGAAAGCAATAAGTTGACCATCAGGTGCAATTTTTTGCAAAAGAAGCTCACTATGCCCACCGCCGCCTAAAGTGCAATCAACATAAATTTTCCCTGAAGTTGGCTCAAGTATATTAACTGCCTCATTTTTCATAACTGTATAATGAACAAAATCAGACATTTTTTAAATACCCTCTAAAATACCTTCTAAAACCAGTTTAATATGAGCATAATTTAACCCGCCCTGCATATAAGCAGCATAAGGAGGTCTAAGCGGTCCGTCTGCAGATAGTTCAATTGTAGAGCCTTCAATAAAAGTTCCGCCAGCCATAATAACCTTATCTTCATACCCCGGCACATCATCCGGAATAGGTGTAACGTATGAATTTACCGGAGAAAGTGCTTGGACTGTTTTACAGAAATGTTCTAACGGTTCCTGTTTATCAAAAATAATAGTTTGAATAATATCTGTCCGAATTTCATCATGACGAGGAGTAGACTTATACCCGATATCTTCAAAGACTTTACTAGCCAATACAGCGCCTTTAACCGCATCAGCAACAACAGAAGGAGCCATAAACAATCCTTGGAAAATCAATCTGTGCTGATTTAACATTGCCCCACCTT
Organism: Candidatus Gastranaerophilales bacterium; assembly: GCA_944323925.1. Classification (GTDB taxonomy): domain Bacteria; phylum Cyanobacteriota; class Vampirovibrionia; order Gastranaerophilales; family Gastranaerophilaceae; genus CALUTH01. The sequence goes on from CALUUI010000007.1 coordinate 45,931, forward strand.
CTGCGCCTATTCCAGGAGCTGTTAACGCCATAGCCGTCTGCTCAACGTACTCTTTTTTTCCTGCAACATATCCGCCTGTTTCAACAATACCACCACCGGGATTTTTAATTAAAGAACCGGCAATTATATCTGCACCCACTTCCAACGGCTCTAGCTTTTCGACAAATTCGCCGTAACAATTATCAACAAAGCATATGCAATCAGGATTTTTCTTTTTAACAATCTCTACTATTTTCCTAATGGTATCAATACTTAATGATTTTCTGGTTGAGTATCCTCTTGAACGCTGAATTTCGACCATAGTAACAGTTTTATCAATATTTTTTTCTAATAACTCAAAATCTACTTCTTGCTCTTTTGTAAGAGGTATTTCATCATATAAAACGCCATGTCCGATTAAAGATTCCCTTTTTCCGCCCGTAATACCTATAACTTCTTGCATTGTATCGTATGGTTCCCCTGCAACCGATACGAGTTTATCACCATAACGCAAATTTCCAAAGAGAACACAAGACAAAGCATGAGTTCCTGATACAAAATGGTTTCTTGCAATCGCAGCTTCTGCCCTGAAAACTTGTGCGAAAACCCTGTCTAAAATCTCTTTACCGACATCGTCATGCCCGTATCCTGAAACAGTATAAAAATGCTCAGGTGCTACCTTATTATCAATAAACGCCTGTAAAACTTTTTTTTGGTTATAATCTCTTACATCATCAATATATTCAAATTCCTTTACCAAAGATTTTTCAGCCAGTTTTAAATCGTAATTCATATCCCTAAATTTTAACCTCCACAATTAAAATGATATCAAAAATACAAAAAAAAGCGTACCTGAATAAATCCAAGTACGACTTCGTAATTGTGAGGATAAATAATTATTTTAAATTTAAAAACTATCTTAAGCTCCGAACTTAGGTGCTTCTTGAGCTCTGCTTTCAAGAGCTGATTCAATGCTTTCCAATCTGGATTGAGCATAAGATAATTGAGCTTCATTCGATGCTTGTTCAATATCGATTAATGTATCTTCTTCATTTAGAGGAGCAAGTGCTAATTGTTCTTCATCCTCTAATGCTTGTGTTTGACATTCTAACCAAATAGACACTTGATCACTTACGTTTGTTGTAAATGTATTCATAAATTGTTGTTGCATTTGTTTTTGGAATGCAACATTATTATTATATGCCATTGCTTGCTCTTGTGCTTGTTGATATGCTTTCTGAAATTTCGTATCTTCACGTAATTCATTCAATTTATCGGATGCTTCTTTATAAGCCTTAGAATCAGTACCTTGTTTTTGTGCTTCAACTAAAGCATTGTATTTTTCTGCATAGTCTTTGTTATAGTAAGTATTTTTGCCATCAGCATAAGTCAAAAGTAAAGTATTTGCATCTACACTTTGATATGCTTGTTGCATTGCCATCATTTGTTGGTTCATAATAGAATTTGTAAATGAAGTCATTTGCTTAGCTTGAGCTTGTAATTTTGACTGCTTCCTAGCATAAGATTTTTGAACACTTTCAATTCTTTTAGTGATTCTATCTTTTCTGGTGCCAATAGAAGTTTGAGCTAAAGTCAACTTGTTGACTTTGCGCTTCAGGCTCATTTTTTGATGTAATAATAACAAATATGCCATTTGCTTCTATAGCTCCGTGTTTAGTATCCTCATATATATAAAGTATTTGTTATATACTGAAATTGCCAAAAGTATATAATTTTGTTACAAAACTTAACAATATTTTAAACTAACGCTATTATAAACATTGGAATTCGGATAGTTGATTGGCTATCCGCATTCCAATGTTATAAATAAGTAAAAATTACAAAAACTAATTATCCTTATACACTTTCAGTATTTACTGGATTTTTATCGCCACCATTATAATATTTTTTTAGTGCTGCTGCAGTCATTAATACTGAGAGTCCCGATAAAGCAAGACCAGCTCCGGCAAGAGCACCTGAATAATATGGATTTTCTTCTAATGGCTTTATAATATTCATATCAATAAATCTATTTCTTTCAATAATTTTATTTTTTCGATCTATACGTTCTTTGTCACTGGGAGTATCCAATTCCGAATGCCATTCTTTTGCATTTTCATATTTACTATCTCTGCACACTTCATCTATCTTATCAGATAATTCAAAAAACTTTGCATACAACATTTTATCTTCATCTGTCAATTTAGATTGTTCTAATTGTAATTCCCTCTGTTGCATCTCCTTTTTGTGCTGAATGCCTTTGGGTAAAAATCCCGTGCCAACAATAGTAGCGCTCAAACCAGCCGACAATAAAGCAGTTCCAATCATTAGAGGTTTTACTGGGATTCTTGATAATAAGTTCATAATCTTCTCCTTTCATATTCTTCTACATTCTTAAATTGTAAACTTGTAACCTTATAAAGAGGCGTAAATATTAAAATTGCTAAAAATATATAATTTTGTTACAAAACTTAACAATGGGATAAAGAGTAACGAAAAACAAGGGAAGTTAAAGAATATAGTAAATAATATAATAAGAAAAGAAAAGGTTTGTATTATAATAACAATATGCTAAATGCGAAGAAATATATACGAATAGAGATACTCTTATGGATAATTGTACTACTGCTAATACTTCTAGGCAGCACAATTTTATGGAAAAATAGCCAAAAAGAATATGAAACACATAAAATATTTATGTCCGATATAGACGGATTAATAATAGGTTCTCCCGTAAAGTTGATGGGGGTACAAGTAGGTTATATAAGTGATATTAAAATAGTAGATAATAACGTATATATAAAATTTATAATAAAAGATAAAAACCTACATTTGCCGTGGGGTACAAAAGCAACAGTTGAGTTTAGCGGTATGGCAGGCTCACGTTCATTAGAACTTTATCCACCTGATAAAATAACAGATGGTGAGAATGTAGATTATATAGAAGTAATCGAGCCTACTCGCCTAAGCAAGTCATTACATATGCTTTATGATATGTACAATAAATTTATGGATATTTGTTTTGGTATAGCAGCATTCAACGCAAATATGTCTGATGCAGACTTAAAATTGGAGGTAACCAAAGAAAATATACAATTTATAAACCTTCTTGAATTTGCAGATGAATGGTTAGATAATTCAAACAACAAGGTAACAGAAATAGGTAAAAAATTACGGAAGGATAAATAGATGAATTATAGCAACGTATATGTAATATCAACACCTGTAGTAAATGAAAATTTATGTATATTAAGAGATAAAAATACAGATACGATGGGTGTAAAATGTGCAACAAGACAGATAACAAATGTATTACTATACGAAGCCTCTAAAAATTTACCACAGGTAGAGATAGAAGTAGAAACGCCATTAATGAAATTTAAAACAAAATCTATAGACAAGAGTCTAAGAGTGATCATTTCACCAATATTAAGAGCCGGTTTGGTATTTACAGATTCAGCATCAGATATGCTACCAAGAGCAGAAATCAGACATATAGGTATGTATAGAGATGAAAAGACCCTAAAACCCGTATGGTATTATAACAAGCTACCTGAAAAATTTGAAAATCCACAAAAAACATATGTTTATCTGACAGACCCAATGCTAGCAACAGGGAATTCTCTGTTAGAAACAATCCGAATGTATGAAGGTAAAGGTTTAGATGTGTCACACATAAGATGTGTATGCTTAATTGCAGCCCCTGAAGGAATAAAGAATATAAAGAGCTTCTATCCGGATATCGAAATATTTACAGCCGCAATAGACCAAGGCTTAAACGAAAACGGTTATATCTTACCAGGACTTGGAGATGCAGGCGATAGGATTTTTAATACCGTTAAATAGCATTTAAATAACTAAAATCTCATGTTACTTGGTTTAAGTAACTTAACAGTTCCACCTTTATACTTATCTGCACCCGTTCCAGAGACACCCGTACAATAGGTAACAATATTAAAAAACGTATTATCATTAAGATAATTAAATATAGAGTTAGGATCAGTATTATCATAAGTTGCACATAATGCTTCTCTGTATGTCCGAGGGAATATTGGATCATAAGTAGGAACATCAGTACCATTTTCAATTCTACGACCAATTACCCCATTATCAGCATAAGCCGGTAAAATACTAGGATTATCAATAATATTAGCATCATTTTTAGACAGACTATAAGTTCCATTAGTTTGGACGTTACCAATTAAAATCATAATAGGTCCAAAGCCAGAAGGTTCACCAGCCTGCTTAACCTCACCGGTATATGGATTAGTATACGCTGTTCTCAAATATCCACAGTGAAAAACAACATAGTAAGAATCTTGTCCTGTTTGATTTGCTCGAGTTTTTACACGCGGAACAGTAACGGTACAAGAATCGAAAAACGGATCATTATTAATACCAGCACAAGTAACACTGGTCCCATCAGCAGAGTTAATCATATCGGAATAATGTTGTTGAAAAGCCAAAGCCAAATTGTTAACAGGAAGTACAATACCTGTATCAGCATCTGTTTGTTCATGTTTTTTTAAATATAAAAAATTATCAAAAGCTGTAGTTAAAGCATTATAAGTACGATAATAATAGAGATTATATGCATTTCTTAAGCTAACCTGCCCAGCGCCCATACAAAGCCCTATAAGAATCCCAATAATCATAAGGACAAGTAGTACTTCTGCGAATGTAAATGCTTTTTTCATACTAAGTTCTCCAATAATTCGTCATATGAATATACTATACCACATTTTCCGGAAATAATATCATTCGTAATACTTAATAAAGTTTTATTTTGTTGAACGGCATAAACAGGAATATTTCTTTTAAAAGATTCAAAAACAGGAATAGAGCCTAATGAATTATACGGCATTGCTAAAAATTTTAAATCATTAATAGAATACCCTTCATTTTTAGAAATTAAAGGAGCATTACTTAGCCCTATTAAAATACAAGGTAAAAAAGTAGGAGTAATATATTCTGCAGAGCACCTCGGATCAACGATATCAGTAGAAATAGAAATATCATCAAAAGCAGGCGAATGAGCGCAAGGGACAAGAAGTTCTCTGGTAATATAATGAGAGATAATCGCCTCAACACCCCCAATAGGATCAACCCCAATACCAGAGGAATAATTTTGAGAATCATCCGGATCATCTGCCTCAAAGCGACAAACAACAGCAATAGCCTCAGCGCCGTTAGAAATAAGTTTTTTAGCTGCTCTTAAAAGGGTTTCAGGGTTAGACAGCCCACCTGCCGAGTAATTTCCTTTATTTTCAAAATAAACCCCAACATTATCATCAGTAATAACCGGTTCAATGATATCAAGCCCATAAACAATTTTCGCTGCATTAATAGTATTAATATGAACATTTAAAACATTATTAGGAATAGCCTTATCAAAAAGAACCCCAATTTTATTATTTTTTTTAGGAACTAAAGAAATATTTCCTTTAAAAAACTCATCAATAGCAAATCCCTCAACATACAGCATATTGTTTGTAATGCCAGAAAAGCAACCTGCATTAACAACATTGGGATTAACAATCAAATTAAAATGTTCAGCAAATTTAGCAGCAAAACGCGAAGCATCACCTGCAAATCCGCCTACAGAAGCACCAACCCCAGTTGGCACGATAAAAGCTCCAAGATTTTTCTTCATATAAACATTATAAAACCAAATAATCCAGGTGTATACCCCTATAAGGTAATGAATTTAAGGAGAAACAAACACATAATTTAGAAGTTAGTTTTCTCGGGAAAAGTCTATCTGAGAAAAAGGAGGTAAAAATGACGATAAAGAAACTGACTGTGGCAGCTGCAATTGCCGTTGGAATAGCAACGTGTTCACTAAATACAGCAATGGCAGCGTGCCCATGTGAACAACGACCTGTTGTAACAGAATCGTGTTGTCCATCAGAAGACATGCCGGTGGTAACGGGTCAAGCGTGTCCATGCCAGACAGAACCAAGCTGTGGTTGCGAAGCACCAAGTTGCGAAGAACCAGCGGTTCCGTCTTGTGCAGTATGTCCAAGTGCGGGTCCTGCATCAAGATGTTCAATGAACCAAGTTTATGCATATCCAAACGCAATTTATGGTTCAAATAACTACATCGGCGATTGCAGCTCATCAGCGGCAACAATAAGAGGTGAAGGATATGCAATAGGTACAAACGGTTTAAACAGTACAACAATGGGTGCAGCAGTATTACCGGAAGGAACAATAACCGGAGCAGCAACAGATATTCCTTGTTTAAATGAAGCTCCCGTAGCAAATAACGGCGTGCCGATTCTACGAGATGAAAGAAAAATGGATGGAAACAGCTGTCCAATACAAATAAGCACAGCGAATTCAATTCAAGCAATAAAAAAGACAATGGTACCGTTAGATTTATCACAATTCAGTAATGTAACAGGTGCAGCAGCAAATGTACCAAGCATGAATATGTTTCCGGACGTACCAAACAACTACTGGGCATCTTGTGAAATTGATAAATTAGCTATGAATGACGTAGTAGTAGGTTATCCTGACAGAATGTTTAAGCCATCAAGAAACATTAGCAGAGCAGAATTTGCAACAATGATAGTAAAAGGATTTAACAAAAACGATTGCGGATGTTCGTCAGAAGCATTATTCAAAGATGTACCAATGAACCACTGGGCAAATTCAGTAATAGCAAAAGCAGTACACGAAAACTTACTAAAAGGCTATCCTGACGGATTATTTAAGCCAAACAATAATGTAACAAGAGCAGAAGCATTATGCGCATTATCAAAAGGTATAAACATTGAAATGGATGCAGCAAAAGCAAAAGAAATCTTATCTTGCTACACAGATGGAAACAGCGTACCTGAATGGGCACAAATTCCTATAGCAAAAGCATTAGAAAGTGGAGCATTAAAGACATCGCCAAATACCAAAATGATTCGTCCATATGCAGAAGCAACAAGAGCAGAAATTGCATCAATGTTACAAAATGTTCGAGTAGCAATGGGTTATGATACAAATCCTGCAACTGCAAACAATGTATGTCCGGCATGTCCAACAGATAAAACCGCTTATGTAGAAAATGAAGAAATCGTAAAAATTCCTACATTAGAATTGAAATTCTTAGATGAAATCAATGCAAAATCATCACACGTAGGTCAAATATTTGCAGCAAATACATTAGAAGATGTAACAATAGATGGTCAATTCTTCCCATGCGGTTCAAAAGTAACAGGTAAGGTAGTAGAAGTAGTTAGACCATCAGGCTGTCAAAAAGGCGCATTAAAATTAGCGTTCACAGATATTAGCCATAACGGATGCAAAGCGAAATTACCAAAACAAATCTTAACCGCACAAGTAGATTGTTCAAAACAACCAAACATAGTAGCCCGCTTAATGGCAGCACCATTTACTTGGGCAGGCTCAATGGTCGGTATTGTAGGAAGAACAACAGGTGGTATGATATCTAACCTTGGTAATGCAGTAGAAAATGTATCTAATGGAACAGGTATCGCATTAGGAGATATCTTCCAAGGTCAATTTGGCGCATCAGCAAGAAGCCTTGGCGGAGCATTATATCAAACAGTTAAAGCTCCAATCGACATCACAAGAACAGCACTTTCAGGAACAATGGGATTAGTACAATCCACAGGAGACGAAGTAGCATACCTTGTAGATGCCAAAGGATACAAAATATCATCAATAAATCCGAGAGAACACGTTACAATCGCTTTCGGGTGCAGCGAATAGTGAGTAAGTCGTTCGCTTCCGAGGTTAGCCGTAAAATACGGCTAACCTCTTTTTATATAAAAATAAAATTATAAAAACGAGTCAAAACCACTTAACAAAATTTTACAAAATAAATGTAAAATTTTGTAAACAAAGATTGTAGTATATACATTTAATCTTGACGAGAGATTTTGAAGTAGTACGATTAGAGAACATGCGTATGTATGGGGATTTAGTCCGAAAAAGATAAAAATAATATAGCAAATATACATTTTTTATATAGTTTATGTACACCATTAGAATAGATGAGGTGATTTAATGTCGACAACGAAATATGCAAAAAGAGTAACTCCGATGGGCATTCCAAACACGAGATTGGATGATTTACCGGATTTAATTGACGTGCAGAAGAAATCATTTGAGTGGTTTCTAAAAGAGGGCTTAAAAGAAGAATTACTGGCTTTTAGTCCTGTTAAAGACTATACAGGCAGATTAGAATTACATTTTCTGCCAAACTATACCTTTGACAATGCAAAGTACACAGTAGAAGAAGCAAGAATACACGATGCAACCTATGCAAAGCAGCTACGTGTAATGGTAAGATTAGTAAACCGTGACAGCGGTGAAATAAAGGAACAAGAAGTATATATCGGAGATATTCCGACAATGACTGATAAAGGTACCTTTATTGTAAACGGAGCAGAACGTGTTATCGTATCGCAGATAGTACGTTCACCTGGTGTTTATTTCAAGAGAGAAGTTTCACCGACCGGAAAACGTTTATATAACGCAACAATGATACCTAACAGAGGTGCATGGTTAAAGATAGAAACAGATTCAAACGATTTAATATATGTAAAAATCGACAAGAACAGAAAGATTCTTGCAACAACATTACTTAAGGCAATGGGTATAACAGTTTCTGAAATGGAAACATTGTTTACTCACTTTGAGTTTTTGAAAAAGACCTTAGACAAAGATACAACAGAAACAACAGATGAAGCATTAATTGAGGTTTATAAGAAACTACGTCCGGGTGATCCTGCATCAGCAGCAGGCGGTCGTCAAATATTGGAAGCAAGATTCTTTGATGAAAAGAAATATGACATAGGTAGAGTTGGTCGTTACAAGTTAAACAAAAAACTTAACTTAAACATATCTAAGAACCAACGTACACTTACCGTTCAAGATATAGTTGCATCAATTGAGTACTTAATCAACTTAACATATGATGAAGGAACTCTTGATGATATTGACCATTTAGGAAACAGAAGAATCCGTTCAGTTGGTGAATTATTACAAAACCAATTCAGAGTTGGTCTTTCAAGAATTGAAAGAATCGTAAAAGAAAGAATGACTTTACAGGATTCAGAAACATTAACACCGTTAAATCTTTTAAACACTAAGCCATTAGTAGCATCATTAAAAGAATTTTTCGGTTCATCACAGTTATCACAATTTATGGATCAAACTAACCCGCTGGCTGAATTAACCCACAAAAGACGTGTATCAGCATTAGGACCTGGCGGTTTACAAAGAGAACGTGCAGGATTTGCAGTTCGTGACATTCACCCTTCACACTATGGGCGTATTTGTCCGGTTGAAACTCCAGAAGGTCCGAACGCAGGTTTGATTGGTTCATTAGCTACTCACGCAAGAGTTAATGATTACGGCTTTGTTGAATCACCATTCTTTGTTGTTAAAGACGGTGTTGTAACTGATGAAGTACATTATTTAACAGCTGATGAAGATGAAAACTTCCGTGTAGCACCTGCTGATATTCAATTAAACCCTGACAACAGCATTAAAGAAGCGCAAGTTCCTGTTCGTTATCGTTCAGAATTTACAATGTCAGATTCAAGCAAGGTTGACTACGTTGGTGTATGTCCGATACAGATAATTTCAGTTGCAACATCAATGATTCCGTTCATTGAACACGATGATGCTAACCGTGCATTGATGGGATCAAACATGCAACGTCAAGCAGTACCTTTATTCATCACAGAAAGACCTGTTGTAGGTACCGGTCTTGAAGCTAGAGCAGCAAAAGACTCAGGCATGGTAGTGGTTGCAAAAGCTGACGGTGTTGTTGAAAGAGTTGTTGGTGAAGAAATCATTATAAGAGACGTTCACGGTAAACAACATATACATACATTAATGAAATATGTACGTTCTAACCAAGACACATGTATTAACCAAAGACCAATCGTTCACGAAGGTGATAAAGTTAATGCGGGTGATGTAATAGCAGACGGTGCAGCAACAAGTTGCGGAGAGCTTTCACTCGGAAAGAACGTATTAGTTGCATATATGCCTTGGGAAGGATATAACTTCGAAGATGCTATCTTACTTTCAGAAAGATGCGTACACGATGATGTATTCACATCTATTCACATTGAAAAACTTGAAATAGATGCAAGACAAACAAAACTTGGACCGGAAGAAATAACAAGAGAAATACCAAACGTATCAGAAGATGCATTAAGACACTTAGATGAACGTGGTATTGTTAGAATCGGTGCAAGAGTATATGCTGATGATATCTTGGTAGGAAAAGTAACACCAAAAGGTGAATCAGAACACCCACCAGAAGAAAAATTATTGAGAGCAATCTTTGCCGAAAAAGCTCGTGACGTAAAAGATAACTCATTAAGAGTACCACACGGTGAAGGCGGTAGAGTTCTTGATGTTAAAGTGTTTGACAGAGAAAAAGGTGACGAATTACCACCTGGAGCAAACACCGTAATCAGAGTATATATTGCACAAAAACGTAAAGTATCAGTTGGTGATAAATTATCAGGACGTCACGGTAACAAAGGTATCGTATCAAGAATATTACCAAAAGAAGATATGCCATTCTTACCGGACGGAACACCGGTTGATATAGTTCTTAACCCACTGGGTGTACCTTCTCGTATGAACGTTGGTCAAACATACGAATGTTTATTAGGCTTAGCTGCTTACTTAACAAAAGATCATTATGAAGCACCTTCATTTGATGAAAGATATGGTGAAAACCAGTCTGAAATAGCAACAAAAGCTGAATTACTAAGAGGTATAAAAGAATCAGGTTGCGATTGGGTAAGAGAAGACGGAAAAGTTTACTTAATCGACGGAAGAACAGGTGAAAGATTTGATGAACCGATTGCAGTTGGTCTTTCATATATTCTTAAACTTGTTCACTTGGTAGATGACAAAATCCACGCAAGAAGTACCGGACCATACTCATTGGTAACTCAACAACCATTAGGTGGTAAGGCACAATTTGGTGGTCAAAGATTTGGAGAAATGGAAGTTTGGGCACTTGAAGCTTATGGTGCAGCTTACACTCTTCAAGAAATGCTTACTATCAAGTCTGACGATGTTAACGGTCGTAACAGAGCTTATGAATCAATTGTTAAAGGGGACAATATCCCGAGACCGGGTATCCCTGAATCCTTCAAGGTACTTGTAAGAGAATTACAAAGTATTGGTTTGGATATTACTGTTGCTAAGAAAAACGGGACAGAAGTTGACTTAATGAGTGATATGGATGATATCAGAAAAGCTGCTCCAAAGAGAACTCTTTCAGACATCGATTCTGAATTGTTAAATATCAATTTCTTTGAAACGTCAACTACACTCGGTGATTAATAAAGGAGAATGAAAATTGTCTACAAGTATTGATTATTTTGATTATATACGCATAAGCATCGCTTCACCTGAAAGAATATTGAAGTGGTCTTATGGCGAGGTTACAAAACCAGAAACTATTAACTATAGAACCTTAAAACCTGAACGTGATGGTTTGTTCTGCGAAAGAATTTTTGGTCCTACAAAGGACTGGGAATGCTATTGCGGTAAATACAAACGCGTAAGACATAAAGGTATTATCTGTGAAAGATGCGGAGTTGAAGTTACTGATTCTAAGGTTAGACGTCACAGAATGGGACACATTAAGTTGGCTGCTCCTGTTTCTCACATCTGGTTCTTAAAAGGTATTCCGTCTTATCTTGGTTTACTCCTTGATATGACCCTTAAAGATCTTGAACAAGTTATTTACTTCAACAACTATGTTGTAATTGATCCGGGTGATTCTAACTTCAAAAAACTTCAACTCTTATCAGAAGAAGAATATGAAGATTTTCTAATGGAAAATGAAGAATCAACCCTAAAAGTTGGGATTGGTGCAGAAGCTATAAAAGAATTATTAAGCGAAATTAATATTCACGAACTAGCAGAATCAATCAGAACAGAGTTAGCTGGTCATGTTACTTCTGTTCAAAAGAAAGGGAAATTAATTAAGAGATTAAGATTACTTGATTCATTAATTTCCTCAGAAACTGAACCAACTTGGATGATAATGGATGTACTTCCTGTTACACCACCTGATTTAAGACCTATGGTTCAACTAGATGGCGGAAGATTTGCTACATCTGATTTAAACGATTTATATAGAAGAGTAATCAACAGAAACAATCGTTTACAAAGATTGTTAGAAATGGGCGCACCTGAAATCATCGTTAGAAACGAAAAACGTATGTTACAAGAAGCAGTTGACGCTCTTATTGATAACGGCAGACGCGGAAGAACAGTTGTTGGTCCAAATAACAGAGCACTTAAGTCATTGTCTAACATTATTGAAGGTAAACAAGGTCGTTTCCGTCAAAACTTGTTAGGTAAACGTGTTGACTACTCTGGTCGTTCAGTTATTGTTGTTGGACCATCATTAAAATTAAACCAATGCGGTTTGCCGAAAGAAATGGCAATAGAATTATTTAAGCCGTTTGTTGTTAATAAATTAATAGAACGTGGACACGTTCAAAACATAAAATCAGCAAAGAAAATGATTGAACGTTCTGAAGCTAAAGTCTGGGATATCTTGGAAGAGATAATTGAAGGACACCCGGTAATGTTAAACCGTGCACCAACCCTTCACAGACTTGGTATTCAGGCATTTGAACCTAAATTAGTTGAAGGAAGAGCTATTCAACTTCACCCATTGGTATGTACAGCATTTAACGCTGACTTCGATGGTGACCAAATGGCGGTTCACGTACCTTTATCTATTGAAGCTCAAACGGAAGCAAGAATGCTTATGTTAGCTACAAACAATATTCTGGCACCTGCTAACGGTAAGCCTATTATTACTCCATCTCAAGATATGGTTCTTGGTATGTATTACCTGACTATATTAAAAGATCCTGAAATGCCTGTAAAAGGTTATTTCTATAACTTCCAAGATGCAATTTCTGCTCTTGAAGTTGGAGTTATAAAACTACACGATAAGATTGTTGTTAGAGATGAACACGGAAAACGTATCGAAACAACCGTTGGTAGAATTATATTTAACGAAGAAGTTAGAAAAGCACTTGCTTAATTAAAAAGGAAATTGAGGAAATATAAATATGGAAAATACATACACACACTCAAAAGCAGCTCCTGAATTTATTAACAAACAAATGGACAAAGGCGGGTTAAAGAACCTTTTATCCCAAATTTATCTTGAATACGGCGGAGCTAAGACTGCTGAATTAGCTAACACTCTTAAAAACCTTGGTTACAAATATGCAACTAAGTCTGGTGTTACTATTTCTATTGCAGACTTGTCAGTTCCTGCTGTAAAAAAAGATTTGTTAAAACAGGCTGAAGAAGAAATTGAAAAATCAACAAACAGATACCTAAAAGGTGAAATCACAGAGGTTGAAAGATATACAAAAGTTATTGACACTTGGTCTGAAACAACTGCAAAATTAACAGAACAAGTAGTTGAAAATTTTGATAAATTAAACCCTGTATATATGATGGCATTCTCTGGTGCAAGAGGTAACTTATCACAGGTTTCACAATTAGTTGGTATGCGTGGTTTGATGGCTGATGCGCAAGGTCAAATCATCGACTTACCTATTAAATCTAACTTTAAAGAAGGTCTTTCAGTTACCGAATATATTATTTCATCATACGGTGCAAGAAAAGGGCTGGTTGATACCGCTTTAAAAACAGCTGACTCTGGTTACTTAACAAGACGTTTGGTTGACGTTGCCCAAGATGTTATTATTCGTGCTAAAGATTGCGGTACTGATAAATACATCAATATGAAGCCGATTATGGATGGTGATACTGTTATTGTTCCTCTAGTTGACAGATTATTGGGTAGAACTGTTGCTCAAGATATTCTTGATGCTAATGGTAATGTACTAGTTAAAGCAAACACTACTTTAGACAGAAATGATATCAGAAAAATTAAAAATCTTAATTTAACTGAATTAAAAGTTCGTTCTGGTTTAACTTGTGGTCTTGATTACGGTGTTTGCCAAAAATGTTACGGATGGGCTCTTACTACTCAAAAACCTGTTGATATTGGTGAAGCAATCGGTATTATCGCGGCTCAATCAATTGGTGAACCTGGTACGCAGCTTACAATGAGAACATTCCACACCGGTGGTGTATTCAAAGGCTCTGGAGCTATGAAAACGGTTGAAGCTGGAGTTAATGGTAAAGTTAAATCTTCTATCAAAACCAGAGAATTAAGAACTCGCCACGGTGACATTGTACAAGTTTCTATTTATGAATCCGATATTGAAATTGTTGGAGAAAAGAAAACTGAAAAATGTCATATTCCAGCAGGTGCAATTATACACTTTAACGATGGTATGGAAGTAAAAAAAGGATATAAACTTGCTGAATATGAACCTGTATCATCTGGTGATGGTAGCCGTCTTACTGAAAAAGCAACAAAAGATATCACTTCTGATTTATCTGGAGAAGTTTATTTTGAAGACTTTGTTGCAGATGAAAAGAAAGACAGACAAGGTAACATTTCAAGAACTGCTAACAAGAATGGTATCGTTTGGGTAATTGGTGGTGATGTTTATAACCTTCCAGGCGGCTCTAAAGTTCTTGTTAAAAATGAACAAAAAGTTAAACAAGGTGAGAAACTAGCTGAAACCTTAACTGTTTGTGAACACGGCGGTGAGGTTCGTTATTCAGAAGACCTTGAAATCGAACAAGTTAAGTTTGAAGGAGAAACTATTAACAAAATTGTTAAAGGTAAAGAAATTACTATTGTTATAGCATCTTTAATCCCTTCAAATGCAACCTTTGAACAAACGAAAAAAGAACAAATCTGGACAGTTAATAAAACAGGTGAGCGTTATATCGTTAAAACACCAACTGACACAACGGTTGAAAATGGTATGATTATCGCTGAACTTATTGATGATGAATGTTCTGTTTCTTCCTCAGGTGAAATCAAATACGTTGATGTCGAAGTCGATGAAAATCAAATAGTAACAAAACCTGGTACTGTTGTATTCATTCCTGAAGAAGTTCATCAAATTAATAAAGATTCATCTTTAAAGATGGTTGAAAATGGAACTTTCGTTACCGCTGGTACAGAAGTTGTAAAAGATATTTATACTCACATTGATGGTATTGTTGAGTTTAAAGAATTCAACGATATTATTCATGAAATAACAGTTAGACCTGGAGAAGTTCATACTTTACAAAGCATTAGCGAACTTAAAGTTGAAGAAGGCGCAGTTGTTGAAAAAGGAACTGTTATTGCTAAAGGTATAAAGGCTTCTGAAACTTCTATTGTCTCTATTATGGAATCTGATTTTGATGATTTAGATATCGATGATTTAGATGAAGAAATAGAATCTACTCTTGGTATGTCTGATGATGAAGAAAGTATAGAAGACAAGCCTGTACAAATTCTTATTAGACCTGTTCAAGTTCTTAATGTTGAATCTAAAGATGTATCAATTAGATTTAATTCTTCAGACAATCTAATCAGTATGGTTCCTGTTACTCAGCTTCAATATAAAGATGGGGCAAGAGTTAGAAATATCGACGGTGCTACATTAACAAGAACAAGCCTTGTTCTTCAAATGCAAGGTTATTTATCTCACTTAAAAGGTCTTGTTGAATTAAACGAACAAGGAGAGTTAAAGATTGTTGTTCTTGAAACATTAATTGTTCGTCGTGAATTGGAAGGCAATTCGAAAATGAACGCAGCCCTTCAAACTGAATTACTTGTTAATAATGGTGAAGTTATTAAACCTAAAACTCCAGTAGCTAAAACAGAAGTTCTAGCTATTAATGATGGGGTTGCAGCTATTAATGAAAAACTTACAGATTCAAGAAGATTACTTGTTAACTGTGATAGTTACGAATCTAGAGTTAAAATTTCATCAGAAAGTAAAGTTAAAAAGGGTGAATTTGTAAGACTAGACCAAGAACTAACTGCTAAAGGTGACTTAGCACCTGTATCTGGTAAAGTTATTTCTGTTTCTAAGAATGAAATAGTTATAAGAAATGGACGTCCATACTTAATCAGCCCAGGGACTATGTTACAATTAGAAGCTGGTGCTCTTGTTCTACGTGGCGATATGTTAGCAACTCTTGTATTTGAAAGACAAAAAACTGGCGACATCGTTCAAGGTTTACCAAGAGTTGAAGAATTACTTGAAGGCAGAAAGCCTAAAGATTGTGCTATTCTTGCAGAATCTGATGGCGTTGCTGAAATTGAAATAGAAGATGAAGTTCCTAGATTATTCTTAGTTACAGATAATGGTAGAACTGAAATCAAATTCGCTATTGATGCAAGTATTCTTGTTTCTAACAAGCAGCAAATCAAAAAAGGTCAACCTTTAACTAGCGGTCCTCTTAACCCACAAGATGTTATTAGACTTTGCGGACCTAGAGCTGCTCAACAATATCTTGTTGACGAAGTTCAACGTGTTTACCGTTCTCAAGGTGTTGAAATCGCTGACAAACATATTGAAATTATCGTTAGACAAATGACTAAGAAAATTAGAGTTGTTGACCCTGGAGATACTAATTTGTTACCAGGTGAACTTATCGAACTTCAAGCATTTGAACACGAAAATGAAATAATTAGAAATGCCGGTGGTACAGAAGCAACTTGTGAATATATGCTTTTAGGTATTACCAAGGCGTCTTTGAATACTGAAAGTTTCATTTCGGCAGCTTCTTTCCAAGAAACTACTAGAATCTTAACTGAAGCAGCAGTTGAAGGTAAAAAAGACTTATTAAGAGGTTTGAAAGAAAACGTTATTATTGGTCGTTTAATACCGGCTGGTACAGGTTTGCACCACTTAACTAATGCTAGCGAAGAAAGAGATAAAGAAGCTCAAAGAAGAGCTGCTCAACGTAATCAAGCTAGAAAACCTTCTGCTATTTTAGAAGAAATTGAAGGGATGTTCGGCGCTCCTGATTACATTGTTGGTGAATAGTTATTTCTAAGAAATAAAAAAACAGGCTTGATAATATCAAGCCTGTTTTTCTTATTTCTGTATTTTTTGATATAATCATTTTATGTTTTTAGTTAATTTAAAAAAATTCATCAAATACTTTGCTAATAACAAGAAAAAAGAATTATTCGCTTACACTGTAATGTCATATTTCGCTTCTGTTCTGGAAGTTTTTGGCGTTGCTATTGTTTACCCATTTATTCTAATTCTTTTAAAGCCTGATTTTTATTATAAACTACCTGTAAATATTTCACCTATATGGCTAGGATTTGGAATTTTCTTGATTTTTATATTAAAAAACATTTATATGATTTTATGTATTAAATATCAAGCAAAACTTGTAAAAGAAATTGAAACAGATATTATGAAACAATTTTTCAATTTCTTCCTATATTCGTCTTATCAAGCAACTTCTACCATACCAAGAGGTTACAAAGAAAGAGCTCTTACAGTTCTTACTTTAGAAAGTGTAAATAATTTTTTTGTAAGAGTACTGAATCTAAATATTAACGCGGCAATCGTCTTATCCATTCTTTTGTTGCTATTTATCAAATTCCCTATTCCTGCAATTATTACATCGGTTTTCGCTGTATTTATCATTTTCTTCCAAAATCAAAAGAATAAAAAATCCTTAAAATCAACATCAGAAAAGTTATGGGCTGAGCAAAAATACTATGACGAATTAAAAGCAGCTATTATGCCGAATTTAAAACTAATCAAAATTACAGGAAACGAAATCGATATTGATAACACAATTAATTCTACGCTTGATAAACTTAAAATTGTACAAGCAGATTTTTTTGCTAAAAATTCTTACCAACCGTATATTCTTGAGCCATTAGTAATATTACTTTTGTTCATTATGATTGGCGTTATATATTTGACTGAGCCAAACGATACGAATATCCTAATTGCTTCTTTTGCAATAGTTGCATCTGCTATTTTTAGGATACTTCCAGCTCTTGCTCGTATTCAATCATCTCTTAATGGAATCTTGCTTGGCAGAAAATATGTAAAAGAGCTTATTGAATTTTACGAAAAATTTAATATCAATAATTTTTCTAATAATAACATTAATAAAAATATCGAATTTAAGAAAAATATTACCCTTAAGAATGTTTCTTTCCAATATATTGCGAATAAGCCTATTCTCAAAAATATAACACTAGAAATTGAAAAAAACTCTTTTATTGGGATAATTGGAGAATCTGGGGCCGGAAAAACAACACTTATTGATATTATTTCAGGGCTATTGCCTATTACAGAAGGAGAAATTCTTATTGATGGCAACACAGCAAATAATTATGAGCAAATCAGAAATCTAATAGGGTATGTCCCTCAAGAGCCTGTATTCTTTAACTCCTCCTTTAGAGAAAATATTGCCTTCGGGGCTTCAAATATAGATGATAAAAGGGTTATCAATGTTCTACGACAAGCATCTATTTATGATTATATCGAAAAGAATTTCTCTGAAGGCATTTATGCCAGCCCAATGATTGATACTGTAGGTTTATCTCTTGGACAAAAACAAAGGCTCTCTATTGCAAGAGCTTTATATAAAAATCCGCAAATATTAATTTTAGATGAAGCAACTTCTGCTCTTGATTTAAAGACTGAAGAAGATATTTGCAACGAATTAAATAAACTTAAATCTAATATTACAATTATTGCTGTCGCTCATCGTCTATCAACATTAAAAAATTGTGACAAAATAATTTATTTAAAAGATGGAAAAATTAACGCTATTGGAAATTTTGATCAACTTGAAAAAAATAGCGCCGATTTTAGAGAGCTTATTCATATCCAAAAACTTAATACGAACTAATCTGCAAGCATTTTGGAAAGTAACTCATCAGCTGTTTTTTTATAAGAAAATATACTAGCCCTTAATAGTCCTTTTTTCGAATACTCCGCCCTCAATTCAGGATTAAAATAAAATTTTTCATAGGCTTCAACATGTTCTTCATCACTATCATAATTAATTTGAATTCCGGCATCTCCAACAACTTCAGGTAATGATGTTGAATTACTAACAATAACAGGACATCCACAAGACATTGCCTCTAGAGGTGGCAAACCAAAGCCTTCGTATTGAGAGGTATATACGAACCATTCTGCATTTGAATAGAGTATTGGCAAATCTTCATCTTGAACGTATCCGATTTTTATTATCTTATCTTTATATTCGCTTAAATTATCTATTGCCTTTGCCAACTCCTCTTTAAATTTTTCCCATTGACCACCGCCCATAACAAATACAATATCGTCAATATTATGTTTTTTTATAAATTCTACAAACGTTTTCACTATTCTTATAAGATTTTTTCTTGGCTCTAATGTGCAAAGACTGAAAATATACTTCTTTCCATCAGGTATATTATACTTTTTCTTTATTTCCTCAAAGTTTTCTTTTGAAGGTTTAAAATTGTCGGCAGCAGCTAATAAAACCGTCTTACTGTTTTCTTCAGATACATTTGGGTTATATTTTATAAAATCTTGGCGAGTATACTCTGAATTCGTAAAATAGAAGTTTTCTTTTTCTATTTTATTAAATACTTCATTGACAAAATATTTATCTATATACTTTTTATTATAAATTCCTTGGATATGAATACAATCATGCAAATATACATATTTCTTCATTTTTTTTTGCCTGCGAATAGAATATGAAGGATAATTAAATGTTGAAAAAAAGATTTCTTCGTCATATTTTTTAGGGAAAATAAATATTCCTATTTTGGCAAATAAAGCCAAAGGCATTAGTAATATCTGGTAAATACGATAAATTATTTTTTTTGAATAATTATATTTAAATTTAAAAAAATTATATAATGCACAAATTTTTGAATCAGTATATATTTTTATATTAGGATCTATTCCTACTATTTTAATACTCTTCTTTATATTGTTATAATATGCAGTCTTGGTATATAAAGCTAATTGCAGGTCTGTACATTTTAAAAATTCTTTTAAGAGATTATATGTAACAAAAAATATGCCGCTACGAGATGCTCCATAAAATTCTATATTCCCTAATGCAGATACATCCATTAATAACTTTTTCTTCTTAGCACACATTGATTAATAATCTCCTGCTTAATTATATCAGCACAATTCTCCCAAGTAAAATCATTTGCTCGCTGACTTCCTTTTTTAATTAACGTTTCTCTAAGTTCATTATTAAAATAAATATCTTTATATGCCTGTTTTATACCTTCACTATCTTCTGGATTGATAATTAATGCAGCATCACCACAAACTTCAGGTATTGAAGTCCTATTAGAAGCAATAACAGGCACACCATAATTCATAGCCTCTAAAATAGGCAAGCCAAAACCTTCATATAATGATGGGTAAATAAAGCTATGAGCCTTTGCATACAATAAGGGCAAATCCTCCTCTGAGACATAACCGGTAACAATTATTCTTTTATCTCTACTTATTTCTTTTAACTCTCTTTTATATTTATTCCATATCCCGCCTGCTAAAACAAAAACTAAGTCATCTATTTGGTTCTGATTTACAAATTCTATAAAATTCTCAACCGCAAACTTTAAATTCTTTCTCTTACCCAAAGAACACAATGAAAGGAAATACTTTTTACCACCAGAAATACCATACTTTGAATATATATTAGTATTTTTTATTGGCTCCTTGCTACAACCAAGATAGGAAACTTTCACTCTTTCAGGATTAATATTTGAAAAAACTTTTAGAAAATCTTTTTTGGTATAATTAGAATTAGTAAAATAAAAAACATCATTTGTAATGTTTTTAAAAACACTATTTGCCCAATGATATTTAGGAAGTTTTTTGCCATCTAAGAGTGGTATTACATCATGAATAAATTGATAATTACAAATCCCTGTTTGCAAAAACTCTTTGCTTATACCTTCAAACGGAGAAAAGTAAGCATCATAATTACTGATTTTATTAATCAATGAACTATTTAACGGTAAAATTTTATCTAAAATGCGCAACAAATATAGACATAAATAGCTCAATTTCTTTGATAAAAAATTAATATTATAATAAACTAGTCCTAAAAATTTTTCGAATAATCTGCGTTTATCAATTAATTCAATACTTGAAAATCTATTATCTGGTATAAGAAATTCTTTTATAAAATAAAAATACTTATAATCCGAATAAACAGAAATATCAAAATTATCACAATTTAGAAATTGCAAGAACAAATTATAAGCAACATTAAAAACCCCAGCACGATTACCGGATTTATCATTAAATGCAAACAATGATGAGGCATTATAAATTAAACTTATTTTTTTGTTTTCTGATAGTATTTTTTTTATTTCAGGATAACAGTTCAAAACACTTGTTATTTGTTCATCATTACCACCATTTTTATTAGAATTGTATAATGTTTTTTCTCTAAGCCAATTTAATTGTCTAAAAATATTTGTCACTCTAAGCGTTTTTATATTGTCCTTAACAATGCAAATTTTAACGCCAGACAAAACAGCCATAGCCCATAACCAGACATCGTCGGCCTTTGGAGAAAGTTCTAAAAATTTTGGCTCTGATAAAACCTCTTTATTGAAAAAATGAGGCGGATACAGTACCCCACCAACACCTGTTAAAAAATTATCAAAACGAGCAACCCCATCTCCAATAACTTGTTTATTCCAAGATTCATAAGGCAACAACTCTCCTGTTTTAGTATCTATTTTTATCCGATGAGCTCTATGACAATGAATTGAATTCTTATCTCCTAAATATGAATTATATAATTTTTCGAGCCAATTATTTGGGTAATAAATATCATCATCAGCCGTAACTATTATGCTATCAGAAAAGTTAATTAATGACGGTATAATCTTGGTATAAGGCCCTATATCTTTTGTATATTTAATTTCTAATCCTGCTTCCGTAAATTTATTAATAAATTGAGGCAATTTTCTCTCTTTACAATCTTCGCCCAGCCAAAGAACTATTCTGTCAGGTTTTAAGGTTTGGTTAAAAAGTGAAATCAGCGTATATTTAATATCCTTTATTCTTTCTCCGTAAGAAGTTAAAGATATGACAATATTATTTTTTTCTCCTAAATTAATACCTGATTTAATATACTTCATCCTAAAATTTACAATCGGATAAAATATAGTCTTAATATGCGATTTATAATTAAAAATCTTATTTATCACCATCAACAAGAACGTCCTTCTTGTTATATCTTACCGAAGAGTACAGCGATGCAAGTATAATTAACAACCCTGATGCAGCAGTAATTATTTCAGGTACCTCTTTATATGTAGAAATAAACATTATAATTGCTAACACACCAATAGCCCAATGAGCCCCGCTTTCTAAATAAACAAAACTCTTAAGAGTCTTTTTCTCAACAAGCATAACCGTGAGCGAACGAACAAAAATAGCACCAATGCAAAGTCCCAAAGTAATAATTATAATATCATGGCTCAATGCAAACGCCCCTAAAACCCCATCTAATGAAAAGGAAGCATCAATTAATTCCAGATAAATGAAGCTAACAAAACCACCCTTTGCCGCAGCAGTCATTGAGTCAGATAAATGCTGTTCTTTTCCCTCTATAAAATGAGACAGCTTTGTTATTACCGTAAAAATTAAGGCACCAACAAAAGCAGAAATAACAATATCGTTTTCATGATACATTGGCTGTCTGGATAAAACCCAACAAACAACCATGGTTATAATCAAATAATCAAGATACTTAATTCCCGCTAATTTTTGCAAAGGCGCCTCGATGCCTTTTATCCATAAATGTTCTCTCTTACTCATAAAATACTGAAGAAACAACATCATTAAAAATGCACCGCCAAAAGAAACAACGGCAGCATGTGATTGATGTAAATATCCTGCATATTTTAGTGGTTCGTGTATTGCCATCGGGAATACTTTCATAATTGGCAAGCCTGCAAATATTGCTACGACAAGCAACGGGAATATGAATCTCATACCAAATACCGCTATTGCAATACCCCAAGTAATAAATCGATGCTGCCACTTAGGAGTCATTTTTTCAAGCTTTGCAGCATTAACAACCGCATTATCAAATGATAAGCTAACTTCTAAAACCCCTAGAACTGCTGCTATAAATACACAAGAAAGCCCACTTCCTGGATTTATATGCTCACCCCAGAAAAACGCACTTATCAAACATACAACCGTTGTTATATATGATCCAGTAAAAATTCCCACTTACTTGCCTCCATTTATTATATACAATGACCAACTGCCCATCTTAGTCGATTTTACATCAAGATTACACTTTTTTCCATAATTAATAATTTCATTTTTTAAAACAGACATCTCTAAATATATTGGATGAACTTTATCAATATATTTTTGCTCTTTTGCTATCTTTCTTAACTCTATATCAGGGAAAAATGAAACAGAATCAAGAAATAAAACATAAGTTTTTTTCTTATCATTAATAATCTTAGACAACTTATTGTCTAGGAATTCTCGATTTACAAGATAATTCTGAGGTAAAATCTTTCCATTGTCAGAAACATACTCACTAACCTTTGACTTATCAATATTTACAACATTAAACTTCATCAAATCAATATATTTATAAAACCTATCCCAATTATAATAAGTTATAATCAAGTTATCCCGAGGTTTGATACCTGATTTTGCAATTAATGCAGCTGCTATACGGTTGCCCTCATTCCTAACCTGCTTAGACGGATAATCCGGTGTAAAGAAATAACCTATTTGAATTACAAACCATAAAACTACAACCATATATTTAAAAAATGGTTTTAAAAGACCTGCCCCTACTGCAAATAAATACATTAATATTGGCAAAATCTCTATATCATACTTGGTTATAAAAACGAACTTTCCAAGCAAAGCCGCAACAGTTAAAACAATTGTAGTATTTAATGCTATATAAAAAATGCCCCTTAATTCCTTAATTTTAAGTATTGAATAAAAAATACAAGAAAGAGCCAGAACGGTCGGCAAAATAAGAATTGCAGCAAAAACTAACCCTTTTTTATACAAAACTACAGACGGAATGTTCACATTATTAGTGAGAATTGGAGAAAAGAAATCAGTAAATAGGAAAACAATATTTCTTATAGAAAACTCTCCCCACCATTGTGAATGTCCTGAGTGCAAAAATATATAACCTGTAATCGGAAGTGATAGAATTACAACGCAGGAAAATACAATATAAAATATACGTTTTAAACGAATTGCAAATATTAGATAAAGCAAAGAAAAGAAAACAAAAACAAATCCAATCGTATGAGTAAACAATATTAAAAATGCCGATAACAAATACCCTATAATGTTATACTTCGTTTTTTCTTTTCTCAATTTTAGCAAAAAGTATAACAGCATCGCCGAAAATAAAAAAAGCAAAGAATAAAATCTTAATTCTTGAGAATAGTAAACCAAGAACGCAGAAACAGAAGTCATGCCTGCAAGTAAATAGCCAGTGAACTTATCTCTCAAAATTCCGATTTTATACATCACCCAAATAGCAGCAATAGAAGGAATAACTGATGATAGTCTTAAAATTGTATCACTATTTGAAGTTAAGAAAATAAATAGTTTTAAATACAAATAATATAAAGGCATATGGCATTGTTTTAGGACCTCATCAACAAAGCCATCATTAAAAGGAGTGAAGGCAATCATCCAAGAAACATATTCATCATTCCAAAGTCCTTCAGGCTTAATAATATAAGCAAGCCTTAAAAACACACCAAACAACAAAATAATAAATAAATACATATCTCTCCCTTTATTGTATAATTATAATATAAAAGAGAGAAAACAAAAGTGAAACTAATAATTCAGATACCTTGCTATAATGAAGAAGATACACTTGAGAGTGTAATAAACTCAATTCCAAAATCAATTATAGGAATCGATGAAATAGAGCTGCTTGTAATAGACGACGGTTCGACTGATAACACGAAATTAATTGCTGAAAAATTAGGAGCAAAAGTAATCTGTAATAAAAGAAATATGGGACTTGCAGCAAGTTTTAAGACCGGATTAAAAACAGCTCTTAAAAATGGTGCTGATATTATTGTAAACACTGACGGGGATAATCAATACAACAGCGAAGATATACCTGAACTAATCAAACCCATTATAGAAGGATCCGCTGATATGGTAATAGGAGCAAGGGATATAAAAAACCACAAAGAATTTTCTCTAACAAAAAAAATTCTTCAACAAATAGGATCTAAAATTGTTAAACTCCTATCAGGATCAGATATAAAAGATGCACCAAGCGGGTTTAGAGCATTTTCAAGAAAGTGCGCACAAAGTATAAATATTTTTGATAACTTTTCTTATACAATGGAAACAATTATTCAAGCAAGCGCTAAGGGATATAGAATATTATCGGTTCCAATTAGAGTAAACAAAACGACTCGTAAATCAAGGTTGTTTAAAAATACATTACAATATGTAATAAGATCTGCTTGCACAATAATAAGAATGTTTGCAATATATCGTCCGTTTAGATTTTTTACTATTTTTGCTGCATTATTTCTTGTCTGCGGTTTTACCCTCTTTGCAAGATACCTTTACTATTTTATAAATAATGATGGTTCCGGTCATATACAATCACTTTTACTTGCGACAGTATTAACAATAATTGGAGTACTAATACAAGTGATTGCAATATTTGCAGATTTAATTTCAATAAACCGAAAGTTGTTAGAAGATATACAATTAAAAATTAACAAAAATTAAACAAATGTTATATATTAGTACCAAGTAAAGTATTTTTGTAGTATCGTGAATAAGTAATAGGCTGGTTGGAGAAAGATAAATGTATAATGTAGCAATAGTGGGAGCAGGTCCTGCGGGGATATTTACGGCACTTGAGATTGTAAAATTAAGACCTGAGTGGAAGGTTATTCTAATAGAAAAAGGGCCTAAAATAGAAAAAAGAAAATGTCCGCTAAGAGAAGGTTCAGATAAATGTTTATCTTGTAAGCGCTGTGGATTACTTTGCGGATGGGGCGGAGCAGGCGCATTTTCTGACGGAAAATTAACTCTAACTCCCGATGTTGGGGGCAATCTTGTTGACTATATGTCAAGAAAACAAGTTGAAGACCTTATAGACTACGCTGATCAATTATATTTAAAATTTGGTGCAACTGACGAGGTTTTCGGCACAGACAAGAAAATTTTTGAAGAAATTGAACATAAAGCCACTTTGGCAGAATTAAAACTGGTATATTCACCTGTAAGACATTTAGGTACAGAAAGAAGTCTTGATGTACTAAAGAATATGCAAAACTATCTTGATGAAAGAATAACAATACTAAATGGTGTATCTGCAAAAAATTTAATAGTAGAATGCGAACAAGTAAAAGGTATCATTCTTGAAAATGGAGAGACCATAAAAGCAGAATATACAGTAATCGCACCAGGGAGAGAAGGTGCAGACTGGTTAACGCAAGAATTCAGCAAGAACAAAATCGGAATGGTTAACAATGCTGTTGATATAGGTGTAAGAGTCGAACTTCCTGCACCTGTATTTGAACCAATAACCGAAAAGTTATATGAATCAAAATTAATCTATCATTCACCAACTTTTGGTGATGAAGTCAGAACCTTCTGTATGAACCCTAACGGCGAAGTCGTTCAAGAAAATTATAACGGGATTTCAACAGTAAACGGTCATAGCTATGCAAATATAAAAACTAAAAATACAAACTTCGCATTATTGGTAAGTGAAAAATTTACAGAACCGTTTAAGGAGCCGATTACTTACGGTCAACATATAGCAAGTTTAGCAAATATGCTTGGTGGCGGAATACTAGTTCAAAGGTTTGGAGATTTACTTGATGGCAGACGATCTACACCTGACAGAATTAAAAACAGTATTATTACACCTACACTAACAAGTGCAACCCCGGGAGACTTAAGTTTGGTTATACCTTACAGACAAATGCAAAGTATAATTGAAATGTTATATGCTCTTGATAAAATAGCTCCTGGAACCGCTTCAAGATATACCTTATTATATGGTATTGAAGTTAAATTCTATTCTGCAAGAGTAAAACTTACAAATGAACTTGAAACAGAAGGAGTACACAAACTATTCACTATAGGTGACGGAGCAGGTGTAACAAGAGGATTAATCCAAGCATCAGCATCAGGTGTACACGTTGCTAGAACAATTTGTGGAAGATAAACTTGTATAATAAATTAATTAACTGTATAATCAATAGAGCAGTTTAGGAATAGGAAAGTGAAAAATATCATTGTACAAAAATTCGGCGGGACTTCAGTCGCCGACACGGATAAAATTAAAAACGTAGCAAACGTAATATTAAAAGAAAAAGCAAAAGGAAACGCTGTAGTAGTAATCGTATCAGCTATGGGGCATACAACTGATCACTTATTAAAATTAGCTGATGAAGTTAACAAGTCCCCAAATCCAAGAGAACTTGATATGTTACTATCAACTGGAGAATGTGTTTCTGCATCTCTTCTTGCGATGGCTCTTCAAGCAACTGGAAATAAGGCGGTAAGTTTAAATGCTGCACAAGCTAAAATTTATACTGAAAAGGTACACGGTAGCGCACGTATTGTTGATATAAAACCTGAAAGTATATTACAACATATTAACAATGATGAAATTGTAATAATAACAGGATTTCAGGGAATAGCAGATGAAAATGAAATCACAACCTTGGGTAGAGGCGGTTCTGACACTTCTGCTGTTGCAGTTGCTGCGGCTATAAAAGCCGAACGCTGCGATATTTATACTGATGTAGAAGGCGTTTATACAACTGACCCAAGAATAGTACCTAATGCATCTCGCTTAGAAGAAATCAGTTATGATGAAATGTTAGAACTTGCAAGAGTCGGTGCAAACGTTATGCATCCACGCTCAGTTGAAACCGCAAAGCAATATAACGTACCACTTAGAGTAAGAAGCAGTTTTAAAACTGATAATTTAGGAACATTAATACTAGGAGTTGAAGAAATGGAAATTAGAAGAACAGTAACAGGTGTAGCAGCAGATTTGTCTCAATTAAGAGTTGTAGTATGTGATGTTCCTGATGTTCCAGGTAATGCAGGTAAATTGTTTGAAAGATTAGCCGATGATGATATCTCTGTTGATATGATTATACAGTCTTACGCAAGAAAACATAATAATACAAACGATATTGCATTCACAATTTATAAAAATGATCTGGATAGATTTAACAATGTAATGGATGAAATCAAGTCAGAATTAGGCTGCAGTAATATTTTTATAGATGACAAAATAGCAAAAGTTTCAATAGTTGGAGCAGGCATGATAGACCGTCCGGGTATAGCCGCTTTAATGTTTAAAACTCTTGCTGATAGTGATATTAATATAAGAATGATATCAACCAGTGAAATAAAAATAAGTTGTCTGGTTGATGAAGCCTGTGCAAAAGATGCAGTAAAGGCTCTACACAAAGCATTTCATCTAGACAGTGATGAAATTGCAGAAGTAAAAGGAACACTACCTGACGAAGAATAGGATATAATCAATGAAAAAAATATTTACACTTTTATTTGTATTAATAGCATTATCTTTAACCACACTTGCAGCAACATCAGACGATGCCATAAAATTTTTTAACAGCTATGTAAATGCTGCCAATAGCTATAGTACGACATTACCGGAATTTTATTCTCCCAATGCAAGGATTATTAGACAAGTAGTAAAACCTGATGGAGAGCTTGTTGATAGAGAAACAAACACAGCAAGATACATTTCAGAAATGAAAAAAGGTCAAGCCGTTGCTAAAGTAAGGCACTATAAAAACTATTACTCTAATATTACCGCAGCAAAAATAAATGATACAACATATAAGATTTCCGCCCTTAGACAACCAAGCGGAGAATCGTACAAATTAAAGACATATATGATAGTACAGCAACAACCAAGCGGAAAATGGTTGATAATAGAAGAAATGATGCAAACAAAAGTTCAATTGTTCTTGAATGCAAAATAATAAAAAGCGGGATAAATGACGAAGAATATAAGATTTTTAACATCCGGAGAAAGTCACGGGAAGTGCCTAAATGCAATAATAGATGGAATTCCAAGTGGGTTAAAACTTGATACAAACTACATCAATTTAGAACTAAAAAAAAGGCAGTCCGGTTATGGTCGTGGCGGACGTATGAAAATTGAAACAGATACTGTAGAAATAAAATCAGGTGTGAGATTTGGTAAAACTACTGGCGCACCTATCTGTTTAGAAATAAAAAATCTGGATTATGAAAATTGGCGAATACCAATGAGCGTTGACGAAGTCAACTTTAATGATAAAGAAATTTTAAAAAAGATAGCAGAAAAATCTTTCACTACTGCTCGTCCTGGGCATGCAGATTATGCAGGTTCGGTCAAATATAAATTAGAAGATTTAAGAGATGTATTAGAACGCTCAAGCGCAAGGAAAACAGCAATAGAAGTTGCTGTAGGAGCTGTTGCTAAATTGCTGCTCAAAGAACTTGGAATAATAGGATTTTCTCATGTTACTCAAATCGGAGATGTCGAACTTGACTTAAGACCTGAAACCTATACTTTAATAAAAGAAAAGGCAGAAGAATCAGAACTAAGATGCTGCGATGAATTGACGACTGAACGAATGAAAGAAGAAATAAACTCAGCTAAAGAAGAAGGAGATACGCTCGGAGGAAAATTCGAAGTCATATACTCAAATCTCCCAATAGGACTTGGTTCTTTTGTTCAATGGGATAGAGCAATTGACGGACTATTGGCTCAAGCAATTATGAGCATACCTGCGATTAAAGCCGTAGAAATAGGAATTGGAGTTAATGCGGCGAAAACAAAAGGCAGTAAAGTTCACGACGGTATGCGTATAAAGCACGGACAAATAATAAGAGATACAAATAACGCTGGTGGTATAGAAGGTGGAATGACAAACGGAGAAGCATTAGTATTAACCGGAACAATGAAACCAATTCCGACGTTAAGAAAGCCATTACCATCTGTTGATTTACATAAAAAAATTCAAACAGAAGCACATTTCGAGCGATCAGACACCTGCGCCGTACCTGCTTGTGCTATAGTTGCAGAAGCAAGAACAGCCATTATTCTTGCTGATGAGATTTTGCAAAAATACGGTGGTGACAGTATGGAAGAATTGAAGGCTCATTATGGGAAATAATATAATACTTATTGGCTTACCAGGGAGTGGAAAAACTACTGTGGGTAAACTTCTTGCTAAAAAACTTGAATACCAATTTATTGATATGGATTCACTAATTGAAGAATTTGAAGGCTTAAGCATAAAAGATATTTTTACCCAAAAAAGTGAGGAATATTTCAGAGAGCTTGAAACAAGAATAATAAAATCCTTCTCTGGAATAGAAAAAAAAGTTATATCAACAGGCGGCGGAACATTTGAAAAAGAAGAAAATCAACAACTGCTAAAAAATTTAGGAAAAGTTATCTACCTATATACGGACCCAGAAACAATCTACGAGCGAATAAAAAATGACAAAGGACGACCGCTTTTGCAAACAGAAAATCCGCTTGAAACACTAAAAAAACTTTTTAGCCAAAGAGAAAAAAATTATAAATTTGCTGACTATACAATTGACACAACCAACAACAATCCATATAATGTGATAGATGAGATTATAAAGGATTAATATGGAAAGAACACTTGGAATTAATATATCAGAAAATGAAAAATGTTATGATATTTACATAAACAACGAACCAATTGAAAGCCTTTATAAAGAACTACTTTTAAGAACAAAAAATCAAAAAAGATTAATAATATTTAATGAAAAAGTTTTTTCTCTTTATTCAAAGAATTTGCCTTTTCCTAAAAATGAAATATTTATTTTGAAAGATGGAGAAGAACAAAAAAATCTGAAAAATTACTTAAAAATAGTTGATAGATTAATCCAAAACAAAATGAGCCGCCGCGATGTAATAATTGCAATCGGAGGCGGAGTTGTAGGAGATTTAGCAGGATACGTTGCAGCAACATATATGAGAGGAATAAGTTATATCCAAGTGCCAACAACTCTATTATCAATGGTTGACTCATCAGTTGGCGGCAAGACAGCAATAGACTTACCTAACGCTAAAAATATTCTTGGTTGTTTTTATCAGCCGCAATCTGTTTTTATAAACCTAAACTTCTTAAAAACTCTTTGCGAAAGACAGTATATGTCAGGAATAGGCGAAATTATAAAGTATGCTTTTATTGAAGGGAACTGCTGCTTTAATGAGCCTAAATCGCTTATGGAATTCCTTGCTATTAATTCATCAAGAATATTAGAAAGAGATTTATATTTTCTCGAAAAACTTATATCAATCTGCCTAATTTATAAAATAAATGTCGTAAGAGCCGATGAAAAAGAAGGCGGATTAAGAAAAGTTCTAAACCTTGGACACACTTTTGGACATGCCCTTGAAACACTAACAAAATATAAAAAATACACACACGGTGAAGCTGTAGTCTGGGGTATTATTATAATGCTTAAATGGGCCGTTAAAAACTGTTATATCGATACCTTGTACTATAATTCGGCAATGGAACTTATTGCTAAGTACGGATTTAAACCTTTTGATAAAAAAATAAATCTTGATAAAATTATTGACCTGATGAGAATAGATAAAAAATCAAACAGCGGAAATATTAATTTAATAGTTCCGACAGGCGCAAGATTTGTAACAGAAAAAGAAATTACAAATACATCAGAATTCAAAACTTGGCTTGAAGAAACTATCTCTAATTCTTAATAATTTGACAAACAGGAATATACTAACTACAATCAAAGAATGAGCGAAAAAGTAAAATGTCCGTATTGCGGGAATGAAATTTATAATGATGCAGAGCAGTGCGAGTTTTGTAAAGAATACTTTGCAGAGCCTGAAATTAAAAATATAAAGTTGACCTCTTTAGGTCAGTTTATTGTGTTTAGTTGTCTTCTTCCGGGGGTATATGCATACTTATGGAGTTTATTAAACTATAAATCAATAATAAATATCGCCTCATCAAGAGATAGAGCAAAATTAAAAACAATGTTAATTCTTGCATTACCATTTTGTATTGTAGCAGGGATAATTAATCCAATCGTTTTGGTAATAACAGCTAAAATATTTTTATTGGGTATAAGCTATAGAATATTAAGAATAATAGAAAAATATTCACTTATAAAATACAACTCTGCTGTTACACACAACGAATATGGGTGGTTTATATTTGATGTGCTCTACATCGTATACTTTTTAGGTACCTATCCTGAAAGAGTCCATACTCCGGGCATGAGGATGTGCTTTAATATAAATAACTGGATAAAATACTCATTAATATTTTTGCTCGGAATAGGTATAGCTGTAATGTTAACATATTATCTATCATTTATTGATATTGGCTAAAAAAAAATTGCGCAACTATTGTGTTTTTATGCAATAATATAGTCGTATAAGAGCGTAAAAAGAGGATGATAAAATGACAGATATCAGAGTAAGAATCGCACCGTCACCAAGCGGTAATTTACATATTGGAACAGCAAGAACAGCATTATTTAACTATTTATTTGCAAAGAAGAATAATGGTAAGTTCATCTTGAGAATAGAAGATACAGATGCAGAGCGTACCAGTCAAGAATATATCGATAACATTTTTGACAGCTTAAAAGCATTAGGCTTAAACTGGGATGAGGGTCCAGATGTTGGTGGTGAATACGGTCCCTACACTCAATCAGAAAGGTTTGATATTTATCCTATATATGCACAAAAATTATTAGATGCAGGATTTGCTTATGAATGTTTCTGTACACCTGAAGAATTGGAAGCAGAAAAAGAACTTGCTACTGCAAACAAAAAGCCTTATGTTTATTCAAAAAAGTGTGAACATCTTACAGAAGAAGAAAAAGCAGCCCTAAGAGCAGAAGGCAGAAAACCGGCTATAAGATTTAACATTAGTAAAGCACAAAAGGCTTTTCACGATTCGTCAGAATTATCTTTTGATGACCTTGTAAAAGGTGAGTTAAAAGTAAATACAGACTTAATAGGTGATTTTGTAATAATGAAATCAAACGGAACACCTACATATAATTTCGCAGTAGTAATAGATGATATGTTGATGAAAATTTCACATATCATAAGAGGTGAAGATCACATTTCAAATACATTTAAACAAATTTTAATATATGAAGCACTTGGAGCAGAAGTTCCAAGATTTGGACATTTAGGTATGATTTTAGCACCTGACAGAAGTAAACTATCAAAGCGCCACGGTGCAACAGCGGTTTCTGAGTTTGTTGAAAACGGATACTTAACCGATGCATTAATAAACTTTGTAGCATTGTTAGGCTGGGCTCCTTCTGATGGGGTTGAAATTAAACCGGTTGAGGAAATTGCTGCTGATTTTAGAATTGGTGAAATATCTTCTTCTAACTCAATATTTGAATATGACAAACTTAGATGGATGAATAGCCATTATATTAAGATGTTACCTATTGAAGAATTAAAACAAAGATTATTACCATATCTAAAGAAATATGATTTAACACAACTAAGTGATGCACAATTTACAAGAATGGTAGAAATAACCAGAGAGCCATTAATTCTATTATCTGATATAACAGATGCAGTAACATATTTCTTTGGCGAAGATGTAGAAGTAGAACCTGAAGTTCAAAAAGAAGTACTTGATACCGAGCTTGCTCAACAAGTTTTAGCTGAGTTTTTAAAACAAGCAAAAGACTGGAGCTTTGATGAAGAAACTTTACATGAAAAACTAGAAGCCTTCAGAGGTGAATTTAAAGAAAAAGGAATCAAGCCTAAACAAACGATGTGGGCAATAAGAGCAGCTGTAACAGGTAGAACTAAGGGTGCCGATATGACTGCAATTCTTGCTATCTTGGGCAAAGATAAAGTATTTAAACGTGTAAATCACGCACTAAAACAAACTGTATAGAAAGCGGAGCCATCCGCTTTTTAAAATTAATAGTATAAAACGGAGAAAAAGATGGCTAACTTTTTAATACTACTCGGTATAATAATCATTTCGTATTTAATCGGTTCAATTCCTACCGGATATTTAATAGTAAAAGCGAAAGCAGGCATTGATATTCGTACAATCGGTTCCGGCTCAACAGGTGCAACAAATGTAAAACGTGTATTAGGCAAAAACTGGTTCTTTGCCGTAATGTTTTTAGATGCACTTAAAGGCGCGACTCCCGTTCTACTTGCAAGTTGTTTTGCAGGAGATATTGTAATAAAAGGTTTAGCTGCCGTTCTTGCCGCTGTTGCGGTTCTAATCGGTCACAGCAAATCTATATTCCTTGGTTTTAAAGGTGGAAAATCTGTTGCCTCAGGAGTTGGAACAATCCTAGCGCTTAATTGGATTGTAGGAATTCTTATTGCAATTATATGGGGAATTATTACCTACGCTACAAAATATGTTTCTGTTGGTTCAATTATCGCAATTGCATTATCACCAATTCTGATGTGGTTGTTTGGTGCACCTGCTACATATGTTGCTTATTGCTTACTTGGTGCAATTTATATAATTTATCTACACCGCTCAAATATTTCCAGACTCATAGCTGGAAATGAAAATAAAGTTAGATAGTAAATATTCTACAAAACAAACAAAAAAGGACTGTGTTTATTCCACAGCCCTTTTCTTCTTATATAACAATTCTATTAATTAAAAGAATGAATGAAAAGATTTATAATAAAGAAATATTGCAACAATAACAAGTAACAAACCGCAAAGTTTCAAAATAATATCAGAAATCTTTGAAAACTGTTTCATTTGCTTAAGTCCGGAAGTAAATATTGCAGCCAAAATTAAAATAACACCTTGACCAAATGAAAATAAAAATAACATCACAACAGAAATAACAATATTTTCTGAATACGAAGCAAAAGCCATAATACTAGCTAATATAGGTGTTGAACAAGGCGACCCGGCAAGGGCAAAAACCATGCCCAAAAGAAAAGGATATATGAAATTTTTACTTCCGTCGTTAGAAGGCAAACGCTTAACTATAACAGGAAACTCAAAGTCCAATATATTCATTAACTTTAGTCCCATTATAAGAATAATCGACGCAATTAATATACTAAAATACCCACCGGTAAATGAGCCTAAAACCTTTCCGGTCAAGGCGCAAATAATTCCTATAAGGGAAAATACAACGGACATACCAAAGATAAAAGATAGAACTTGAATAACAATTCTAAAATTCGATTCCTTACTATATCCACCAACATAACCAATAATTATTGGAAGCATAGCTAACGAACACGGAGATATTGATGCTATAACACCGCCTATAAATGCAGCTACCAGCATTAACACGTTAAACTGTAAAGGGTTTTGAAATACTTCTACTAAATTATCCATTATCTGCTATCTCATTCAAATAACTACGCAATGTATTTTCATCCATATAGCCTTCCACACGGGCTTTAACATCTCCATTCTTGTCTATAAAAATAGAGGTTGGAACTAATTTAACTTTATATTTTTTTATCATATCCTGAACAGAAGATGCATTATTTTGAACAGAAATCTCTGTTAAAGTAACTTTATTTACATACTCAGGATAAACTTTTTCCATAACTTTTTCTAAACGTTGACAATCATAACACATCTTTGATGCAAACTTTATCATCTGAGGCTGATTTAATTGAGCCTCAACTACAGATAACTTTGTATTATGAGACATGACAAAATACGCTATCATTGGAATTATCAATATTAGTAAAATAATAATCGAATTTTTCTTCATAAGTACTCCTTTTACACAATAATCAGATATAATTTTTATAACGCTAACTATAAAAAATTATATTCCCTCTTTGATTATACTCTAACACTATATCAAATAAAACTTCATATATATCTATACTTTTAAAGAAAATGTTGAAATATTAGGATTATTATACCCTACTGCATTATATGACTTAACTGCATTATTATAAATTACATCATTATATGTTTTGGCTTGTATTTCTTGAACGCCACGCTCTCTTGATACAAAATTTTGAGCAAATTCAAAATATGAATTTAATTCTTCGGACGTTATACTACCGTCATTATCATCATCAATAGTATAATCAAAAGCGCTAAATCCTTGTTTATTTGCCTCTGCTTCTATTTCAGAAATTTTTGCAGTAGATTTAACAGGAGTTAAAGCATCATTTTGCAAACTCAATATACTGTAATTGTTATCTATATAATTTAAAGAAGAAATTTCCATATATATAATATTATATCATTATTATATATAATTTCAACTATATTCCACTAGCTAATGCCACTTTTAACTTTCGCATAACAAGAGAACTTTGCTGAGGAATGATTAACCATCTTTCGCCAGCAATCGGAGGTTTGGTTAATTTATACACTTTTTCCGCACTTTGGGTTACTTCTATACAGTCTATTCCTGTCTGTGAATATTCATAATCCAATTTTTTTATTATTAAATTATTATGTCTTACTCTTATATTGATTATTTTATTATCATCATCCCTTATAAACGTCGCAGAAACAATAGAATTAACCTTTTCACTTATTACAGATGCTAAATCTCCCGTATCATAATACGAGTAAGTTACCTTTTCAATAACATCACCTCTACGATTATAAATTGTTTTTACCACCAACTGAGCATTTTCATAATCTAAAACTTGAGAAATTTTACCGTCGGAAAAGAATTTTGAAATTTTTACTGGACGCCTGTTACAGTATACTGAAGTAGCATACTTCAAGCCATTTACAAAATATGTATCCTTTGTCTCTAATTGAGAACTTCTCTCTTCCATATTTTTATATCCTCAGAATAAATATATTTCTTATATATAAAAAGTATATATAGTACGAAAAAATTGTCTTTTTAATAAAAATTTTTACAGAACTTAACAAATTAAAGGCTGTTGATTTTTAGTAAGAAAAAAGAGTATAATAAGTAGGTAAAAAAACAGAGAGGGCTACTTATGAAAATAAATAAAAAAGCATTTACGCTTGCAGAAGTTTTGATAACAATTGGTATAATTGGTATAGTCGCAGCATTGACTTTGCCATCACTAACAAAGTTACACCGTGATGCCGGTACAGGCCCGATTTTAGCTAAAACACAAGCATCAATAGAAGAGGCTGTAGGACGAGTATTGCTTGATAACCCTGACCTTATACTATCAGACACAACTGTTGCAAATTTCATTCCCAAATTAAGTGAAGTACTAATAATGACATCAACAAATGTTGGTGATACGACATGGTATATTCTAAAAGATGGGACTTGGATAAAGATTTCAGAGGGCTCAACAGGTACAATTCCTACTTCTGCGGGTACTGGATATGCTCTGGTTGATGTTGATATTAACGGTGCAGGTGGCGATCCTAACCCAAATAGAGCAGGTATCGACCAGTTTCAATTTGTCCTTACAACGTACGGTTTGATGCTTCCTGTTGGAAGTAAAGTCTTAGGCATGGATCCATCCACCTGCACAGAAAACACTCCAAACTTAAACTGTACAGGAAGAATGGCTGATAATAACTGGAAGATAGATTGGTAATAAAAGATTTGTTCATACTAAAAAACTACCTGTAGACTCAATTACAGGTAGTTTTTAGTTAAAGAATGTAACTATTTAAAATATAAATATTTTACTGAAAAGTTTTCCAATGTAGAATAGAAATATAAAAGGAATAAAAAAGTGCCGGCTATCAAACAGAAAACAAATAATGAAATATCACAATTAATGCCACAGAACATAGAAGCAGAAGAAGCAATTCTTGGGGCAATATTAGTCAATCCTGTTTGCTTAACCAAGATAGTTGAGCAAATAAAACCTGAATCGTTTTATAAACCTGCTCACAGATATGTTTATGAGGCAATGCTCCAACTATTTAATGCAAATGAAAGAATAGATATTGTATCCGTTTCAGATGTCCTCAGTTTTAACAGCAAATTGGAACTTGTAGGGGGCAGAGCTTTCATAAATGATTTAAGCTACAAGACAATAACAACATCAAACGTTGAATATTATGCAAAACTAGTACAAGAAAAAGCAATGAAAAGAGCCTTAATCAATGCGGGTTCAGAAATTGTAACCAGCGGATACGATTTAACATCTATTGAGGAGTCTTTAGATTATGCCGAAAGATTAATCTTTGATTTAGCATCTAAAAAAGTTACAACAGATTTAACCCACGTTAAAGATTTGGTATTATCAAGCTATGAAAAAATAGAATACCGATACAAACATAAAGATGAATTGATTGGTGTTGATACAGGATTTTATGATTTAAACGCCATGACAAGCGGATTACAAAAATCTGATCTAATAATTTTAGCTGCAAGACCATCAATGGGTAAAACTGCTTTTGCTCTCAATATTGCTCAAAACGTTGCACTTAGAGCAAAAAAAGCAGTTGCAATATTTTCTCTTGAAATGTCAAAAGATCAATTAATGCAACGTATGCTATGTTCAGAAGCAGAACTAGATACTCAAAGGCTTAAAACTGGAAATATGCAGCAAAAAGATTGGGACAAACTTGCGTTTGCGATGAATGCTTTTGCAGAAGCACCTATCTATATAGATGATGCTGCCGGTTGTAATTTAACAGACTTAAGAGCAAAATGCCGAAGACTTGCAATGAGTGAAAAAGAATTAGGGCTAATCGTTATAGACTATCTGCAATTAATGGAGGGCTCTGGGAAAGAAGACAGAATGCAGCAAATTTCAACGATATCAAGAGGTTTGAAGACATTAGCAAGAGAATTAAATGTTCCAATAATTGCTCTTTCTCAACTTTCACGTGCCGTAGAATCAAGAACAGATAAACGACCAATGCTCTCTGACTTAAGAGAATCAGGTGCGATTGAACAAGACGCAGATATTGTTATGTTTATCTATAGAGATGAATATTACAAGAAAAATGAAGAAGAAGATGAAGTTCAAAAAGCTGCTAACAAAGGTGAAGCAGAAATTATTATTGCTAAACAAAGAAATGGTCCGGTTGGGACTGTTAAATTATTATTTCAAGGAAGTATTACCAAATTTAAAAATCCTATTAAAACAGATACACCATTTTAGATGGGGGATTTGCGTTGCTTAGGTTTGTTCTTGCTAAAGAAGAAATTTTTGATTTTATATATAATGATTTAACCACACAATTTCCTAGCTGTGAAACCAAAAGCTATGAACAATTATTAGCACTTACAAATAATAATTATTACAAACTTTGGCTAATTTGTGACTATGATACTACCGTTGGTTACTGTTTTATCTTCGAATATTCAAATTATATTCTTGTTGATTATATTGCTATTCTAAAAGATTTTCACTCAAAAGGTTATGGTTCATCCTTTTTAAAATCATTGCATACTTTATACCCGAATAAAGACGGATGTTTTTTCGAAGTAGAAAAAATTGATAATAACAATATTAATACCATCAAAAGAGCTAAATTTTATATAAATAACAATGTAAGAAAAATAAATGATATAAATTACATCTACCCTAATAACGATGGCGGATTACCTATGGATTTATACTATCTCAGCTTTAATAATAAAATTCCTGAGAAAAAACAAATTAAAAACTTTATCTTTAATTTCTTTAACGCTATACACAATGACATTCAGAATCTAGATAGTATATATAATAAAATTACCTAACCGGAGAATTTTAATATCACTATATCTCTGATAAATTTATAGATGGTTAGAGAATAGCTTATGATAAAAAACAACATACTTTGCCTGAGAGATTATAGAATAATAAAAATATTGATAAATGGGAAAAATCCAATTGAAAATATCAATATCTTACAAATGTCTGAATCAGAAATAAAGTATAGATTAAAAAAAATAAAATCTATAATTCCACAATTATATAAACTTGAATCGGTAAAATGTAAAGAAATGTAAAAACATGTTTTCCCAAAATTAAAGTTTTAGCCAAAAGCTGCCGTAGACATGGATATAAGGGAACAACAAAAGGAAGCAACAATCTATGGGAATGGCGGCATCACAAGCTAGACTTCTTACTCTCACGGCAAGACTGCACGACGTTGAGTTTGAAGCTCAATCCATTCAGCAGGCTAAATTAGCTCTGGCTGATCAGGAAGATGCTGTTTATCAAAAATACCTTAATGC
>CALUUI010000008.1 GCA_944323925.1 Candidatus Gastranaerophilales bacterium
TACAAAACTTCGTTTTGTAGGGGTTCTTCGTCCCCCGTACGCATATTTTAGATACGCAAAAAGCCGACAAAGGGACTGTCTTGCTCGTTCGCGTATAACGGGACTTCGGTTTTTCTTTTCGCAAGCTGCGCTTGCTCCAAAGAAAACACCTTCGCCCTCAGCTCACTCGCGCTGAACCCTTTTATACAAAACTTCGTTTTGTAGGGGTTCTTCGTCCCCCGTACG
Organism: Candidatus Gastranaerophilales bacterium; assembly: GCA_944323925.1. GTDB lineage: Bacteria > Cyanobacteriota > Vampirovibrionia > Gastranaerophilales > Gastranaerophilaceae > CALUTH01. Next base: position 226 of record CALUUI010000008.1, read on the forward strand.
CATATTTTAGATACGCAAAAAGCCGACAAAGGGACTCGAACCCTTGACCTACTCATTACGAATGAGTTGCTCTACCAACTGAGCTATGTCGGCTTGTTTATATTATTTTTTGACAAGTCTATTATATCACAAGAACAAATTTTTATTCATATCTTAATGCATCAATCGGTTTAAGCAGAGATGCTTTATAAGCAGGATAATATCCGAAGGCAATTCCAATAAGCCCCGAAAAACCGAGTGATAGTACTATTGAAAATAATGAGATTACTATTGTCATATTTGAAAAAATATCAACAGCCTTAGCGCCTACAATTCCAATAACTACACCAATAATTCCGCCTAAAATTGATAATATAAAAGATTCTATCAAAAATTGAAGTCTTATATCAGATGCTTTTGCGCCGATAGCCATACGGATTCCGATTTCTTTTGTCCGCTCTGTAACTGATACCAGCATTATATTCATAATCCCTATACCGCCAACAATTAATGAAACAGAAGCTATCGAAAATAAAAGCACTGCAAATGTTTGTGCTGACGATTTTAATCTCTCCTGAAAATCTGCTGAATTTCTTATACTAAAGTCATCTATCTGGTTTTTAGTGATATGGTGTTTCATTCTTAGAATTTCAGTAATATCTTTTTCTGCCTGAGTCATATCTTCTGCAGTAGCTGTTTTAACCAAAATCATTTTAACAGTCCCAGGGAAATCAGTGCCGAATACTTTTTTCTGGGCTGTTGTTATTGGAATAAAGATTAAGTCATCATTATCCATAGGACCTGATTGCCCCTTGGTTTTAAGTACCCCAACAACCTTAAAAGGTGCGCCTCCAACTCTTATAACTTTATCAATTGGATCTAAGTCACCAAAAAGCTCCTTGGCTACTGTTGCTCCAAGAACAGTAACTTTGGCACTGTTTCTTATATCTTCTTTTATAAATTTTCTGCCGTAGTCTAAGTCGTAGCTTTTTATATAAAAATATGCAGAAGTCGTTCCATAAACTGTTGTTGACCAATTAGAGTTTCCATAGGTCAGCTGTTTAGTTTCAGAGGATACCGGAGCAACGGAGATTACGCCTGTAGCATTTTTTTGTATGGCTTCGGCATCTTTAAGTGTTAATGTCGGTCTTGAGCCTGAACCCATGCTAACTCCACCTGTTTTTGCTGCAGCTGAGCGTATCGTAAATATATTACTTCCCATTGCTTCCATATCTTGGGTTATTTTTGTTCGTGTTCCTGTTCCGACTGCTAGCATTATTATTACTGCACTTACGCCGATAATTATGCCCAAGCTGGTTAGACCTGAACGTAACTTATTTACCTTTAGTGAGACTAATGCCATTTTGACGATTGATTTAAAATCTATCATAAGGTTACTCTCCTTGGAGTATTTGGTACATCTGAGATTATATTCCCGTCTTTAAATGTAACTATTCTTCTGCAATATTCTGCTATATCGTTTTCGTGGGTTACAAGAACAATTGTTTTATGAAGTTCTTCATTCAGTTTGACAAAAAAGTTCATAACCTCAATACTGGTCTTAGTATCCAAGTTTCCAGTAGGTTCATCAGCCAAGATAAGCGGAGCATCGTTAACTATTGCACGCGCTATTGCAACTCTTTGCTGCTGACCGCCTGACATTTGGTTTGGCATGTGTAATTCTCGGTTTTCCAAGCCTACTATTTTTAAGGCTTCCTTTGCTCGTTTGTGGCGTTCTGCTTCAGGTATTCCTTTGTATATCATTGGAAGCTCTACATTGTCTATTGCGCTTGTTCTTGAGATTAAGTTAAAACCTTGAAATACAAAGCCTAATTTTAAGTTCCTGATAGTACTGAGTTCATCGGGTGTGAGTTTTAAAACGTCTACACCATCAAGATAATATTCTCCTGAAGTTGGAATATCTAGGGTTCCAAGCATGTTCATAAACGTTGATTTACCTGAACCGGAAGCGCCCATTATTGCAACAAATTCGCCTTCTTCAATGCTTAGAGACACATTGTTTAAAGCATTTAGTGTTTCTTCACCCATTTTATATGTTTTTATTGCATTCCTAACTTCTATTAGTGCCATCTAAAACATCCTTGGTGGTTTTGAATTATTATTAGACTTTTTAATTTTTGTACTGTCTCCGGTTGCAACTAAGTCGCCTTCTTTGATACCTGATTTGATTTCTGTATATGAGTCATCGCTTGCGCCGGTTACTATTTCTTTTCGTACCAGTTTACCCTTCTCGGATACCCAGACTCCTTGCTTTTCGTATCTTTGAGTGTTTTCAGCAGGTGAGAATTTGAGTGCAAAATTCGGAACGGCTAGTACATCTTTGCTTTCTGAAACTATTATTGAGACATTGGCGGTCATTCCGGGTTTTATTTTTAGTTCGCTGTTATCTACACTTACAATTACTGTATATGTAACTACGTTTGAAGTGTTGGTTGAATCAATTCTTACTTGAGTTACTTCGCCGTAAAAATCTTCATTTGGGTATCCGTCAAGTACATATTTTGCTTTCTGACCTTCTTTTACTTTGCCTATATCGGCTTCTGATACGGCTACTTCTATTTGCATTTTTTCAATATCTTGCGCTATTGTAAATAATTCAGGAGCGTTTAATGTCGCGGCGACCGGTTGACCCATATCTATATCTCGACTTATTATTATTCCGTCTACCGGGGCTGTTATTTTGGTATAACCTAAATTAACAAGTGAGCTGTTATATTCGGCTTCGGCTTTTTTTATTTGATATTTTGCTGCTGCTACTTGGGCTAAAGATGCCTTGTAATCACTTTCTGCCTGATCTACTTCTGAGAGGGGAACATATTGTTTTTGATACAGTTTCTTGTATCGGTCGTACATTTTTTTATCAAGCTCTAACTTTGCTTCACGTTCTAAAAGTGTTGCTTTTGCGTTATATAATGATGCTTGGTTTTGGTCTACTGTTGCTTGAAATGTTCTTGGGTCGATTTCTGCAAGTAATTGACCTTTTTTTACTTGGGAATTAAAATCTGCATATAATCCGCTTATTAAACCCGAAACTGTTGAACCTACACTGACTGTGTTTACAGGGTTTATCGTTCCTGAGGCTTCTACTACTTGTGTTATATCTCGTCGTTTTGCGGGTTGCAAGCGGTATTCTTTATTAGGGTTGTTTTTATTGCTTATTATTACCCCTGATATTAGTACTATTAGTATTAGTGATAGTATGATTAATAGTTTTTTCTTCATTTATTCTTCCTTTACGCTTTCACAGTTAAGGTGATGCATACACATTTTTCTTTCTAAATCTGCTCGTGCCAGGTTATAATTATATACAAGTTTTACGTATTCGTTACAAGCGTTGTTATAATTTAATTTTGCATCTTGTAACTCAATAAAATCACTTATTCCTACTTCATAACGACCTTCTGACAGTTCTAGGTTCTCCAGTGCTTGTCTGATTTTTACTGCCATTAAAGGTATTTGTTTTTCTAGCTGAATTGTTCTTATGTAAGCATCTTGAACTTGACAGAAAATATCTAACTTTAGCGTGTTGATTTCGCTATCTACATATTCTACTTGAAGTTTTGCATTATCTATCTCATGCTTAATTTGTTTGATATTAAATGAGGTATTTAGATTAACTCCTATTGAATAATTGTTATTAGAATAGTTTTTGTTATTCGCAAAAGAATATCCGAGTTGACCTGTTAGTGATGGGTAATATTGGCGTTTTATATATTTTAATTCTTCTTCCATCGCTTTTTTAGTTGCTTTTAAAGCTCTTAAATCGTGGCGGTGCTCATATGCATATTGAATCGCTTCTTCAAATGTATATGGACATTTTTCGAATTTATAAGCTCCAATTACGTCAGTTTTTTCTACTGTTGATTTAAACGCTACATCAATATTTGCATCTGTTGAAAATTTATCGGTATCGTTGTTTGTTAAAAAGCTCGTTGGATAATAGTTATCAGGGAGATTAAAAGTTTCTGTGTTTTCTATAGTATATTCAGGTGGGTTTAGGGCTGACATATTATTGTTTAATGTTACCCAAGATGTTTGATAATCAGTCTCAGCTTCAAGAAGTGCAATTCTTGCTTGTGCCAAGTTATATTCTGAATTTACTATATCAACTTTTGAGCGTATTCCCTCATCAAAGAATGCTTTTGTTCGGTTATAATCTCTTAGGTTTATTTGTACGTTTGCTTTTTCTACATCAACGTAAGCCTTTGAGGCCAATACTCCATAATAGGCAGATTGAATTGCAAAAGATACGTCATGCATTGTGTCTTCGTATTCCAGCTGTGCAACGATTTTGTTAAACTTATACATTCTTATATATGAACTGGTTTTTCCAAAATCCCATATAAGTTGTTGAATTGTTGCTTGTATTGATGGAAAATTCCTCGTTGTTCCACCAACTCTTGAATTGTCCGCTCCGGTTAATCCGACACCTGCTGATATGGTTGGGGTATACAAGGACTTTGCTATGCTTACATTGTTTTTTGCTATTAAGTAATTCATATAAGCGCGTCTTACTATTCCTCTGTTATGAATACCTATGTCTATACAATTTTCTAAAGTAAGTGTATCATTTTTTTGTATGTGAATTGTTTCCCAGTTTATTGCAAATGCTGGAGTTGATATACAAATTATTGTATATATTAAAGCTAATAAACGCTTCAAAACAAACTACCTCTCCGGTCTATTTTACCGTTTTATATTTTATCATAAATCATTTTATTAAGTGATTTTATGTTATTATAATTTTACTATGAAAAAATATATTATTTTATTATTAATTTCGGTATTTGGTATAATTTTTACTCAGCTTTTAGGTGTATTCCTGATTTCTGCAAATCTATCAAACACAGTTATGCTGGTATCAGCAATTGTTTCTTTATTATTAAAAATCGGTTTCTTTGGGCTTGGTGTATATACACTTGTCGCCACGTTCAAGCATAAAGGTGGATGGGCTGTAAAAACTTTTAAAGCATTAAACTGGATTTATGTTATTTTAGTCAGTTTAATAACTTTGGTAGTTGTTATAAGTATTATTAATATGGCTATAAAAGCAAAAAATTATTACAATACTTCGGCTCTTGAGGTTATTCCTCCAACAGCTATTCAAGCTAAAATTAACCCGTTGATTGATTATAACGGATTACCGAAAGATTTTATTCTTGGTTTGAGATTTGGAAATATTGATTCTAATTTTATAAAAATGATGAATTATTCTCCCAAGAAAGAAGTTTGGGAAAAAATGGAAGATAAAGGAGCTTGGTTCTCTTTAGAAAAATCTGTATGTTTTGATAATAACAAAGATTGCAGAACAAAAGCTAAGGGGCTCTCCGCTCTTAGCAGACAAATTAATAATCCTATATTATTAGTTGCACCTGTTATGATTGCAACCTATCATTTGGATGAAAAACTTCCTGTTTGCTCTGATGAAGGACTAAAACTTGTTCCAAAATCTGTTTATCTTGATGTTGTTAATTCTAAAATTATAGTTTTGTATAAAGGCACTAAAGCTCTTACTAAATGTAAATATCTTCAATTGTCAGGACTTAATGCAAGGGATTTTGGGCTTGAATGGGCTAAAGTTTATAAAAAACAAAATATTTATTTCCCTTATCCAAATAATATTTCTAAAAAATTGTATAAATTTAATGATTCAATAGTTGTAGGAAACTTTTGCAAAGACGCCAAACATGAAACCAGATGTAATGTACTTTCACCTGTTGATGATAAGCTGGTTTTTAACATTACGTCTTATCCTGCAAATATTGAACTAAAATTATGGAAAAATAAACCTTTATTTACTTTTAATGATTCAGATTTCTTATTCGAAATCCGTTTTGTAGAATAGAATTATTATCTTTTAAAGTTTAAATTTAGCTTGGTTTATGCTAAAATTTAGCCGTAATTAATTTTAGAGGAATAAAGATGGAAAAATATTATTGTACAACAGCGATAGACTATGTAAATGGCGCGCCGCATATTGGACATGCTTATGAAAAGATTTTAACAGATGTTATTAACAGACACTATTCACAAAGAGCTGACTTAGCATTTATGCTTACCGGCACTGACGAGCACGGGATAAAAATTCAAAAAACTTCTGCCGCGAAAGGTATGACACCAAAAGAGCTTTGCGATATGAACGCTCAAAAATTTAAAGATGCTTGGAGAGCTCTTGATATTGATTACACAAGATTTATCAGAACAACTGATGAAAATCACGAAAAAGTTGTACAAAAAATATTTAAAAAACTTCTTGAAAAAGGTGATATTTATAAACATTCTTATACCGGACTTTATTGCAGTGGGTGTGAATGTTTTTTAAACGAAAAAGATTTGACAGAAGACGGTCTTTGTCCTGATCACCTTAAAAAGCCGGAAGTTGTTGAAGAAGAAAACTATTTCTTTAAACTTACCAAGTATAAAGATGCAATAATTAAACATATAAAAACAAACCCTGATTTTATCGTTCCGTCATTCAGAGCTAACGAGGTTTTAAATCAATTAGAAGATATTCAAGATATATCAGTTTCAAGAGCAAAATCAAATGTAACTTGGGGTATTGATGTTTTAGATGACCCTGAACAAGTTATTTACGTATGGATTGATGCTTTATCTAATTATATAACTGCAATTGGTTATGATGTAGATTCTCAATCTGACGAGTTTAAAAAACTTTGGCCGGTTGATGTTCATGTAATCGGAAAAGATATACTTAAATTTCATAGCATATACTGGATAGCAATTTTGATGGCATTAGATTTATCGTTGCCAAAACATATTTTTGCACACGGTTGGATAACAATTGATGAGGCTAAAATGTCTAAGTCTTTGGGTAATGTTGTATCTCCTACATCTGTGCTTGAAACCTTTAATCTTGAAAATCCTGACGCCTTCAGATACTATATGGTAACAGCTGCACCGTGCGGAAAAGATGGAAACTATTCAGATGATGATTTTAAAGAAAAAGTTAATGCGCACCTTGCTAATTCGATGGGAAATCTTTTAAACAGAACGCTTTCTATGCTTGTTAAGTATTTTGATGGTGAGGTTAAGCAAGAGTTCAAACAAAATTCACCACTTTTTGATAAAGCCTTGGCAACTATAAAAGCTGTAGAACATCACTTTGATTACTTTGAAATCCAAGAAGCTGCTCAAAAAATTATGGAATTAGTAGATGTAACAAATAAATATGTTACAGACAATGCTCCTTGGACCCTAGCAAAAGAAGAAAAAATGCAAGAATGTGGTGTCGTTCTAACAACAGTACTTGAAATTATGTGTGTAATATCATCTCTAATTTACCCATATTGTCCAAATATTGCAAAGGCGATGGCTGAACAGTTATCTTATGATCTTAATACTAAATTGGATGAAATAACCTGTGATAATATCAAGGTTGGGAAATTAATTGAAAAAGAAAATATTAAGCCTGTATTTTTAAGGGTTGATAGCGAATTTGCAGATAAAAGTAAAAAATAATTAACTTGAATATTTTTTGATAAATGGCGGATGAAGAAACTCATCCGTCATTCTTTTTGTCATAATTCTTAATGAAGTAAATTTTACAAGCAATTTTTATTTAAACAAAAACTTATTAATACTATAGAGGAATATTTATATAAAGGAGAGAATTATGCCGACAGAAGTAAGCTTAACAGTTGTAAATCCGGAAGTAAAAAATAATTATAAAAAAGCTACAGTTCTTGTAGAAGATGAAACAATAATAAAAGCATTATTCCCAAACGGTCAAGTAACAGAGAATGAGTTAACAAGTATTCAGGAGCTTGCAAAAAAATCCGGTGATATGGGAGTAATAGAATCAAGTGATTTGAACCCTGCTCAAAAGTTAGCTTTAGCAAAAGCAAATGGCTATAACGAATACTACGATATAAAATTAAGTAAAGACGGAAAATATTATGAAGTAACAATAAAGGAAACAGGTATGTTTACACCTGATCCAAAGGCTTGTAACATAAAACGAGACTTTGGCTTAAAAGAAAATGTTTTACTAAATAACAATCTGAATTACATGATAGATAATGCTGAACCGGGTTCAAGTGCAGACGGAAGGAATACCGATTATGATCAAGTGAAGTTTCCGGCAGGGACAGTAATAAAACTTCCGGTTAATGAAACAAATTTTGATGCCGGTACTTCAGGATTTTGGCGTAGAGTTTTTAGTTAGAGAATTATTGCAAAAATAATAAAACTGAACTTATTTTTAAAGACAAAGACATCCGGTAAAGAATTTATATCCGAGCATAGTTTTGTGATATAATTTCGATATGGAAAAGTTTGAATTCTTTAACCGTTTTAATTCAGCGGTTATGGTAGTTAGGGATGATAAGACAGTTGTATTTAAAAATAATGTTTTTAAACGTTATTTTAGTGATTTTACAACGCTAAAAGGGTTTTCTCATAAATTAAATTATGAAATTTGTGCGCTTAACAGTGGAGATGTTCTTACTCATAATCCAATCTCACAAGCGCTTATTTCAAAAGAAGATTTTTCCTCTCACGTAAGTTACCAAACAAAAAATAATGATTATATGTATTTTGACTTGAATGCAACAAGCAGAAAAAAATATCATATTATCATTCTAACAGATGTTACTGACAAAATAGGTTCAAAAAGTTTGTTAGAAGAAAATAAAGAATTAAGAAGTAAAAACAGAAGTTTAGAAACAGAAAACAAAAGTTTGCAAAAGATAAAACAATTAGCCCAATCGCAAGCAATGAAATTACTACTTCTTAACAAGGTTTCAAACTTAATAAGATTATCAATAAATACATCTGAAATTCTAAAATCGACGTTAAAAGAATTAGAATTAATGTTTAATACTTTTAAATCATATTATGCAGCCAAAATTGACGAAGGATTTGAAATAAAAGTTTCTTCAGATAAAAAAGAGCAAGGAAAAATAATAAATTTTGATAATGAACTTAAGAAGAAACTTTTAGATAAACAAATAGGTTACAATTATTGCCTTCGAGAATATGAAGACGCAAAGCCTTTTCCTGAAAGGGTTCAGCGGATAGTAGTGCCTGTATATAATAAAGAAAAATTAATCGGAGTATTAGTATTACTAACTCGTCAAACAAGAAAACTTAATGATGAAATAGAAATTCTAGATGGTATATCATCTCAGCTAGGTAATGCTCTTTTGCAGTCTGAACTATACGAAAAAAATGCAAGTATGGTAAAAGAACTGACAAAAACCCTTGATGAATTAAAAGCTACACAGTTACAGTTGATAAACTCTGAAAAAATGGCATCGTTAGGTCAGTTGGTAGCAGGAATAGCACACGAAATAAATACACCACTAGCCTCAATAAAATCAAATAACGAAATAGCTATTAAGCTAATAAAACGTGTAAAAGAAGAGGATGTAGCCGAAGTATTAAACGAAATTAATACCATAGACACAGAAGCAATAAGTCGAATAAATAAACTTGTAACAGGTTTAAGAAAATTTGTAAGACTGGATGAAGCCGAACTGCAAGATGCAGATATAAACAAAGAACTTGACTTAACACTTGATTTAATAAGACACGAAACGAAAAACAAAGTGACTGTAATCAAGAAATATAGCGAACTTCCGCTTGTCAAATGCTATCCGAATATGCTGAACCAAGTTTTTATGAATATCCTTGTAAACGCCTGCCAGTCTATAAAAGAGCAGGGTGAAATAATCATCTTTACCGAGTATTGTAATAATAACCTGATTGTGCGTATTAAAGATACAGGATGCGGAATAGATGACATAAATAAAATATTTTTTGCGGGATACACAACGAAGGGAGTGGGCGTAGGCACTGGATTAGGGCTTGCTATCTCAAAGAAAATTATTGAAAAACATAACGGAAAAATTTCCGTAAAATCAGAAGTTGGAAAAGGTAGCGAGTTTATTATTACTATCCCCAGTGGGTAGGAATATAGCATGCTTATATACGGGCTAAAATTTAATTATAATGGTATTTTATGAAAAATATTTTCAAAAATTAATTAAAATTTGTTAATAAATCCTCTTAGGTAATGACTTATAAAAAAAATATGCTATTATATAAGTGTAGGTTTTACGCTTAATTATTTAAAAAAGATAGAAAAAAGATAGAAAACGTAAATACCCGAAACATAAGAAAATAAAGAAATATAAGGTTGTATGTAACGAAAAGTTTACAAAAATTATCCTCAAAAGCAATTATCCAAAAACAAAATACTTTATAAAAATGTAAGTGTAGATATATTATTATTCGTGAAACGGAGGTTACGTTTATGGCAATAACTGTCAGCGGAAAGAAAAAACAAGTAAGAAAAACATTCACAGAATTACTTTCTGATTTAAGAACAAGCAGTTCAGAAAAAGTTAGATATAATGCAGCAAGGGTGTTAGGTGAATTAGGCGACCCTAAAGCAGTAGAACCGTTAATCGATGTATTAAAGAATGATAAAAATGGTTCAGTAAGATTATATGCAGCAAGAGCATTGGGCGAATTAGGCGATTCCAAAGCAACAAAACATCTTATTGAATCACTAAGAGAAGACAGAAATGTTGACGTAAGAGTTCGTGCAGCTCGTGCATTAGGTCGTTTAGGCGGCAAGATTGTTGTAGAACCATTAGTTGAAGCACTTAACGATGAAAATTCTCAAGTTTGCATAACAGCAACAGATGCTTTAATAGAAATTGGTGATGTAGCAACAGACGCTTTAATGAAATCATTAGATCACGAAAAAGTTAATGTACGTTGCGATGCAACTCGTGCTTTAGGTGAAATCGGAAATAAAAAAGCTGTAGATAAAATTATTAATATGCTTTACGATGAATGGGTAAACGTTAGAATTTATGCAGTAACATCATTAGGCAAACTAAATGATACAAAAGCAGTACCGGCATTGATTGAAGTTATGAAAAATAAAAATGAAAATGACTTAGTAAGAGCAGGTGCAGCAGCAGCATTAGGTGTTTTAAGAGATCAAAGAGCACTTCTTCCTTTAAGAGAACTTATTATGGAAGCAGAAGAACTTGGTGAATTAGAAGATACAGCTCTTAAATCATTTAAGAAAATTATGGCAGCTAACTGGCAATCCATTCCAGGCGCAGCTCCTCAAAAGAAACCTGCAACTACAGGTATGACTTACTAATAATAAAATTCCAATAAATAAAATAAGCCGCTTTTGAAAGCGGCTTATTTTTTATCAATAATAAAAAGATTTAAAATTATAAATCAGACAGTGGTGTATGCATTAACATCATATAAATAACGCCTGAAATAACCATACAAATAGGAATAGTAAGAATCCAAGCAGTAACGATATTTTTAACAAGTCCCCACTTAACGGCACTAGCCTTAGTCATACTTCCAACTCCCATGATAGCAGTAGAAATAATATGAGTAGTACTAACCGGAATCCCAAGATGAGAGCAAGCAAGAATTATTCCAGAAGCTGTAATTTCAACAGCGAAGCCGTGGATAGGCTTAATTTTAACGATTTTAGATGACATTGTTTTAATAATTCTCCAACCGCCAGCCATAGTACCTAAAGCTAAAGTGAAAGCACAAATACATATTACCCATACAGGAATATGGAAATCGTCACCTTTTATCATCCCGAAGGTGATTAAAGCAAGGGTGATAATACCCATAGTTTTTTGAGCATCATTTGAGCCGTGAGAGAACGCTAAAAACCCGCAAGATATTAATTGAAGTTTTTTAAACGTTCTGTTCAAATATTCAGGTTTTATTCTCCAAAGGAAGAATATTAAAGTTGCAATAACAAGAAATCCTATTACAAATCCTAATAATGGAGATGTTACCATAGGGATAAGTACTTTATTCATAACATTTGAACCATTAATTACGTCTAATGCCGGATGTTCAAACCTAAAAGTTCTAAATCTGAAAATCAAATCATACTGTTGCTCTAATTTGAAATATGTATGAACAACAGAAGCCCCTAGTAAACCTCCAATCAGAGCGTGAGACGACGAGGACGGAATACCTATCCACCAAGTAATCAACCCCCAAATAATAGCACCTAATAAGGCGCATAATATTGTTAACTGTGTTATTGCGTCGTGAGCGACCATGCCGACCCCAATTGTTTTAGCAACGTGAGTACCGCAAAGAGCTCCTGCGAAATTAAATATTGCTGCATAAAGTATTGCATAACGCGGGCTTAGAGCCTTTGTTGATACAGCCATAGAAATGGCGTTTGCAGAATCGTGAAATCCGTTGATAAATTCGAATACTAAAGCAACGGCGATTATTAATACCAAAAATAAAATTAAATGTGTCATAATTAACTGTTCTTTGCTGCTATATTAAGTACCATATCTGAAACTGAAGTACATTTATCCAGTGCGTCTTCAAGATCTTTATAAATATCTCTATATTTGATAACCGTAATAGGATCAAATTTACCTGAGAACAATTCTTCTGTTCCTCTGTACATTACGTCATCACCAAGAGTTTCAATTTCTTTCATTGTATTTCTTGAATCTGTTATTGCTTTAATTTTATGTAATTTTTTAAGCAGACTTACACAATGAACCAATTCGGTTGTTGCTTTAATAATTACTTTACCTTGTTGAAGCATTTCTTCTGTAGGGGTAGTAATTTTATAAAGATTATAATTCATAAATGCTTTACAGATTTTTTTATTAATTTTTCTTATTGATATAGTAAGCAGTTGAATATCTTCTCTATCAATAGGGGTAATAAAAGTATTATTTAAAGTTGTAATAACTTCTCTTTCTTTATCTTTACCTTTGTGTTTTTGGAACTTCATTTGAAGTAAAAGCTCTTCATCAATACCATGGATGAGAGCTTCGTTGTACAAAATAGCACTTTTCTTACATATATTAGCCGCTTCTATAAAGCAATCAAAAAACACTTTATTATCAGGCGGAAGTATTTTTTCTAAAATTCCGAGTTTAACCATATCCAACATCCTTTCCTATATCATGGTACTTAAAAAAAACTATGAAATACAGTATTTTGTAACAATTATTAACGTAAAGGGTATATACTTATAATCTTTTAATTACTTGGATTTTGTTAATTTTGGGGATTATTTTTTCTCAGAAAATTTGTAATTTTCAAAAATATGTTGTATAATGAAATTGCTATTTATATTTCGGCTAGTGTAAAATCTTAACAGGAAGGATTGCCCTACCTGTTTTTTTTAGCCTATAGGGCGATTAAATTTTTCATAAAGTATCTTATTGTTTTCTTGTAGAAAAGGAGATGAGGTATTTTTATGAAAAGAATTTTAGTATTATCCGCAGTTGTATTAATGTTTTCCAATTTGGCATTTGCAGGAGAAATAGGGGTTGTAGACTTACAGGCTGTCGTAAACAACTCCTCACAGGTTAAACAGTTAAAACGAGAGTATGATACAAAGCTTGAAGAACTTAACAAGATTGTAGCAAATGCAAGAATGGAGGTTGCAAAAGAAACCGACTTACAAAAGATTGCGGCAATAGAGGACAAGTACACAAAGGAATTCAACACAAAGAAATCAGCTCTTGAAAGGGAATATAACACAAAGATTGGAGCAATAGAGAGCAAAATTAGAGAGCAGATAAAGAAGAAGGCTCAAGAAAAGAAATTTGACTATGTACTTGCAAAGAGTGTTGTATTATACGGCGGTGACGATATAACAAGCGAAGTTTCAGCGATGGTAAAATAGTTTTAATTAATTATTAAAAACGGGCATGGCGTAAGCCATGCCCGTTTTGTTGTATTACTTTATTATACATATCTATATATAATATATACCAGTATATCTCTTGTATTTTACTTGCAAAATTTACAAACTCGATGTGCAAAAGAATTATAGCAATTGTAAACTTTTGTAACAAATTACTTAAAATGTGAAATTATAAAAAGAGTATATACTTTATATATATAAGCAGTACAAAATAAGAGGATAAGATTATGGTCTGGGTACTTCCATGTAACTTTGATGCAAGACACTGTCACGGTAGTGTAAGCGTAAGAAACACAAAAGTAATAAATATCTTTAACGGTGGCAGACGTAGTTCAGGATGCGGCAGTGCATTTGGATTCGGATTTGGCGGAGGCAGTTTCTGGTCAATGCTAGGCGGCGGTCTTGGAATGGGACTTGGAATGAGCTTATTTAATGGTTTATTTGGCGGAAACGGCTTATTCGGCGGCTTGTTTGGCGGCGGAAACGGCTTGTTTGGTGGTGGAGCACCTGTTGGTGGCTATTATCCGGGTGCAGGACAAGCAGGTCAATGTGGATGCGGTTGCGGTAATGGCGCAAACGGTCTTGGCGGTTACAAAAGATATATCCCTGGACAATACTCTATATTAGGTGGTACAACTCCGGCTCAGCCTCCAGCTACAACTTCAGCTCAGGCTCCAGCTACAACTCCAGCTCAGGCTCCAGCTACAACTCCGGCTCCAGAAGATAAAAAGAACCCGGCAGGTATAACCGGCGAAGGCGAAAACCAAAGATATAACTTAGATGATCTTAAACCAATTACAGACCCTGAAGCACTTAAAAATGCACGCACTAATTTCTGGAAATCAATTGGTGCAAAAGGTAATTTAAATGGTCTTGATTCAGCAGCATTACCAAAAGGTTTTGAACTAAAACAAGATGATGCAGGTAATATCTATTTAGTTAACGGAGGTAAGGCATTCAAATACAACCCTGATACCAAGAGATTCCACTTACCACCGATAGGTGACAAAAATGGCAAAGATTTTGGTCAATATGCAATCGACAATCCTGAAGAAGATTCAAAATGCACAGTAAGAACAATTGGTCAAGTGGTAAATGAAAAAATGATTATAACACCACGTGTTGCAGAAGATGGAACAACAATTGTTACAACAACACAAGCTGATGGTGTTCAAGCTAATCAAGAAGCAGTAAGAGAAAGTTTTACACTTGCTAATAATCTTACAAACCATAATAGTGCATCAAAGGTATCTGTGAAAGAAAACTTGATTGAAAAAACAGCACAACAATATGATTTAAATAATGATAGTAAAATTACATTTGATGAATTTATTGCAATGATGAATGGATATAATGTTGATGCAGCAAAAGCCTACCAAGACACAGATTATAGAAAAGGTAGAAAACTAGATAAACTTGGAACTGTTGATATCGATTCATTTGATACATTACAATTAGTTGCTATATTCAACAAATATTCTAAAAATAATGCACACATAACAATTGACGAATTTGAACAATTAATTAAAGATATAAATAACAATACAGCAACAAACCTTTATACAGCCAATGATTTAAACAAACAACCAGCATAAACAAAATCTAAAGTACTGCAATAAAAAATTTAACCCCAAAGACAAAAGTCCGAGGGGTTAAGTTTTGTTTAGACTTATTATTTTTCAACTAACTCTTTGAAATGTTCCAAGTCCTCAATTGTATCAATTCCGACAGGGATATTTTGAGTAATAGCAATTTTTATTTTCATTCCGCTTTGAAGTGCTCTCAATTGTTCAAGGCTCTCTGCTCTTTCTAAATTTGTTTGAGCAAGTTTTGTCATCTTTATTAAAGAGTCTTTTCTATAACCATATATTCCTAAGTGACCGTAAATCTTACTTTCACCTTTATTACGTTCATAAGGAATTTTAGAGCGTGAAAAATACATCGCATAGTTATTTATATCAAATACGCATTTTACTAAATTTGGGTTGTCTGCTTCTTCATCGTTTTTTATCTCTCTTACAAGGGTTGAAATATCAGCATTCCTATCATCCCTAACACCTTTGATGACAGCATTAATATCATCAAGACTAATAAGCGGTTCATCACCTTGAAGGTTTACAATGATATCAATTTCAGGGTGTCTTAAAGCGACTTCCGCAATCCTATCAGAACCGCTTTTATGTTCAGCAGAGGTCATTTCAACGTCTCCGCCAAACTCTTTTACCGCATCATAAATTCGCCTATCGTCAGTTGCAACAATTACCATATCAGCATTTTCACACTTACTTGCCTTTTCCCAAACCCATTGGATTATTGGTTTATCAAGTACTTTTATTAACGGTTTCCCTTCCAATCTGGATGATCCGTACCTTGCAGGTATTATAATTGCTGTTTTACCCATTTCTACACCCTCTCTGCTATTAGAGCTACCCACTGATTTAGATGTGTTTCTTCTATTAATTTTAATGAATGTTTTTCAATTGCATCAAGCACTACTTGCTTCTTTTCATCCAAAATACCGCTTAAAACGATTTTCCCGTTTGGCTTCATAATAGCTTTTAAATCACCCATTATCTCTGCCAAAATATTATGAAGTATATTAGCACAGACAAAATCAAATTCTTTATTAACCTTATCTGCCGTTCCAAGTTCAAACTCGCATTCAACGCCGTTAATTTTAGCGTTCTCTTTTGCTACTTCGATAACGGTTTCGTCGTTATCGCAGCCATAAACATACCCTGCACCGAATTTTTTACCGCAAATAGCTAAAATTCCTGACCCCATACCGATATCAGCAAGTGAATCACCTTTGTTAAAATATTTTTCAATAGCCTTCATACAAAGCTGAGTTGTAGAATGTGTACCTGTTCCAAATGCACATCCGGGGTCTAAAGTTATAATAACCTCATCTTCACGTTTTGGGGTATATTCTATCCAGCTCGGAACGATTGTAATCTTATCTGAAACGTGGGTTACATCCCATTTTTCTTTCCATTTTTTAGACCAATCCTGATTTTCTTTTTCTGTTATTACAAAAGCCCAGCTTCCAAGTTCGTCTTCACTAAACCCTCTTGAAATAAGCATATTACGATTTTCTGTCAGAGTCCTTGCAACAAAAGAATTATCGGGTTTGCTGGTTAGAAAAGCCTTCAACTCCCCTTCGGTTGTTGAAATCATTTCTAAATCTTTATATGCTTCCTCTGCAAGAATGACACCTTCACAGTCAAAATTTGAAAAGCAGATATCTGAAACAATATCAGAGATTTCAGGATTAATATCTATTATTAATTCGTAATAATTATTGTTCATTACTCGTTAAAAACACCCATTCCTCTGAATTTGCTATATCTTTGAGCTCTTAATTCATCAGCAGAATATGAATCTAATTCTTCCAATGCACCAATTAAAGCAGATTTCAATGTATCACTCATTTCTTGCGGATTGGTATGCGCACCACCCAGAGGTTCAGAAATTTTGCCGTCTATGACACCAAATTTAAGTAAATCATCAGCAGTAATCTTGAGCGCATCAGCCGCGTCTGCTGCCCTTGCAGCATCTCTCCAAAGAATAGAAGCACAACCTTCAGGAGAAATTACAGTGTAATAAGCGTACTCAAGCATAAACACTCTATTTGCGACCCCTAGCCCTAAAGCTCCACCACTGCAGCCTTCACCTGTTATTACTGCTATTACCGGAACTCTTAGCTTTGACATTTCTCTTAAATTTACAGCAATAGCTATACCTTGACCTGTTTGCTCTGCTGTTATTCCGGGATATGCCCCAGGGGTATCTATTAATGTTATTATAGGAAGATTAAACTTATCAGCATGTTTAAACAACCTTAATGCTTTTCTATACCCTTGCGGTTGCGGCATACCAAAGTTATACTCTAAATTTTCTTTAGTTGACTTACCTTTTTGAGTTCCGATAAGCATAACATTTCTGCCTGCTATTGTTGCTAGTCCCCCAATAATGGCTCTGTCATCAGAACCCTCTCTGTCTCCGTGTAATTCAACAAAGGTTTCACACATCATATTGGTATAGTCCAAAAAGTTTGGACGCTCACTGTGACGTGCGATTTGAAGTTTTTGAGATGGCTTTAATGCTTCATACATTTCTCGTTTTATTTCAGTTGCTTGTTTTTCGAGGTTTTCAATTTCGCCATTAAAATCCATGCCTGACTCCAAACTCATTTTTTTAAATTCGTCTATTTTTTTTTGTATTTCTAAAATCGGTTTTTCAAACTCCAACACTGTCATTCTTTATACTCCATGAATAGTAAGAACTTCGGCGAGCTTATCTCTTAGCTCTGCACGTTTTGATATTATATCTACTTGCCCGTATTTTAACAGGTATTCAGCTGTTTGGAAATCAGCCGGTAGACTTTGCCTAATTGTTTGCTCTATTACACGACGCCCGGCAAATCCTATTCTTGCGCCTTGTTCTGCAATAATGATATCGCCTAATGTCCCAAAACTTGCTGTAATTCCGCCAAATGTCGGTTCTGTTAATACGTTTATATAAAGCAAACCTGCTTCATCTAACTTGCCTACGGCACAAGAGGTCTTTGCCATCTGCATTAGACTCAATGCACTTTCCTGCATTCTTGCTCCGCCTGATGAGGTTACGGCGATTACTGGTAATTTTTGTTTGATTGCTTCTTCTATTATTCGGGTTACTTTCTCTCCAACTACACTTCCCATTGAGCCGCCCATATAATCAAAATCCATTACGGCTGCAGCTACTCTGTGTCCTTTTATTTCACCTATACCTGTTATTACGGCTTCATCAAGATTAGTTTTTGCATGTGCCTTCTCTAATCTATCTTTATATGGTTCTGTATCTACGAAATCCAAAGGATCTGTAGGGGTTATGTTTTTAAACCTTTCTGTAAAAGTATCCTTATCAAACAATAATTTGATTCTCTTTGTTGCATTTATTCTGTAATGATATTCACATACCGGACATACCATCATATTTTCTTCTAAATCTGTCTTTAGTATTTGATTTTCACAGTGAACACATTTTGTCCATAAACTTGGTTGCCCATCTTCTTCCATCTTCATTTCTGCCTCACGACGGCGAATTTGTGCTTCCTTACGTTTTTCAAACCAATCTTGTATTGTCATATATTTATAAGTAAACTCCGTACTAACTAATACACATTCTTTTTAAAACTACCTCTAAATTATACATCAAAAAAAATCATAGTCTATAACTTTACAAACTTTTATTAACTTATTGACTTCTTTAAATTCATTATTAAATATACATTATTGGAGTAATAATCGATGATAAATAATTTGATTTTAGACCTGTTTTACAATTTTATCCCCGCAAGGGAATGTCAGCACGATAAAGTTTCACCTATGTCTGATGGTGAATATTGTCCTGATTGCGGAAGATATATTGTAAATGAATGGTACATTACCCGTTGTAAATGCTGTGGGGTAAGACTTCAAAGCGTAAAAAAAGGTGATAAGATAGTTCCTGCTGAGAATTTTTGTCATAACTGCGGAGGTTCGGATTTTTATTTAGAAAAGCTATCTAAAATCGATTTTATCAACATTAACTATGCCGTTCTTATTAAAAAGGCTATGGAGGATGGATCTTTTTCTCGTACAACACAATGCTGGCAAGAACCGGAAGATAGTAAAAATAATGTAGTTAAACTTTTACCATTCTTAGAGAAGAAAAATTTGTTTTAATTTTGTTATTTTGTTTCTTCTAGAATAGGAAGGTCAATTATAAATGTAGAACCATTATTTACTTCACTTTTTACTGAAATCTTACCCCCGTGTAGTTCTACAAGTTCTTTTGTTATAGTTAATCCTAGTCCCGTTGAAGACTCTTTTTTAGTGTATGCTGAATCCAGTTGTACAAATTTTGCAAAAATTTTGCCGTGATACTTTGGATCAATGCCTATACCATTGTCGTGTACTGATAATATTATTCGTTTCTTATCTTTTTTTGCATCCAAGATTATTTCACCATTTTCCGGTGTAAATTTTATCGCATTACTTACCAAGTTATAGAACACCTGCTGCATTTTTTGATAATCAGCATATATTTCAAAGTCCTCTTCAAAATCTTTTATCATTCTTATATTTTTTTTAGCAGCAAGCGGTAAGAGCACATTACAAACTTCAGTGTATAAAATATCTATACTAAAACGGCTTCTGGAGAGCTTCATAGCCTTTGCTTCTATCTTTGAAATATCAAGTATTTCATTTATCATACCTAAAAGCCTTAAACCTGATACTCTGATTTCTTTTATAAATTCTTCCTGTTTATCAGATAGTTTCCCATACATACCGTTCTCTAAGATTTCTGAAAAACCCAGTATCGCATTTAAGGGAGTCCTTAACTCGTGTGAAACATTTGCTAAAAATTCGTTTTTAACCTTGTCTGCCTCTAATATTTTTTCGTTTTGTTCTTTTATTGTTTTATATGCGTTATTTTTCTCAATAATACCGTCTTTTAAGGCTTTAAGTTGAATTTTAAATACATTTGATAGCTCTAAATCCTTTATAACGTATGAAATTATACAAGAGATAGTTTTTAATATATCTAAATCTTCAGCTGTATAGATTTCTCCGTCATTCCTAACAAGAACTAATAAACCAAAAACCGTAGATTTAATAATCAGCTTTGAAATTGCATAATTACAGTCATTTCCTCTGATTTTTAGTAGTTTAATAATTGGATGATTGTCATCGCATAGATAATTATCCTCAGAGTAAATATACTTTTTCTCTCTTTGATTAAATCTGAATAAACTCTCTGGTGTGTATGTTGAATATTCCTTATAAGAATATTTTAACTGCAAACTTTCAGGGTTTATATAGTATATAAATGCATCCGTAAACTCAAAAATTTTACTTAATTTTTCAAAAATACCTACAACATCATCTTTGTCATTTAGGTTTGTTTCAAAAAATTGAGGAAAAATATTTAATGCATCGTGAAGACTAATTTTTGACATAATTTGATTTTAGCAGAGTAAAGTTATAAGAGCAATAATATTTTTGTATGTTATACTAAAAATATATAAAAGGGGGATTTTTATGAGAGCAGTAGTATTTGACGAAACATTACAATATAGAGAAGATTATCAAAAACCAGTGCCACAAAAGGGCGAAGCTCTTGTTAAAGTTGTGCTTGCCGGAATTTGCAATACAGATTATGAAATAACAAAAGGTTATATGGGCTATAAGGGGATTTTAGGTCACGAGTTTGTAGGAATAGTAGAAGAAGTTAATGGTGAGGACAAGTCCCTTGTTGGTAAAAGAGTTGTAGCAGAAATAAGCTGGGGGTGTGATTCTCCTGATTGTTCTTGGTGTGCGGTTAAAAACTACAGACATTGTCCAAACAGACATACCTTGGGTATTTGGAGAAAAGACGGATGCTTTGCTGATTATGTTACAATCCCGACAAATGTACTTTTTGAAATTCCTGATAACGTTACAAATGAACAAGCTGTATTTACCGAACCACTTGCTGCAGCCTGTGAAATTTCAGAACAATTACACATCCAGCCTTGTCAAACAGTTTTAGTTCAAGGCGATGGGAAGTTAGGACTTATAACAGCATTAACACTGAATTCTCAAAACTACGATGTTACTTTAGTTGGAAAACATCCTGAAAAATTAGCACTTGTTCAAGGTTTGGGAATAAAAACAGTACTTCTAAATGATCTTGGAGATAAAAAATATGATGTTGTAGTAGAAGCTACAGGTTCCGTTTCAGGTTTTGAGTCAGCAATGGTTCATACAAGACCAAGAGGCATCCTTGTTCTTAAAAGTACCGTTGCAACAGGTAAAGAACTTAATCTTGCACCTATTGTTATTGATGAAATAACTGTCCTAGGTTCTCGTTGCGGACAGTTTAAACCTGCAATTAGAATTTTGGAAAGAAATGCTATTGATTTTTCTAAATTGATTACTCAAATTTATCCTGTAGAAAAATCATTGGAAGCATTTGAAAGAAATAAGGCAAAAGATTCCGTTAAAGTACTAATTAAGTTTTAAATCATATATGATGCATATAAAATGGCTTCAATCAATTGATTGAAGCCATTTTATAGTATATAATCATCATAACTATTTATCATCAAGAATAATAGCACCCTGTTCTTCAACCTTCAGAGTTCTGACATCTGAAGATATTCCAAAGCCATCCCATATCTCTTTTACTATAGATTTAATCTTTTCCGTATCATAATTCTTTGACACTACAAGCATAGTAGGCCCTGCACCACTTAGTACACAGCCGATTACTCCCTGCTCATTCTTAAATCTGTCCATTATTTCTTGCATGCCTGGTATTAACTTTATTCTATATGGTTGATGAATTCGATCATTTAAAGCTCTTGCCATTAATTCATCATCTTCTTTTTCTATTGCATACATTAGCATCGCAGAATGCTTTAAGTTATAAACAGCATCAGAAAGAGGTATTTCTTTTGGTATAACTGATCTGGAAATAGCTGTAGAAAGTTCAAAATCAGGAACACAAACCGTTAAGTCCCAACTTTTTGGCCAGTTTAATTTCCTGTATATAATACTTCCGTCTTCTTCAGTGGAAGAAAATACAACTCCACCGACAATAGCAGGTGTAACATTATCAGGATGCCCTTCAACTTCTGTAGCCATAGAGATTAAAGCCGTTTCATCAGCAGGAAATCCGTGCATTTTATTTGCAGCAATCAAGGCTCCAACTATTACAGATGCTGAGCTTCCAAGCCCTCTGGTAATTGGAATGTCTGATTGAATATTGATTTTTAACTCAGATGGCTCTTGACCGATTGAATTATACAAGAGCTCAACGGCTTTGTATGCGATATTATTTTCATCTTTTGGTATATCATCAACAAATATACTTCCCGCATCATTACTGTTGGCTATAATGTTTATTTCTATACCGGATCCAGGAAGAACGGTTTCTTCTATTGTTATTGTATTATATATAGGTAATGCAATTCCAAAGCAATCAAACCCCGGGCCCAAATTTGCCGATGTTGCAGGAACTCTAACGCTAACTTTCATAAATCATCCTCATACTCTTTAGAAAAAATTATATCATAGACACATTTATCTTCCCAAATTTGGCAGATAAATCATCCATATGGTGAATTAAATATAATTCAGGTGCTAAGTCTTTTTCGTTTAAGTCAATAATAGCACCCCATTCTGCTCTGGCATGGTGTGCTGCTATCATTTTTGCTATATTCTTAAACCCCGCATTCATACATATTGAAAAACCATATTGTGAATGGGTTAACCAGTCTTTTCTAAATTCTTCATCATAATCTATAAGTCCAGTTTCTGTATCAATAGTGTACTCAAATATTTTACCTATATCATGCAACAAGCACGCTGCAAGTACCTCGTCTTTATTTATTTTTGCTGCAAATAGCGGTAAATTTATTGATGTAAACTCTAAGCACTCCAATGTATGCACCATTAACCCGCCTATATAATTGTGGTGCATTAATTTGGCTGCCGGTGAAATCTTAATCTTTTCTGCGTTTTCTTTGTATATATTCAACACAAATTCTTTTATTTCTGAATTTTGTATCTCATCTATATATTTCAGCAACTCATTATACGCGTCTTCTCTTTCGGTTGGCTCTAAGCCCATCTTTGCTTCTTTTATTAATTCCAATGCTGATACTAAGCAGTTATTATATTTTTCGTTAAAAGATCCTGAGACAATACGTAGCTGATTGCCAGTCCTAAATAACTTTGAATCTAGGCGGTTTAATGTTTCTTCCCATAGTATGCAATTTAGCAAAGATTCGTCAGACGGGTTTTTTAACTGCAATTTTCCCATTTTTGTTCCGGCTTTAGTATCACCGATTGAAAAAACTACTACCTCATATATAGTTTCAGTGCTGAACATAAGTACTCCATACATTGTATTACGCCGATAGTGTAATACAAACAAGCAAAAAACAAAAGTAAAATGTTATTAAGCTAGATAATTAAAAGATTCCTTTTGTGATTCGTCGTTAATGATATTTTGTTCACAAAATTCTTTCCAAAGCGCAATCTTATGAAACATCTCGCTCAAAGAATTCTGTGTATTTGTATTCTCTTTCTTAGATCCAAAATAATTAAAATGGTCGTAACCATTTTTCTTAACTGCGGGATTAGTCGCAGTGTTCTTTCCCCCTGAATATTTAGTAGATGATAAGCTCGATATTGCAGACACTAACATGCAAAATTCACTCCTTCTGTTGTTATTCTATCATGCAAAAGTAAAAATTACAATAACCAAAAAGCAGAATTTTTTATAAGGATATAACTAGTTTTAGAAAACAAAATGTAAATTTTTGTAAATTTTGTATTAAAAACCTTAAAGTTTTTGAGATTTTTATCCGTAAAAGGGGAATGTATGTAGTATAGGTATGTGAAAAAATTAAGAAAGGAGAATATATATGACGGATGTATCAAAAATGATAGCAACATTCCGTGCTCAGAATCCTGTTGAAACCATAGGTAAAACAGATAAAGAAGTTGCGGACTTGATGCTTTCAAAGAAAGGGGGATTGTCGTATGCCGAAGCCTCTGCATTGATGGAGGCATTTAGCGGAGACCCAGAACCGGTAGGAGATTTAACTTCCTTTAAAACCAAGGGACAAGCTGCTCCGGAGGAAGATCCATTAGCTAAGTACATGCCATCTGCAAGGGAAGGTGTTCCTTCACCTAAAAGTAATAAGGCTGGAATTATCGCCGGTCTTACGGCTGGTATAGGTGCTGTAACTTATTTTCTGACCAGAGGAAAAGTTAAACCTGCTACAATAGGCAAAGCTGCTTTGGGTGTTGGGGCTGCTGTTACTGTTGGGGCTACAATGGCTAGTTGTAGTTCTGAACCGGATATTTATGTTAATGAAGAAAATAATTTTAATTTTAATTTTGATTTTGGACCAATAGTTGATAAATTAAACAAGTTAATTGAACAAAATAGTGAGTTTAAGGATATTTATTATGCAATGCTTGATCATATTCAAAAAATAGAAGAAGAACAAGCAGAAAATAATGCGCAAATTAAAATTATTTTAAATGAAATTTTAGAAACTTTGAATGGGATTAAAGATGCGAATGACAATAGAGCTATTATTTTAGAAAAGATACTTGCAGCAATTGCTGAGGGTAATACTCAAAATCTGGAATTTTTCAACAAAATATTAGAGACATTAGCAAAAATGGATGCAGGTAATGAAGATGTTATTTCATTCTTAGAAAAAATACTTAATGAAATTACCAGTGGTAACGCACAAAGTTCTGTCTTACTTAATACAATAATTGAAGCCCTTGGTAATATAGAAAAAGGTGACGATTCCAAACTCGAACTCTTAAAACAAATCTATAATGAAGTTAAGAGCGGTAACGCAAAGAATGAAACATTACTA
This sequence comes from Candidatus Gastranaerophilales bacterium, assembly GCA_944323925.1. Taxonomy (GTDB): domain Bacteria; phylum Cyanobacteriota; class Vampirovibrionia; order Gastranaerophilales; family Gastranaerophilaceae; genus CALUTH01. Next base: position 25,356 of record CALUUI010000008.1, read on the forward strand.
AATACAATAATTGAAGCCCTTGGTAATATAGAAAAAGGTGACGATTCCAAACTCGAACTCTTAAAACAAATCTATAATGAAGTTAAGAGCGGTAACGCAAAGAATGAAACATTACTAAATACAATAATTGAAGCTCTTGGTAATATAGAAAAAGGTGACGATTCCAAACTTGAACTCTTAAAACAAATCTATAATGAAGTTAAGAGCGGTAACATACAAAATGCAGCAGCTTACAATAACATTATAGAAATTCTCTCTAAACTCGACAAGAATGATACAGATAAAATGGATGTCCTTAATAAAATTCTTACAGAGGTTCAAAAAGGAAATACTCAAAATAGTGAAGCATACAATAATCTTCTTACTTTGTGGAACAGTATTAAGGATGGTAATGATAGCAGAAACAAAGTTCTTGATAAAATCCTTACCGAAATACAAAATGGTAATACTCAAAACCTAACTGCGTTTAATGATATTCTAGTATCACTGAGTGAATTAAAAGATGAAAATTCACAAAATACAGCAGCAATAGTTGATGTGATAATCGGCATGTGGGATGCTATAGCTACGGGTAATAAAGAAACCATTGAAATCCTTAATAAATTATTAGAAAGCAATGCATCTAATAATAAAGAGCTTATGGATTTAATTAATAAGTTGTTCAATGATTCTCAAATTAGTGCAGATGAACGTACAGATAAGATTATTGAGGCAATTAATAACGTTGCTGAAATGGTTAAAAATCTTGAAGCAACGGTTGCTGCAACAGGTGATGCAATATCAAATGCAATTGCTGGTTTAAGTACACAGTTGGATGCTCTTTTAAAAGCATATCAAGAAGGAAACAAAACTTCTCAGGATGTATTGGCAGAGTTGCAAACAATTATTACTAAGTTGACAACCGGTAATGAATTAAGCAGTACAACAAATACCTTATTAGAAGAACTGTTAAAGAAAGCTGATCAAATAATATCATCAGGTGGTGATGTTAACGATTACACTGATATACTAAATCAAATTTTAGCTGCTATTAATGATGTGGTAGCAGGTATAGAAGATATCAAGATTGGTATTGGTGAAAACAACGCAGATATAACGGCAGCATTAGAGGAAATTATTAAAAATCAAAATGTACAAACAGATGCTCTTAATAAATTTGCGGAACAAAGTACAGCTAACCAAGAAAAATTAATAGCTCAAGGTGAAACAATAATAGCCGAACTTCAAAAACTAGGTGTAAATCTTGATAATGGTATATTAGAAGTCGTTAATACGATAAAAGACAGTAACGCAGCTTTAGCTGCTCAAGTCGCAGCATTAGCAGAGGCTCTTGGTCTTAAGATGGATGATAATGCTCAGGCTATTATCAATACTATTAACGGTCTAAAACCAAACATTGAAGCTATAGAAAATGCAATTAAGAATTTGATTGATGCAACAAATAATGGAAAATTAGATCTTACAACTACTAACAACTTGATACAAACAGTAATTAACCTGTTGAGTGCTCAAGATAATCCGTCATTTGATTTGAGCGAAATCACTTCAATGTTAACAACTACAAATGCTCTGTTACAAAAATTGCTGGATAAGGATACATCAAACGATCCGACTGCAATACTTGATGCATTAAACAAAATGATGGAAATACTTAAAAATTTACAAGTCGGTGGTGGTTCTACAGTTGATTTGACTACAACCAATAATTTGATCCAAACTTGTATTACTCAGTTATCACAATTAGTTGCAGCGCAATCTACAAGTTCTGATATTATGGCAAGTGTAACTAATTTGGGTACCCAATTGACAGAGGTAATTGCAAGTTTACAAACAGGTAATGTTACTACAGACGAAATTAATGCTAAATTAGATGCGATTATGGATGCTATTAATGAATTATCAGCAAAAGCAGGCTAAATAGTAATACCTGAAAAAATAAAAAAGGGAGCGACTTAAGTATTTAAGTCGCTCCCTTTTTTTTTCTATGTTATAATGTTTAAAAGAGGTTGATATGAAAACGATTACATTAATACAAGGTGATGGTATAGGTCCGGAAATAGTCAATTCGGTAGTTAAAATACTAGAGGCAGCCAATGTTAAAATTGATTGGGATTTACAAACTGCGGGTGCGGAAGTGGCGCAAACAGAAGGTGTACCACTACCAGAAAGGGTTCTTAAATCTATAAAAAAGAACGGAGTAGCACTTAAATCACCTGTTACTACACCTATAGGAAAAGGTTTCCGTTCGGTAAATGTTCAATTAAGAAAAGAACTTGATTTATACGCTAATTTAAGACCTTGTTATAATATACCTTCTGTAAAAACCAGGTATGATAATGTAGATATTGTTGTAGTAAGAGAAAATACAGAAGACTTATATGCCGGAATTGAAGAAAAAATTGATGAGAATACTGCTCATAGTATAAAAATTATTACAAGAGCAGCATCAGAAAGAATTGCAGACTTTGCATTTGATTATGCTGTTAAAAATAACCGAAAACTTGTTACGGCTGTTTCTAAAGCCAATATCTGTAAATTATCAGACGGATTATTTCTGGAAGCAGTAAGAAGTATTGCTCAAAGGTATCCAAGTATACAATACAAAGAAATTCTGGTTGATAATTGCTGTATGCAGCTTGTACAGAACCCTAATCAGTTTGATGTTTTAGTATTACCCAATTTATATGGTGATATAGTATCCGACTTAACAGCAGGACTAATAGGCGGACTGGGAGTTGCTCAAGGTGCTAACATAGGTAAAGATTGCGCCGTTTTTGAACCTGTTCATGGTTCTGCTCCTGATATTGCAGGACAGGATAAAGCGAATCCTACGGCTTTAATTCTTTGCGCTATACAAATGCTTAATTATATAGGTGAAGCTAACGTTGGAAATACTATTAAAGAGGCACTATTTAAAACTTTTGAACAAGGTGTGTTTACTGCTGATTTGGGTGGTACTGCCTCTTGTTCTCAATTTACGAATGCTATTATTAAAAACATACAGGAGTAAAATAATATGACACAAACAGATACTACAGCGAAATTTGATCCAGGATGGGGAAAGCATGTTCTTGTTTACTCCGGAAGCGTAGAGTACTTGTATCGAGATATTAACCGATTTAAAAAATTAGGTCAGCGTAGTTTCAAATTTAAACAATATTATCCGAAAATTATTCAACTACTTGAAAATAATGTAGGGTTTTATCTTGGATGCCTTTTGTGGGCTTCATATATAAAAACTTTTGGTGATGTAGAAATTACCGGAAATCATTGTCTTGGCCAAAAATATGATGAAAAAGAACCTGACTTAGAAGTTGACTATATTATTACAAGTATAGATAAATTAAAACGGGATTATAAATATTTCGTTGGGAAAGATATCGAAATTCCAGAAATATATAAATGTATTATGATTACTTATAATGAATTTGCAGAAATTAATAAGGGTTTTGTGGAAACAAAAACAACAGGTGATTTAAAATTGCCACCGAACTTAAAAACACCGACAGATAGTGATTTAAAAGAAATAAAAACAGTGATTGATGAAGCTGTCGAAACCGGCAAATTGGAATTGTTAATACCATTGGCAGATAAGATATTGTAGGTAAATATGGGAAATGAAAGAGTTATAAACACCGCGCGAGGCTTAGAAAAAGCGGATTTAGTTATAAGAGATGCATCTATAGTAAATGTTTTTACAGATGAAATCTATAAGGCTGATATAGCAATTACTGATGGAATTATTGTTGGGGTCGGCAAAGGCTATCAAGGAAATAAAGAAATAAATGGAGAGGGTAAGTATGTATCTCCTTCATTTATTGATGGTCATGTACACTTAGAGAGTGCTATGCTTTTACCGTCTGAATATGCAAAATTAGTAGTTCCGTCCGGTACAACTACGGTTATTACAGATCCGCACGAGATATCGAATGTTTTGGGTTTACACGGAATCAGTTTTATAAAGAATGCTGTTGAAGGTTTGCCTATGGATGTCTATTGTATGCTTCCGTCTTGCGTACCTGCTACTTCTTTTGAAACATCGGGATTTGATCTTCAAAGTTATGATTTATCAATGCTGATTGATAGACCTTGGATTTTGGGATTGGCTGAAATGATGAATTTCACAGGCGTGCTTAATAATGACCCTGTAGTTATGTCTAAAATTGATTTAGCAAAAAGGTTTAATAAGCGAATTGACGGTCACGCACCTCAATTGACAGGCAAAGATTTATGCGCTTATGCTGCCGTTGGCGTTTCTTCTGACCACGAATGTACTACACCTGAGGAAGCATTAGAAAAATTACGCTTAGGCATGTACGTTATGATAAGAGAAGGAACGGCCGCAAAAGATTTAAAAGCGCTTATTCCTGTTTTATTAAAACAAAATACAGATAAATGTATATTTGTAACTGATGATAGGCATCCGCACGATTTAAAAACACATATTAACGGTATGGTTAAAACTTGTGTAGAAGCAGGATTATCACCTGTTAAAGCTATAAGAATTGCAAGTCTTAATGCTGCTGAATATTTTGGATTAAAAAATCTTGGGGCAATAGCTCCAGGGTATAAAGCCGATTTATTGTTGTTATCTGACTTAACAGAGTTCAACCCTGAGCTTGTTATTAAAGATGGAAATGTTGTTGCTGTAAACGGCAAACTTATTACAGAAACTAATTCAAATATGCAAATATCAGCTCGCGGTTCAGTAAATGTTCGCTGGATTGAAAGAGGCGATTTTAAAATTAAAGCAGAGAGTGATTTGGTTAAAGCTATTCAAGTTATTCCAGAGCAGCTTATAACAAAAATTTACGATGCAAAAATAAATATCGTAGATGGTTATGCCGAACCAAATCTTGAAGATGATGTATTAAAAATCTGTGTAATAGAAAGGCATAGGGCATCAGGAAATATTGGTAAAGGATTTGTGCGAGGTTTTAAACTCAAATCAGGCGCTATAGCATCAACTGTTGCACATGATTCTCATAATATGGTTATTGTCGGTACAAACGATGAAGATATGTACCGTGCGGCAGTTAGGCTTATAAAACTTCAAGGTGGAAAAGTTGTTGTTAATAACGGTGAAGTGCTTGCTGAATTACCATTGCCGATTGCAGGTATAATTTCGGATAAAGACTATGAATTTGTTATCAACAGATGTGATGAATTAAATACAGCAGCTCATTCTCTTGGTTGTCAGCTTGGTGATCCGTTTATGGCAATGGCATTTTTATCATTACCTGTTATCCCTGAGATTAAAATTACTGATAAAGGGGTTTTTGACACGGCTAAATTTGATTTTATTGATATTTTTTCTAACGTTGCTGAAAAGGTTTAATCTCATATTATGATTAACTAATGCCTCTAATTATTGAGGATTATTCTGCTATGTTATTTTCGAAATAAAAAACCATCTGTTAGTATGATGCCTCGACTAAAAATACGATAAAAAATATCCTGCATAAAGATTATTTTCCATGCCTCATACAAAAAACTCTTGATTTTTTAAAACCCATGTCAGGCATGCTTTTGAGGCATGTTCTAAATCTTTGGGTGTAAACCCTTTTATGTAGAAAAAAGGCATGAAAATCAATCTGTTTATGGATGTAGGAGTCATCTAAAAGGTTGTAATATTTTTAATGTAGAGAATAAATAAAAATTTTTTTTGAGGAGAGGGTATAGTATGAGACGTGAGTTTAAGAAAAAATCAAGTGTGATTTTGATTGATGACAATTATGAGCATGTCAACGGAATTAAGGAGCTTTTAAATCTAGAAGGTACATTTAACGTTATTTCAGCAGCAACTAGCGTTAATGTAGGAACAACATTAATTAAACGTCATAATCCGGATATTGTTATTCTTGATATGAATATGCCTGAAAGAGATGGTTTACAAGCCCTACAAGATATTGAAGCGTTAGGGTTAGGAACAAAGGTTCTTGTTTTAAGCGGATATGATGATGCAGATTTAATCTTTAGAGCAATGAAGCTTGGTGCTAAGGGATATATTTTAAAAACTATGGCATCAGCACAACTTATTTATGCAATTGAAGAAGTTTTATCAGGAAAGATTTATCTTCCTCTAGCTATTTCATCAAGATTTTTTGAATACTTCCAAAAGACGTTCCGCGATGAAGCAGCTGAAACAGTTAAGGAAGAAAATTATCTTGATTCACTAACTCACCGTGAAGAAGAAGTTCTTGAACTTTTAACACAAGGCGTAACATACAAAGGTGTTGCAAACAAGTTATTTATTTCAGAAACAACAGTTAAAACGCACGTAAATAATATTTTCCAAAAGTTGCAGGTAAATGATAGAACTCAAGCAGTTTTATATGCAATTAACAATGGTTTTTTAAACAAAAAAGTTAAAATTAAAGCATTATAAATATGAAACGAGTAGTACCTAAAAAAAATCTATTAAAGAATCTTATTTATATACAAGAAAATAAGACAATAACCAGACGAACTGTGGAGGGAATGTTCAGAGCATTTGTAGAACCTTTGCTTAACTCTCCTCAAGAAGGTTTGGCTGTTTACAGACTTTTGGATAAAACTCCTTATCAAGGATTGCTTAGCAGGTTAAAATACATAGATGTTAAACTGATTGACTATATGAAGGAATCTGCATATAAGCAGGATATTTGGGAGCAAACTGAGTTTCTGTGCATTCTTACACATCGTTATGGAATAGTTTTTATATGGGATTATTCGCTTGAATCCGTTGATGGATACGCAGGTTACTATTTAAAATTCAACTCAAGGCTTCTCGATGAAGGCTTTGATATTATCAACGATAATTCAAAAATCAGTCTTAAAAAATATATGGAAAAATTCCGTCCGGATAGACGTGATAACGATATGCTAAACAGTGTTATGCTAAATCTTTTTGATATGTATAACTCTGAAACACAAGAAGTTATCGCTGTTGATATGGAACGGGATGCAATGGATAAATCGCTTGAAGTTAAAACAAGCTATGATAAGAAAACAAGATATATTGCTCACGAAATAAAAAATCAATTATCAATATGTGAACTTTATGCTCAAATCATAAGAAAGTATTGCGAAAAAAATGATATAGAAAGTGAAACAATAGAAAATGCTGTTGATTGTATAGCTAAATCTATAAGTATGGCAAGTAATAGTCTATTATCATTGAAAACAATTGACGAAACCAAAATTGAACTTTGTGAAATAAGAGAACTTGTAAATGAAGCGGTAAGTTTGGCAAAAGTGTACACAGAAGGTAAAAATATTGAATTGAAAGTAGAAAATAATATAGATTCAACTATATTAGCAGATAAATTAAAATTCGAGGCTGTGATAATAAATCTTATAAAAAATGCCGCAGAAGCATTGAACAACGATATTGAGGATGGGAGCCCCTCAAATAATGGTAAGTATATTGTAATAAAAACATCTTGTGAAGATGTTTTCGTAAAAGTCATTGTCGAAAACAATGGAAGGGCAATATCAGAACCGGATAGGATATTCGAAGAAGGTTATACAACAAAGTCAAGCGGAAGTGGTTATGGATTAGTCATTTGTAAAAAAGATATTGAGGATCAATGTGGTCAGATAAAATTGGTTAAATCGGATGAAGATTCAACTATATTTGAAATATCAATGGGTGTAGTGTAGGGTTTGGAGGTTAGAGTATGAATTTGATATCATCAAACTCAATGGAATTAATGAAACTTGGTATGGATGGGCTTTTAGAAAGGCAAAGAGCCGTTTCTGCAAATATAGCAAACGTAATGACTCCGGGGTATGTGAGAAAAGAAGTAAGTTTTGAAAGTCAACTTGCAGAAATTAAAGAGAATGCAGATTTACAAGATTATATAAAAGGACAAAACAGTATTAAGTATAATCCGAATTCAATAAATGAATTTACCAGAGAAATTCCTAAGTATCGAGTTCCGACAGTACAAGAAAAAGCATACTTGCAATCAGATATTATGGCAAATTTTGAGCCGCAAGTAGTAGATGATATTTACAATGGTGCAACAACAGATGGAAACAATGTTGAATTAGAAAAAGAAGTTATGGATTTATCAAAAACCGGTACAAAATATCTTATACTTTCAAATTTAGAAAGTCGTGCCTACCAAGGAGTATCCGATATAATTCGAGGCGGTCAATAGTCTGTGACAAGATAAGTTCATAAAATACGGAGGTTAAATTATGAGTTTTAACGCATTTGATATAGCAGGTTCAGGAATGATGGCTCAACGTATAAAAATGGATACTGTAGCCAGTAATATTGCAAACATTAATACTACAAGAAATCCGGACGGATCTCCTGGGGTTTACATAAAAAAGAATGTTTCTTTTAAAGCTATTTATGAAGATAATCTATCAAGAGGACCTCAAAATTTTGGGGCAAACTCTGTAGATGCTGAATTTGATCCTTCAACTGGAAATATGATGCTAAATACAGGAATAGCTTTGAATACCGGTATGATTTCTAATGGTGTTGAAGTAGATCAAATCTATGATTCAGAGAATGGTGTAAAGACATTATATGATCCTTCACATCCAGATGCTGATGCAGAAGGATACGTTAATGTACCAAACATTAATATTGTTGAAGAAATGGTCGACATGATTTCAGCATCTAAAGCGTATGAAGCGAATTCTACTGTCGCTCAAAACGTTAAGAGTATGATTCAAGCGGCTATGAATATTTAGTTGTTGTGATAGGGTCGTTTAATTAATTGGAGTATAAATAATGGAAGTAACAAATTTTTCAATGCCAGAATATACAAATCTAAATGCAATAGGCGAATATAATAAATTCTTGTCCGGTCACGCAATGTTTGATGTAAAAAATCCTGAAGAGTTCAATAATGCCTTACTTTTTGAAGAAAAAAAACTCTCAGAACCCAAACAAGAAAAACCATTTATAGAACTTATGGGTAATGCATTTGCGAATGGATTAAACTCCGTTGATGATGCAAGAAGAGCGTCTGAAAAGGCTGCTGAAACTTTTGCAATGGGTGGAGATATAAGTGTTCACGAAGTTATGATTGCAGCTGAAAAGGCAAGTCTTTCTACTCAGATGGCTATTCAAATAAGAAATAGAATTTTGAACACCTACACTGAACTCAGCCAAATGCAGCTGTAGTTTTAGGAATATATACCAACCATATACCTTAGCAGGGGTTATACCCTGCTTTTTTATTTTTGATGTTCTATTTTGTATATATTAATTTCATATCTATTCTGTATTGAATTTTGTTTAAAATTTTAGTAAAATAAATTGGTTAAATAATATTAAAAAAAGGAATTTAAGTATGAAAATACAAATGCAAGTCTTAATAGCACTAGGCTTAGGATTAAAAAGAAACTGGCATATATTCTCTGGTTTAATTCTTGGGGTAGTAGCCGGTATTTTTTTACATAAGTATAATCTTCAACAACACTATATAATGACAATATTGTCATTTGTCGGAGAATTGTTTATCAGGTTAATACAAATGGTAGTAATTCCACTTGTGATATCTGCAGTAATAATTGGTATAACAAGTATTGGTGATAACAAGCAGCTTGGAAAACTTGGTAAAAAAATGATTGGCTATTATGCAATTATTACAGTAATAGCTGTAACAATAGGAGCTGTTCTTGCATTAATATTTAAGCCTGGATTAAGTGCAGCCCAGTATATAAGTAATTTTGTTGCAACAGATATTCAAGCAACAGTAGCTGCGACAATTGAATCTCAACGAGAAAATGTTCTAAATATTTTCCTTAATTTTATTCCGAAAAATCCATTGGAAGCATTTGCTACAGGGAATATGGTTGCAATTATTGTCTTTGCCGTAATTTTCGCTTTAGCTCTTGCTAAAACAGGAGATATTAACAGACCTTTTGTAAGTTTCTTTGAATCAATATTTGCAGCAACGATGAAAGTTACTGATTGGATTATGTGCTTTGCTGCTCCAGGTGTATTTGCTCTTACTGCAATTAATGTTTCTGCTTTTGGATTAGATATTTTTTCAAGTATTTCTAAATATATAGGAGTTATAACATTAGGATTTTTAATTCAACTTATTATTGTATACCCTGTATTTTTGAAAATATTTTCCAAGGTACCTGCAGGTATGCTTTATGCCGCAATAGCAGAAGCAATGATGGTAGCATTTGGTACTGCAAGTTCATCTGCAACATTACCTCTTACTATTGCTTGCTGTGAAAAACGAGGAATTTCTCATAAAATTTCAAGTTTCGTTCTTCCGCTTGGTGCGACTTTAAATATGGACGGGACAGCTCTTTTACAAACAGTTGCCGTAATCTTTCTTGCTCAAGCATATAATGTAGCTTTAACTCCGTTCTTGGTTATTCAAATTTGCTTCTTAGCAATTATAGCATCATCAACTTGTGCTGGAATCCCTGGGGCAGGATTAATTACTATTGCTCTTGTTCTTAACGGTATGGGATTATCTCCTGAACAGTTAGTTGTAGGATTTGGATTCTTGTTAACACTTGATAGAGTTACAGATATGTTAAGAACACTAGTTAATGTAACATCTGATGCGGTTGTTGCAGCAGCTATTGCTGATAATGAAAACGAAATCAACTATGACTTACTAACCAATCCTGAGGAATATAAAGAAATTATATAGTTATGAATGAGTCAGTTATTGGTTTTTGGGGATATCCTGATCCGGAGTTAGTTAAAAAAATTAAAAATCAATATCCGAATTCTAAATGGGTGGATTTGGATATTGATTTTGGTTATCCTGATAAAGAAATTTTACCAAAATCTTATTGCAAAATTATTAAAAATATTATTAATAACGCAATTTTTCTTAAGCCAATTAAAATAGTTGCTCCTATTGGAAAAGACAAGTGTGATAGTGGTTGGTTTGCATCAAGAGTGTTAAAAGACTTAGGTTTTGATTGTGTAACCTGTATTTATGAAGAAATTGAGCCGAAACGAGAAATAAAGGTAGCTACAAGTAATTTATCATTGGTTGACAAATTCAACACGATTATGAATAATATTATTGACGGAATCCCAAGTATTGAATATCCTCAAATAAAACCGGAATTTGGTTTTTGGGGTGTTCCGCCAAATGATTATGAAATCTTAAAACTTTTTCCTAATTCAACACATATTTATGGCTGGACAAGGTGCGTTGAAGCTGGTACTCCTGCGGATTTAGAATTGGAAATGTTTATTGATAAGGATGTTCCAACGGTCTTTTATGCGCAGGCTTTTTGTGCTAAAACACAATTAGCTAAATACTTGGCTGATAAATATAACGGACTTTATATTGATGTTGATGATTATATTAATAATTCAATAAAAGCCAAGATTGAAGCATTTTTGAGGTTAAGATGATTTACTTAGATGCCGGAACTACATATTCTAAAATCATAACAACAAAGGGGGATACTATACCCAATGAATATCCGCTTTTAAGTAAAGATACAAAAAAATACTATATTATTCCTTCAGCAAAAATTAAAACATTTAATTTAGAACCTGATTTTTCGTGCGGGCATATGAGTAATTCCAGTGAAAATGAAATTATCGCACTAGCAAAGGGTTGTAAAAAAATTGTTGATGCTGATTCAGTAATTTTAGATTTAGGCAGCAGAGATGCAAAATGGATTAGATTTAAGAATTCAAAATTTCATGATATGGATTGGAATACTTCTTGTGCAAGCTCAACCGGTGCAACTGTTGAAATGCTGTTAAAATTTTATAACGTAAGCCGAGATGATTTAACTTATAATCCTGAAAAGTTTGCAGTTACTTGCGGAATTTTCGGACTAGAAAAAATTATGGATGATATTTCTAACGGTGAAGAGCCTAAAGTTGCAATTGCCAAATTTATCCACGGAATTGCATATAACTCTTGGGCTTTTGCCAAAAAGCCCTCTAAAATTTATTTATCAGGCGGGTTCTGTGATAATAAATGCTTCGTAGATTCACTTGCAAGCTACTGTGAAGTAGTAAAATTGGGTCGTTTTATTCTTTGTGAAGGTCTAATTAATGAGTAATATTTCTATAGGAAAAGCCGGTGAGGATATTGCTAAAAATTACCTTACCAAGTTAGGGTACAAAATTTTGGAAACAAATAAACGCTATTCTAAATTTTGTGAAATCGATATTATTGCTCTTGAAAAGAGTACCCTTGTTTTTGTAGAAGTGAAAACAAGGAAAACTAATATAACAGGAATACCATTTGAAGCTATCACAAAAACTAAATATAATCATATAAAAACAGGTGTTTTTTCTTATCTGACTGAAAATCCTCATTACAAAAAATATAGAATTGACGCCATAGGAATAATTCTTGAACCGGAATTAGAAATTAATCATCTAAAAAATATCTAAATATCAACGCCTTGCATCATTTGTACAAGAGTATTTATTGTCGTATCCATAGAAACAATATCAGTAGTTCTTTGCTGCAAGAAAGCGTTAATCTGTGGCATCATTTGAATTGCAATATCAAGCCTTGGGTTAGTCCCAGGCTGATACATACCTACATCAATAAGATCTTTGTTTTCTCTATAAAGAGCAAGTATTTTTCTCATTTTGCCTGCGGCTTCTTTGTGCTCCGGCGTAGCAATAGAGGACATAAGCCTTGAAATACTACCCAAAACATCAATAGCTGGGTAATGGTTCATTTCTGCAACTTTTCTTGATAAGAAAATGTGACCGTCAACAATACCTCTTACAATATCAACTATAGGGTCAGATATATCATCACCTTCCATAAGAACTGTATATAAGGCAGTGATAGACCCCTTTGAACTATTCCCTGCACGCTCCAGGACTTTTTGTAACCAAGAAAATATAGAAGGCGGATAACCTTTCATTGTAGGAGGCTCACCAATAGACAAACCAACCTCACGCCCTGCCATTGCACAACGTGTTACGGTATCTGTCATTAAGAAAACTTTTTTCCCCTGATCCCTAAAATGCTCACAAACTGCTGTTGCTGCTTGAAGACATTTTTGTCTGATTAGTGGTGGCTGATCACCTGTTGAACAAACAAGTACTGAGCGTTTCATACCTTCTTCACCAAGTGCGTCTTCTATAAACTCTTTTACTTCTCTACCACGTTCACCTATTAGTGCTACTACGTTTACATCTGCATCAGAGTTTCTTGCAATCATACCAAGCAAAGTACTTTTACCAACCCCTGAACCTGCAAACAACCCCAAACGCTGTCCGCATCCCATTGTTAAACAACTGTCAATTGCCCTAACCCCTGTTGAAAAGATTTCATTGATAATTGGACGTTCAAACGGCTCAGGTGCTGCACCTTCTATTGAACGCCACTCAGCACCAGTTGTATCCAAGGGCTTTCCATCCATAGGTTCACCCAAAGGATTTATTATTCTACCTAACAAAAAATCTCCTATTGGAATAATTATAGGCTTTCCGTTTGTTTGTACCAGACTCCCTTGACCTATTCCTGCTCCGTCATATAATAACAACAACTGCGCAACATCACCTTTGAATGCAACAACCTCAGCAGGCTTTTTCTCTCCGGTATAGGTTTCTATATAGCATAAATCACCGATTTTTAATCCGGGAAGTTTTACTTCTACTGTTAAACCTAATAATTTAGACACACTACCCTTGTACTGATATAATTCAGTATCTTTTATTCGATCTTTTACCTTAGATTTAAGGTTGTCTAAATATTCTTGATTTACACCTTCCATAATTATATTTCTTTTATTAATTAATATACAGGAATGTCAACAGGTTCAGTAAGTTTAACTCCAATTACTTGGCCTTGCTTTAAATAAACACTTTTACCTTTTCTAAACATATCGGCAATACTGTCACCAATAAAGTATCCAACCCCGCCAATTGCACCGCCTATTGCACAAAATGGTGTTGTTAAATATTGCAAACCAGGCATTGTATCTTCAGCTGATAAACCAACATCTACGGCATTAACGGTTATTTCTTTTGTCTTTTCCCAATTTTCTTTTACTGCTTCTCCATATCCTAATGAACCATAAATCCCTCCATCAGGAGTTAAATGTGTAATCCCTGTTAAGCTCATAGCCAAAGGAAGTTGTCTGCCGCTTGGAGTTACTACATGGTCAAAATCTAAATAAAGTATGGCACCTCTCGAAAAACTTCTTGGTGCTGTTATTCCTTTTACACTGCCCCTAATAACAGATCCGGATGGAAGTATTACATTTGTTCCGGATACTTGTTCGGTTAGTAGCATTGCATTAAAATAGTCGCCCTCACTATTTGTTCTTGTATCTATCGGTGATAATAATTGAAGCGACAATACTGTGCCTGCAGGTATTCTTTTGGTTTTTGCGTCTGCCTCAAATGGTGCAGCAATAGCTGTTGTTCCTAATAAAATTATTGATAAAATTATTGATAATGCTCTCATATTACTCCTCCGTCTTTCTGCATTGTAGCATAATTATTATACGCGTGCAATTCTGGTATTTAGTTGATTTTTTAACTTTTGTAAATATTTTTTATCTTAAGAGCAAAAAAAATATTTATGGGCTTTAATTAAGTGTAAAGATAGTAAAGATTATATTTTGGAAAAATAATATATGCCTATAGGAATGATTGATAGAGTTGGCAATTTTGTAACCACAATGACAAAACCGGATAATAAAGCTCCTATTATAGCATCAGAGGCTTTGTGTATTTCTGGGCGTACTCGTATGGCATATAAAAGAGGAAAAGGGCAAGAAGCAAGAGAAAGAATTATTGAAGAACTTTCAGGTACTATTACTTGGTTATACGGGGTTTCCAGTTTAAATTTTATAGGTGACAAAATTCTTGAAAAAATCCTGAAACGAAAAGGTGTAAATTTTGATACCGGTTCTGATATTATGAGAAAGCCTTTTGATAATTTTATGATGAATAAAAATAACTATCCAAAAGGATTTACCCCTAATAAAATTGCGTGGCTAAAAGGTGCTAAAGTTATTTCTGCTGTTGTATTAGCGGATTTATTTATTGGATGCGTTGTTCCTAAATGCAACCAAGCGCTTTCAAGATTAATTAATAAAAGAACATCAGAAAAAGAAAATAATCAAACCGAATTAAATATAAATAATACAACCCCCTCAGATAAGATAAACAAAACCTCGCCATCTTTTACAGGGCTTGGGGCATTAAACACTTTTACTCATATCATTGAAAATACTAATATCGGGCAATTAGTAGCAACTGATGTTGGAATTGTAGGAGGTAGAGTAAGTAATGCCAGAAAAAAAGAAGAAGCACTTGATATTGGTGTTAGAGATATAGGTTCAATGTACTTTTATTATTGGGCAAGAGGTGATGTTAGTAAACTTATGAATTTGGCTGAAACAGGCGGAAAGACAAGCAGAAGGCTTGATCCAAAGTCCGTTAATTTTGTAAGCTCTTATATTGAAAACTTTTTAAATTCAAGAGGTGGCAGCTTGCCTGTTAATGAGTTTCAAGAATTAATGTTTGGCAAGGGATTTGTTGATATTCCTGCAGAACTTAATTTTGAAAAAGAAACACCGTCAAAAATCGCTGTGTTCTTGTCTAAATTTGGCAAAAAACTCCCGCCCCAGACTGAGGCAATTGAGCTAGATAAATTCTTAAACGCTCTTTCTCCAGAGTTAAGAGAGCAGTATGAATCAATTGCAAGGGATATGGCTAATCTTCAACCAAAACGTTGCGGTGTTAGTATTATAAGTAAAAATCAGATTGAAGATCTATTTAAGGGTGGTGAAGTTAATTCACCGAAGTTCCTTCATTCAATCTTTGATAATTTTACTGATGGTGCTTATAAAAACGAATATAAATACGTTTCTCATAAATCACTGTATAAGCACAAAGATAATGTTGCTCAATATATTGACGATATTATTAAGGCTGCAAAAGATGGAAAAGTTGATTCTAATCTTTTAAAATCTGTTAAAAATAAAAATCTTATGTATAACGGTCTAAATTTTGCAGCCGGATTTATTGTTGCTGTCGCGTTCTTATCAACTTTAATTCCTAAGATTCAATACTACGTCACAAGGAAAATAACCGGTAAAGAAGGATTTCCCGGCTCCGATAAATTTGGAAATAATCAGAATAATTTAAAAACCGCAGCTTAACTAATTATTTTAAATTAGTGATTTACAAGCAGAACATTGCATACAATAATCTGTTTCTGCGTTGACTGATTTCGAGTAATCAAGAAAACTACTACCTAAACGTCCTCTATAATCGTTTGCAAGATATGGGCAAGAGTATACTCCGTTTTGACTTAATGTTCTGCTATTCATACATTCTTTGGGTTTGTTGTTATATTCTGTAGGTGGATTTACTTTATCAAAGTACTGCCCTACTGAAATATCAGGAGCTACACCATAATCTTCAAATTTTTGACGAAACATTTCCAATAACATATTTTCATCCTCTTTGTAATAATTAACAACTTCTAACATCGTTGAAAATTCATATCTCTCAAGATTTTTTATCGCAAACATTGTCTGACGATATGAGCCTCGATATCGTGCTGCATCATTCTTTAATTCGTCATAATGTGAAAGTGAAAATCTAAATAATAAATTATACTTACTTTCATCTTCTACTTTTCTTAGGAATCTTGCTTTCTTTTCATTGATAAATGATGCGTTTGTACATATACATACATTCGTATATTTTAAACATAACCTTAATATATTATTAAAATTCGGATGAGTCATCGGTTCTGCACCTGTTAAATATATACAGTTGATATTTTCATTTTTAACTTGCGATAGCATTTCTTTAATTTTATTTATATCAATAAAGTCTTTTGTATTTCTGTTTAGTGGAAAATCAATATAGCACTGTTTACAGCGTTGGTTGCAATATTTTGATGTTAATACTATATAAATATGATTTAGTTCTTCCAGTTTGTAAACCGGTGATGTAAATATGTTATTCATTTTTAATCCCTCACTCCTTTAGTCTTATTCTAAAAATTCAAATCTAAAAATAAATTACTCGGGAAGGGAATTATTTTTAATCAGTTGGATAATCTATATTTGATATTGTTTTTAGGGACATAAAAAACTCCTAAAAATTTATTTTAGGAGTTTTTTTAGATCTTATTTAGTCCTTTTATTATTCTTTAGAATCATCAGAAGCCGCTTTTGCTTTTTCTTTTATTCTTAAATCATATCTGTCATCCATATATTCTTGGCATTTATTATTCTCGTTACCGTTGCAAGAAACATTTCCGTTATTTGTAACTTTAATTTGTGCAAGCTCTGTATCTTCTCCCTTGATATCTGCACTAACTGTTATGGTAGCAGCTGTAGCATCAATTGTGACCGAATTAGCATTTTGCTCCGTAATTGAATATGTTATTCCGTCATTGGTCTTAACAGTATTGGCCCCATTACCAGCAGCATATGTTCCGCCAACAGCCTTCGCAAAATAATAAGAGAACTTTCCAGTTCCAGAAGCAGGATCAGTTTGCCCTAATAATCCCAGAGGCTCCTTGGTTGAACACAACCCAAATTCTTCTAAGTTTCCGTTCTCATCATATACTGTAGGATACATTTCTGCATCATTTAACATCGATGCAACTGCAACTTCTGTTCTAGTATATGCTTTTATAAACAATGCTTTCTTTTGATCCGGTCTTACTTTTGCCATATTTGATGCCATTACTGATACCAAAACAGCTACTAATGCCATAGCAACAAGTATTTCTACCAAGGTAAAGCCTTTTTTATTTTTTGCCATAATATCCTCCTTATGAGTTATAAAAGGATTGTATCATATTGAGTAGAACAAGTCTATGATTTTATTAATAAACTTGCCCCAATAACGCCTGCTGTATTTCCTAACTGTGCAGGAACGATTTCTACAGCTTGAGCTGAAATTGGTATTGCACGTTTTGCAATGGTTTCTTTTATAGGATTAAGTAAAATTTCACCGGCATCAGCAACACCGCCACCAATAATTATTTTTTCAGGGTTTAATAAGTTAACTACACTAGTTAAACCGATACCAATGTATTCACCCATGATTGTAAATATCTTTTGTGCTACTCTGTCGCCTTGTTTTGCGGCTTCTGATACTATATAAGGGGTAATATCTGGATTTGCAAGTTCTCTATATTTTGTTGATTTACCACCCCTAATATATTCTTCAGCCATACTTACTATGCTTGGACCTGAGGCATACGCTTCTAAACAGCCTCTATCACCACATCCGCATAACGGTCCGCCTGTTATATCAAGTTTGATATGTCCGATTTCCCCTGCTGAATTACTTGCTCCTCTTACAAGTTTACCGTTTATTATCAAACCTGAACCAATACCTGTTCCTACTGTTATACAAATAAGGTTTTGACAGCCTTTACCAGCTCCGAAATTAAGCTCTCCTAATGCTGCACAGCGTACATCATTATCTACTCTTGTAGGAATGCCAAACTCTTCTTCAAAAACTTTGGCAATTGGCACATTTACCCAGCCAGGAATGTTTGGAGCTAATCTTACTATTCCTTCTTGATAGTCTACTTGCCCAGGAAAACCAAAACCTATTCCTTCTATATCCTTGGAGGTCGAATTGGTTTCCTTTAACAAGTCACTTACTGCTTGCTTCATGTTGTTTATTGTATATTCATAACCCATCTCCGCTCTTGTTGGGATTGAATTTGAATATATGATATTTCCTTTTTCTCCGACTAATGCTATCTTAACGTTTGTTCCGCCTACGTCTATTCCTATTCTGTTTGACATCTAAATCCCTTTCATTCTTATTTCGTACTATATAGCTATATTTTATAACAAACTTAACTAAATAAAAGTCAAATTATCAACTATTATTTGAAAATCATACGGATAGATTAATTTAAAAATAAAAAGACCTTGATTATTTTTCTATCAAGATCTTTTTAAGGTTTAATTTTTATCTTAATTCTATTTTACAGAATATGTAATTTTAACGTCGGCTTGGATTTTAATAACCCCCGGTTCTATTGAAGGAGTTGAAAAACTTTCTGCACTACCTGCACTTGCTGTATCAGCTTTTAAATTCACTGCAGCATATCTAGTTCTTGCATATCCATTTTCGCTGTTTATTATTGTTATATCCTTGACATTCTTGATTGATACACCAGAGGCTGTTGCTGCTACTTTTGCTTGTTTTTCTGCTTTTTTTATTGCACAAGTTAGTAGTTCTTCTCTGTATTGTTCATAATTTGATACACTGAAATTTAAGTTAGATACTCCGCTTGCTCCTAGTTTAATTGCTTTTTCAATTATAACAGGAATTTTGTCTATTGATTGCGTATGAACAACTACCATGTTTGTTACTTGATATTTGTCAAAAGATCTTTTACTTCCGTTGTAGGTATATAGAGAATCTGCTCTAAAATCAGATGTCTTTACATAATCCCCGTTCTTTTTATCAATTATCGTATTTAATCCGTTTAGTACCTCTTGAGAAATTCTGTTGTTTTCGTTCATTGCTGTTTGCATTGATTTTGCATTTTCTGTTTGTACTTCAATGTTAACTTCTACTGTATCCGGGGTAACCTCTTTTGACGCATTTGCACTTACTGATAATGTGTTTGTTTCATTATAAGGTACGTTTTGCGCCTGTATTGCTCCGCAAGTTAATAATAAACCCATTAACACAATTGCCATTTTCTTTTTCATTTTTTTCTCCTTATTCTTCTTTCTATTATAATACGATTTTTATAAAAAAAAGTTCAATCTAATCAGATTGAACTTTTTTATCTTCTTTTTCCTCATTTTCTTTTATGCCTAACAGGCTAATTTTTTGTAATATTTTTTGACATCACAGACTATATCTTTTACAAAATCTTCTAGTACAGCTTTAAATGGTTTATTTTCCATTCCGTCAAAAATATAATAGAGCGGATCTTTTCCGTTATTAAATCTCATCTGTCTATCTTTTTTATTTAGATATACACAGTGAAAGTTCTCGGGTATTTCTAATGATCCAATTGGTTTTTTGTTTCGTTCTATTGCTTCTCTATCGTATGCCATGTCTTACTCTTTCTTAATATTACCTGTATATATATAAAAACATTTTTTTTAGTCTAATTTCAGAGTGTTATAAATATGTAACAAAAGTTAACATTGTTTAGTTATATTATATTATTTTTAATTTTTTCCGAAATCACCTTAAAACTCTTTATTCAATGAGTTTTTTCGGTTAAATCTTTAGTTTCAGAAATTTCATACTTTTTGCTGATTTTTTATAAAAATCTAATAATATCAATACTTTTTGAGAAAAAACGGCTTGCAATATTTTCTATGATAGGTATAATAGGAGTTGAACACATAAGAAAGGAGTTTTAAGATGAACAAAGAAGAATTAGTTCAAGAGATTTCAAAAAAAGCTAAAGTTACTCAAAAAGAAGCAAGCGAAGTACTAGGTGCTTTAATTGATACTATTCAAAAGACAGTTTCTAAAGGTAAAAAAGTTACTTTAGTTGGTTTTGGTACTTTTGAACCACGTAAGAGAGCTGCTAGAAATGGTAGAAATCCACAAACTAATAAAGAAATTAAAATCCCTGCTAAAACAGTTCCTGTTTTCTCTGCAGGTAAAAACTTCAAAACTATTGTTAACGGCAAATAGTCTTTAACGATTTTTAAGTTTTAAAAAGCCCGAAAGTTACTTTCGGGCTTTTGTTTTTATTTGTATTTTTATGTTATCATTAATTTATTGGTATTATAAAAAAAGAGGTGATATATGGAAAAATTAGCAGAAATAGGTGTTTTTGGTGGCTCGGGATTTTATAAATTTCTTGATGATATAGAGGAAGTGAAAGTTGAAACACCTTATGGAATGCCTAGTGATAATATTTTCCTTGGTAAAATTGGAGAACACAAAGTAGCTTTTCTTCCAAGACATGGCAGAAATCATACTATTTTACCTCATTTAATTAACTATAGAGCAAACGTTTGGGCAATGAAAGAAATTGGTTGTACTCGAGTTATATCACCTTGTGCGGCGGGAAGTTTGCAAAAACACGTTGAACCTGGACATTTTGTTATTTGTGATCAGTTTGTAGATTGGACTGACGGTAGAAAATCTACTTTCTTTGAAGGACCGATTGTTACTCACCCATCACCTGCGGAAACTTATTGTCCGGAACTTAGAAGTTTAGCCATTAAAACAGCTAAAGATTTAGGAATTACAGTTCACGAACAAGGTACTGTTGTTGTTATCAACGGACCAAGATTTTCTACTAAGGCGGAGTCTAAATTCTTTACTAACCAAGGCTGGGAAGTTATCAATATGACTGCTTTCCCTGAAGCATACCTTGTTAAAGAAATGGATATGTGCCCACTTAATATTTCTTTGATTACAGATTATGATGCAGGTCTTGTTGGTGATGTGCCACCTGTTTCTCATCACGAAGTTATCAAAGTGTTTAATAACAATGTGGCTAATCTCAAAAAACTTTTATTTACTATGATTGAGAATATTCCGGCTCAAAGACTTAACTGTCATTGTGCGGAAACTAAGAAAAGCTCTCAAATGTAATTTATTGGAGGTTTAATGAGTCTGGCTTATATTGTTGGGTTATTATTTCATTTCTATTCATTGCTGATTTTTATAAGGATTCTTTTAACTTGGATTCCTAATATTGATTGGGGACAACAACCGTTCAAGATTATTAGAGAATTATCAGATGCATACTTAAATATTTTTAGAAATGTTATTCCTCCGCTTGGCATGATTGATATTTCTCCGATGATTGCACTTATTGTTCTTTGGATTATACAAGGTGCAGTTGTTCGGTTACTTGTTATGCTTGGTTTATAGAAATTTTGTGATATAGTTTAAATATAATTAAAAATTTGCGGTTGTAGCTCAGTAGGATAGAGCGGAGGTTTCCTAAACCTTGTCTGCCGTGGGTTCGACTCCCTCCAGCCGCAGATTTTTTTGCAAAAAAATTTTTTTCATATTTTATATAATTATCTTGTAATTCATTTATGAAAATTTATAGTTGTACAAAATATAATACGCAAAAATATTATCAAAATAAGGATATTAATACTCCAAATTTTGCCTGCGCAAAAATCAAAAAACAATTACCAAAGCTAATACAACCGCAACAAACAGGTATAGAAGTTACAAAAAAAATATTGGAGGCTACATCTTCTGTCGCCACTGCAACTTCCTTATTTTCTCAAATTATTATTTCCGGTAAAAATACCACATCTGACAAAACTACACCAAATATTGATGCATTAATCAATCAACAAGTAAAAATTACTCCGCTTAATAAAATTTCTGATGAAGAATTTGAGAATATAATTAAGAATACTGAATCTAATTCACAAAAAATTTTTGCTATGAAAATTTTATCTGATGAAAGACTATATAATAATAAAAGTGTAATGTATAATTTTACCTACTTATTAAAAGATGTACAAATACACTTTGATGAGGATTTCATCCAAAAGAAAATGGACATAATAGATATTCTTTTATCGTCAAAAGCATACAACGAAACTAAAGATATAAAAAATACACTGGGATTATTAATTCATACAACATTACCATCAAGAGCCGAGTATTTGAAGTTACTTGTCAATGACAATGAAATTATCAATTGTATAAAAGAACATGAAGATGAAAAACAAAACCTGTTTTCCCATCTGATTAATGCTATTTGTTTCGGAGAAGATAATAGTAATCAAGAAATATATAATAAAGCAAAGAAATATGCAAGAGAAGGTATAAGGTTAAAAGACCAACTAAAGTCTGTAGCCAATGAAATAAATAATTTTGATATATATAGCACATTTATACCTCTTAGAGTTGAGCTTAACCAAATTGAACAAATATGTGGCAAAGATACTATTCTTGCTGCCTTTGCTTTAAAATTAGACGGGCTTAAAGACTTTTTAAAAGATATTTATGAACTATGTAAAAATTTGCCTATTGAATCATATGAAAAATTAATTCTAAAATTTAATCCGAAAGAAAGTTACTCAGCTCTAAAACTGAAGAATGAAATTAGTATTCTTAAAAAAGAATATGGAACAACAAAAAGTCAAGATAAAAATGCACTTAAAACTTTAGAAGATGAGATTAATACCAAAACACACGAGCTAAGAACAATAATAAAGGCAAAAATACCGCTATCACCACAACAAAAAATAAATAAATTATATGCTCTGCACGGACTTTCAGAAATCAGAGGTATAAATATTGAAAAATTTATTGATTTAGTCAAAGAAGATTCTCCTGAAAACATTGCGGAATGGAATAAACAAATAAATAAAGAAATATTTAAAAAATTAGATATGGAATATGATGAACAGCTTTCTTACAGAGTGGATTTAGCCACTAACAGGTTCTTAGATAATATTATGCGTTCTGGTTCTTATTTTTGCAAAAATCTTAAAGAATTATTTGAAATATTACAAAATAATCCGGATAAATCTATAAAAAAAACGTTAAATACACTCCCGCATAATATTGAAACCCGAAAACAATTTGAAGAGATGGGGCTAGACTATGACAAATGGGTAGAGAGTGATAAAAATTCTTTTATCACTCTTAAATTAATGCTTAATACTGAAAAATCATGCCAAAATGCTATAAGAAACGTTGAAGCTGATTTTAATGATATTGCTTATTTAAATTTACCGCAGGAACAAAAAGATATACTTAACAAAATATTAGGAAAAGAGGAGATCCATTTAAAAGAAATTCCCCAAATAATATATAATGAAAATGGAATAAATATAGGGGAAAGGAGTATTTTAAAATTATTTGAAGGTGATACCCCTATTAGTTTTGAAAAATTATCAAAAGTAATTTCAACACTAAAGGAAGGCATGAATACTAAAGATTTTTGGACAAAAGAGCATGATAATCAAGAATTAAACAATTATGTTAAAACTTTTTATAACCATATTATTAAACTAAGAAATGCAGAAATAAAGAATGCCCAATTTAGGAGATCTAACAGAGATACCAATATAAAAATCCGAAAGACAGATATGAATGATATAAAACATTCATTGTTTTTAGGTAATCACGCTTCGTGCTGTACTGCAGTAGGAAGCGGACGTAACGAATTTTCTGCCCCAACTTATATTATGACAAAAGCAATTTCTGCAATTGAAATTATTGACAGTAAAGACGTTATCGGAAACTCCATGTGCTATATTGCTGAGGTTGATGGTATACCTTCACTTGTATTAGATAACATTGAAATAAAAATAAAATATCAATATAATGACAAAATAAGAGATGCTTTTATGGAATATGCAAAAAAATTAACAAAAGAAATCGGAGCAGAAGACATGCCGATTTATGCAGGTCCCTATAGACACAAGTTTAATATGGATATATATCCTTTGGCGAAACATTCAGTTAAAATTAAAGGCTCTAGCGGGAAAAATGAAGTCTATATAGATTACGTAACTATGGGATATAAAATTAATAACATTCGAGTTGATACAGTTAAACTATATAAAATAAGATAGATTTTTTTGATTAAATTATAAACTTTCAACACGATATACTTTGAAACAAGTTAAGATTAGCAAACAGCGGAAGGATGAGAATTTACAACGGGGGCAACTTAACTAAAAAATTTATACACAATTATTAAAAAAATTATTTATTTTAATCTTGATATTTTCTTGAAATAGATATGAATATTTTTTTCGATTTCGTTTATCTTTAAATATTTCTTGATTTAAATAGCGCTCTGTATCAAATGGGTTTATAGTGCCTATAAGAATAATATCTGGATTAAATTTATAAATATTCTCAGGTGAGATTTTTTTGTATCCATATTCTTCATCAAATTCTATTTCTTTGTTTTTGAATTTTATGTCTGAAATTCCTATTATATTTAGATTAGATAGGTCATAATTGTTTTGTACTGCTTTAAAAAATATCCCTGTTCCATATATTAGAATTCGTTTATTTTTATATTTTTTCTCCAATTTTTTTAATTGATTTTGAAAATTATTATTTACAAGTGTTGTTTTAAAAACCTCTTCTGATTCAATTAATTGTGCTTGACCGTGTAACAGTTGAACAGGGAAAAATTTATCCTCAAGGATTGAATAATCGGTTTTAAATATTTCATTGAATAATCTTCTAAATAGGTTTACCAGTGTACAATCATTATTTATACATTTTGGGTTGTATTGTTTTGGGAAATATATTGCAAGCAGAATTTTAAACCTATCATCATTATGACTTGCAATTGAATGGTCGCCGTGAATTATTATAATTGAATTTTCATTCATATTAGATTTTATATCATCTATTGATTTAATGAGCTGTTTATCAATATATTTTAGGTATGGGAAGTAGTATTTTACGTTCTTAATATTAACCAGTTTGTTTGGAGTTCCATCTTCCCTGCATACATAGGGAAAATGTGGCGCAAGCAAGTGGCCCATAAAGTATTTTGGGGCATTGATTTTTTCTCGTACAAAGTTTTTCAGCTCTGATTGGATTTCCTTTAAATTTGCATTTTTGAGGCTCAAATCCGGTAATTCTTTAAAGATGTATAATATTGATAAGTTTAGGAATACTTTTAATAATATAAATTTCTTTTTTGAGTTTCTATTATTTAAAAGGTGCTTATAGCTGTTAAATGTTACCTTCGTCAAATGATATCCCTGTTGTGTAAGAATATTAGAAACAGCATTATTACCATAATATTTAAGAGTTTTAGTCGGGGCAAAAAAGTTTTCTTTAATATCAGCTAAATCTTTTATGTATTCCATATTCATCATAGATGGTACGGAACAAGCGGTGTAGTTATAATTACTTTTGGCTTTTTCATATATCTCAAAACCTCTCTCTTTAAGAGCCTTTTTAAAATCTTCATCACACAAACCCTCTCTATCAAAACCGGTATGAGAATCTGCTATTATATGATAGATGTCCGGTAGATTACTAGTATTAAGCGTTTTAATGTTTACAGTTTGTTGCTTATTATGAGTATAAAGTTCTACCAATTGCTTAGTTATATCAACAATAACAAAGAAGGTTATAAACGCTGTTGTATAAAAAATTATTTTGCTGATTATTTGTGCAGAAATTAATTTGGTAACAAGAACAACTATCCCTGATAGAGCTACACAACATATAATGAATAGAGCCAAAAAAGTTAGTTGATATTTTATAAGACTTCTTTTATATTGACTGCATTGAGATATAAAAATGTAATTTGCATAAACCAGTAAAAAATATATAATACAAAATATTATTTCAGCAACATAAATATCACCAATAAAAAAATTAAGTCCGAGAACTCCAAGTGTAATGACTATAACTAATAAAACCAGTGAAAAAATATAATCAAAAACAGATATTTCAGTGGAATTCTGGGCAAAAATTGAATGTATCGGAAACGTACAAAGTAAATATGGGAATAGAATTTCCAAAACTATTTCCTCCTCATTATATATAGTATACGCTCTGAAGTGTCAATCTGTCTTTTATCAAGGATTTCAAAATATTTTGAATATACTTTTTCAAACTCGTCAATATTGTATTTATCGAAAATATCTTTTCTTGTGCCTAAAAGAGTTTGGACTTTTGAATCTTGTTTCGGGATAAATTCTATAATCAAATAATTACCAAGTTTTGCAAAAAATTGTGCAGTATTATCAAAAGGCAAATTATTACTTATTGATAAATGATGGATAAGAGCAAGCGCAAGAACAGTATCACACTTAAACCGAGAAAGGAAATCTTCTCTCTCGCAATTTGCAAAACCGATTGCAGGAGAAGGATTAGTTAAATCGACTATTAAAGGTTGAATTTTATTATCGCTTATACCTTTTGATATTTTGTAATTTCCTTCAACTGCTCTTGGATCTATATCAAATGAAATACAGGTTTTAACACTTGAACAGCTCGTAGCAATTCTTGAAAAATCACCTTTATTAGCGCCAAGGTCACAAATAGTTTGAGGCTCAATTTTATTTATAAATTCTTTTATGATTTCTTCTTTTTCTTCTCTGCCTTTATTCGTATAGTTTGTATTATTATAATACTCTCCCCACTCTGTTTTTATCTTAGGAAAATTTAAATGTGAAATTGTACTTTTTAGTGAATCAATAAGGCTTTCCATCTCTAGTCTGGAGAATTTGTTTTTTAATTTAACTTTTGTATCTTCCTCGTGAGCTTTATTAGATGCACTATGTAAAAATATATGGATTAAGAGTTCAGGGTTAAGCCTTGACTTTAGTGGTAACAACTTGGAACACAAATCAAGCGGAATTCCGTCAATATTTGTTATAAGCATAGAATTTAAGCTAATATCCGTTAAACTCATCAGGGCAAGTGGTGCTAAAAAGTGCCTGCAAAATTGTCCGTATGCAACCCAAGGCTTGTTTTCTTCATACTTTTCAAAAGATAGCGTATCTATAAATATTGGTTTACCGTTAATAAATTGAATATTATAACTTGAAGCATCCTTTAAAACCATATTATACTTAAGTGCCGTTTCTTGGATTTTAAGGGTTAATAACGCAGCATCTTTGAGTTCTGAAAAACACCACTCGTAAGGATAAGTAATGTATTTAATTTGCTTTGGTTTTATAATTTTATAAAAATCTTCGTCTTTTTGAATTTTGAGATTTACTTCTTCATGAGAAATTAACAAACCGTTATTAACAAGCTCATCATACAGCCCGCTGCTTAAAAGATACTCATAATCTTCTCTATAAACTTGGTTTATTTGTCTGTATATTATCTCGTCTGATTTAAAAATAAAGCCCGAATTATCTCTAAAAGATGTATTAATCATTTTTATCATTATTACCAGATTTTCTTCTAAAAATGTTTACTATCCATAAAAAACATTTTTTTATAAGATAGAATATGCTTAATATCCCGCCAATTACAGTTTGAAAAATATAACTCCCTGAACCCGGATTGATATACGCTTGAGCTTCTTGATTATTAATCAAAAAGAAACAGATAAATAGTAAGAATATATAATTTCTGACCTTTTTCATAAGAAAATTATACCATGTAATCAGGTTTAATCAACAAACGCCCGACTGTTTTAACAGTCGGGCGTTTTATTAAGTATTCAAAAACTATTTATTAAAATAGAATCCATCTTCTTTCATTCTGTCGATACATTCTTGAAGTTTTTCATCAGAGCATACAATAGAAGCCCTAAAGAATCCTTCACCGTATTTGCCGAATCCGCTTCCGGGAACTACTACAACCCCTGATTTTACAAGCAAGTCATCAGTAAACTCTTTTGACGTTTTATATCTTGGAGGAATTGGCAACCATAGATAGAACGTTGCATCAGGAACGTTAAAGTCGCCCCAGCCAAGTTCTTTCAATCCCTTAACAAAAATATCTTGCTTTCTCTTAAACCCGATATTTTTTTCTGCGATATATTGGTCACCTTCTTCAGACAAAAGTATATCAGCTCCCGCCTTTTGAATAGCCTTAAATATACCTGTATCTAGTGTCGATTTCAATTTCCCAAATATAGATACAATTTCGCTATTACCGCATACCCAGCCTAAACGCCATCCTGTCATTGCGTATGGTTTCGAGAAGCTGAAAAATTCTACGGCACAATCTTTTGCGCCTTCTATCTCTAAAATAGAAAACGGTTTGTCTGCCTCATTAAAGTATAAATCGGCATAAGCAGTATCTGAGATTAAAACTAATTTATATTTTTTACAAAAATCTACAACAGATTTTGCATATTTTCTTGTCATAGTACAACCTAGCGGGTTGTTTGGATAATTAATAACTACAGCTTTTAATTTCTCTGGATTATAGCCTTCTGAAATCATATTTTTTCTGCACTCTTCAAGATCAGGCATGTAGTTATTTTCTTTTGTAAGCGGAAGCGAATAGGCTCTGCCGCCTGATACTTTTACCATTTCTTTATATGATGCATATCCTGGATCTGGAAGCATTATTATTTCTCTGTCTTCTTCTTTTATTGTAGGGTTAATAAGTATTCTTATTATGTTTGCAAGCCCTTCTTTTGAGCCGATTAGAGAAAAGATTTCTTTGTTTTCATCCAATTCTACGTTAAATCTTTTCTTCATTCTTTCCTTAACAGCTTTTCTGAAATAAAGTTCTCCTTTTGGAGTTGAATATGTATGTATTCCTTCTTCATCAAGGATTTCTTTTAATCTTTTAGTAACATATTCCGGAGGTGCAGCGGTTGGTGCTCCCATTGATAAGGCTATAGGCGCTCTGTTTTTTGCTTCCAATTCCGGAGTTAATTGCGCTACCTTTTCTTTTATATAAAACATTATGTAAGTTTCTAAATCTTGTACATAGTAATTAAATTTTTCTTTCATATCTCTTTCTCCAACTTTTGCAGATTTATTATAGCACAATTCTAGCAAAAAAGGTTATTAATTAATCCATTCAAAACTTTTTACATAATTATCTCCGCTTATATCACCGATGATTTCTGCTATAAATTTCCTATAGTTGTTTTTTGATAGCTCAATACCCGGAATTTTGTTTATATCATTTATAAATGGACTTTTTTCATCAAGAGTTACACCAGGGATCAAATTGAATAATGTATTTAAAGACATATTTCCAATAGCACCCAGTGGGGTTTTTATATTCTTGGATAATAAACCAAACACATACATATGGGCATTTGATGTACTTAAATTGTAATTTCCTTTTACATACAAGTTCAAGTTTTCACCCCTTGTTAAGATTTTAATATCTTCTGCTATACCGTTATTTATTTTTATATTTCCATAAATATTTGAGAATTCACCTGTTTTAAGCGGTGTAACTAAGTCAATGATACTGTTTATTGATAAATCGGTTATTCCACCTTTTATCAAGTTCCCTGCTTTAAGCAGATACTCAAGCGAACCCAGTTTAGGCATCTTTCCATCTGAAACATTAAATGCTACAGAGCCTTGAACTGTTGACATACAAGCCTTATTACTTGAACCATTGCAGCTTAAAGTTGCAGTTCCCCTTAAGGAGCCATACATCTGATTTGATAAGTCAAATAACATTTCTGATAAGTTGTTTGCATCTATATCTTCGGCATTTAGTATAAGTGATGTTCTGTTTGAGAGCAGGTTGTATGAAAAATCTCCGCTTAAATATCCATTAGCTATCTCAGCATTATAATTACTTAGTGAAAAATTCATCTTATCACTTAGAGAAATAACTGTTTTAAGGTTTTTAGCAGACACACCTTTTATTAGCACATCATCGGCTTTTAAATCTAATCTTTCTATTATTAGAGCTGTTAAATCTGTAATTGGTTTATTATTTGATGAAGCCTGTTTGGGCTTATTGATTTCAAGTTGTTTTAAGTCTTTGATAGCGGAATTAAAGTCTAATTTTTTGAAATGCAGTAATCCGTTACGAATTTTAAATGGCGGTCGCAATCTGTTTTCAGCATCTGCAACAAGACTTATTTCATTTGAGAAAATTTCACCTTTTGAGCTTATTTTTATTGTTGTTGGTTGGAACTTGAGCGTTATATCCTTTAATACAGTTTGTAACAGTGGTACATTTATATCAAAAATATGGAAATCGCCCAATATTTTTAAATCTGATAATTTTCCGTTTATTCTTAAATCTGAAGTAAATAATCCTTGTTTTATATTTGGTTTTTTAAAGATTATATTAAAAATTCTTGCATCGGTTGGGTTTTCTGTTTTTATTAAAAGATTATTGAAATGCGGTTCATTATTTATTAGTCTTACCTGACCGCTCATCTTTAAAAAGTTTATTAAGTTAGACTTATTGTTTTGAGATAACACAGATTTATTGTATGCAAAATTGTTTATTTTAATTGAGCTATTCTTGATAATATCTCCGTCAAATTCTAATATAGTTTGGTTTTCACCATCTCCTAGAGTTGCACCAAGATAATATACACTGGCTTTTTCACCAATTTTGGCATTTGCGGTTATATTGTAATTATCAAGCGGACCTTTTATATTTGCAGAATAAATTATATCCCCTTTTACTTTTAAAGGATATAGCATATTCTTATTTATGTATTTATCAATAAAAGTTTGTTTGGGTACAGAGTTTAAATATATATTTAAGTCAGGTTTTTTGTATATGTTACTTATACTCCCGTTTAAAAATATCGGCATATCATCTGCCAATGTGTTCATCTTATCAACATATACACGATTATTCTTTAATTCAATTCCGCCGTTTATAATTTTTAAAGGCATATTTAGCGGTATATAGTTTGCCTCGACATCGTTTAATACAATATTAGTATATGGGTAATTATTTACAATTTTAAAATTTATGTTTGTCTTTCCTGTCTTAAAATCGAGTTTTCTTAATAACTCTTTTGTATCATTAGGAATTAAATAAAATTCGCGGATTAAATTTATTGTTGAAAGGCTTGCATTGTTTAATTTTATCGACGCATTTATATTTTGATTTTTTCTTCCAAGATGAGTAATTTTACCTTCCATTTCAAAAGGATTTTGGGTTATTGTACCTTTTAACTTGTTTATCGTACAAGTTCCATTTTTGACATATATACTTCCGCTGCTAAACGCAATAGGAGAGGTCCTGTTTGGTTTGGAAATGTGTGCATCCAAATTGATTTTGTCATACTCAATATTATTTAGTTTACCTTTATAACTACCGTTAAAGGTTATGTAATTATTGTCAGTAAGACCTTTTAGTGCTGAATTATGCAAAATATCATCAAGATTGAGATTTTGGGAGCTTGCTTTTATATTAGCCAAATTATTCTTAATATCACCATTTATATTGATAATCGAATTATTTATTTTAGATGTGGCCTTGATATCAACATCAGTACCGGAGAAATTTATCAAGCCATTTATATTAGTAATACAAAAATCATTAACACCTGCAATAACGTTTTTTAGGTTCAAACTTCCTTTTACAAAAAGATTTTTATTTAACTCTATTTTGTTAATATCAGGAATATCACCTGTTATATCCAGATTAAAGTCTGCACTTCCTTTGATATTATTTATTGGCGGTAAAATTGATTTAATATCCTTAAGCATAGGAGATGTTTTTATAGCATTTAACCCTTTTTGTAAATTAAAATCTTTTGCAAAGAAATTAATCTCTGTTTTACCAAACAAATTACAACGCCCTTGAATTTGAGCATTTTTGCCGTCTAAAAAAGCCTTTGTAGTTTTAAAATTTACATTCTGATCATCAAAGTTAATAACACCGTAAGTATTGGTTAAAACAAGCCCTTTTAGTTCATTAAAAGAAGCATTGGCATCATAAAAATTCATTTTTCCCCAGACGTGAGGGCTGGCATGATTTCCGCTAACTTTTATATCAATGTTACCTTTTCCATCCAATTCCATTATTGGTACCGGTCCGGTCTCAAAATATAAAATATCGTGTAGTGGGTCTACAATTGATTTTGCTGTTCTTAAATCAACTCTATCGCTACTCTTTATTTCCATTTGAGAAATTTTATTGCCGTAGAGCTTTGTTTCTCCTTTTACGGTTACTTGTTCCTTGCCACCGGCTCCCGCTAGTACATCATAAGACACCGATTTATTTTTAAAGACAAGTTTTATAGTAGCTTTTGTATTATCGTTAGGTATCGGTTTTATAATATAACCGTTTTTGATTATAATATCACCCGTAATATCCGGTTCAGGAAAAGTTCCTGTTATCAATAAGTTACCACTTGCATCTGCGTGTAACGGATATTTCTTTAAATACCCTAAATGTATATCAGGACTGTTTAATGCGGGTAAGGCTTTTATTATACTCGCCGTTTTGGATTCATCTAAGCAAGTGTTGATATATACGTGCGGATGTTTTGAGTTGTAGTTTGAAACTTTAATATCTGCTTTTGCATTAATATCATCTGAGATTAATTGAGCGTTACTTAAATTGATTATATCTTCACTAATGTTAAAATCGCTTTTTATATTTACGTCATTTGGAAGGATTATAGATTTTGAACTGTTTTTAAATAAAATAGCTATGTCTTTAAGTTGTAAATTAAATTTTTTGTTATGAGCATTAAAATCTATAATCCCTATAACAGATGTAATATCTTGAGGTAAGTACTTATTAAAATATCCGTTAAAATATTTGAGATCTAAATTATTAATTTCTATATCACTTGAAGGTGATGAAATATTTTGCTTTTGCGGAATATAAATATTAGTTTTAATTGTTGAGTTATAATTTCCTGCTCTGATAGCAGCATTTAACTTAATATTTTTAACATTTTTATTATTTGAAAAAGAAAGATTTTCCCCCGAAATAATAAGACCTTGTTCGTTTTGCGCTTGTGCTATTTTAAAGTTAAACTCTTTTATATCAATATAGTTGGAGTTCAAAGTAATATTTTTAAGATATTTTAATGATTTTTTATCCTTAAAAATTTTTTCATCAATGTAGATGTCGGCATTACATTTATTGATTTTTACATTATTTACATGTACTTTCCCAATGAATAAAGGTAGTGCTGAAACTTTTATTTGAGGAGAAACTAATTTAATAATCTCGTTATCAAGAGGATTTTTAATCTTGATTTTATCAGCCTTTAAATAGTAATAGGGTAAAAAGCCAGTATTAATATACAGATTATCTTCAATTATTTTATATCCAAACTCTTTTTCTATTGCATTAATAAGAATAGGCTTGATTTTTTGAGCAAGAATAGGAACCCCTGCAAGCCATAGTGTATAAAAGCATATTATGATAATGAATATTGTGATAACTTTTTTCATATTATTATCATAATTATATTACAAAAAGAAAGGTTATTAACGAGCAAATCGTTTAAGTTTTTTTGCCATGCATTGGTAATCACTTGCACAAGAATTATCAATTAATTGGTTAAATCTACCACCTTGTTTTCCGATAATAACCATTGGAACATTTTTAACAATGATGTATCCATTAAAAAGTGCAGCGGCTTCTTCGTCGTTTAGATTAACTCTTATAAAGCTATAGTTTGTGAACTTTGGTTGTAATTTTTTCATATTGTTATAGATGGAATCAAAGTCACTCCAACTAGTGTATACTAATAAGGCAAAAGGCTTATCAGAGGATAAGGCTTGGCTAAGTCCCGCAGCTTTAGCAATAGATAAAGCCCCAAACATAGCTATAATAACAACCAAACATAAAACTTTAGTAAATCTCTTCATAGTTGTTATTGTAACAATTTACTTAAATGGTGTCAAGGAAAGTAACTATTTGAATGTTTTTACGTTCTGGATTATAATAGTTGTATGTTATTGAAAATAAAGAATATTTTAATTGTATTAGGTGTATTCGTAATGTTTATGTTTCAACAGGTACAAGCAGCCAAAAAGCCTGTTGAAGTAGAATGTGAAGTAAAAGACGGTAGTTTAATTGTAGCGGATGTATATTATCCAAATGTAAAGAAACCGAAATATGCGACTGTGGTATTATTACATTCGCTTGGTTACAGTTCTGCTCGATGGTCAGATTTTGCCGCCTCAATAGCGGATTCCGGATATCTTGTTGTAGCTATTGATTTTAGAGGTCATGGCAGAAGTGTTTATAACTCAAAATTAGTGCGAAATTCTTGGTCAAATTATAAACTGTCAGTCTTTAAAAAATACCCTAAAGATGTGTTAGAAGTTTTGTCAAGAGTAAAAGAAGAACATCCTGCGGCATCATTTGATGATTGGGCAATAGTTGGAGCAGATATCGGAGCGAATACAGCGGTTTTAGTTGCTGAAAAAGCCAAAGTTAAACCTAAAACACTTGTTTTAATTTCACCCCACGAATCGTATAAAGGGTTATTTATTCCTATTTCTATAGTTAATATAGGAAAAGTTCCTATGCTTACTATCTCTAGTGATAATGATCCAACTTGCGTTAAATCTCAAATCAATTTGCAAAAATATGCTCAATCAGACTTTGTTATAGCAAACTATAAAACAAATATAACTGGGATGTTAATATTAAATGCAAATCCATCAATACCTGCGCTTATTATAAATTGGCTAGAAGGTCATGTTGCACAATATAAATAAAAATAGCAACAAGGGTTTAAAAATATTATAAACATGATATAATGAGTATATATAATAGTAATTTGTATAGAAAGGATTTTTATGAGTTCAGATATGTCAGTAGGGGCAATGAATTTGGGCTTTATTCAGTCTGCGGCATCAACGGCTTCAAATATTCAGAAATCTTCAGCAGGTACTCAACAAAGTAATGATACAGAAGCCGTGTATGCAAAAGAAGGTGATTCTAAATATGATGAAGCGATGGATGAAAATGCAGACGGTGTAATTACTTATGAAGAATACTTGACCTATGTTCAAGAGAATTTAGCAAATTCTGCCAAAGCAGAGGTTCCATCAAGTGCATCAGTAAGTGTAAAAACAGATGATGCCGGAAATGTTCAGGCGGTTAGTGCAGGCAAAGCGCTTTCTGCATATTCAAATGCAGCTCAAGGCGTTAACGGGTTAAACCGTGCTGTTATAACAGGTGAGTCATAGTTGATTTTAATTTATAAAGATAAAAAGAACACCTTTAAAGGTGTTCTTTTTAGTTATAGATATTTCAATTAACTATTTATAATTTCTTTTATTTTTTTAAGGTCTTTAAGCATCAAATCTCTTGGTTCACCAGGTTCGGTAGAGTGTTTTCTAAGAAGAAATGAAGGGTGAAAAACAGTTATAGCATTATACTTTCTCCCCAGAACCTCTATATCTAATAATTCACCACGAATTTTAGATATTGGAGTTTTAGTATCAACAAAAGATTTAAGTGCCGTTGCGCCACAGAATATAATAATTTTCGGATTAATAATATTTATTTGTTTTAAAAGATAAGATTCGCATTGTTTTTTCTCATCTTTTTCCGGAACTCTATTTTTAGGCGGTCTGCATTTTACAGTATTTATTATATACAAATCTTTTTCTCTCGATATCCCAGCCTTTTCAAGGAATTCGTTAAGCAGCTTTCCTGCTCTGCCAACAAACGGAGTTCCTGTTAAATCTTCATTTTCTCCAGGGGCTTCTCCTATTAAAACAGCTTTTGCAGTTTCAGGATTCCCGTCTGAAAAAACAATATTTGTTCTTGTCTTTCCAAGTTCGCATTTTTGGCAATTTAAACATTCTTCTCTTATTTCATTTAATTGACTAATTTTTGTCTTTTCCATATATTCCAACCCCATATCTTATACAATAGCGTTTTAATTCCTTCATTATGACATTAGAAAGCATAAACACGGCAATAAGATTCGGCACTGCAAGGAACAGAGTAACAGCATCCGATAAATTTATAATACTCTTGAAGTTCATAGCCGAACCGGCAATAATAAACAAGCAATAAATAATTTGAAATAATTGAGTTTTCCATTTTTCGTTACCAAACAGAAAATTCCAAGCCTTCAAACCATAATATGATCCGCATAGCATAGTGGAGAGAACAAAACAACTTGCCATAAAAGTTAGTAAAACAGGGAAAAATGGGAAAGCTGTTCCAAAAGCCTTTGAAGTTAATTCAATCCCTGCAATTCCCGAAACGTTAAGATACTCTTTTGAAACCACAATAACAAAAGCAGTAGCAACGCCAACAATAACAGTATCTACAAACGGTTGCAGCATAGATATAAACGCTTGCTTAACAGGCTTAGAAGTATTAACGGCAGAAAATGCAATCGGAGCCGTTCCGAGTCCAGATTCATTTGCAAACATTGCACGCCTAAATCCCCATAACAGACAGGCAAACATTCCACCTTCTAATGCTCTCGGTTTAAATGCTTCTACAATTATTAAATTAATTGTTTCGCACAGATGATGGAGATTCATAATAACGACAACCAAAGCACTTATAACATATAAAGAGCACATAACAGGCGTAACTCTTGATGTGAATTTCCCAATAGCTTTTATTCCGCCAATAATAGTCAGCCAAGTGATAATAGCAACAATAGTACCTAAAACCCAACCGTTATTAGAAAAGAAACTGTTTGTACCGCCTGTTACTTCAGTAATTTGAGCAGTCATAGCATTAATCTGAAACAGATTCCAGCCGCCAATCATAGCAAATACGCAGCATATTGCATAAATTTTAGCTAAATGTGGAGCAATTGGAGCAAGAAAAGTCTTTTTTAACCCTCTTGCTATATAATACATAGGACCGCCTGATACGGTATTGTCGGGATTAAGTTGCCTAAATTTGACACCAAGCAGTACTTCAGAGAATTTAAGCGCCATGGATAGAATTCCTGCTAAAATCATCCAGAATATAACCCCAGGCCCCCCAATAGAAACAGCGGCTGCGGAGCCTGCTACATTTCCGATTCCTGCGGAGGCAGAAATTGTTGCACTAAGAGCTTGAAATGAAGATAATTCACCACGCTTTTTTCTCTCATAATTATCGTTATGCTTATAGTTATTAGTTATTAGCTCAATAGAGTGTTTTATCCCCCAAAAACCTATAAATCTTGTCCTGATAGTAAAATAAACAGCTGCAAAAATAAGTAATGCAACTAACAACTCTATTTTTACTCCATTAATTGTAACAGAGTAGAAAATAATTCCTGAAATTTTATCGGCAATCGGAGATAAAAAACTATCTATAACGGCATCTAAATTCATATAATGATTTTACAATAAACATGTTTAATATAAAAAACAGATATTGATTTTTGTAAACATTGACCCATCGCTTTAATACAGTTATAATATAACAGTGTGGAGGAACGTATATGAATCGTCGCTGGTATGATGAACACGAAGAAACACCTAAAACTATCGAGTTATTAAAAAAACTTGATAATAGAACTATGAAATTATTATCCAAAGATTTGTCAACGATAGTAAAACAAATAAAAGAGCTGAGAGAAGAATCAAAAAAAGAAGATGAAGATGAAGAAATAAGTTTAGGAATTCAGCGTGTTCTTGGGCTTTACCAAAGTGAAAACGCAAGAAGGTGGTATGATAAAAAGCCTGAAATAAATTATGCAATGCGTTCAATGTCGACTCTGCAAAAGGAGGATTTTTACAATATAATGGAAGGACTTCACGTTACACTTTCTTCCAGATAAAGGTATTATGGCTATTTTTTCTGATGATACGGTTTATAATGAGAAGCCGAAAAAATCTAAAAACCCTATAACACAATCAAGCAGCATTGAGTACGATAAAACCTTTGAAAACTCAATACGCCCCAAAACTTTTGATGATTATATCGGTCAAAGTGCACTTCTTGAGACCTTAAAAATAAGTATAGAAGCTGCAAAAAAGAGAAATACCCCGCTTGATCATATGTTATTTTACGGTCCTCCTGGGCTTGGAAAAACTACTCTTGCAGGAGTTATAGCGGAACAGATGGGGGCAAATATAAAAATTACTTCTGCACCTGCTCTTGAAAGACCGAGAGATATTATCGGTATTTTAATGTCACTAACTGACGGAGAAATTTTATTTATTGATGAAATTCACAGGATGAATAAAGTTTCTGAAGAAATTTTATATCCTGCAATGGAGGATTTTTTCCTCGATATGACAACAGGAAAAAGCCAAACTGTTAAAACGATGCGAATTCCGCTGCCGAAATTTACACTAATCGGTGCAACCACAAAGGCGGGGGAGCTTTCAAGTCCGCTAAGAGACAGATTTGGTATCATTAAGCGTTTAGAATTTTATACAATAGAAGAATTATCAAAGGTTGTTAAACGTACAGCGAAGCTCTTAAATATTGAAATAACTGATGATGGGGCGATTTCTATTGCTAGACGCTCAAGAGGTACTCCAAGAATTGCTAACCGTCTGGTTAAGCGTGTTAGTGATTTTGCGATTGTTAAGTATGATGGAATTATTAATCAAGAGGTTGCAGAAACATCTTTGAACACTCTTAAAATTGATGAATTTGGTCTTGATACAACTGATAGAAATTTGTTAAAACTGATTATTGAAAAATACGATGGCGGGCCTGTCGGAATAGAAACATTGGCAGCGGCGCTAAGTGAAGATGTAAGAACGCTTGAAGATGTCTGTGAACCATATTTACTCCAGTCCGGATTATTACAGAGAACTCCGAGAGGTAGAAAAGTTTCTCCTGAAGGCTACAGGCATCTTGGAATTAAAAATGTTTCTATTCAAGGTAGTTTGTTTGATTAGTTAAGAGGCATATATGAAAAAAATATTTGTTTTGTTATCAGTATTTATATTGTTTTTGCTTGGATGTAGTGTAAATGCTAAAGAAATGTATACACTTGGAAGGGCGGTTGATATTAAGTATGAAGATATTTCATTAGGCGCTGAAACTCCGCAAGTAAAGCAAATTATAGATGTAAAAGTTTTAAACGGAGAAGACAAGGGAAAAGTCTTTAAGTTAGAAAATATTATAGGCTCAAACCCATATTATGATATTCATGTTCACCTGAATGATAAAGTATTATTACATACGGAAGAAGAAAACGGGAATGTAGAATATTTCATTTCGGATTTATTTAGAATGAATGTTCTTTATGCACTTGCTGCAATATTTTCAATTCTTGTACTGGTAATAGGCAGAAAAAAAGGTTTATATAGTCTTGTGGCAATAGCAATTACCGTACTTATGATATTTTACGTTCTTTCTCCCATGATATTAGCAGGTATAAGTCCGCTGTTTTCAACAATCATTATTTGTCTTTTATCAACAGTTGCAACAATGTATCTTGTAGGCGGCGTTAATAAAAAGAGTACATCAGCGACTTTAGGAACTGTATTATCGCTTGTTGTAGCGGGAGTTACAGCTCTTTTAACCATAAAATTTGCAAAGCTGACCGGTTTTAGTGATGAAACGACTTTATATCTTTATTCTGCTCATCCGGAGCTTGATTTCACTTCTATAACAGCTTCAATAATTATTCTTGCTGCATTAGGCGCGGTTATGGATATAGCAATGTCTATTGCTAGTACAATTAATGAGATTTATGCTACAGATAATACATTATCTGTTAGAGAGTTATTTAGAGCTGGCATGAATGTTGGCAGAGATATCATTGGTACAATGGCAAACACATTAATACTGGTTTATATGGGCGGAGCGTTGCCGCTATTACTTCTTGCAAGCGGTATTGATGCGTTTAAATTTTTTAACTTAAATACTGTTGTTACGGAAATTTCTTCTGCTATTATTGGAAGTATAGCTTTATTAATTTGTGTTCCGATAACTGCAATTATTTCAGCTAAATTAATTAAAATGTCTGGTGAAAAACAGAATAATAGTGATATAATAGATGTAGAAAATATTTTAAAAGGTAAAAATCAACAATGATAGAAATGAAAGTAATGGGTATAGCCCTGGATACAAGAACAGGATCACCAATTGTAGTCCTTCACGATTTAGAAAATAGAAAAGCACTTCCTATTTGGATAGGCTCAGCAGAAGCAAGCGCTATTATCAGAAAAATAGAGAATTTAGGTGTTGTAAGACCTATGACTCACGATTTAATTTGTTCAATCATTGATAAAACAGGTTATACTCTAGACAGAATTGAAATTAATAACGTAGAGAAAGAAACATATTATGCAACACTATATCTTAAAAAAGATGATGAAGAAATAGAAATAGATGCTCGTCCAAGTGATGCTATAGCGGTAGCTATGCGTATGGATGCTCCAATCTTTGTTACTGCGAATGTGTTAATGGATGGCTCAGTTTCTACGGATGCTCAAAAAGATGAGGAAGAGGCAAAAGAGTTTAAAGATTTTATCCAAAGTATTAAGCCTTCTGATTTTGAAAAATTATTAAAACATAATAAGGAAACAGATCAGTAGATGAAAATTGCAATTTCTTGTGATGAAGATGAAAAAGTTATAGAAAACTTGTCTGATGCAGAATTATATCGAGTGTATGATATAGAAGACGGAAGTGTTAAAGGCTCTGAATTAATTAGAACTATTAATGCCGGTCATAATATTATAGCTCCGTTTTTGGCAGACAAATCTGTCGAAGCACTTATTTGCGGAAATGTTGATAAGCATGCTAAAAGAATTTATGCCCGACACGGACTTATTCTTTATAGTGAAAAAAGTGGACTATTAAAGGATATTATTGAAGATTTCCTATCCGGAAATTTTGAATACTAATTAGCTTTAGATTAAATTTTGTAAAGATTTTATATTTTTTTATGTAATCTTATAGCAATTTTTTATAAAAATAAAACTTTTTATAATATATCGCTATAGGGGTTTTATGTCTTCTGAAATATATAATAATAGTTATACTAAATCTATATATAATCTTCGGCTTAATTCGGTAAATTTTTACTCAAACAGGGGTAAAATATGGTACCGTAACAATGTTGATACATTTTCTCGTGAGCCGATTGACAATGTTCCGACCTCTACTAAGGCCAAAATTTTTTCTAATGAGCTTATCAGATTGGTAGAGAAACAGCAAGTGACACCGCAGAAAATTCAACAATCTGTTACTAAGTATTTGCCGAATGTTGATGTAAAAATTATTTCTATGGATGAATACACCGAGTTTGGTCTTAATAACAAAAAAACAGTTGCAGCCGCCACCAGACCTAAATATAATGCAAAAGGTGAGTTACAGAAGTTAGAAATTTATATACCTAACATAGATTATAATGATAAAAATTCTCAATTAGAGTTTATTGAAAAATTAACCCACGAAATAACACATGCAATTCAATTTGTAGAAGATAAAGAAATTCAAGAACATCATAAAAATACACCTGAAGGGAATTTTTACAACTATTTTCAACAAAATATTTCTAACATGTTAATTGATGTTTTAGTACAAAAAACACTTGTAAATATTGCTCGAGATAAAAATATCGAAATGCATACAATAGATGATTACAACAAATTTATAGAATCTGAAAATCCAAACGTTGATGAAGATGAAATAATGCGACTAGCAGGTTATAAGAATAAAGACGATTACAATAACTATATAAAAGTCGGATACAATGTATTTATTGAAGAATTAATGAATAACACACAAGTAGTGAAAGATCCGTTTGCACTAGGCATTATAAATAAGTGTGGCGGTGTGGAAGAATTCAAAGAAAAAATCAAAGAAATGGTTGCAAATACTCTGCAAACAGAACAAGAAGCATACCAAGCAGGAAATAATGCAAGAAAAACCGCAAGAAATTTCCAAGGCGAAAATTACAATGATGTAATACCAATGGTAATAGGCTTGGCAGCAGATGCACTTAATTCTTAATGGTTAATCTCTCAAGCCATCTGACAAACCTTGTCGGACGATTTTCGTGTTCGGCATTTATTGAATCAACCAATATAGTCATACATCCTGCTCTTTTACCCGCAAGTATATCTGTTAAAGGCCTGTCTCCTACCATTACGGCCTCTGATGGGTGGATATTTGCATTTCTTAAATATTCTAATATTATATCCGGATTTGGTTTTCTCGCCGCTCCTATTACGTCAAAAGTCGATATACCGCGAACCTTATCAACGTACTCTCTATTAAAATTATTTGAAATCACTGCTATTATAAACTCTCTCTCTATTAAATCCAATAATTCTCTGGTTTTTGGAGTATATTCGGCTGACTTTGATTTCATAATTGTACTATCTAAATCAAAAAGAATTGCTTTTATTCCCTTTGATTTTAATTCTTCAAAATCAATTTCATAAATATTTTTAAGATTATAATCAGGTGCTAAAAACATGTTACCCCTTAATTACCCTTCTGCACGTTTAATACCTACTGTTCTGATTAGTCCGTAATTCCAATTTTCAGGAACTTTAGTAAATTTGATTAATAACTCCTGATTTGTATTAGCAAATTCAAGATTTTCATTCTTAATCGGATCAATTATATCTACCGCTTGAGTTATTAACTGCTCATTAGGAGTAATAATTTCAATGTCAGTATTTTTGAAAAATTTATTTTTTACAAGAACTCTGTAATATCCGTTTTCTTCATTATGAAATTCCCCAAGGAAATCAGCGCCAGCAAGCCCTTTTGATATATCATAACTATATCCGTCTGCGGGATAACCGTCTTGAAGATAAAATCCTGTTGTATATCCTCTGTTTCCGACTTTTAACAGTTCTTCATAATATTTATCAAGGTTTGCATTCGGATTTTCAAATACTTCATCAAGCGCCGCACGGTAGGCCTTAGCAACTGCTGATACATAATACAAGCTCTTTGTTCTGCCCTCTATTTTGAAAGAGTCCACTCCGGCATCAATTAAAGCGCCTAAGTGCCTTATTAAATTAAGATCTTTTGTAGAAAGAATATGTGTTCCTTTTTCACTCTCCTCAATCTCGTAATATTCACCAGGGCGAGTTTCTTCTACGAGTTTATAACTCCATCTGCATGCCTGTGCACAGTTGCCATGGTTTGCTTTCCTTTCACCGTTTGTCATGTAGTCACTTAACAAGCAGCGACCTGAGAATGAAACACATTGAGCACCATGAACAAAGACTTCAAGCTCTATATCAGGAACTTTTTCTCTTATTTCTTTTACATCCTTAATTGGTAATTCTCTTGCAAGTATTGCCCTTGAAGCTCCCAAATCTCGCCAGAATTTTACCGCTTCATAATTTAAGGTATTAGTTTGTGTACTTATATGCAGGGCAGTTTTTGGCATATATTTTTGAACCAACCTTATCACACCCATATCAGAAGCAATTACTGCATCAGGATTTGAGTCAGAAATAACATCCATACACTTTTCTAAATTTTTTATATCATTATTAAAAGCAAAAATATTTAACGTTAAATGCGCCTTTGCGCCAAGTGAATGAGCTTTTTCTATTGCAGACTTAAGATTATCAAGAGTAATCAGTTCGCCTTTTCTCATTGCTCTCAGGCTAAAATCAACTACTCCAAGATAAACGGCATCCGCGCCGTATTTGATTGCATATTCTAACTTTTCCAAATTCCCCGCAGGGAGTAATAATTCAGGTTTTTTCATAGTTTCATTTTAACATAAATAATTTTTCTATTTAAAACTAATGTTAATAACTGTAAACATTTGCACATATAAAAGCAATTTAGATGGTTCAGTTGTT
This sequence comes from Candidatus Gastranaerophilales bacterium, assembly GCA_944323925.1. Taxonomy (GTDB): domain Bacteria; phylum Cyanobacteriota; class Vampirovibrionia; order Gastranaerophilales; family Gastranaerophilaceae; genus CALUTH01. Next base: position 69,333 of record CALUUI010000008.1, read on the forward strand.
TTATATAGGTAAGAAAAAGGAGTTTAGTGTGATAAGACCGATTAGTTATTCAAATAATCAAGTATTTAAGGCAGCAAGTACACAACCCAAGCCTGCCGAAATAAAACCTTATTCACAGGAAACACAACCGATTCAAAGAACGAATAAGGGGAGAAAGCATATAAGCTATTGGCGTTCGTTAGGAATCTCAGCATTGTTTGGGTCATCAGCAATGGGCTTTGCTACACTTTTCTGCAAGGGTTGGAAAGCTCCAATTACTTTTGGAACAGCAATAGCAGGCTTGATGATGTTGTTTGATTTGCCTGACTCTTTGTACATTGGTCGAAAATAAAACTTGTTGAAAATTTTAAGTTTTTGAATATCATAAACTTATGGCTTATGAAGAACTGGAAGTAATAAAAGAGAAATGTGCAAGCTGCGAAAAATGCGGGCTTTGTAAGACTCGCACGAATACGGTGTTTTCAGGCGGTGTACCTAATGATAAGTTAATGCTGATAGGTGAAGCTCCAGGATTTTATGAAGATAAGCAAGGTGAGCCTTTTGTTGGAAAAGCAGGACAACTACTTGATAAAATTCTTGGCTGTGTCGGTTTATCACGAAAAGAGCATATTTATATTTGTAATACTATAAAATGCCGTCCGCCCGAAAACAGAGATCCGCTGCCCGACGAAAAAGCAGCTTGCAGAGAATATTTAGATAAGCAGATAGAAATTCTAAAACCAAGAATTATCCTGCTTTGCGGTAGAGTTGCCGTTAATTCGTTTATCGATACTAACCAAGGAATTACAAAATTAAGAGGTAAATGGTTTGAAGGTCCGCATTTTTCTAAAATGATGCCTATTTTTCACCCGTCTTATTTATTAAGAAACGACAGCAGAGAAAAAGGAAGCCCCAAATGGCTTATGTGGCAGGATATTAAAGAAGTTAAAAAAGTTTATGACCAACTCTGTAAATAATTCTAAGCAGAATACTCCATTATATAGTCATCCATAATAAAACCGTTACCTATATCAGTTTCTGCACTGGATACATTTTTAAATCCGTATTTCAAATATGCTTTTATTGTATTAGAGTTATACTTGTTGACCGTTAAAACTATTTTTGTATAATTATTTTCTTGCGCTATTGATTTAATTTTCTCAAACGCTTTTGAGCCAAAACCTTTGTGTCTAAACTCTTTTTTTAGATACAGTTTAGACAAGAACAGGTAATCATCCTTAAAAGAAATACCAAAGTATCCTGAAATTTCATTATCAATAATAATAAAGTAATACTTGTAGTTTTCGTGTTCAATCTGATTAAGCATAGCATTTTTTGATTGGAATTTGTCTACCATATAATCAATTTGCTCATCAGATAGGATTATAGGGAAAAACTCGTGCCAAATTTCTGATGCTAAATCGGCTAATTTATCAAGCCCATTTTTATCTGCTTCTTTAAAACTCAAATTCATACCCAAATATTATCACAAAATAAGAGTAAATAAAAAAGAAGGGTAAAAAAGAATAGAAGGCGAAGAAGGCGTTATGTCTTGTTATATGTTTCCACCCCGACTTGGAGAGGGGGCAGGGTGTAGAGGGGGTAAATGTGGGGGTAAATGTAGGAGCAGAACAACAGTTACAATCACTTAGCGAAACGGTAACAAGCCGTGTACTGTTTGAGCGAAGCGAGTTTACACGGCTCGGGGTTGAGCTTATTGATTGTTTTTGACTTGCGTGTTTTTCTTTCTTATTCAAGGTTCTTTCTTTTTGCATCGCAACAAAAAGAAAGAACCTTGATGCGGGGTTCAAGGGGGCGCACAGCCCCCTGTATAATTTTTTATTAATAATTACCCTTACGGGATAATTCCTATCCTAGCCTTCCCCAAACAGGGGAAGTGGTAAAGAATTATAAAATCCGAGCTGAGTAAGGAATAATATTTATTACATATTCCCTCCCCAACTCGGGGAGGGCTAGAGTGGGGAGCAGAGTTTTGATGCGGTAAATCCAAGATTTACCACATCCTACTTACTCATCTATAGCTCTTTCGAGTTTTAGACTAAAATTACTTATTTGATTTGACAATGCGCAAGCATTTCTTGTCAGCACTCCAGATAATGTCGCTATACTTGCTGCACTTATATTTCCATCACCATTTATAATTATTGCCTCTAATATTTTTGCTAAATGCTTAACATTTGATGACTCTATCACCATCTTTTGTATGACAGCTAATAAATACTCTTTTTCATTCATTATAATAATTCTCCTTTTATTAAATTATGTTAATTATTTAATTCCTTATAATACATTTTAATGACATATATGGCATTTATTATACAAATTAATGACTTATTTGGCAACTATGTGCCAGAAATTTATAATGATTATATGAAAAATCAAGTTAGGCAACAAATAAAAATACTATTACTGCAAGAAGATTTAAAACTCAAAGAATTAGCAGAAAAATTATCTGAGGAGTTTAATAAAAAATATACCCCCAATTCTTTATCGCACAAAATAAGCAGAGGAAGTATTACCTTCAACGAGATGTCAGATATTGCAGAAATTTTGGGTTATAAAATAACCATAGAAAAGAAATAAACACCAACAAAAATCCACTTAACAACTGTAACAAACGATGAACTATAACAACTATAATTTATAGCCTCGCCCTTAACCATCTCAAATAAAAAAATCTTTCTTTAACTAATTAAAAATATATAAAGATACAAAATAATAGTGCTATACTAGTATAGTAAGAGTATAAAAAAGATGAAGGAGGGTATATGATACCAATATTAGATTCAAAAAGACAGTACAAACAAATCGGTGATAAGATAGAAAAAGCTGTTTGTGAAGTATTACGTTCAGGTTCTTATATCTTAGGGCCAAACTGCAAAGCATTTGAAAAAAGCATCGCAGAATACATCGGAGTTAAACACGCTGTAGGTCTTAACTCAGGAACAGACGCTCTACATATTGCATTAAGAGCATTAGACATAGGTCCCGGAGATGAAGTTATTACAACCGCATTTACTTTTGTTGCTACAACAGAAGCTATTGGTATCGTAGGTGCTACACCTGTTTTTGCAGATATTGACCCTGATACCTTCAATATCGACCCTAAAAAAATCGAAAATGCTATTACTCCAAAAACAAAAGCAATCATTCCGGTTCACTTATACGGTCAACCTTGCGATATGGATGCAATAATGGATATAGCAAAACGTTATGACTTATTCGTTATTGAAGACTGCTGCCAAGCAATCGGTGCAGAATACAAAGGTCAAAAAGTCGGTACTTTCGGGGATATTGGCTGCTACAGCTTCTATCCTACAAAGAACTTAGGCGGTATGGGCGACGGCGGTTTGTTAATTACAAACTCTGACAACCTAAAAGACAGAGCAATTGCTCTTAGAAACCACGGCGGTGCTATTCGTTATCACCACGACGAAATTGGTGTTAACTCTCGTTTAGATGAAATTCAAGCTGCTATCTTGAATGTTAAACTTCCATATATTGATGAATGGAATAAAAAACGTCGTGAAAATGCTTACAGATACAATAAATTATTTGAAAACTGCGAAGACGTTGTGATTCCATCTGAGTTGCCAAATACATATTGTGTTTATCACCAATACACAGTAAAAATCCCTAACCGTGATGAAGTTCATAAAATGCTTCAAGAGTCAGGAATTGGTGCAATGCTTTATTATCCTATCCCACTACACCTTCAAAAAGTTCATGATGGTATGGGTTGGAAAAAAGGTGATTTACCACATACAGAAAAGGACACTGAAATGGTTATTTCTCTTCCTATGTTCCCTGAACTTACTGAAGAAGAACAAAAAACTGTTGCCGATACATTGATTAAATGTATTAACAATTCAAAAGTGCTTGCCTAGATGTAACTTTTTAGTGTATCATTAAAGAAAAAGGTATAACTAAAAAGGAGCTTTATGGATAATATTATTATTTATACAGATATGCCGCTTGTAAGCTACGAATCTGTATTGGCAGATATTGACGAAGTAAGTGTTAGAGTAGTTAAGGGTGCAGAGTTTAAGGACTTTGCAACCCTTAACCCTTCTTTAATAATTATTGATGAAGTTAATGGTTTTAAAGATGTTCTTATGACTAACAAACTACCTTGTCCTATCTTGTTTGTCGGAAATATCTTTACTGATATTACAGTAAGAGCAGAGGGTTATGACTTTATTTCTAAACCGGTTAATAATACAGAGTTGCTAATAAGAGTCAAAGCCTTACTTAAGATTAAGCAATATAAAGATAAAATCGAACGTGTAAGCACAACAGATGAATTAACAGGACTACACAATAGAAAGTATCTTCAAGAACGTTTGGAATCCGAAATTTCTCGTGCAAGAAGATATAATACTCGTCTATCTTGTTTATTGTTTGATATAGACTTCTTTAAGGTCGTAAATGATATGTACGGTTATGAATGGGGCGATATTCTTCTAAGAAACCTTGCAAGCAAATTAAAATCAATGATTAGGAAAGAAGATATTTTAACTCGTTACGGTGATGAAGAATTTTTATTAATCTTACCTAACACCTCTGAAGAAAATGCATTTTTATTTGCAGAACGTTTCAGACGAGATATAGAAAAGATGGAATTTATTCCGGCTGGAGAAGAAGAACGCCATCAAGTAACAATTTCCGGCGGTATTTCTACTTATCCTTGTATGGAAAATGTTGATGAGGATGCTAATACTGTTATCAGATATGCAGAGCACGCTTTGTACAATGCAAAAAAACGTGGAAAAAATAAAATTGTTCAATTCTCTCAAATGAACTTAGAATATTAATAATTCAAATTATCAAAACGCCCTCTCAAACTAGAGAGGGCGTTTTGTTCGTGTCAGCGGTCTAAATATAGTTCTTTATAGCGGGGATTTTTATACAATTGTTTAAGTATTCTATTGTACTTATTTTCTCGTTATAAAGATATTTGATAAAGTTTAAGTATGATACATCAAAAGAGCTGAGGAGCAAATTGATTTCGAATCCGTCAGAACAAAATGGTTCATAATCGTATATAACATAACTGTTATATTTGCTTTTCCATTCTTTCTTTTCTATTCGACAGTTGTTTTCCTCAGCAATATTTTCAAGCCAGTCAACTATTTCTCTATCAATGTTTTTAAACTCTAAATATTTGCTTTGTAATTTATCCATCATTTTTCTCCTACAGAAATTGTAAGTTGATATATGAACTGATAAATCGCCATTTAGTCTAATTTATTAAGATAAAATTGATTAATTCGGGTATGCTATAAAAAGATTAGTTTAATTCGTGTTTTTTAGTAAACTAATTGATATATAATTTCTGATTTAAAATTCATTCAAATACTTGATTTAAAATTAATTAAAATTTAGTACACTAAAACCATGGGGAAAGTAAGTAATTTAAAACAAGTAACAAAAAAGAGTAATACTCTTAAAGTCGTTGATAATAATGCAGTTAAAACAACAGCCTATAGTGATATAAACTTAAAGGCATGGCGTGAGTATGACCATATAAAAACTGATACTTTATGGGAATTTCCGTCAAGAGACAGAGAACACGGACATTCAAACGAATATCACGGAAATTATATTCCGCAGATTGCTCAGCAAATTTATGAACGCTATACCAAAAAAGATGATATAGTATTAGATTTATTTTTTGGATCAGGAACATCAGGAATTGAAGCTATCAATATGGGTAGGCGTTGTATTGGTGTTGAGTTGAAGGAAGAGCTGGCAGAGTCAGTATCTGAAAAATTCACACCAAAGCAATTAGTTACGGATGTAAATATTATTTGTGGAGATTCAACCTCTGAATTGGCTGTAGAAAAAATTAAAGCTAGATTAGATATTATGGGTAGAAAATCTGCTCAATTATTAATGCTTCATCCGCCTTATGACGATATTATTAAGTTTTCTGATAAGAAAGAAGATTTATCAAACTGTTCATCAACAGAAGAATTCTATGATTTATTTGAAAAGGTTGCAAGAAATGGTTATAATCTTTTAGAAAAAGGTCGGTTTGCAGCCCTAATCATTGGTGATAAGTATGCAAATTCACAACATATTCCGCTTGGTTTTGAATGTATGGCAAGAATGAATAAATGCGGATTTATTACTAAAGCCATAATTATTAAAGATGTCCAAGGTAATGAACGAGCAAAAGGAAAAACCGCTAATTTATGGCGATATAGAGCTTTAGCAGGCGGATTTTATATTTTTAAACATGAATATATTATGGTTTTTCAGAAAGTTTAATATGCTAAAAGTGACCGAAGACGGAATAGTTATTGTCTTAAAAATTATACCGAATTCTTCAATGAATGGATTTGTGTTGACCGAAGACAGTTCTGTTGCAGCAAAACTTAAAGTAACGGCACCGCCAATAGAAAACAAGGCTAATAAAGCTGTTATTGAGTATTTATCTAAGTATTTTAAAATTCCTAAAACCTCTATATCAGTTATCAAAGGTGAAACATCGAAAGAAAAGACTATTTTATTAAAAACAAAGGATGCTGAAAAAATTAAATTTATTGAACAAACTCTTGGGTAAAAATTAAAAATCTTCAGTATTTAAAATAGAAATGAACTCCTCAACAAGTTTAGGGTTCCATTTTTTACCTGCATCGCCTTTTATAACTTCGATAGCGCTCTCTTTCTCCAACGCTTTTCTATAAGAACGAGGTTCTTGTAGTGCAAAATAAGCATCAATTAACAAAATCATTTGTGATTCAAGAGGAATTTGCTCACCTGATAACTCATTAGGATAACCTGTTCCATCCCAGTTTTCATGGTGGTTTTCAATAATTGGCAAAATTGTATTCATACCGCTTATTGGTTCTAAGATTTCTCTTGCGGCTATCATAGGATGACTTTTTATTTTATCCTTTTCTTCTTCAGTAAGTGGTGTTTTCTTTTGAAGCAAATCTTTTGGAATCATTATATTTCCGATATCATAAAGAAGTATTGCAACTTTTAAGTTATCAATCTTATCCTTTGGTAAATCAAAACGCTTTGCTAATGAATTAGCCAGAAGAACTTTAGTTTTAGTGTTGCCAAGAGTATAGTTCGGGTTATACAACTTAATAAGCGTATCTGAAATCGTATATAATCCATCATTGTTAATGCCAAGAGTTTCAAGTTTTTTAGAAATATTATCCGAAACTTCACTTTCAAGCGGTACACGATGCTTTGCAAGAATATCCATAAACGTATTGAATGCAACTTCTTGCCAAGAAATTTCTTTTGTCGGCTTCGCAAGTGTTACCCTGTTTCTGCCGTCGTGCTTAGACTGATACATTGCATGATCAGCCAACTCCATTAACTCATCAACATCATCGGTTTGTTCAAAATATGTTGCAACTCCAAGGCTTGCCGTAATCTTTCCTATTGTTGGAATATTTTGATTCTCAATAGCTTTTCTTATACGTTCTGCGGCAATCATTGCACCTTCAGAATCAATTCCGGGGAGTATTACATTGAATTCTTCCCCTCCAATTCTTGCAGCTATATCGACAGAACGGGCATTGTTTTTAAGCACATCACCTATTGTTTTTATTGCTATATCACCATAATTATGCCCATATTTATCATTTATTTGCTTTAAATAATCTAAATCTAATCCGATTATAGAGAATTTTTGGTTTTGACGATTTGCCCTTAATGCTTCTTTTTTAATGAAATCTTCAAAATAACGTCTATTGTATAATCCTGTCAATGGATCACTTATAGCTTGTGATTTTACAGCTTGAAATAAGTTTGAAATTGTTATAGCAAGTTCAATCTGCCTTGCAAATAATCCCAAAAACCTTATTTCTGCATCTGTTGTAGCTTCTCTTTTTGATAAGATTACTAGTGAACCGTAATGAGATTTATCAGTCGTAAGTGGAATAAGAATACAAGATTTACATCCTGTATTTTTAAACAATTGATCAAGATTTTCGGGATTTATCTCAGGTAAAAAGTTATATAAGCACTCGCTAAAATTGTTTGTATGATAAATTTTGTTATTCTTTAAATAATTGTCGTAATACTCTGTTCCTTGATAAGAAACCCTAGCCTCATATAATGGAAGGTTCATTTCAAGTTGAATTTTAGAACTAAAATCATCGTCAGAGTGCGCAATAACTTCTAAATATTGTTTTCCATCTTCAATGAAAGTTCTCATAATACAACTGTGAAGATATCCCAGTTCAGTTTGCAGGCTGTTTACTATTGCATTAAGTACTCCAGATATAGGCTTAGAAGCTGTCATCATGTCTAATATATGCTGTAATGTTAACATTTGTCGATTAGCGGTTTCTAAATCTTTTGTACGCTTCTCGATTTCAGCTTCCAGTTTTTTATTAAGTTCATATATCTCTTTATAACGCTTTTCGCCAAGATATATTCCTGATTCTAAGTCATTGATTTGCTTATTGAATTCTTTTAATTTTTTTAAAAAATCCACAGACTACCTCTTTTGCAAGAATAATTATAGCATATTTTTGCCTAAAAAACAGCTATATTGCGCCCGTTTTGTAAAATAATGTAAAAGCTCTTACTTTTGAATTTTTTTATATTATATTTAAAAATTTTATTTTACATATCAGTGATGAATAATCTTTTATCCTTGAGCATTCTGTCTATATTTAATATAGTATGGACTTTTTCATTGTAAATGATGTCGTAGCAATTACTTGTTTCACTATTTTTAGGAATTACTTCATCAGGGATTTCAAAAAGTTCATTAATTTTATCAATTTGTAGAGCAAGAGTTAAATCTTCATTCTCAACAATAATTAGAGGCTTTTTTTCGTCTTTGTCATCAGGTTTCATACCTAAAAAACATTTTAAGTCTATTACTGCAATAAAATCCCCTCTTAGGTTCATTATTCCTTTTATGAAGTCAGGAGTGCAAGGTACATTTGAAATAGTAGTATCTTTTAAAACCTCTTTTATGTATTGTAGCTTTATTCCATAATTATTGTTATTAAGTAAAAAAGAAATAAATTTGTCTTTAGTGTAAATCTCGTGAACAAATTGAAATTTTTCTTTTTCAATGAGTTGTGCCGCTCTATCAGCCATAAGAGCTTGAGCCTCATTTTCTTTAGGGAATAAACTCTGTACATCATAAGATTCAAAAGAATCATTTCCTTTTATGATATTTTCTAAAGAAAAGATATTTATGATAAATATGGTTTCATCATTGAATTTGTAAAGAGCATCGATTAACATCTTTTTATCAACAAATGGTAATGAATCAACTTTACTGGCAACAAAAGGTAAAATACCTTCAACTTTATCAACAATAATACCAATAATAGTCTCATCAGTTTTAATAATAAGTACTTCATTTGTTGTGTTATATGGTTCAGGCTGAATATTTAAATAAAATCTAATATCAACAACATTAATAACAAAATTGTTGTATTTCATAAGTCCAACAATGTTGTTAGGCAGTTTTTGAGGATAATCAAGTAAAGGAAGTTTAATAATTTCTAATACGCAATTAGAATTAACTGCGTATTTAATATTTCCGACGCTAAAATAAAGATGATTATTTTTGTTTTGCTCAATAAGGAACTCACTGCTCATAAACCATTACCCTGTTTCTTCCGGCTTCTTTAGCTTTATATAATGCCTCATCAGCAGATTTTAATATAGCAGTATGAGTTTCAAATTCTTGATAATTCATACTTAAACCAATACTAACCGTTTGATGAGTTTTTATACCGTTATAATCAAATTCAAAATCTTCAATTGCCTGTCGTAGTCTTTGTATAGGAATAAGCGCATTATCAATATAAGTTTCCGGCATTATAATAACAAGCTCTTCACCGCCATATCTATAAAGTAAGTCTGTTTTTCTGAATGAATTTTTAAGAATATCTGCAACAGCTTTTAACACATAATCACCGTATTGGTGCCCGTATGTATCATTAACTTTTTTGAAGAAGTCAATATCAAGAATTGCCAGACTAAAGTTTGACGGATGCCTTTTAGTACGGTTAAATTCTTGTTCAAGATTAAGCTCAAATTGTCGACGGTTGTATAGTCCGGTTAAACCATCAAGTACAGACATAAGCTCTTTTTCTGAATACTGATATTTCATTTTAAAAATAGTCAACAATTCAGTAATCATAATGTCAAAGAACTTGAACGAAGAATAATTGATATCTTCTTTGGTATAGAAACAAATACCGCCAATAAGTTTTTTATCATAAATTAAAGGAATAACGATTTTAGATGCAAAGTCACTATATTCGTATTCTACTTCTTTTCCAAAAAGAACTCTAACAATTTCAAATTTTGGAGATTTAATTTCTTTATATTCTGATAATTTTTTGAAAAAGTCATAATGAATATCAGAAAGAACTCTCTTAGAAACGTTTCTGCCTAAAGTATCCAAATATAAAATATTTTCTCCCAATGTATCAGGCGAAGGGAAGAAAATACCAGCAATATTATATTCCATAAAAGAGCTTAACAACGAAAAAATCTTTTCAACCATAACTTTTTCGTAATTTAAAAAGTCGCTAAGGTTTCTAAATTCATTAGAAAATACAGTTTTAAGTAATAAATCATTAAGAACATTGTTAAGATGAGTTTGCGCAGAATCTCTTGTTATAATTTGATGTTGCAAGTTTTCTTTATAGTCCTGAGAAACAGGATATCGTTTAATAATAGAAGTAACATGCCCATACAATTCTTCAAAATCAATACTTTTTGATAAAAATAATTGCGCCCCTGATTTTTTACCCCAAAATTTATCAATTTTTTTGTCTAAAATTGTAAGTAAAATAATTGGTATTTGTTTAGTATCATCAGTATTTTTAAGCATCCTGCAAAGCTGATATCCATTGATGTTAGGCATCACGACATCTGCAATAATCAAGTCAGGGTATGTCTCGTAAACCTTTTGATAGCCTTCAATGCCGTCAACAGCTGTAACTACTTCAAACCCTTTGTTTTCGAGTTTATCTTTTAAAAATTTAAGTTGAGTCTCACTATCCTCAATAACAAGAATTCTTGGTGACATTTTGACCTTCCAATTTTATAGTTTTTATTATACAATTATTTTATAATAAATTGGAAGAAAATACCATACTTTGGGGGGCGAAACGTGAGAATTTCATTAAAGTCTGTTTTAGAAAAAAGATTATTAACTAAATTCATAATGGATTTAGGTGTATTTGTAATAGTATGTATGCTATTCAGTGGTTTTATGATAAAGCAAAATATAGAAGCCTATGACATATTGGTATGCATAATGATAAGTGTACTCTTTTTTGCAGTAGCGGAAGTATTTACGAATCGTTGGTTTGCATTAAAATTAAACAAAAGTTTAGGCAAACAGGCCGGAACAATGTCAGATGTAATGACGGATGTATTAGAATCAATAAATAAAGAACGAGGAAATATTGGCAGTTATTCTTCAGGGCTTCAGACTAGCATAGCATCAATAGATAAAATGAAAAATTATTTAGAGCAAATTATTTTAACTTCGCAATCAGCAGAAAAATATACAGGTCAATCATTAAGTGTGTCACAAAAAGAATATGATTTTATAAATGCGAATATAGAAAAAATGGTAGTTTTACGCCAAAAAATTCAAATGATAGCAGAGTTAGTATTGGAATTGTCCGAACACACTCAACAAATAGGCAGTACAATAGGAGTAGTAGAAGATATAGCAGAACAAACAAATATGTTGGCATTAAATGCAGCAGTAGAGGCAGCGAGAGCAGGCGAGCACGGTAAAGGTTTTGCTGTTGTTGCAGGTGAAATCAGAAAACTTGCTGATGAATCAAAGCAAGCAATTACTAAGATAACATCGTTAACAAGCAATATTCAATATGCGACTAATTCTACAGTTATGGCAACAGAAGAAGGTTCAAAAGAGATTGAAGCAGTATTAAAAGAAATTAACTCAATTAGTTCTAATTCTGAAAAATTGGTTCATTTAGTTGGGGAAATCCAAACTTCTTTTGATACTATTAATACAAATTCGAAGAAACAAGATGAGTTGTTGAATAAACTTTCGCAGGCATTAGAAGAAACTCAAACCGGTTCGGAGAGAATAATAAAAACATTAGATATTAGTACAGATAAGTTAGCAGAAATTAATAGTATTTCAAATGATATAAAAAATTCTGTAGCAGAGGAATAAGATTTGGAATATTCAGAAAAAGAGTTAAAAGAGTTATTCGAAGTTTTTCAAACAGAAACGGACGAATTAATCCAGTCTTTGTTTGAAAAGTTTTCGCAGCTTGAAAAGGCTTTAGACGATAAAGAGTTATTGATAGATATATTTCGCGATGTCCACGGATTAAAAGGCGCTGTAAGAATGATAGGTTTTGAAAATATTCAAAATCTTATACATTTAGTAGAAGATATAATAAGCGGAATTCGTGATAATCTTATTCCTATATCAACAGACATTGTATATGTAATGACGGATACAATAGAATTAGTTTCTCATTACATAAAAGAATCTATAAAACGCAAAAAAGAGTATATAGATGTTCAGTTTCAAGAAATGATAGATAAACTGGAAGCTATTAATAAACAGCAAATGTTGCATTTTGATATAGGAGAAACATTAGAAAAAAAAGAAAATAACTCTGGGTCAATATCTCAGGGGGATATAGAATCAATATTACCATTATCTGTTCAGGATCATGTAAACTCATTATTTTCAAAGGCTTTCGAAATCTTAGATGCAATAATTCCCGAAGTAGTATGTGAGGAAATAAGAGATCTATTTATCGTAATAGATGAATTATATAACAGTTTTCAAGGTAAAGAGTTTTATGAGGTAAAAGCTCCATTAGAAAGTATAAAAGTAAAATTGGAGTTTGTTCAGAGCAGTTCTTGCGAGCTGACTATTAGTGAAATTCTTGAGATAAGAAATAATTTAGGAATTGCGACATCTAAATATACATCATTTTGTATGGATAGTCAAAATGCAATTTCGTTTCCGGAGATAGCAGAAAAAATATATTCTTTACAAAATAATAATATTTATATCTCCGAAATAATAGATGAACTTAATCAAATAAAAGTTATTAATACTGATCAAACAATAAATGAAATAATATCATTAGTAATTGATATATTAAACTTTATAAAAGATAATGATATTTCACTGGAAGAACAAATGGTGTTAACACTAAAAAACAGTATAGAAAGTTGTGCAACATCAGGAGATAATGTAGATATAGAATTAATACTACAACAGTTGGAAATAACCAAACAGCTTCTGGAATTAGATTATAAAAAAGATATTGGAATAATTGAAACCAAAGGTTTTTCAACAAAGGCTCAAGCAAATAATGCAAATAATAACAACAATAATGAAATAAAGAATTTGCATGTAAATTCTGCAAAGTTAGATATGTTGATTAATCAACTAGGTGAATTAATAATAACAAAGATAAAGACCGAAAAGCATTTGGATAAAATAGATTCAATCCGTCTTTCAAGTGAGTTGTGGCAAAAAGATTTATTAAAGGCAATAAACCATTTAAAATATTACCATCGAAAATATTTACAAGTAAATACAGTCGATCAGTTTTCTATAACGTTTGTAAAACAAATATTTATGTTATTGTCAGAGGTATCGCAAAACCTATCCAAAACGATTTATGATTTGACGTCGTTGGCGAGAGTAACAAAAGAAGATGACATGAAAATGCGCCTGATAATAGATGAAATGGAATCAATGGTGAAAAATATCAGAGTGCTACCAATTTCAACAGTATTGCATTCTTTTTCAAGAATGGTAAGAGATATAGCGAATGAAAAAAATAAGCAAATAGAGTTTGTAATAGAAGACAATGATACAAGCGCAGATAAGAAAATAGTAGAAGAAATAAAAACGCCATTAATTCATATATTAAGAAATGCAATAGATCACGGAATAGAGCATCCAGAGGATCGCCGAGCAAAAGGCAAAAATCCTATGGGAAAAATAATGTTGTGCGCTCGACAAGATGATAATAAAGTTATTTTAGATATAATAGATGACGGTCAAGGTTTTAACTTGGAAAAGATAAAAGACAGGGCTTTAAGCCACGGATTTTTAACCCAAGAAGAAATTGATTCAATGACCGATGAAGAAATAATGAATATAATCTTCTGGCCAGGGTTCACGACCGGAGATACGATAACAAGTATTTCAGGTAGAGGCATAGGTTTAGATGTAGTAAAAACAAAGATTTCACAGCTAAATGGAAAAGTAAAAATTATTTCAGAATTTGGAAAAGGAAGTTGTGTACATATAGAAATACCTGTGACGATGACAACATTACGAGTATTTCTGGTAAAAGTATCAAATCAAACCTTTGCAATTCCGATACAAGTAATTTCTACATTTATTCTAAAGAAGTTTGAAGATATAGTATCAAATAACGGGAATTTATCAATTCAGCATAACGGAGAAATTTTACCGGTATATTATTTGTCAGATATATTAAACTTGGAGTCAGCAGAAAGACGAGAGAAAGAAATAATATTGATAATAGAATCAGAACAAAAGCAAATAGGATTAATAGTAGATGCTCTATTTGGCGACCAAGATATTCTCCAAAAGAAATTAGCACCACCATTGTATAAAGTAAAAAATATTTCTGGAATAACAAACTTGGCATCAGGTGAACTGTGTTTGATACTCAATATACAAGAAATGGTAAAAAATATAGGAAATTATGCAGATAAAAATATATCACAAAAAGTTTTATCATCAGATGTCTTGTCATATAAACGAATATTAATAGTAGATGACTCTTTAACAACACGAACAATGGAAAAAAATATATTGAAGGGCGCCGGTTATAAAACGGATGAAGCAGATGATCCATTTGATGCCTTTAATAAACTGAAATTAAATCACTATGACTTAATAGTAAGTGATATATCAATGCCTAAAATGGATGGAATTGAGTTTTTGACAAGGTTAAAAAGCGATGAAATGTATGCGGATATACCGGTAGTGATAGTAAGTAGCTTGATAGATAAAGAAGTTTCCAAGAAAGTGCTAGACTTAGGAGCAGAAACTTGTATAGCCAAAAATGATTTTTATCAAAAATCATTTTTGGACATAATAGCAAAACTATTAATGAAACACCATAATTAACAATAAAACCAACTAATAAAACGAGAGAAATGTAAAATTTTGTTAAGAAAATACAGAATAATTGTAAATTTTACAAATTATCTATTTTTATAGTATTATATAAAAGAAAGTTACTAGAGATATAAAGGAGGCTTATGAAGTGACAATGCAAACATCGTTAAGGGAACTGGAACAAGGTAATATCCAACAAATGAACTTGGGGCAACACGTATTAGCAGAATTTTTTGAATGTGACCCGAATGTATTAAATTCAATAACGAATGTAGAAAAATATATGATAGATGCAGCCCTGGAATGTGGAGCAACGATAGTACAGAAGTGTTTTCACATGTTTAACCCTTACGGTGTAAGCGGCGTGGTAATAATCTCAGAAAGCCATTTAGCTATTCATACATGGCCAGAGTTGGGCTATGCGGCAGTAGATTTATTTACTTGTGGAAGTTCATGCGATCCAATGGTAGCGTATGAATTTTTGAAGAAAAAATTTAATTCACGAGTAGCAAATTACACAGAATTGAAGCGTGGTATAATTGATGCAGAAACAATGAAATTATCAAATCAAAGATTTCAATTAGCGCAACAATTATAAAAAGAAAATAAACCCAAAAATGTATCCCATAACGATTGTATGGGATACATTTTTGTAAAAAAGAGGGGTTGATTTTCTCCCTCAAAAAAATTATACTGTAGGAACTGGGACATTGAGAATTAAATAATACGGGGATGCATTGGTATTGACAGGGTGATTAGTGGTTACAGATTGCGAGTTCGGGCGCTGTTCCCGGTTAACAACGAGCAAACAAATTAAATGCTACACCATATGTAGTTGATGCTAGCGCAGCTTTCTCTCGCGTAAGCGAAAGAGCTGCTGCCTAATAGAATTTAGGTAAGCCTCTCATAGTTTCCAGCTTGCCGAAATTATGGGACCACAATGCAAGCTGCAGTATGCAAATAGCGGTAAGCATATTAAGATAACCGCCAAAAGTGCGTTCTACTGAAAAAGAACTTTGGTATAGGAAAGGTTATGTACTATTCCATCCTATATTGAGCGAATATAGTACTATATTCGTAGAGGTTTGTAAACACTCATTTTGGACGCGGGTTCGACTCCCGCCATCTCCAGATTATAAAATAATACAATCAACGTACATTCGGGAGGAGAACCCCAATAATGCGAAGCATTATTTATAGGGTTCGAGCGTGAGCGAGCAGAGGCCGAAGCACTTTTGCTGTGGAGCACAGCTCCCAAAGCAAAATGCGAAGTTGCCGTTTAT
>CALUUI010000009.1 GCA_944323925.1 Candidatus Gastranaerophilales bacterium
GCGAGCGAACAAGAACTCCTGCCATCTCCAGATTATAAAATAATACAATCAACGTACATTCGGGAGGAGAACCCCAATAATGCGAAGCATTATTTACAGGGTTTGAGCGAGAGCGAGCAGAGGCCGTAGCACTTTTGCTGTGGAGCACAGCTCCCAAAGCAAAATGCGAAGTTGCCGTTTATCGCGAGCGAACAAGAACTCCTGCCATCTCCAGATTATAAAATAATACAATCAACGTACATTCGGGAGGAGAACCCCAATAATGCGAAGCATTATTTTATGGTTTTGGCGTGTACAAGCAATAAACAAAACTAGACATTTCCTGTTGAACTGTTTCTATCATCTTCTAGTTGTTTTAATTGTCGCATATCTACTTTCTCATCAACATCATATGCAGCGATAGATTGCATTGTTGTATTGATATCGACATTTACTTCAGCATCTACCATTTCTATTTCAGTTTTATCAAATTCTTTTATTTTGCCGTCTTCAAATTTTACAGCAACAACGCTGTTAAGGAATTTAATATAACAGATTTTGCCAAGTCCAGAAGGTGTCATAACAGTAGAACCAACAGGTGGCATATCTTTTGCTGCTTCAATGTAGTTTGAGTATTCATAGGTTAAGCAGCACAATAATCTTCCACAGCTGCCGGAAATTTTAGAAGGTGTTATAGGCATACCTTGGTCTTTTGCAAGTTTTACGTTTATAGAAGCAAATTTTCTTAAAAATGAACAGCAGCAGAAAGGTTTTCCACACATGCCTGTTCCTTCCATTATTGAGGTTTCATCTCTAACTCCAATATGTCTTAAGTCAATTCGCATATGTCTAAATACTTGTGTTAAATCTTTTAATAAAGCACGAAAGTCTACACGTTCCGGTGCTGTGTAGTAAAAAGTTATTTTTTTTCTGTCAAAAGTTAAACGACATTGAACCAGATTCATTACAAGATTATGTTGTTGTATTAGTTCTTTGCACTTGAAAAATGAGGTTACTTCTTCTTGTTTTATTGCGTCATAAACCATCATATCTTCGTGAGTAAGTTTTCGAATGAAAGTAAATGGCTCTAATGTTTTATTTAATTCTTCAAATCGTTTTGCTACATCAGAATTAACTCTGAAAACTTTTAGAACTTCTTCTCCTTTTTCTGTTCTCGCAATAACAAGTTGATTTTCTTCTAAATCAATATTTTCAGGAACATCAAGGGGATGAAATGTATTCTTAAGATAATTAACTGCCCATTTTATCATAGCATTCTTCTTCCTTGAGTTTTCTGTTCATTAATTTATCTAAGATTTGTTGAGGTGTTATATTGGTGTATAGAGCTTCATAAATGGCATTAGATAAAGGAACATCGACACCTAATTTTTTACCTAAATCGCACATTGCTTTTGACGTTTTAACACCTTCAGCAACAGACCCTAATTCTTTTAAAATATCATCTATTTTTTTACCTTTGCCAAGCATTGAGCCAACAGTAAAGTTTCTTGACATCGGGCTTGAACAAGTAGCTATCAAGTCTCCCATTCCGGATAGTCCGTATAAAGTGGAAGGATTTGCTCCCAGTTTCACACTTACTCTTATTATTTCAGCCATTCCTCTTGTTAAAAGTGTACCTTTACAGTTATCGCCTAATTCCATGCTATTTGCAAAGCCGGATGCTATTGCAATTACATTTTTTAAGCTGCCTCCGAGTTCAACACCGATAACATCTGAATTAGTATATAGTCTGAATTTTCCACCGACATTAAGTGCTTTTTGGACGTATTCCGCAGTTTTGATATCTTCTGAAGCGACAGATGCTGCGGTTGGTTTACCTTGTAATACTTCTTTTGCTAGCGTTGGTCCTGATAATATCGCTAATTTCTGATCAGGTAATACATCTTTTATTACTTCTGACATGCGCATTAGAGTATTTAATTCAATTCCTTTTGATGCATTGACTAGTACTTGTTCTGATTTTATTCCTGCAAGTTTTAACTTTTCGCAAACATCTCTCATTCCAACTGTTGCAACTACAGTTAATATTATATCTGCATCTTTTATTGCTTCTTTTAAATTGGAAGTTATTTCAATTTTTTTATCTAATTGGATTTCTAAAGGTCTTGAACAGTGTTTGTTGAGTACTAAATCTTCATATAAATCAGATTCCCGCCCCCAAACGGTTATTTGTTCAAAATTGTTTGTTAATAACCATGCTAAAGTTAATCCCCAACAACCTGGTCCGAGAACTGTTAATTTCATATTATAAATCTCCTAATACTTTTCTTAATACACCGTTGTGTTTTGCTAGTTCTTGTTCAGCGCTATCCTTGTCAAGATTTAATTTTAAGCAAGTGATGGCAGTTTTTATTTTCCAGTTACATTTTAATAAAGTTGTAAAAGCGACTGAATGTTGAACATTTGCAATTTGTGATACTATTCTTATAGCTCTGTCTTTTAATTTTTCGTTATTAGCTTGAAGATCTATCATAAAATTTTTGTATGTTTTTCCGATTTTAATCATAGCACCGGTTGATAACATATTAAGTACCATTTTTTGAGCCGTTCCAGCTTTAAGTCTGCTGGAACCAGCGATTAGCTCAGGCCCTACCTCGACACAAATTACATGAGATGCTTCTTCTACTATTTTCCCTCTACTGTTGCAAGTTAGTGCAATTGTTTTACAACCGATTTCATTAGCCGCAGCAAGTACTCCCATTAAATAATTAGGATTTCCGCTTGCCGATATTACCACAGCGACGTCTTTTTCTGTTAATACACTTGCATCAGTTGCGCCATCTGCAAAATCATCTTCAGCGCCTTCAACGGCACATATTAATGCGTCATAACCTCCGGCAATTATGCCTTGTACCATATTGGGTGGAACATTAAATGTTGGAGGACATTCTGAGGCATCTAAGACTCCTAGTCTGCCTGAGGTTCCGGCTCCAAAATAAAATAATCTGCCGCCTGATAAGAATTGTTTTGCTATTATATCTATTGCTTTTGCTATATTTTCTAATTCATACTCAACAGCTTGGGCAACAATCTTATCTTCATCATTCATTTTTTTTACCATGTCTATTGTAGGGATTATATCTATATCCATGGTATTTTTATTAACATATTCGGTAATTACTTCGGTCAATTAAGAGTCCTCCTAAAACAGATTATATCGATTTAATTAAATTAGCAGTTTCTATTGCTGTTCTTGCAGCTTCTGAGCCTTTATTACCGGCTTTTGTTCCGGCTCGTTCTATTGCTTGTTCGATATTTTCTGTTGTTAGTACTCCAAATATTACGGGTAAACTTTCATCTAATGCTACTTTTGCAATACCTTTTGATAATTCTGCGCTAACGTAATCAAAGTGAGCAGTTGCGCCTCTAATGATTGCTCCTAGAGCTATTATTGCATCATATTTTTTTGTTCTTGCACATTTTTGAGCGACTAATGGGATTTCAAAAGAGCCCGGAGTCCAGACAATGTCTATATTATCTTCACTTACTCCGTGCCTTCTCAATTCATCTAAGGCACCGGATAAGAGTTTAGATGTTATAAATTCATTGAAACGAGCTACTACTATGCAAAATCTATTATTGCCTGCTGTTAAAAATCCCTCAATTGTTTTCATTTTATTTCACTCCTTATAAAAAATTTTATAACATAAATAAACTTTTTACAAGGTCGTTCAGTTTATTTTATATTAAAAAGGCGGGGCAATTTGCCCCGCCCTTTTATACCAATCCTTCTTTTACAGCTTTTACTGCTGCTTGAACTCTATCGTTTACACACATTTTCTGTAGGATGGAACAAACGTGTGCTTTCGCTGTATGTACGCTTACTATTAATTCTTTTGCTATTTCAGTGTTACTTTTACCTGCTACGAGATGTTTTAAGACCTCATATTCTCTTTCTGTTAGCGGAACTCTATTTTTATCATTTGCTTTATCTTGTAGAATCCCTATTGTGTCTTGTCTTGGGAAAGCATTAAGTACTTTACCTGCTATTTCAGGATCTAGCCAGCAAACTCCTTGTGCTACATCTCTTATGACGTCCGCTAACTTTGTTGGATCTATATCTTTTAAACAGTATGCGATAGCTCCGGAACTTAAAGTTGCGATTACTTCTTCTTCTCTGTCGTGTGAGGTTAGAGCAATTACTTTTATATTTGGATTATACTCTTTTACTTGGATAGTTGCTTCGATTCCATTCATCCCTGCGAGTCCTAAATCCATTAATACAACATCAGGATTTAAGCGTTTAATAAAATTTAATCCATCAATCGCATTATCACTTTCTGCTACGACTTCAATATCTTCGTTCGCATTTAACGCACACCTTAACCCTACTCTTGTGAGTTTGAAATCCTCAATGATTACAACTCTAATTACTTTTGTAACTACTGTCATTTGTTTTGCTCCTCTCTGCTGTATATATTAAATAATACTAATATCTTCGAGTATATTACCCACTTGGGTGGATTTTCATGCAAATTTACTGGGTTACAGAATATTTTTACAACTAAAGTTTGAGAAATTTCTAACTTAGTGGCAATACATTTTTAACTTAAAAACATTTAACATAACAGTGTGAGGGAGAAAATCCCTTTACGATATTAATATATGAAAATAACACAGGAGATTTAGGAAAATGGCACTTACACTTAACACAAACATCATTTCGATGAAGGTAAGGACAAACCTGCAAACAGCAACAGATGGTTTAAATACTGCCATTGAAAGAATGACTACAGGTTATAGAATTAATTCTTCAATGGATGATGCAGCTGGTTATTCTATTGCGGTTCAAATGCAAGCAGATTTAGGTTCTTACAATGTTGCATCTGATAACGCTCAAATCGGATCAGACATGCTTACTACTTTGGAAGGAAATTATGATCTTATTAATGATCACCTTCAACGTATCAGAGAATTAACAGAACAGGCTTCAAACGATACATATGGCGATGATTCAAGAACAGCTATTGAAGCTGAAATTAATGCAAGATTAGAAGAAATTAGTCGTATTGCTAAGTCTTGTGATTATAACGGTTTAAAACTTATGGATGGTTCTGTAAGGGCTGAAGGTTATAATATTCAAGTTGGGATTGATGGTGCTGAAACAAGCCGTATAAATCTTTCTCAAGAATTGTTTGCTGATTGTACAAGTACTACTGTTTTTGATGATTTAGGTGCTGGTACTCCTGCTGAAGTGGCTGAAAAATGTGCAGGGCTTAATGGAAATTTGGCTTATGAAATGCTTTCAGTTCTTGATGCTGCTATGGCGAATATTTCTTCAAGAGTTACTCAGTTAGGTGCTGCTCAAAATAAATTGGAATCAGCATTATCTTCTATCAATGTAGCAACAATTAACCAAACTTCTTCATTATCTACTATTAGAGATGCAGACGTTGCTGAAGAGTCTACTAACTATATTCAACAACAAATTATTCAAAATGCTGCTTCTACTTTGTTAGCTACTGCTAACCAAACTCCATCTATAGCACTTGACTTAATTTAAAAATTAGGTTGAAAGACCATTTTCATATATTAATTAATAAGAGCCGGCTATTAGCCGGCTTTTTATTTATTAGAAAATTGCTGCATTTGATGTGAAAAAGTCACTAATTACGTTTATTAGCATTGGTAGTATCCAAATCATTATAGCTGCACCAAATACAGGTTTAAATAAGAAACTTAATTGAAAAACGTTAACTTGAGGTGCTGTTCTTGAGATAATACCAAGAATTATATCTTGTCCTAAAGTTGCTAACAATATTGGGGCTGCAATTTGTAAACCAATATATAATACGTTAGAGGTCATTGTTATTAAATGTCCCATATTTATTATTTCATTTAATGGAAGGCTTGATGCGTATAAGGGAAAAATTTGAAAACTTCTTATAAGGGCTTTAAACATCCAGTACAAACCGCCAATATGTATAAAAATGATTGTTCCAAGCAGGGTAAGGCAGTTACTTAAAAGTGCTGTTTGGCTATTGGTTGAAGGGTCCATTACCATAGCAGAAGATAAACCCATTTGAGTGTTTATCATGTCACCGGCTGATTCTATGGCTAGAATTAATAACCTTGCTGTATATCCGATTATTGCACCACAAGTTATGTTCAGAATTATTAGCAGAGCTAATGATGTTCCATCCGGAACCTTTGGTGGATTTAATAGAGGGGTTAACATTAATGTAAAAAGAAATACAAATCCGATTTTTACTAAAGGTATTACGTCGGAACGATGAAATACCGGTGCAAATCTTACAAAGCCTGCTAAACGCGCAAATACTACTACTCCAGCGTAAAAATATGCTGTAAATTGAGGGAATAAGGTTGATATTCCAGATAGTATTTGTTCCATTTATTTTATTTCTCCTCTCCGACTTGTTCCGGTGAGGTTATTTTACCGGTTTGTTTTTCTTCTTTTTTCTTTGGAATATTTATGGGCGGCGGATCCAATTCAAAAACCCCGGGTGCTTTGTCTAATGTGTAATAATTATAGTCACTTGGGGATATTTTTACTTTGTTATCTTTTATTGTTATTTTTATTTCACTTTGTTTTCCGTTTGAGGTTAGATTGAATATTCCATTACCTTCTTTTTTTATCTCTATTATTATGATATTTCTATCATTCATTAATGTTGTAACTTCTTTTACTGATATTATATTTGGTGTTTTATTTTCTATTTTTGTAATAGGGTTCTCGGAGGTTATAAAGTAATCATCATAACCATAAACTATAGGTGAAATTATTAGTGTTAACAATAGAAATAAGGATTTTTTCATTTTACCATCCCAGTATTTTATTTGTTTCTACGAAATTTGGTTTAGGCATTGGCGGGTTACGATTGACATCATATTTGATTTTTTGTTGTCTATCAATAAAAGGAACTTTCCCTGGGTTTTTCATTATTTCATTTAAGGTCGGTTTATTTTTAAAAGAGTCACTCATTTCTCCTTCAAACGGTGTTGTGTATTTATAGTAATCAGCAGGAAGTGCATAGGCATTTTCTCTTGGTGTTACTTCAAAAGCTATAGTATAGCCTTGTGTGAAGGTGTTTTCAAGCATTCGAATAAAACCAAAACCGAGTAGTATTATTACCAAGAACACCATAAAAATTTTAGGTGCGGCGACTATTGTTTGCTCTTGAACTTGTGTTACTGCTTGTACTATACCGATTACTAAACCTACTCCTGCCGCTACTATTACTACTGGCATTGAAATTGCCAATATTGTTAGTAGTGAACGTCCTAAGTATTCCATTAAATGTCTTATATCGGGTGTTGAGAGTTTACTTATACCTGTTGCATCTATATCTGCTTTGGTATATTTATGGTAATCAGCTGGCAAAACATATGTTTCATTTTTCGGTATGATGTTAAAAGCTAGATTGGCTCCCTCTTGAAAATTGTTTATTAAACTATTAGTGAAGGTATATCCGCCTATAATGATTACTAAAAATACCAGCAAGATTTTAGGTGCGGCAACAATGGTTTGTTCTTGAATTTGTGTTACAGCTTGAAGTACACCGATAATTAACCCAACAGCTGCTGCTGTTAATACAACAGGCATAGATATTGAGAGCATTACCATAAATCCTTTTGCTAAAAAATTTGCCAGTAATTCCATATCGTTTCTCCTAATTGTAACTTTGTACCAAACCTTGTACTATTAATGCCCAGCCGTCTACAGCTATAAATATTAGTAGTTTAAATGGTAGGGATATGATAGTCGGTGATAACATCATCATACCTAGAGCCAGAAGAATATTTGCAACAACTAAGTCTAGTACTATAAACGGAACATAGATTATAAATCCGATTTCAAAGGCTGTCTTTAGTTCGCTTAATATGTATGCAGGCGCAACTTCCCAAATTGTTATTTCATCAGGAGTTTTTGGGGGTGTTTTGCGTTTTAATTCAACAAAAAATGCTAAGTCGCTTTCTCGGGTTTGTTTCATCATAAATTCTTTTAAAGGTTTAGAACCTTCATTTATTGCCATTATCATATTTTGATTTTTTTGATAAGGTATAGAGCCTCTTTCGTACATTTGTTGAAATACTCCACCCATGGTGTAGAAAGTGAGGATTAAACACAAACCGACAGTTGCAAGTGCTGGTGGTACTTGAACCCCCATTGCTGATTTTAGCAGAGAAAAAACTATGATAAATCGTAGAAATGAGGTCATACAACAAAAGATAAACGGCAACATTGAAAATGATGCCATTACTATCAGTAATTGTATTACCGGACTTAAATCTTTTAAAACATTTTCCATTTTATTTTCCCTACATTTATATTTACTTAATTTTTAAATTGTTCATTTATCCGTTGAAGAATTCTTTTATTTGTTATACTAAAATCATTTTCGTTTAGTTTATATGGTTCGTTTGTTGTTTGAATAGTGGAATATTTATTTTCTATATGTGGTTTATTAATATCCAACTTTGATAGCATAGTTGTACGTTCTGTATCACCTGCAACTAAAAAGTATTCTTCTCCGGCTTTTATTACATATAAATTTTTCCTTGGTGCAATTGTTAGTTTATCTTGAACGCTTAGAAGTCTGCCTTCTTTGGTATTGTTGTTTACACCGCAGATTTTTTTATATATGCTTACTGCAATAAGCATTACGCCTGACATTGCAAAAACGTATACTATAAAATTAGTTAAATATCCTATATTCATTTTTATTTATTAACTCCGATTTTTAAAAAGTCATTAATTATCAGGATCAAAATCGCTGTAGTCAAAATCTTCTTTTGACTCAGTATCTGTTATTTCTGCATCAGGAAAGTCATTTGTTGCTGTTTGTGTTTCCCCTGTTGCTTGAGGATTTACTCCGTCGATTTTTACACCATACCTGTCGTTTATTATTACTAAGTCTCCGTATGCAACTGTCTTGCCACCCACTTGAAGGTATACTTTGTTATCATATACTGAGCTTATATCTACCACTATTCCTTCTTCTATATTTTTTAATTCACCTAATGGGATTTTTACTTTTTCGAATACTGCTGTCATATCTACTTGAATACTATCCCATAGGTTTGTATTCTCTTCACTCATTTCGTTTCCTCCATTGTTCTCTAAGGGAACTATTAATTTCATTTCTGGTTTGATTTTTATATCTTTTATTACGGTATTACCAACTATTAAGTGCATATTGTTTGCTCTACTGTGGTCACATACTACAATATCTCCTATATCCAGTCGCTTTATTTCAGATAACGGGAATCGGGTACTTCCTACTATTAAGTTTACTTCGACTAATGAATTTGAAAAAAAATCTTCGTTTATTTTTTGCTCTTTAATTGTTTTTTCTGGGGGAACCAGGATATCACGGGGTAATGAGATGATAAATTTTGCGGCATCTTCTGACAGCTCATTCTTTACCAAAAACGTTAAATGCAGTGTTTCGGTATATTTTTTTTCTCGTTCTATCTTAAAGTTTGGAGCTAGTTTTTCGTATAAGAAGTCATTAAAGGCTGTTATTATTCTTGCCTCTAATTCGCTAACTTCTGTTAAATCAAAGCCCTTATTTGTATTTCCTAAAACCTTATCCAGTATTACATTTATTGTATCTTGTGAAATGCGAATAAACATATCATTCTTTTTGTTTATTTTTATTTTGGTTACAAAAAATGTTTCGTTTTGTGATAGGATATTCATATTTTGGCTGATTGAAATTAACTTAAATTTTAAGCCTTCAAAGAAAAATTCATCAGAGGATGCTTGTATAATTGGTGAAAATAATTTTTCTAACCAACTATATTGTTCATATACATCGTTTAAAAATACACTGCTTAATATAGAACTGCTCATATTATCCCTTAATATCCCAATCTCATATTATTATTACTTTCTCTATATTACATCAACTGTTTACAGGATTTTTCTTCAAATAATTCTTTACATATAAATTTACTTATATAATCTTTATAAATGATTTACAAACAGTATTTGGTTAGATTAAAATATAAGCATCATTTGATTGGGAAGTAGTGCAAAGTTGTATATGAAGAATAGTAAGCAAAAGCAATTCTTAATAATAGCTGCTGCAATATTGGCTATATGTTTGCAGCAAGATAATTCTTTTGCTGTTACAACAAATGTTGATTCAGGAACAGCCACTGCTAACACAACCACAGGTAATGTTACTTATGGTGGCAAAAGTTATTCTTGGAATATTGATAAAGGTGATATTCTTATTCTTGATGGTGGAACATTATCAGTTACCGCAAGAACAACAGGTGTTGCAAATGGTATTTTACAAGCAACTACCGGTAAAATACTTATGAATCAAGGCTCTTATGCCGGGTTTACTACTTTAACTTTGCATTCAGGTTCTAGTATTTTACAAGATGTAGTGCTTGATATTCGTAGCTATTCGTCTATTTTATTGAATGGCGGAGAACTCTATGTTGGTAGTGATGATGATTTTAGATCTAATTCAAGTATTCAGCTTCAAAATGGAACCTTATATCTGCAGGATGCTAATTCGGGCTTTAGTGTTCAGGCGACGGGCGGTACTATTGAGCTTTTAAGCGGAACATTAGATATCCTTTCTACAACTTATGCTTCATCTTCAATTGCTTCTGAGGTTGTAATTAATACTGCTCTTGATACTTTGTTGCAAGTTACTTCCGGAAATTTGTATATTAGTTCAAATGATAATATTCAAGGCGGATTGTCCCTTGTTGGGGCAAACGGTAATATTTATATTGATGGTTCAAATTATACTCCTAATTCTTATACTCAAACTTCGGGAAATTTGAATTTACAAAATTCTGAATTTACTTTGAATTCATCTTCTGAAGTAACGGGTGGTAATATTAATCTTGACGGTAGTTCTGTATTAAATATTCAAAACGGAAAAGAGTCTACAGTTGGTGTGAATGCTTCAGATGGCGATTCTGTTAATATATCAAATTCTTCTACTTTAAATCTCAATAGTGGTAATATCCAAAAAGATGCAGATTTAAGTGTTGATTCAACTTCCGGAATTAATGTATCAGGTACAGGTGCTGTTTTAAATATTGATTCACAGGATAATTATTCTGGAAAATTAGGTGTTAACGGTGGAACGGTGAATCTTTTTGATAAAGATTTTTCTTCTAACGAGTTAGAAGTGACATCCGGATCTCTTAATCTTGATAAATCTACGGTTACGTTTAACGGACAAACTTCTTCTCTTGCTGGCGGTGAGCTTAATCTGACTAACTCATCTGAATTAAATATTACTAATACAGAGGCTTCTTCTTCTCTTAATACCACAGATGCTACTTCTAACAAAATCAATATTACTGACAATTCAACATTCACAATGCTTGGTGGTGCTATTAACGAAGCTGCTCAAGTTAATATTGCAGATGGATCAAAATTTGTTTTAGATTCTTCTTCAGCTTCTCTAAGTATTGATAATAACGATACCTGGGGTGGAGATATAGAATTGTCTAATGGTAACTTAAATATCATTGGGCATCAAATTTTAACAAGTGAAGGTCAAAATTATACTCAATATTTGGGGACGTTAACACTTACTAATTCTGAATTAACTCTGGATACTCCTGATTCTTTTATTACAGGTGGAAATATAGTTCTTAATTCTGATTCATCAATTAATATTATGAACGGAATGGAAAATAGTGCTGCTATTAATAATGATGGTAAAAATAGTTTTTCTATCGGAAATTCTTCTTCTTTTGCAATGACTAGCGGTGTTTTGTCTGAAGATGCGGATATTTCCGTAGGTTCAGGTTCTTCTCTTACTTTACATGATGGCGCTTCGGTTACTATTGATAGTTCCGATAAGTGGGATGGAACGGTTATTTCTGACGGAAGTCTTACGGTTAAAGATAAGGATATCGTAACAGATGATTCTGTTATATATCAACAGGGAACTTTAGGGCAAAAAGGAAGTCTGGTTCTTGATAATTCCGGTATGGTTTTAAATGAAGGTTCATATACCGAAGCTGGAACAATAAATCTTTTAAATGATGCAAGTCTCACTTATCAAAATAATAGAAATAATTATGCAAGTATAACAACTGATGAATTAAGTAATTCAAGTGTTACTTTAGCAAGCGGGTCTTCATTAGTTTTAAATGGCGGAAATATATATGAAAACGCAAAGTTAGATATTAGTGGAGATTTACAAGTTAGCGGTGCTTCTATTGTTTTAGACTCAGCAACTGATAATTGGGATGGTACGATTTCTTTATTTAAAGGAAATGTTTTATTAAAAAATATAGATAAAACTTCTGGTTTTGCTCAAGTTGGAGGGGTATTAGAACTTATTGATACCAGTATTAATCTTAATACTGAAAATGATATTTTAGACGGTGGAAATATTAGTATGAATCAAGGTTCTAATTTGATTATTTCCAATAATAAAGAAAATCAAACAGATTTTATTTCTACTGATACGAGTGCTAATGGCTTAACTATAAATAATGATTCAACTTATGATATAAAGGGTGGAAATATTTCCCAACAGACTGCTGTTAACGTAGAGTCAGGTTCTGCTTTGTCTGTTTCAGGTGCTAGTGTTGTTTTGGATAAAGATACTGATTCTTTAAATGGTTCCCTTTCATTACATTCGGGTGATATTTCAATTAATAATTTTAATAATGGCGATTCCATTATTACAGATGGTTCTAGGTTGTATAACCAAGATGGTGGAACGCTGAATTTAAATTCTACTTCTTTAACTTTAAATGATGGTTCTGTAATTTCTAACGGTACGGTTAACCTTACACAAAATTCATCAATTGCATTTAGTAATGGCGTTGAAAACTCCGGAACGCTTAATTTAAATGATTCTACTACAAATACTCTTTTATTAGAGGATAATTCAACACTTTCTCTTGTTGGTGGAATTATTAACGATGCAGCATCAGTTACGATTGATTCCGGTTCGACATTGAATCTTAACGGTGCAGGGGTTAATGTTGCTATTACAGGCGAAGATGTTTGGCAAGGAAATCTAAATCTTTCCAGTGGAACTTTGAGTATTAAAGACGGATTTCATTCGTCTGATGCTAATAAGACTTATACCCAAACAGGTGGAACTCTCAATCTTAACGGTTCTTCAATTCAGTTAAACACTTCGGAGTCTTATGTATCAAATGGTAATATTAATTTATCAAATAATTCAATGTTAGTTTTTGATAACAGTTATGATAATGCTGCTAATATTACAACTACAGATTCATCACTAAATAATTTAACTGTGTATGAAGGTTCTAATCTTACTTTAACTGGCGGTAACATTAATAAAGAAGCAAATGTTACTATTGACTATGGCTCAGATATTAATGTTAAAGGAGCTACATTAAGTCTTAATAGTGGTGATGTATGGTCTGGTGGTGTAAATTTGAGAAGTGGCTCTGTTACTTTATCAGATGCTTTAAATAAAGTAACAACGGCAGATAATTTTTATACGCAAACTGATGGGACTTTGTATATCGATAATGCTTCTTTAACTTTAAATACTAAAGAATCATATATTACCGGAGGTTTAGGGTATTTACAGAATTCGGGTTCTTTAACTATTTCAAATGGGCTTGATACAAACTCAATTCAGCTGTATGCAAATGATGGAACGGCTTCAAGTTTAAGTATTTTAAACGGTTCAACTTTAAAATTAACTGATGGTTCTATTGCTGAATCTGCAAATGTGACAATAGATAATACCTCTAGTTTAAATATTTCAGATGGGACTGTTGATCTTAATTCCTCCACGGGTGATGATTGGAGTGGAAAGATAGAGCAAAATGGTGGAACATTAAATTTATCAGGATTTAACAGAGATAATGGTACCTTAGTTTCACAAACAGGAAATCTAAACTTAAACGAAAATGCCAAGATAGAGCTTGCTGCTGGATCGCAAATAGTTTCTAATACCAGAATTAATATTGCTGATACCTCGGAACTCCATATTAGTGGTGGGTCTACAACAATTAATTCTGGAGATATATGGACCGGTGATATATTTCTCACGGATGGTTCATTAAGTTATACGTCTTTAACTCAAAATGGAAATATATATGCAGATGGTGGTAGATTAAGTGTTTATAGAACTTCTGGCAAGGGTATATTGTATGTTGAAGGTGATTCATATATAAATTCAGGTACAGAAGTTAGTTTGACTGGAAGTGCAAATATTGTAGTTGGTTCCGGTGGTAAAGTTTACTTTAATCAAGGCGACAATTGGGCTAGTGGAACATTAATTACTATTAATGATGGCGGACTTTTTGATTATAGTGATTTAACTTCTGGCGGTAATATCAATGGTTCAGGCGGTGTGTTAGATATTCATTCGGGTATATTTAATTTGTCTAGTACCGTTTCTTACATTTCACAAGCTGTTGCTTTGACTTTGGACGAAGGTGCAACTATTTCTGTTAGCAGCAATAATGCTTCAAGTGGCGGGTTAACTATTAATCAAGGTACGGGTGTTGCGGATGATGTTTGGAATGGTGATATTGAACAATCCGGTGGAACTATTAATTTAGTTGGGGTTGATAAGCAAACCTCGGGGACTTCTGCTTTTAATCAAACAGGGGGGATCCTTAATTTAACAGCTGGAACTAATTTAGTTCTTAATGAGGGTTCTTCAATAAAAGATAGTTCTGTAGTAAAATTTGCATCCAGTGGTGATACTTCTTCTCTTACTATTGCAAACGGGCTTTCTGATAACAAAGCTGACTTAAATACTAGTGGGCGTGGTGATAGTTTTATTATTGATAATAATTCTACTTTTACACATGTTAATGGTACTGTTAGTGCTGCAGATAATGTTAGTATAAAAGAAGGGTCTTCATATAATCTTGAAGGTTCTTCTTCATCTAAAATTGCTAACTTATACTTGAATGAGGGCGATGAGTTCTCCGGAAATGTAAATCTTACATCCGGCTATGGAAGATTGTATATTGATAATATTTCAAAGTCAGAAACAGCTGCTTTAATTCAGTCCGCAACAAATGCAGTTACTACTGTTACTGGTGAAAACTTTGTATTAAATAATGCATTAGATAATATTTCAGCAGGCTCATTTGTTATCGGTGATGGTTCTTCAGGTACGGTTTTAGGTATTAGTGCCGGTAGTATTCAAGATGGTGCTAAGGTTAGTATTAATAAAAATTCAACTGTTAATTTATCTGGAGGATATTTATCACTAAACAGCGGAGATGTTTGGAGCGGTTCTATTCTTCAATCAGGTGGAACATTAAATTATGATAAACTAACTTCTAACGGAATTATAAATTCTAATGGTGGAAATTTTAACATTACAGGAAATTCTACTCTAGATGTTTCAGCAGGTTCATCTATTGGAGCGGATACAAATTTATCACTTGAGTCTGGTTCTAATATCAATATTACGAATAACGGAAATGTTACTGTTAATTCCGGTGACAGCTGGAGTGGTAATATTCATAATACCGGCGGAATAGTTAATGTAGATGGAACTACCAAAAACTCTGATTCTGTTTATATTCAAGATGATGCTGATTCGATATTAAATGTTACAGGGCAAGGGTTTAATTTATCAAATTCTTCGGATTCTATTTCTCAAGGTTTATTAAATATAGGCAATGATGAAGGGGCGTTGTCTGATTTTACACTCTCAAATGGCTCAGTTGCAGATGAGGTTAAAGTAAATGTTTATGACAATGCTTCTTTAATTATTGATGGCGGTAATTTAACTTTATCTGATGTTGATAATATTGATGGTAAACTTGATTTAAGAGATGGACAACTAACTCTTAGAGATTTTATTTTAAATTCTGATTTTGTTCAGACTGGTGGAATTTTAGATTTATATTCATCAGAATTACATCTCTCAGAAGTAGGTTCGGCAATCAATGGGTCCGTTTATTTGAACGATGGTTCTGTTGTTGATTTTAATTCAGGGACAGAAAATAATGTAGAGTTGATAACGGATAATTCAGCTAATAAGATTGATATCCAATCCGGTAAAGTTACATTAACGGGTGAATCTATTGTAAATAATGCTTCTGTTTTAAATTTAGCGGGCAGAGGGGAATTAAATATTTCTCAAGGAACAGTCAATCTTAATAACAATGATACTTGGGCTGGTACAATATTTAATTCGTCTGAGTTAAATATTGATAATTTATCTAAGACAGGCAGTTTAGTCCAAGAAAATTCTTCTGCTGTTACAAATATTACAGGCAGTGGATTTGATTTGAATTCTTTCGGTGACAGTATATCAGCAGGAAGTTTAAATATTGGTAACGGACAAACTTCAGGTAAATTAACAATTTCAGCCGGAAGTGTGGGTGAAGATGCTAACTTGAATTTAGCTGAAAATTCAGCAATAAATGTTGATGGTGGTACTTTAACACTTGATTCTGCAGATATTTGGGCGGGCGATATTAGTGCCTTAGCCGGTACAATTAATGTTATAACTGATATTGACAGGACGGGAGCTTTAACTGTTGATGGTGGTACAATTAATTTTTATTCTGCGTTTACTTTGAATGGGCAAGATGTATTGAATAGTGGTTCGGTTAACCTCTATGGTAATCTTAATTTGGTTGATGAAGCTAATTTATCCTCTGACATTGCTCTTAATATTAATAATTACGCAACACTTGATATTGATGAATCATCAATTGCCAATGTTGGACAAAATGATAATTGGCGTGGAAGTATTAATAATAAAGGTATTTTAAATTTATCTTTAAGTAAAACTACATCTGCTTCTTCTGTTTATACCCAAGATGGTGGTACTCTTAATATTTCTGATTCTGCTCAACTGATACTTAACTCCGGCAGCTCTATTATTAATAATGGTGAGGTTAATTTAACTGAGAATTCAGAAATTAGTTTTAATAATTCGACTAATAATAGTGCAGTGATAAATACTGTTGATAATACAAATAATGTTATTAATGTAACAAATGGAGCAACTTTAGATTTAGGTGACGGGACAAATATTAATTCTCAAGCAAAGGTAGATTTCTCCGGTGATGTTTCTATTTCAAACGGGAATTTGGTTTTGAATACCGGAGATGTTTTAGCCGGAGATTTATCAAATAATGGCGCTAATGTAACTTTTGATGGAGTAAATAAAACAGGAGCATATATCCAGAATTCTTCTGACGCTATTTTAAACATCCTCTCTGATATGACATTATCTGATATTGATAAAATTAATTCCGGAAGTCTTAGCATTGATGGCGCAAATCTTACCTTAGATGGATTATCAATAACTGATCTTATTGATGTAAGTTTGGCAGAGGATGCTAAATTGACTATATTACAAGGAAGTGATGTTTACTTATCATCTGATGATACCCTCCTTGGCTCAATTGATAACTCCGGAAATTTAACTGTTAAAGATATTACGCTTGGAAATTCTTATTCGCATAATAATGCTCAACTTATTATGGATAATTCAACATTTAATTCTAAGGATGGAGTGATAAATGGAGGCTCTATTACTTTAAATAATAATTCTGAATTGAATATTTCTAATTCTGCACAAAATACGGTTGGTGTTGTAACTGATGGTTCAAATAACAAGTTGGGAATAACAAATAATTCTACTCTAGTTATGGAAAGTGGAAATATCATAGAAGATTCAATTTTAAATATAGAATCAGGGTCTACACTAAGATTAGAAGATGCGTCGGTATCAATTAATGATAATTCTGCAACTGCTGATATTTGGGATGGTACTATTGAATTAACTACGGCAAACAGTACATTAAGGCTTGTAGATTATACATCTCCGGTTGGTAAATTGATTGCAGAGCAAGGTAACTTAATACTTGATGGTACAACTATACTTTCACTTAGAGACGGTTCAATTGCAGAAGCGGTAGCTTTAGATATAGGTACAGATGCAACCCTTTATTTATCCGGAGCATCTTTGAATCTTGATTCTTCAGATAAGTGGGGAGGAAAAATTATTATGAATAATTCTTCTTCCAGCTTAACACTTACAGATATTGTAACTGATGACGCATCAAGCCTTATTGCTCAAGATGGAAGTTTGATTTTAGACAATTCTACTTTGAATTTAACAGGGACATCTCAAATAAGTTCTGAAGTAGATGTTACGATTGAAGCTGATTCAACCTTAAATATAAGTGGAGGAAATGTAACCTTAGACGGGTTAACCGACAAATGGGAAGGAAAGCTGACAATAAGCGACGGAAACTTGACATTAGATAATATGGTGAAAGATGAAAATGGTATATTTGAACAAACCGGCGGAACAACGACCATATTAGGAACAAGTTTTGATATGAACAATTCCGGAGATTTTGTAAAAGACGGAACGTTAATAGTTGGAGATGGCATAAACGAAGCATTATTAACAGTGTCTAAAGGAACGATATATGATGATGCGACTTTGGTAATAAAGGATAATGCAGAAGTAAATATAATAACAGACGGAAGTAGCGGCGAAAGCGGAAGCGGAAGTGGCGGCTTGGATTGGTCAGGGCATGTACAGGTAGACGGTGGTAAATTAACAATAGCAGATACTGAAAAGACAGGAACTTTGACTCAAACAGGCGGTGAGATAGTAGTAAGCGGAAGCGGCTTTGATTTAAACAGAAGTGAAGATAATTTAAGCGGCGGAAGTTTGGTAGTAGACGGTAACTTAGGAGTAAGTGCCGGAACAATCGGAGCTAATAATAACTTAACAATAAATGAAGATGGTCAAATATCAATAAATGGCGGAAGTGTAACCGTAAATGGCGGGGATGTATGGAACGGACTTGTTGATGTTACAGCTGGTAATATGTTTATTGATTCATTTATAGGGGATGTTTCGTATTCTCAATCCGGAGGGAATCTCTCTGTAGAGAATGCCTCTAATATAACTTTGGGCAGCGGGTCATTGATTACCGGTGGGCAAATTAGTATTGATAATAGTTCTATCGTTTCTAGTATTGGCTCAAGTATTAATGATGCTGATGTTATTCTAAATAATAATTCAAGTTTAACAATTTCTAACAGCGATATTAATAATGTTAACTATTCTTCAGATGATTCTAATAATAAATTAACGATTTCTGATAGTTCAACGTTGAATTTGAACTCAGGAAAAGTTAAAGAACAAACAATTGTTGATATTCAAGAAGGTTCTAATTTAAGTATTAAAGGTGATTCTTCTGTAGTTATTGATTCGAATACCGGTAGTGCAGATAATTGGGCAGGCGAAATTACTCTTGTAGACGATAATAGTACACTTATTTTAAAAGATTATGTTAAGAGTGGTACAAGTTCCTTGAATGCTGAAAAAGGTAATTTTATTCTCGATGGTAAAACTATTCTTACCCTTGAGGATGGAACAATTGCCCAGTTAGTTAAGTTAACAATTAATGAAGATGCAAGACTTAATCTCTCCGGCGGTTCTTTAACTCTCGATAGCCAAGATACTTGGTTAGGGACTATAGGCATGGATAATTCAAGCAGCAGTCTTACACTTGATGGGATGAATATTGGTGATGACGCTAATTTGATTGCTACAGAGGGTAATTTAATTTTACAAGATTCTGTTTTAACTATTGGTGGTACTTCTAATATAGATAATAATGTCAATTTGAATATAGATGCAGATTCTACTGTTAATCTTGCTGCTGGTGATTTGTATATTAATGATGGTGATACTTGGTCAGGAAAAATAAATAATAATGGCGGCAATTTAACTATTGATAAGAATACAACAAATAAAGATGGAATTTTATCTCAAACAGTTGGTTCTGCAAATACAACAGTTTTAGGTGCAACATTTGATTTAAATAATGTATTAGATAGTATTTCAAGTGGTTCACTTGTCATAGGTAATGGTGTTGATAATGCAGTACTTACAATATCAAACGGAACTGTTTCTGATGGTGCAGATGTTAATATTACTAATAATTCTCAAATTATTGTTTCAGGCGGTAATTTAACCTTAGCGTCAGGTGATATATATGATGGTGAAGTTTCAATTACTAATGGAACGCTTATATTAGGAGATGTTTCAAAAACAGGTATTCTTAGCCAGACTGGTGGGCAGATTAATGTATCAAATAATTTTGATATGAATAATGCCGCAGACTCCCTAACAGGTGGTAGACTTTCTCTTGGGGCAAATTCTAAGTTCACAGTTTCAGATGGTACTATATCTGAAGGTTCTGCGATTACTATGGGAAATGGCGCCGAGCTTGCAGTTAATGGTGGAAATGTAGCTCTTAATAATAATGATAGCTGGACGGAAAAAGTAAGTGTTAATGGCGGAACTTTAAACATTTCTGATGTTGTTAAAACAGGAGAGTTAGTCCAAACTTCAGGTTTAACTAATATACTTGAAGATTTTACTTTAAACAATTCTCAAGATAATATCTCAGGTGGAAGGTTGTCTATTTCTGATGGTGCTAATTTAACGGTATCAAACGGTAATGTAACATCTCAGGCGGAAATTGTATTTAATGAATCCTCCAAAATAACAGTTTCTGGCGGAAATATTGAATTAAATGAAAATGATGCTTGGGGTGGTGCTGTTGAACAAACAGGCGGAAATATAACAGTTAGCGGTTTTGATAATAACTCTAATAAAAATGGAATTATTAATTCAAATTCCGGAAAATTAACTATTGGCAGTGGATATTTAACCATAGGCGATGCATCATCTATTGGTAATAATACTCAATTAATAATTAGTAATGGCTCAACATTAGATATTACAGGCGGCGATGCTGCAATAAACAGTAATGATACTTGGAGCGGAAATGTTTCTATTTCGGATGGAAATTTAGCTATTAATGATGTTGACAAAACTACTTCTAGCGGTTCAAGTTTCACTCAATCTGGTGGAAATTTGAATATGAACGGTAGTAATCTTACTATAAATGATTCAAATTCTTCTATTACAAATGGAAATCTTGAACTTTCAGATTCTAATTTGACGATGAATGATGGTGTAGTTTCAGATAGTGAAATTTCTCTGGGAGATAATTCAGGTATTAATATTTCTAACGGAAATACTAACAGTGGAAGTATTACGACTGACGGAACTTCAAACAATATAGAGATTTCCGGTAATGATACAGTTTTAGATATAACAGGTGGAACTATAGACAAATCTGCTAATGTTACAATTGGTTCAGGTTCTACTGTTAATATAACCGATTCCTCAGCAAATGTAACCCTAGATGGCTTAACCGATAAGTGGGAAGGAAAGCTGACAATAAGTGACGGAAACTTGACATTAGATAATATGGTAAAAGACGAAAATGGTATATTTGAACAAACCGGCGGAACAACGACCATATTAGGAACAAGTTTTGATATGAACAATTCCGGAGATTTTGTAAAAGACGGAACGTTAATAGTTGGAGATGGCATAAACGAAGCATTATTAACAGTGTCTAAAGGAACGATATATGATGATGCGACTTTGGTAATAAAGGATAATGCAGAAGTAAATATAATAACAGACGGAAGTAGCGGCGAAAGCGGAAGCGGAAGTGGCGGCTTGGATTGGTCAGGGCATGTACAGGTAGACGGTGGTAAATTAACAATAGCAGATACTGAAAAGACAGGAACTTTGACTCAAACAGGCGGTGAGATAGTAGTAAGCGGAAGCGGCTTTGATTTAAACAGAAGTGAAGATAATTTAAGCGGCGGAAGTTTGGTAGTAGACGGTAACTTAGGAGTAAGTGCCGGAACAATCGGAGCTAATAATAACTTAACAATAAATGAAGATGGTCAAATATCAATAAATGGCGGAAGTGTAACCGTAAATGGCGGGGATGTATGGAACGGTCTTGTTGATATTACTGACGGCGATTTAATATTAGATGGCGCAGATAAGACCGGAATTTTAACTCAAACCGGCGGAGATACCGTAATAGTTGATGATTTTAATCTTAACAATTCTTCTGACTTGATTTCAGGTGGAAATTTAACCATTCAGGAAGGTACCCTGACAATTTCTCAAGGTACTGTTTCTGAGGGTGCAAATGTTAATATAAATAAAGATGCAAATATATCTGTAGAAGGAGGAAATCTATCTTTAGATAATGATGATATTTGGAATGGTAACGTAAGTATTATTGATGGGAATTTAACTGTTTCAGAAATTGAAGATAAAATAGGTTCATTAACTCAAACAGGTGGAACGACAACTGTTGACGGTGATTTTAATTTGAATAATTCAAACGATACAATATCGGGCGGAAATTTGGTTATAAATAATGGTTCTGATTTAACAGTTTCTGCAGGGAATATTGAATCAGGTGCTAATTTGGATATTAATTCAGGTTCTGGCCTAATTATAGCGGGTGGAAATGTTCAAATTGATAATTCAGATAACTGGAGTGGCGATGTTACGTTATCTTCAGGTAATTTAACAATTTCTCAAGATAAAAATACTACATCTGATAGTTCCTATAATCAAAGCGGAGGAACTTTAGAGTTAACTTCTGATTTGATTTTAAATTCGGGCAGTTCAATTACAGATAGTAGTATTATAAATATAACAAACGGGAATTTGACTATTAGCAATAATACTCAAAACCAAGGTTCAATAACTACGGATAATAATTCTTCATTAACGATTTCAGACGGCTCATCGTTAAGTCTAGTAGGCGGAGTAATTGCCGATGATTCTATATTAAATGTATCAGGTGATTTATCAATTAGCGGTTCAGATACAGTTGTGAATATAGGTACAAATGATAGTTGGCTTGGCAATGTTTCAATAGCTGGCGGAAGCCTTAATTTAACTACTGATAAGATAACATCTTCTGATTCAACTTTTAATCAAACAGGTGGTAAATTATCAATTACGGGTAGTAATTTAACCTTAAATAACGGGTCCTCTGTTTCCGGTGGGGAAATCTCTCTTGATAATTCAGGTTTGACTTCTAATTCTGGTAGTTCAATTACTTCTTCTGAAATTACAATGAATAATAATTCATCATTAGTAATTGATAACGGAAAAGATAATACTGCATCTATAAATACAGATACAACCTCAAATTCAATAACAATAGCCGATGGAAGTAACTTAGGAGTAATAGGCGGTGAAATAGTTTCAGAAACAGAGCTTGGTATATATGGTGATTTAGGAATATACGAAGGTGCAACCGTAACAGTTGATGGGACGGATGTATGGGAAGGTAAAATTTCTATTGCAGATGGTACGTTAATTCTTGAAAACGTAACTCAAGCAGGCGAATTTGAAGCCGAGTCAGGAACTTTAAAAATCTTAGGTTCTAATACTTCGCTTGGGAAAGGTCTTGTTGTTAATAAAGGAGTTACAACAATAATCGATTCTAATTCAACTTTAGATATATCAGGCGGATCTGTTACTTTTGATGCAAATAAAAATTCCACAGATGATTGGTCCGGATCTATAACAATGGATTCAGGTTCGTTTGTTCTTACCGATAATTTTATTCACCAAACAGAAAATGGTACATATAACCAAACAGGTGGTACATTACAAATTAATAATGGCGCATCTTTAACTATCAATGATGCAATAAGTTCTATAACCGATGAGTCTAAACTTGTTTTAGGAGATAAAGGTACGTTATCAATAGCAAACGGCGGGAGCCATAATGCAGAGCTTCAAACTTCTGGAAACTCTAATTTCCAATTATCTGAAAACTCTACATTTACAACAACCGGAGAAACAAGTGTTGCAGCCTCAACCAATATATCAATAGCAAGCGGATCTACTTTAAATGTTGAGTCAGGCAATGTTGAGTTAGATAGAATAGGTTTATCAACTCAAACAGATAATTGGTCAGGTAAAATAAATGTTAAAGAAGATGGAAAACTTACACTTGTCAATTCAAGTGCAGGTATAGGAAATGGTGGAAACATTAGTTCCAGTATGTTGGAGCAATCCGGTGGTACACTATCATTAAATAATACAGTTCTAAATCTATATGAAAATACTGATGATATCCTTAAATCTGGAACAGTGGAGTTAGATAAGTATTCAAGAATTAATCTTGGAACAGCTTGGGCAAACAGTAATATTGATATTAAATCAGCAGGTACAATAGCAGCAGCAAATGGTGTTATTGAAGCAAATTCTCTTGGCGGGTTGATTATAGATAATGTTAACGGTCGTTCCGATTTTACAATAGATATTTATGAAGATTCAATTAATGGAACCTATACAGCGGATACATTCGATTTTACAAGTATAATAGGAGCTGATAGCTCAAAAGAAGCTGTAATAAATATTTCTGATTGGAATTTAATAAAAAGTAATCCTAATTATACAGTAGGCTCACAGACTGTAGATTTGGGTAAAATATTTGATACAGAAAATTTGGGTGATAATATAAAATTTACAACAACAGCAGATGAGGTTTTAACACCAGTAAATAGATATCAGCTTATAGCATCAGATGCAAACGACGGTTCATATTTGTTAGAGGTCCTGGGGTATAATAAGCAGGCATTTAGAGGTCAAGTAGTAACAACAGCACAAATGATGAATCAATTGGTTATAAACGACATAATGTTTGACAGAATGATGCTATCACCTCAAACTTTAACAAAATCTTCTATAGCTAATAAATTGGCAATACAAGATGTGGATGCAGTGTTGCCAGGGTATGAATATACAAGGCGAGATCCAGGATTCTGGGTAAAATCTTATGGAAACTTTGAAACATTAAGAATGACAGAAGACTTAGCAGTAGAAAATAGTGCTTATGGCTCTCTTGTTGGTCTTGATATGGGAACTTTGGACCTAGGTAAGGGATGGAGTTGGATTCCAACCATATATATGGGGTATACCGGTGCTCACCAGTCATTTGAAGGCGTAAGTGCTTATGAAAATGGTGGGCAAATTGGTGCTATGGCAACCTTCTTTAATAAAAATTGGATAACTTCTGTTTTAGGTTATGCAAGTTTATATAACGTAGAAATGAGTCTTCAAGGTTCTAATGATCAAGATATTAATTATTATGCAGGTACAGCCGTTAAAGGTGCTTATAATTGGAGAATTAAAAATAAATTTATTGTTCAGCCATCTGCAACTGTTTCTTATAACTTCTTTGGCGGGCAAAATTGGAAATCAGATTACGGTCAAATTGGTATGACAACAGGCACTCTTAATGGTTTGAATGTTGCTCCTGGGGTTAATTTCATCTGGCAAGAAGAAACTTGGAACATTTTTGCAACAGTTGCTTATGTTTATAATTGTGTAGGCGGAGTTTCAGGCAAAGCTGCAGGTGTTGACTTGCCTGAAGTTTGGATGAATCGCGGGTATCTCCAATACGGGTTTGGTATAAGTAAAGAAATTACAGATAGATTCTCTGCCTTTGTTCAAGTTGTATTAAGAAATGTAGGTAGAACTGGTATTGGTTTCCAAGGTGAACTTGAATATAGATTTTAATTAGTTTATTTCTGCTTAAAAACTTTTATTTTACTTTTATTTGGTGTTGATAATGTTTTCTTTATATTATAATATTTATTGATATTAAAGAGGTAAAAAGTGGATAAAAATTATCATTTTATAGCAGTAGGCGGAATAGGAATGAGCGGGTTGGCTAAATATCTTTTGGAAAAAGGCTGTAAAGTCTCCGGTTCTGATATTTCTGATAGCAAATATATTTCAAAATTGAAGGAGATGGGAGCAGATATTCATATTGGACATAGTGAAAAGAATTTGCCTTCTAATTCAATTGTGGTAGTTAGTTCAGCAATCAGGGCTAATAATCCGGAGTTGATGAAAGCGAAAAAAGAAGGTATGCCCGTTTATCATCGCTCTGATATGTTAGAAAAACTCTCACATGTAAATGGTTGTTTTATAGGATTTTCAGGTACTCACGGAAAAACTACTATAAGCGGTTTGGCTTCATATTTACTTTCTAAAGCCGGATTAAA
The DNA here is from genome assembly GCA_944323925.1 of Candidatus Gastranaerophilales bacterium. GTDB lineage: Bacteria > Cyanobacteriota > Vampirovibrionia > Gastranaerophilales > Gastranaerophilaceae > CALUTH01. The sequence goes on from CALUUI010000009.1 coordinate 25,880, forward strand.
ACCCTCATTTGTTGTTGGTGGAATTGTTCCCGAGTTATCTACTAATGCTCATTATGATTCAGAAGATTATTTCGTAGCAGAACTTGATGAAAGTGACGGTACTATTGTAAAGTATTCGCCTGATATTTTAGTAGTTAACAACCTTGAAGCTGATCACTTAGATTTTTATAAAGATGGTTTTAATTCCGTTGTTAAAACTTTTAAAGATTATATTAGTAATTTAAAGAATACGAAATTGATTTTTAATGCTGATGATAAAGGCGTTCAAGCTCTTAATTTGTCTGATTCCGTAACCTTTGGTATAAAAAATCAAGCGGATTTTATGGCTCGTAATATTGAATTTAGTGATTCTTATTCAAATTTTGATGTATTCTATAAATCAGATTTATTGTGTCACATAAAACTTCAAGTTCCGGGTGTTCATAATGTATACAATTCTTTAGCCGTAGTTGCAGCATTATATACCGCAGGGGTAGATATAGAAAAATTGTTACCTCATTTCTCTGAATTCACAGGAATGGGCAGAAGATTACAAAAAGTAGCAGATTTGGATGGTATAACTGTTTATGATGATTATGCCCATCACCCTACAGAGATAAAAGCAGCCCTTAGCGCTCTTAGAACAGCTAATCCTAATAAGCATATTGTTGCAGTTTTTCAGCCTCATCGGTATACAAGATTAAAGGCGTTTTGGGATGAGTTTAAGCAGTCTTTTAGTGACGCATCAAGAATTATAGTAACTGATGTGTATGCTGCTTCTGAAGACAGTATTGATGGTATAAATTCAACAGAGTTTATTAAGGGATTTGATAACGCTAAATATTATTCAGGCTCAATGTCTGATGTTGCAAAACAATTACTCCCAACTCTTAAGTCAGGCGATATAGTAGTTGGATTGGGTGCCGGTACAATAACAAATTTGGGTAAAGAACTCGAAAAGATGAAAGAGGAAATACTTTGGAGTGTGAAGTAAAACAAGGTTTTGAGTTAGGCCGTTTAACAACATTTAAAATAGGTGGTAAATGCGAGAATTTGTATTTACCCAAAACGGCAGATGAATTAATTGAGCTGTTAAAAAATGATAGTACAATGTTAGTTATCGGTTCAGGCTCAAATTTATTAATTTCATCTAACGGAGTAAAATGTAATGTCGTTTCTACAAGAAATTTGAAAACCGTAAATATAGATGGTTGTAGAATTACAGCAGAATGTGGCGTTTCAGGTCCATTCTTAGCTCAATTAGCGGCAAAAGAGTCATTAAGCGGATTTGAGTTCTTTGTTGCTTTCCCCGGTAGTATCGGTGGAAATCTTTATATGAATGCTTCAGCTCATGGACAGTTTACTTCAGATTGTTTTGTGTCAGCGAGAGTGTTTGATAGAGAGGATAAAGTTGTAAAAACTATTTTTAAATCGGAAATGAATTTTGCCTATAAGCAGTCATTGTTACAGTGTGGTCGCTATGTATTATTAGATGCATTGTTTGAATTAAAACCGGATTCGCAAGAAAAAATTAAAGAGTTAATGGATAGAAATTTATCAGGTCGTAAGCAGATGCAACCTTCAATGGCACATCCAAATGCCGGTTGCGTTTTTAAAAATCCCCCAAATGATAGTGCCGGAAGGCTTTTGGATAAGGCGGGCTTTAAAGGGTATGATGATGAAAATGTTAAAGTTTGGGATACACATGCGAATTTTATTATTAATAAAGGTCAAGCATCAAGTCTTGATGTCCTTGAATTAATGTTAAAGATGTATAATAAAGTAAAAGAAGTTTATGATATAGAGTTAACTCCCGAAGTAATTTATGTGGGAGAAAAATCTAAAAGAGAGGAAGAAATATGCAAAATACTCTATCAAAAAAATCAAAAATAGCCGTTTTATGTGGCGGTATGTCGACAGAAGCAGAAGTATCAATGCGTTCCGGGAAAAATTGTTATGAGGCATTGAAAAGGCTGGGATATGAAAATGCTCAACTGGTCGTTGTAGATAATAATATTGCTCAGATTTTAAAAGGTTATGATTTTGCATATAACGCTTTACATGGGAAATATGGTGAAGATGGTTGTATCCAAGGCTTATTAGAAATAATGCAAATCCCATATTCAGGTTGTGGGGTAATGGCAAGTGCTATTTGTATGAATAAGGAATTTACTAAAAGGATACTAAAACCTGCAGGTATTCCCCTTATAAATTCAGTTTTTATTAAACGTGATGATGATATTTTATCGTCAGTTAATGGTTTAACGTACCCATTGATGGTAAAACCTGTTTCAGAAGGTTCAAGTTTCGGTATGAATAAAGTAAATAATGAAACAGAATTGGTAGAAGCAGTTGAAGAAGCAAGGAAATATAATCCTGATGTGCTGATAGAGGAATATAAGTTAGGTATAAGTGCAACAGTAGGAGTTTTAGAACGTGATGGCGAAACTTTTGCAACAGAAATTTTAGAATTTCGCCCCAAAAATGAATGGTATGATTATGAGGCAAAATACACGAAAGGTATGACCGAGTTCATTTTACCGGCTCAAATTAGTCCAGAAATGACAAAAGAAGTAAAAGAAATAACAATCAAAGCTTTTGAAGCCTGTGGATGTAGCGGAGTTGCAAGGGTAGACTTTTTAATATCAGATGGTGTACCATATGTATTAGAAATTAATACCAGCCCAGGAATGACTGATACAAGTGATTTGCCAGCACAGTCTGCAGCCTGCGGAATTTCATTTGATGATTTGGTAGAACTTATCTTAAAAAGCTCAGGTTTGAATAAATAATGTCTAAAGATAGTGAAGAATTTCAAATAACTAAAGAAAATCAATTAAGACGTTTAAAACAAGCGCAAATGCAAAGAAAGGTTAAATATCAAAAGAAACGCCTTAAACGTATGCGCTCTTTCTTAAAGTTTTTGATTGTTTTATTTATTATGGGGCTTTGTTATTTAATAGTAAAACTCCCTCAATGGAAATTGAGTTCTGCGGCATTCGATAAAGTTGATAATCCATCACTAGAAATAATAAATAATAAAATTGTTCCGTCATACAAAATACTATCTGCTCTTCGTTGTAATCAGGTTCCCCAAGAACCAATATTTATGGTTAAAACAGAGCATTTGAAAGAAAGTATAATGCACCTTGAACCGGTACAAGATGTTTATATAAGACGTTTCTGGTTTCCGGCAAGACTTCAAATTATTGTTATAGAAAGAACTCCTATATTAACAATATCACCGGAGGCGAATGTTCCTCCAATAGCATTTTTCTCGGTTGATGGTACACTTATTGGCAGAGAATATATGCCGCTTGATCCATCTTATAAAACTTGGTTGATTTTAACTTACGGTACTAAAGATGATTACCGCTCTTGGGATGAGGCTAAAGTTCGTATGTTCAGAACTTTAGCTCAATCAGTTGAAGATTTGTCCGGAGAAAAGGTTGAATATATCGATTATAAAAATCCTGATGATATTTATATAAAAATTCCAACGGTTAATATAAGAATTGGTAAAATGTCTTCTTCTACTATGAATAGAATCGCAAGACTACCTTCTTTGTTACCTCAAGTGAAAATGCTTAATAAAAAGGTTAAATATATAGACCTAAGATGGGAAGAAACAAATTATATTAAATTGGATGAGTAAAACAAGTATAAAAAAACACCGGTTAATTAAACCGGTGTTTTTTTTGTTTTAAAAAACTAAGCACTATATACGCTAACTTGTTTTCTGTCTCTTCTATGAGATTCAAATTTAACTTGTCCATCGATTAAAGCGTATAAAGTATCATCACTACCAATACCAACGTTATTGCCAGGGTGGAATTTAGTCCCTCTTTGACGAACGATGATATTGCCAGCCTTAACTAATTCACCACCAAACTTCTTAACACCAAGTCGCTTGGCTTCTGAATCTCTACCGTTACGGGTTGACCCCATCCCTTTCTTATGTGCCATTTTGAATTTCTCCTATATTAATTTAACTATGCTTCTGCAGACTCTGCTGCTTCTGCTGATTTAGATTTTTGAGCAGTAGTTCTGATCTTGTTAATCATAACTCTACAAAAACCTTGTCTGTGACCTTGTTTTCTTCTGTAACCTTTTTTAGGTCTTTGTTTGAAAACAATAATTTTCTTAGCACGGTCATTTTTAAGAACAACACCTTCAACAGATGCATTACCAACGTAAGGTTGACCAACCTTTGATTTTTTGCCGTTAACTAACATAACGACCTTATCAAAAACAACTTTAGCATCTTTTTCAACGCCAAGAAGTTCTACATCTACATAGCGGCCTTCTTCTACTTTGTATTGTTTGCCGCAGCTTTCGACTATTGCGTACATATTCTGTCCTTTCTTTTCAGGAATCGTATCCTTTCGGAATTTGAAACGATTTACCTATCTACAATACTATTCATTATAATTATGGCGGGCTAAAACTTTACTGTCAAGTTATTCAATACTTTTTAGTTATTTTCGTTACATTTAAAAATAATAAATATAATAAAAAAAGCCCCCAATCCAGGGGCTTAGATTCCGAGAGTTATTTTATTTGGTTATCGCTGTGTTATAGCGACAAAGTTCTCTCTATTTCATAAATTTTGTACAGTAAACTGTCTATTTGATCTTTTAACCAAAGAGTATACATTTTTATATTTTCTTGGAAACTGTAGGTTCCCGGCCAATAATATCTGCACATATTTTTACTCCAAAAACTATCAACTCTTTTTTTATCGACATATTTTTGGAAAACTTTAGCCTTTTGGGGGAAAGTTTTACATTTCTTTACAGTTCTTTTGGCTTTTGGTTATTTCTTAAAGTTCCAAAATTCGGATTGGAAGATAACTAAAAATGGGATAATTTCCAAACGTCCAACGAGCATATCAAGAATCAGTATAAATTTTGTTACAGGATGGAACGTTGATATTCCGCTAGGGGTAAATCCGATATTTCCGAGTGCGTTAATTGCACTTATCATGCCTCGTTCTGCATTATTTTCCAGCAGGGTAATTAATATGGCTGAAAATACAAATATTAGTATATAGAAGAACATAAAAATTAGTACTTGACCCAAAACGTCTTTAGGTACTATTTGGTTATTAGATTTTACGTTGATGACAGCGTTAGGATGGAAAATCCTTGTTATTTCAGTTTTAAGGAATTTAAAAACTAGAAGCCAACGAACAATTTTTATACCACCACCGGCAGAACTTGCGCTTGCTCCGGTAAACATTGCGATAAATAAAAATACTTGAGAGTATAAATTCCAGTTTTCAAAGCTGGTTATTGAAAATCCAGTTGAGGTCATTATTGATATTACTGTAAAAGGGCTATCAAGGATGATTTGCTTTATAGGGTAGTGCATAAATATATATCCGCAAATTCCGACAATTACTGATAACAGTATAAATGTCAATGAGTATGCTTTAAATTCAGCGTTATTCCAAAATGTCTTTATAGAATGTTTTGTACAGCTTTTATAAAGAAGGTTATAATTTGTACCACCAATAAACATAAATAGTGTTATTATCCAAAGAGTTAAAGTAGAGCAATTGCAAATTATATTATTGTTTGCAACAAATCCTCCGCAAGCAAGTGTTGACATTGCGGTACATACTCCATCAAACCAATTCATGCCAGTAATTTTCAATAACAGTACAAGTATAACGGTTAGTGTTAGATAAATCTTATACATAGCAGAAGCAGTTGAACGAATTTTGGGTGTTAATTTTTCTTCTCCAGGACCTGGAGTTTCTGCAAAAAACATTTGACGACCTGCTACTGCAAATTGTGGAAGTATGGCAATGAATAAGACCAATATTCCGATACCGCCGAGCCATTGTGATAACGCTCTCCAGAATAATATTGAATGCGGATAGTTATAGTGTGTTAAAATTGTTGCTCCTGTCGTGGTTATTCCAGAAGTCCCTTCAAAAAGAGCATCTATTAGTGAAAAGCCTGCGAATATAAATGGGAGAGCTATTACTAAAGTCGCAGTTAGCCATGAACCTACTACTATTCCAAAGCAAGTTACTTTTCTTATATCATTCAGGTTTTGGACGGTCGCGCCTATTCTTGATATTAATAAAGAGGCTGCTGCTGTTATTATTCCGGTATATAAAAACGGGTAAATTGAATTATATTCTTTGTAATATATGGAAACAATAATTGGTAGAATCATCAGGATTGTAAACGATCTGAGTAATTTTTTTAGTACATAAGCTAAGTATTCAAATTTCATATTTTATGCCTTAAAAAAGTTCTTTAATTCTTGTGACAATTTATGAGTAGTAAAGATTATAAGAGTATCATTGCCTAAAACAAGGGTATTTCCTTTTGGGATAATTACCTTGTGACGGCGTTGTATAATTCCTATAATAGCCCCTTGCGGGAGTTTTAAATCCATAATCCTTTTTGTTTCAAAATTGTTTGGAATGATTAATTCAAGGACTTCGCCTTTTCCTTGCTCAACGGTTGCAAGAATATCAATATTTGTTTCGTTTAAATTGTTTTTTATTTCCTTTATTACTGCAATATTTGATGAAATCGCAACATCTATACCAACTTTTTCAAATAACGGAACGTTGGTATTGTTAGATACTCTTGTTATAACTCTTTTTACTCCCGTTTGTTTTGCTAGTAACGAACATAGGAGATTTTTTTCATCGTTATTAGTTACACTTATTACAACATCAAAATCTTCAATTCCTTCTTCATTTAAAAGTTGAATATTAGTTCCATCACCATTTATAATTAAAGTACTTTCAAGCTCAGAAGCTAAAAATTCACAGCGCTTTTCACTTTTTTCAAAAATCTTTGTTTTAATTTTTAATTTTTCAAGATTTTTAGCTAGCATCATACCAACAGTTCCGCCGCCAATTATTGCCGCATTTTTAACAAATTCTTTTTCGTGGAAAAATTTGCCGGCTAGTATATCAAGAGAAGATGCGGTCCCCATACAGATTACTTTATCATCTTTTTCAAGTATCGTTTCACCATTAGGGATGAATAATTCATCTTGTCTTGTTATTCCTACAAGTAATGTGTCATCAGGAAAAGTGCAGTCTTTTAATTTTTTCCCAACTAAAACAGAGCTTTCCGGTAATTTATATTCAAGAAGTCTTGCTTTACCTTCTGCAAAATGTTCTGCATCAAGAGCTTTAGCTACTGTTACAATTCTAAAAATTTCTTGCATCAATAATTCTTCAGGCCAAATTATGTAATCCAGATTTAGGTCACAGAAAGATTCTGAGTCTTTCTTGCAGCTCATTGATGTATGATACTCTTCTTTTGAGATGAAACAAATAGTTTTTACATCGCTTATTTTTTTAGCGGTTAGGCAGGCTACAATATTGGCTTCATCATAATCTGTGCAGGCTATAAAAATATCGGCATCTTCAATTTGTGCTTCTTTAAGAGCTGTTATACAAGTCCCATTACCTGATACGTAACCGATATCAAGTTTGTTAAATGCATCAGTTCGGTTTTGTTCTTTGTCTATTATTATTATGTCGTGGTCTTCAAATAGTTCTGCTGCTATATTGCAACCGATTTCATTCGCGCCGTATATTATTATTTTCATTCCTAAATTATTGACCAATTGTTTATGCTTGTCAAATAAGTTTATATTTTGTTATGCGTGAGGATGTGCTTTATCGTAAACATCTTTCATATGTTTAGTGGAAACGTGAGTATAAATTTGAGTATTAGAGATACCGGCATGACCTAAAAGTTCTTGTACGACTCTAAGATCTGCGCCGTTTTCTATTAACTTTGTTGCAAAACTATGTCGAAAAACGTGTGGAGTGACTTTTTTTTGTAATTCTAATTCTTTTACGGTTTCATTTATTGCATTTCTGATACTTTTATTTTGAAGTCGATATCCCGTGTTATTGATAAAAATAGGAGCATCTTCGTCGGTTGTAACTTTATATCCGGGGGCGATAAGATTTCTTGCCGTTTGAAGGTATTGTTCAAGATAGTTTTTTGCTCTATCAGTTACGAGAACAATTCTTTCTTTTGCACCTTTGCCCATTACTTTTATTTCGTTATTTTCAAGGTTTAAATCCCCAAAATTAAGCCCACTTAGTTCTGAAACTCGCATACCTGTTGCCCAAAGCAGTTCTAAAATTACTCTATTTCTAAAGCCTGATGGAGTATTTATTTTAACGTGGTTAAGGATATTCTCGATTTCTTCAGGCGTAAGAAATTTAGGTAAAGGTTTTGGGCGTTTAGGTGCATTTAAAGATACAGCAGGATTTGTTTCTACTATATGTTCTCTATATAGATATTTGTAGAAAGTTCTTATAGCGGCAATTTTTCGTGCAATAGTTGTTTTGGTATATTCAAATTTTTGTATAAAGTAGATATATTCTCTCAGTTTGTTAAAATCGGCATCTTGCGGCGGCATACTATCAAGCCATACTAAAAAACTAAGAATATCTGAAGCATAAGCTCTGGTAGTGTGATTAGAAAAATTCCGTTCTACTTCAAGATAAGTTTTAAAATCTTCTAAAAATTCTTTTGAACTGTTAAGCATTGTTAATCCTTCGTCACTCTCTAAGCGTACTATATTTGAGTGTTTTATTCAATTATTTTTACTTATTGTAACGTTTATTTTTTGCAATTTGAATGAGTATATAATAAAATATGTATATTAAATGATGGAGTAGCAGGGAATGAATAATAATAAAATATATGCTGTATTGTTATTAATTTTTTTGGCCGGCGGTGTAATCACTGCTGCCCCAGCAAAGAAGCAAATAAAAGTTACAAAGAATAATGTTGTGCAAGCAAGTAATAAGTCTCAGGTTTTGACTAAAAAACAGAAGGCTGCTGAGTTACTTGAAAATTTAAGATATGCTGAAGCACAAAAGGTAATAGAAGAATTATTGGTTTCAGATAAGAATGATTTAGAAACAAATATTTATTATAATATTTACCTAATAAATGCCTCCAGATTAAATGAGACGCAGGATAATTTGGATAAATTGTTGCAAAAATATCCTAACAATTCTGACTTACACTTTCTTCAAGGTTTAGTATATCTCAAACGTCCTGATACATCTGATATGAGTTATCGTAAAAATTCAGATTTTTATTTTAATAACGGGATAGAAGAATTACAAAAAGCTATAGAGTTAAATAAAAACAATTATAAGGCATATAATGCTTTAGGTGTAGCATTGATGTCAGCAGAGAATTATGAGTTTGCAGAAGATAATTTTAAGGAAGCCTTGAGGATAAAGTCTGATTATGCAACGGCATATGATAATTTAGGTACACTTTATTATCAACAGGGGAATTACGAAGTCGCCGAGAACCGATTTAATGAAGCAATAGCAAGAAATCCATATTGTTATACTGCATATTACCATTCGGCACGTCTAAAAGCAAAAGATGGAGAACTTTCTGCTGCATTAGAGCTGTTGGAAAAATCTATATTAATAAATCCATCATTTGCATATGCATACAATTTGGCGGGTGAGATATACGCAAAGCAGCAAAATGAAGCTGCTGCGATTGTTAACTACAAGAAGGCAATAGAATTATTACCTGAGTTTACAACGCCATATTTAAATTTGGCAAAATTGTATGAAAACAGGGCCGATAATGAGTTTGCATTAGAAAAGTTAAAAACCGTTGCCGGCATGGATAAAAATGCAGAGGCTATTTGTTTAAAAATAGCAGATATAGAACTTGCCAAAGGTGATTATGCGCAAGCAGAAAAGTACTATTCTGTTATAACGCAAGAGTCAAAATTATATCAAGAGGCATTAAAGGGCTTGGCAGATACATATTGGGCAGAAGCAAAGGATATAATCTCAAACAGTCAGGTAGTATCGTCTGAGAAGTTATATCAAGCACGAGAAAAACTTGATTCTGCGATAGAGCTTAATCCATCAGATGTAGAGTTAAGATTAGCAAAATTAAAACTTGATAAAATTATTGGTATAGAGCGTTCAGATAAAGAAATAAAAGCAATCATTGATTCCACACCAAATAGTGTTGCAGAATATGTTGTTAAAGGTGAAGCATATACTGTTGAAGGTGAGTTTGTATTGGCTCGTGACGAGTATAAAAAAGCATTGGATATGGCAAAGTCAGTGGACGAGTATAAATATCTAGCTGAGTTCTTTACGTTTAATAAAAACTATGACTTTGCTTTGGATGCTCTGAATAAGGCGGAGCTTATAAATCCAGTTGATAGACAAGTTTTGGATAATAGGGTTTATGTAAATAAAAAGATTGCAAAATCAGATGAATATTTTAAAGATGCAGTATATTTTAAAAAAGATGGTGATAAGTTCTTTGCAAATAAGTATTTAAAACGTGCTGTAGAGGAAAATCCTTCTAATATAGAAGCAAATAAACAACTTGCCAAAGTTTATAAAAAAGAAAAAAATTACAGAGCAGAATGTGCTTGTTATAAGCAAATTTTAGCGGCATCTACGAATGAAAGAGAAATAAAGAAATATACTAAAAGGGTTCTTAAATTAGAAAGAAAGATTAAGAATATTGAGAATAAAACAGGCTTTTGGTCGAGAATATTTGGTTAGGATATTTTTAAATGTCGAGGTTTAATAAATTATGAATATATTAGAGTCTTTTGAAATATTTTTTAGAGAGCCTTTGAGTATTTTAAAAACGAATATTATTCAAATAGTAGGAATAGATGCTGATAATTTTTTTGCAAAGGATTCTTCAGTAAGAGTTAATTTTACAAAAAATAAGACCCAAATAACAGTGTTTAATAACATAAAATTATATAACTTATTGAGTTTAGCAACAGCAAGAAATAATAAACGAGTAGAAGCAAGAGCAATGTTAAAATCAGCTAAACCTGAATTTTTGAAGTTATCAATGAGTACAAGGAAATAATATGCCAGATTATATATCAGGGAAATTTGTTATAAGTGCAGAAAAATTATCTCAATGTCCGACATTTGGATTACCAGAGTTTGCTCTATTAGGACGTTCAAATGTGGGAAAATCAAGTTTCATAAATAGACTAGCAAATAACAAAAAATTAGCTAAAACCTCTAATACCCCAGGGAAAACCAGATTGATTAATTTTTTTAATATGTCAGACAAGTTTGTAATAGCGGATTTGCCTGGGTATGGGTATGCAAAAATTTCAAAAGAAACACAGGCTGCGTGGCAAAGAAATCTGGAGGAATATTTACTTAACAGACAAGAAATAAAATCTTTAATTCAGTTTATAGATGCTCGTCATGATGTGCAAAAAAATGATATTCAAATGCGCGAGTGGGTCGATACTCATTCTTTGCCAATTTTTACAATAATGACAAAGGTCGATTATATAAAACGCTCGGATATCAGAAAAAAAATTGATAAAATAAAATCTGTCATTGGTGGTGAGGTCTTCCCATTCAGCGCAAATGACAGCTATTTTGTAGATAATGTAACAGAATATATATTGAGGTTGGGAAGTTTTTAGTTTTTGTGCTATATTAGAGAAGTAACGAGCGAGGAGAACTTTTATGTATACCTTTCAGACTAAAGCTGAAGTAACACAAATTTCATTAACCGGAGCGAGGTTAATTGTAATTCTAAGTGCTTTAATGGTTGCGCCTCGCGATTTAAGCGAATTAAATAATGTTCTTACAGAATGTGGATTAGTTGATAAATACTACTCTGCAGATACGATCAGAATAGCTATTTCTACATTAAAGGCATTTGGATGTAAAATAGACAGACCTTGTAAATCTACAAAATTTAAATATAGATTATCTTATCATCCTTTTTCCTTGTCTATTACAGATGAGGAGGTAAATGCGTTAAAAACTCTTTATTCAGGCATGACACGAAATGGGGATTATAAAGTAGCAATTCAGTATAATGAATTATTTAATATACTAATTGAGAATACTTTTGATGAAGAGGCTGCCGGAAAATTAAGAAATATAACTGCTTTCTATAAAATTAATCCAAATGTCTATGAAAAAATATTATCAGAGGATGGAAAGCATAATATTTTGACTATTCTATATTCTACTCCTTTAAAGCAAACAAGTACAAAGCAGTTTGTTTTTGGAAAAATTTTCTTAAAAAGTAATAAATTATATGTTGAAGGTTATGATGTAAATATAAATAAACCAGTTTGTTATAATTTATCAAGGATAAAAGAAGTTATAAAGATAGAAAAAGGTGATAGTGATTATAAACCACAAACTTGTAAAATAAAATATTTATTAAGAAATTCTGATTATCATGTTATCTCATCGGAAGCAGTTACAGAAAAAATGGAAGATGGTGTGTTAAAGGTAGAAGAAGTTTTTTCAAATAAGTTTTTTGCAGTACAGCATATACTATCTTTGGGTGCAGATTGTACAATTCTTGAGCCGGCGGATGTAAGAGAGGATGTAATCGGTAAGTTATTGGAGTTAAGTAAAATATATGAATAAAATTAATGTAGCATCACTGAGAGTACTTCAGATGCTCCAATTATTATTTGAAAAAAGTTATACAATGAACGAATTAACGCAAGCGTTAAGTAATGTATCAGGTGAACGTTGTACAAATTTCCTTTTGAGTAAGTATATAAATACTTGCAGATATTGCGGAATGGATATTCGCAAAGTAGATGGAAAATATACATTGCTAAAATTACCTTTTGGTATAGAATTTTCAGATAACGTATTAGAGTTATTTGAGAAGATAAATACGTATTCTTCACAAATGAGGCTTGGTAAGAATGTAAGAGCATATAATTCATTAATAGCCAAGATTAATAGAAGATCCGGACGTTATTATTCAAAAGTAGAGGTACCGGATGAAGACAGGTATATAAAAGATTTTGAGTTCGCATTAGAAAACGGTTGGAAGGTAAATATAAAATATAAGAACAATGCAGAAATTGAGGATATTTTGTGCGAACCTTTGGAAATAGCCTGTGATGGTTATAAGCTAGCTGTTGTCGTTAGTTATCTGGGAGAAAAGAAGAAGATATTGTATTCTGATATTGAAGAAATTACGGTTTCTGATATTAAATCGTCAGGTAATATGCTTTCAACGTCAGTCATTTTTACGCTAAAGAATGCATTAGCAAAGCGTTATACATTAAGACCAGATGAGAAGGTTGTAGGAATTGCAGATGACGGTTCAATAACGATTCTAAATAAAACAGAGGATAAGCAATCACTTTTGAACAGGTTATTGAAGTATGATAAGATGTGTGAAGTAATATCGCCAAGGATGTATCGTAAAGAGATGAAAAATCTAATAAATAAAACCCTTTCAAATTATGATATTGTTTAAAAAACAGTATGCTTGTAGTAATATATTCCAAGGGAGTATGGATATGGCTCATATAAAAATAGATGAAAACAGATGTAAAACTTGTTATCTTTGTATCGAAACTTGTCCCAAAGGCTTAATAAAAAAGAGCAACAGGGTGAATAAGCTAGGTGAATATACAGTAGAATTTGTAGATGAAAAAAAAGAATGTATAGGTTGCGCAATGTGTGCAATGCGTTGTCCTGATGTAGCAATTGTAGAGGTTCATAAATAAAAATGGCAAAAGAATTAATAAAAGGTAATTTTGCGATAGCACAAGCTGCATTGAATGCAGGTTTACAGTGCTATTTTGGATATCCAATAACTCCGCAAACTGAAATTGGCGAATTTTTAAGTTTAAAAATGCCTCAGATGGGATTAGGATATGTAAGTGCAGAAAGTGAAGTTGCTGCAATAAACATGGTTTTAGGTGCTTGTTCCACTGGAGCAAAGGCAATGACAACATCTTCATCTTGTGCTGTAGCTTTGATGCAAGAGGCCTTAGCGTATGCAGCGTCAGACGAGTTACCAATAGTACTGGTAAATGTTATGCGTGCCGGTCCGGGGTTGGGATCTATTTATCCGGCTCAGGGTGATTATTATCAAACGGTATATGGTGGTGGAAATGGTGATTATAGAATGGTTGTTTATGCACCTTCTACTGTTCAAGAGTGTATTGAATTGACATATAAAACTTTCTATACTGCTCATAAGTACCGTACACCTGTTACTTTACTTGCGGATGGACTTTTAGGACAGATGATGGAGCCTGCAGAGTTTACTCCTTATCCGTATCCTGAAGTTGATAGTTCAAGTTGGGCTTTGACAGGAGCAAAAGACAGAGGTGGAAGAACAATTTGTTCTTATGGTCCTGATGAGCAAAAACAGATTAAACATGTATTTAGCTTATTTGAAAAATACAAACTTATTTCAGAGAGAGAAGTTATGTATGAAGAATATATGACAAATGATGCTGACTTTTTAATGGTTGGTTTTGGTAGTTTAGCAAGAAATATAAAAGCAGCTGTTAGAAAGCTACGAGAGCAAGGTATCAAAGCAGGCATGTTACGTCCGATTACGTTGTTCCCATTCCCGGAAAAGAGAATATCAGAATTAGCAAGTCAATGCCGAGAGGTTATGACGGTTGAGATGAATATGGGGCAAATGTATACAGATGTTCGTCTTGCCGTTAATGGAAAGACAAAAACTTCTTTATTGAATATTCGTCCGGTTGGAGAGTGGATGAGTGTTGAAGAAATAGTTGATGCAGTTATTAATTCTACGGAGAAAGTATATGCTAGTATTTGAAACTCCAAAATCGTTTAAAAAAGACTTTAGATATTCATTTTGTAAAGGTTGTGATCATGGTATAGCAATCAGGCTTGTTGCTGAACTAATAGATGAATTGGGTTTAAAAGAAAAAACAATTCTTACAACTTCAATAGGTTGTTCTGTAACAATGTATGATTTTATGGATCTAGACTGTATAGAAGCGCCTCATGGTAGGGCATTGGCAGTAGCAACAGGTGTAAAACGTGCATGTCCTGACAAGTTTGTATTTACATATCAAGGTGATGGTGATTTCGCTTCAATAGGATTGGCAGAATCAATGCATGCTGCACTTCGAGGTGAATCTTTAACTGCGATTTGTATAAATAATACAACCTATGGTATGACCGGTGGTCAATTAGGTCCTACAACGATGATGGGACAAATTACAACAACTTCTCCAATGGGTAGAAATCGTGAGTATTATGGATATCCGATTCATATAGCCGAACAAATAGCTATGTGCGATGGAACAGCCTATAGCGCAAGAGTTTCGCTTGATTCCGTTCCAAATATCAGGAAAGCAAAAGCTGCTATTAAAAAGGCTTTTGAGGCACAGTTAAAGGGATTGGGACTTGGTTTTGTAGAGATATTATCAACTTGTCCTACGAACTGGAATATGACTCCTAGTGAAGCTCACGAGCATGTTAAAAATAATATGACAAAAACTTTCCCGTTAGGGATATATAAAGATGTTACAGAGGAATAAACAAATGGAAGAAAATTTTATATTTGCAGGTTTTGGCGGACAAGGAATATTGTTAGCAGGTAAAATCCTTGCAAATGCTTTTATGCTTGAAGGTAAGAATGTTACTTGGTATCCTTGTTATGGTGCCGAAATGCGTGGTGGTACAGTTAATTGTGAAATAGTTGTTAGTAATGATGAAGTTAGTTCTGTTCATAAAAAAGACACAGATTTTGCTATTGTTCTTAATCAGCTTTCTTTTGACAAATTTGTATCAAGGGTTAAGGCAGGCGGGACAATAATAGCAAATTCATCTTTAGTAAAAACTTTAAAACCGCGTTCTGATATCAAGTATATTTTTGCACCAATAACTGAAATTGCACAAAAATTGGGGGAATTAAAAACGGCTAATATTATATCATTAGGTGTTCTAGCTTCTGCTTGCCATCAGCTTACTACTGATAGTTTGTATAAGGCGATTGACTATGTTTTACCTGCTCATAGAAAGAATTTGCTCCAGCTAAATCTAGAGGCTTTAAACCTTGGCTTTGGGCTTGTTGCTCCACAAGCTGTTTAATTATCAGTGATTGGAAATTTATAAAAAAAGCTCCTGTTTAAGGAGCTTTTTTATGTGTAAATATAGTTGTAAATCTGATTAAGTGGTCTATTGCATTCTTTTTTATCGTCAAAAAATAACCAGATTTCTTGCTCAATAGTTTTTAAAAGTTGTAAATCAGGTGTTTCAATAGGTGGACCTGCAGGAGTGGTTCTAGATGAATTTTGGGGGTTAGATATAACACCTGTTGACCTTAAAAGACTTAGTCTAAGTTCATTTTTAAACACTTCGTATTGAGTTACACCTTTTAGTACTGCTCCTACGCCATTAGCAAAAACAAGCCTTTGGCAAGGCGCAGTATTTGTTTTTGCTTCTTTTCCCTTTTTATTTGGTAGATTTTTTCTTATATCATAATTCGGATTAAAGGTTCTTTTAATTATTCTATCCATATCTTCAGAAAAGGTTTCATTTATTTCCTTGTCTAATTCCAAGCACATTAAAAGATGGTGATTCTTCTTTTTGTTGTTTATTATGAACTTGAATTTTGGATATAAACTATTTGCATCAAGAGATAGCTCCAGCTTTATATTATTTTCATATTTGACTTCAAGTGTACAGCGTAGAGGCGATACAAATTTTAGTTTTGAGGAGAGTATATTTATTATTTCTCCTTTATCATTTTTAACAGGCCCTCGATTATAGCTGTCTCCGTTGTCTTTGTAATCTTTAAGTACAATTTGTACATTTTTATCATTTGATGAAAAATGTATTGATTTCCCAACTTTTATTTCTACCAGTCCCTTTATTTGATTATTTGTGGCTTTTATCGGTGTATATTTAGATGGTGCCATTTTACATTCATTAGCAGGTGGAACGTCCTGTACATACTCAAGTACGGTATAGATATTTTGGTAATCTTCCGTAATTGGAATTTTGTTAGTGTCATTTAGCAGGTAGTCAGGAAATCCTTTTCTTTTTTGGTAAATAACATCGCTTTTTTGTGGCTTGTATTTCTCAAGTTCAATTACACCGCTAAATTTTTCATTACTTAAGTTTATAATCTTATCGGAAATATTTTTTCTAAATTTTATTTCAGAAATGATAGTATTAGCAATTTGAAGAATTTTCTTATAACGAATTAAGTTTTCTTGATGCGTTTCATCTGTTGAACATCCGCAAATACTGTCGTGAGCTTGATTTTGTAATAAAAGTTTATAGCTGTATTCAATTAGTCTACTGTATTCGGTATTAAAGTTGTAAAAATTGACGAGTTTATCAGCTCTTGTTAATTCATGTGTACATATAATATTTAGTCTTTTTAAATCAGCTCTTGATGAATAAGAGCCTTCTAATGTAAAGGTTAGGGAATTATCTCTTAATTCTCCTTGATATATAGTTTTGTGGTTATTTTTGACGGCATTAATATAGTCAAAGATTGAACCAAGCTCTATTTTGTACTCGTTAAGATATTCATTAACTGAATCAATTTGCTCTTGAATATTTGTTTGAATACCCAAATGATCAGCTCCAATTGGTAATAATATTATATTAGATGATTTTTGTGCTATTTTATCAAGGTTATTTTTTAAAAATTCAGCTTTTTTTTCAATACTTAAATCAGAAGAAAAAATATCCATAAAATATCCTCTGATAAGATTGATGGCATTTATTTGGGTACCATTTTCATCCTGCCATATAAATTCAGCAGGCAAGTCTTTGCAGCCTCTCCAGACAAGACACTCATTAATATTAAAATCTTTTAAGATTTTAATAACGCCTGCCGAATGTCCGAAAGTATCCGGTAAATAGCCTGTAAACTCTGTACAACCGAATTCTTTAGCTATATTTAAACCGTATTCCAGATTTTTGCGGAATAAAGTTTCACTTGTTAAAAACTCATCAATAAGACAATAAAAAGGTCCGATAAAGAGTTTTTTTTCTTTAATAAGTTGTCTGATATTTTCTTCTTTTTCAGGTCTTATCTTTAAGTAATCCAACAGCGCAACGACTTGACCGTCAAAATAAAATGAAGGAATTAAGTTATTGTTAAGAGCATCAAGAATTTCATCAAAAACTCTTAAAAGCCTCATTCTAAAGATTTCGAATTCCCGATACCATTCTCTATCCCAGTGAGAGTGGAGATATGCAATAACATTTTTTTTCACTAAAACCTCATAAATTATCTGAAAATTGTTTGAAGTCTGTCTGGTCCTACACTGACAATAGAAACAGGCGCACCAATAAGTTCTTCAAGTCGAGCTATATATTTTTTTGTATTCTCAGGTAAGTTGTTATAGTCTTTAATCCCTGTAATATCCTGTTTCCAGCCTTGCATTGTTTCATATACCGGTTCATAATCTTTATGCGTAAATACATCAGTAGGATAATATTCGGTTATTTCTCCGGTTTTAATGTTTTTGTAAGCTGTGCAAACTTTAATTTCATCAAAGCTGTCAAAAACATCCAGTTTAGTAAGTGCTACTTTTGTTACACCACCAACTTGAACAGCATATTTCATTGTAACGGCGTCAAACCAACCGCAGCGTCTGGCTCTACCTGTAGTTACGCCAAATTCATGTCCTATTTGCTGAATTTTACTTCCAAGTTCGTCTTTTAATTCAGTAACAAAAGGACCTTCTCCAACCCTTGTAACATATGCTTTGGCAACACCAATTACTTCATCAATCATTTTAGGGCCAAAGCCACTACCAACAGCAGCTCCACCACCTATTGGGTTTGAACTTGTTACGAATGGATACGTACCCCAATCAATATCAAGCATAACACCTTGCGCACCTTCAAAAAGAATTTTGTTGTTTTTGTGTTCTTCTAACAATTTTTGCCAATCAAAACAAACGTAAGGTGCAAAAATTTCTGCATATTTTTTACATAGTTCGATTACACATTCTTTTGAATATTCTTCTAATCCATAAACTTTTGCTAACATTTTATTTTTTATAGGAAGAATAATATCTAACTTTTCGGAAAGCGTTTCGAGATTGTACAAATCTTGGATTTTTAATCCAATTCTGGCAGATTTATCCGTGTATGTCGGTCCAATCCCTTTTTTAGTAGTTCCAATTTTCCCTTTTTTTGCGGTATTTTCTTGGTATCCGTCTATTTCGATATGATAAGGCATAGTGATAGATGCAAGCGGATGAATTTTTAACCCGCTTAAATTGACTCCTTGAGATTTAAGTTCATCAATTTCAGCTTTAAATGCATCAGGATAAATAACAGTACCTGCACCAATCATACAAATTTTTTTATCATATAAAATACCTGAAGGAACAAGGTGAAATTTATAAGTAATATCATTAGCAACAACTGTATGGCCAGCGTTGCATCCGCCTTGATATCTAATAATAAAATCAGAATCACCGGCAAGAATATCAGTAATCTTAGCTTTACCTTCATCTCCCCATTGGGAACCAATAACAACTGTATTAGTCATAAACTACCCTTTTTGCTGTTGAGCTTTTTTCGCGGCTTGTTTAGCTTGAACATCTAACATAGAATTGTAAGCTAACATATATACAGCACAAAGTTTATAATTCTTTAAATACCAAGCACAGTTTTCTTGCATACATACTATTTCTACTTGTGAGCCAACACTCATTAACGGACATAAGCTAACTTGTCTTTCACCTGACATAATTTTATACTCTCCTGTTTAGTAAATTACAATTTTCATCACGTTTTCTTTCACTATCTTTATAGATAGAAGATCTGTTAATAACTTCATCAAAATCAATTTGATGAGCATCAAAATCCGGACCGTCAACACAAGCGAATTTTACTTTCCCGCCAACGGTTAATCTGCAAGCTCCGCACATTCCTGTTCCATCAACCATAATAGGGTTCATACTTGCTTCGGTATAAATATTTTTATCTCTTGTTAAATCAGCAACAGCTTTCATCATCGGCATTGGACCAACAGCTATTACATAATCAATCTTTTCTTGTTTAATAAGTCTGTCCAAAACTCCTGTTACGAAGCCTTGTTCTCCTAAAGTCCCGTCGTTTGTTGTAATAAACAATTCAGAGCAGGCTGTTTTCATCTTATCTTGCCAAAAAATCAAATCCTTAGTTCTTGCACCCATAATCATATAAACCTTATTACCTGCATCTTTAAAGGCTTTAGAAATAAGATAACAAGGTGCTGCTCCATATCCTCCGGCAACACAGACAACTGTTCCGTATTTTTTAATATGAGTAGGCGTTCCAAGCGGACCAACTAAATCAACTAACTCGTCACCAGGTTCAAAAAGTGCTAATTTCTTTGTTGAATAACCTACAGCCATAAAGACGATGGTTAATTCACCTTTTTCTTTGTTAACATCTGCGATTGTCAAAGGTATTCTTTCGCCGTTTTCTTCAACACGCAAAATGATAAACTGACCTGCTTTAGCATTCCTTACTACATAGGGCGCTTGTATTGTTAGTTCATATTGATTTTTGCACAATTCTTTTTTTGATAGGATTTTATAGCTCATTGATTTATCTTCCTAGGACTACTTTTTTATTCTACCATAAAAATTCAAATAAGTTAAATATTTTTAAGATTCGTGATAAAATTTTTATATGTTAAGTTTGTATATTGCATCGACAGAATTAAAGGCAGGTAAAACATTTATAACGGCAGGTCTGGCTGCGACAATGCAGAGTCTGGATTATTCTACTTGTGTTTACAAACCAATACAGACTTCCGGTATTGAGATTAATGGTTTTATGCAATCGCCGGATTTAACTTATGTTAAAACGATTGATCCTTATATTGAAACATATTTTACATATCTTTTTAAGTCTGATTGTGAACCTCTTATTGCTGCTGAAAAAGAGCATGAATTTATTGACTTAGATTTAATTCTACACGAGTATAAATCAATTATAGAAAAATACGATTGTTCAATATTAGATGGTTCAAACGGTATAATGAGTCCTTTAACGCCTGAATATACAACGATGGATATGTTAAGAATCCTGAAGGTTCCAATGCTTCTGGTTATAACTCCATCTCAAGAAGCGGTTAATAATGCATTGTTGATATTAAATTTGGCAAAAGAAAAAGGCGTTAATGTTCGAGGTGCGGTTATTAATAATATTCCTGAATTCTCTGATTCTGCTAAAATTACTTCAATTCCAAGAATTATTGAGGAGTATTCTGACGCTAAGATATTAGGTTTAGTTAACAGAATGCAAGATAAATTCAATCCGAATGATTTAATAACATCTATTCTTAATGGTATTGATATTGAAAGCGTATTTGATATAAAGATAGCAAAATTGGATTTGGGCTCATGAATATAACAGGTGGTAAATATAACGGCAGAGTGTTAAAGGCTCCCGACAGTTCTATAGTAAGACCAACGTTATCAAAAGTAAGAATGAGTGTTTTTAATGTCTTGTACTCGCAGCTTGGTAGTTTTGAAAACAGAAGATTTTTAGATCTTTTTGCCGGCTCAGGAATTATGGGATTAGAAGCCTTGAGTAGAGGTTTTTCTGAGGTTACTGCCGTTGAAAGAAATAAATCTGTTTATACTATAATAAAGTCTAATTATGAAAAACTAAATCTTAGTGCAAAAATAATTTTAGGTGATAGTGTAAAAGTTTTAGACCGCCTGACTGATAAATATGATGTAATCTATATAGATCCGCCATATTTAAGCGGAATATACGAGAGTGTATTAAAAAAACTGCCTTTATTTGATATTGCGGTAGTTGAGCATAGTATAGAATTAGACTTTTCAGATTTTGAAATCGTTCAATCAAAAAACTATGGTGGGAAAATGATTACATATTTAAAAATGAAAAGTTGTTAAACTTTTTGTTGTTATAAAAAAGCGGGTAATTTTAACTACCCGCTTTTAAAGTATATAGTTAAAGTATTTTACCTGTTATTTTTTTAAGAAATCAGGAATTTGGATATCAGAGAAAGATGGCATAGAAGGCATCTTAGGAGCTTGAGAGCTATTGTTATTGTTGAACGCTCCAGAGAAGAATTCTGCCGCACTTATTGAACGATTTTCAACTCTTTCTTCGATAGTATTTTGAGATTTTAGTTCAAATCCTGTAGCAATAACAGTAATTTGAATTTCGCCTTGAATATTATCATCAACCACTGCACCAATGATAACTCTTGCATCATCAAGAACAGCATCGTTAATAATATTAGTAGCATCAGTAACTTCGTGAAGAGTCATATCTGGTCCGCCGGTTATGTTAACGATAACACCGCTCGCACCGTTGATAGAAGTTTCAAGAAGTTGAGAGTTAATAGCGATTTTAGCAGCTTCAATAGCTCTGCCTTCGCCAGTACCGCGGCCGATACCCATAAGCGCTGAGCCAGATGCTTGCATAACACTTTTAACATCCGCAAAGTCAACGTTGATAAGCCCAGGAATTGTGATGATGTCAGAAATACCTTGAACACCTCTTAATAATACTTCGTCAACAACGATGAAAGATTCTTGAAGAGATACACGTCTGTCAACAACATCAAGAAGTTTATCGTTAGGAATAACGATAAGGGCATCAACAGATTCTTTAAGTTTTTCAAGCCCTTGTTGAGCTTGGTTTTGTCTTCTTTTACCTTCAAAGGAGAAAGGTTTTGTAACAACAGCAATAGTAAGAATGCCTAAATCCTTTGCAATTTTAGCAACGATAGGCGCTGCCCCAGTACCAGTACCGCCACCCATACCGGCTGTAACGAATACCATATCTGCACCTTCTATTGCTTGAGTAATTTCTTGTTGAGCTTCTTCAGCTGCTTTTTCACCAACTTGAGGCTCTCCGCCAGCGCCAAGACCATTTGTCAACTTAGCGCCTAGTTGAATTTTATTTTTTGCTTGAGAATACTGTAAAACTTGAAGGTCAGTATTCATAAGCCAGAATTCAACACCTGTTAAACCGCTTTTAATCATTCTGTTAACAGCGTTTCCTCCGCCGCCGCCAACACCGATTACTTTAATCTTTGCCGGGCTAATACCTGGAGCAGGTGCTGCACTATATTCTGATGAATTTGATGTATTCATTCCGTATGAACTATTTGATGTGTTCACGCTATCTTTTCTTCCGAAAATATCTGGTCCTAAATTGTCCACGATTTCCCCTTTAAATTATCTATATACTTTTTCTACTATATTATCATACTATTTTAAACAGGTAAAATAATAAAGTTTTTTTAAAGAAATATTACAATGTTTAATTTTTTGTTACAAAAAATATATGCTTTAAGCTCTTGTATGAAACAGTTTTTGAGGATAATTGAAAAGGAAGGTATCCTCTATATGTATGATAAATTCTTTAAGTTGTTAAAGTTTTAAAAATTTTAGCCGAAGGGGTATTTGACGCAGTATTTATGGAGCTTTTATGTCAGAACAAGTATTGGTAAACCCCGTTGAAAAAGAGCAAGATGCTATAATAACCTTGGAAAAGGCTAGAAAATATCACGAAAAGTATTTAATAAAGCAACAAGATAAAGATTTGGAAAATGCCATATCTTTGTATGTTGATACAATAAAATTAAATCCTGCTATTCCTGAAGCATATTACAGATTAGCAAGTTTGCTTTATGAAAAAGGGCAGATTACTCTTAATGGTGCGATAGAACAATGTAAAACGGCTCTTGTTTTATCTCCTGATAATGCCAATGCTCATATTTATACAGGATATTTCCTTGGATTATCGGGTGATTATGCCAATGCTGCTGAGGAATTTAAAATAGCGATTAAAAAATCAGGATTAAATTCTGCACGTCCAAGATTATTTTTATCAAAAATTATTATGGAGCAGATAAAAAATAAAGAAAAAGGCGTTATGTCTATGGCGCAATTCTTATACTACTTCTTATCTGGTAGTATGATGATTGTTTGGGATTATCCTACTCTAAAGATGTTATATAAGTATCTTGCAGATGATTTCTCTGTATTTTCTTTTAAAACATTGGGATCTACCTGTGCAAAAATGAAAATGATTCCATCTGCTTTGGATATATATTCAAAAGGTGCAGAGCAAACAGAACACGGAGATGTTTTTTATCAGCGAATGGGTGATTTATCATTGGAGTGCGATGATATGATTACTTGCCTTGAATGCTATAGAAAGGCTCTTGAAAATGCTCCTGATAACAGAGAAATAATGATTAAATTAGCTACGATTATTCAAACTTATTTCCCAGAGGAAATAGATGAAGCTATAGATTATTATAATAAGCTGCTTGAATTCGGGATTGATAATGACAAAATTTATTATGAATTAGGTCATTTATACTTAAAGAAAGAGGATAGATTGCACGCTGCAACAGCATTTAAATTGGCTGTTGACTTAGAACCTGAAAATCCATACTATAACAATTCACTTGCATTTGCATATATCAAATGTGAGTTATACGATGAAGCAATCGAATGCTATCAAAAGGCAATCAAAATCAATCCCGATGCAAAGTGGACAGCAATAGTATGTCATGCACTAGGTGCTATATATGGTGAAATCCACGGTAACTTTGAAGCGGCTGAAGCTACATTCCAGGCTGCTATGGCGCTGGATCCTGAAAATGTCGATGTTCAACTATCTTTGGGCGATTTGTATATGGCTAAAGGTGATATTGATGGTGCTATTAAAACTTATTGTGATACTATTGCCATTGATGGTGAAAATTACTTAAGTTATTCAAAAGTAGGTTTAGCTTTATGGGAAAAGGATTATCTTGAAGAATCTCTTGTTGCTTTTCATAAGGCGATTGACTTAAATCCTGAATTCGATATAGCACAAAATAATATTGGTGTTGTTTATTTAGACGGATTTGGAGATGCTAAAGCTGCAATGGAATATTTTGAAACCGCTTGCGCTTTAAATCCGAATTATACACTTGCTTATTTTAATGCAGGTAGAGCTGCTCAGGCTATGAATAAAAAATCAACTGCTGCAGAATATTATCAAAAAGCTATGAATTTGAATAAAATAACAAATGATTTAGACGAAAAAGATATAAGAACAAGATTATACGAATTATTTGATTAGATTATGCTTGTGTAGCTTCTTCAGGTAATTTGTATTCGCTGGTTACTTTATCCATATCTTCAATAAGTTTTTCGCTATATGCTGCAAATTCTTCGCTTCCGTTCATTATAGCATCAATATTGACTCCAAGATTATCGAAGTTAGTATTTAATATGTCTAAATTTTGTAATGGTTGATTGAATTTAGCTCCAAATCCGGTAACAATTCCTGCTAAAGCTGCTTGACCGGTTACAGCACCTGCCTTACCGGCTGTTCCGATACCAATTAATTCTGCTCCTTTAGTTGCATTAGTTGCTCCAACGGCTGTTCCAATACCCGGAATTAAGTTTAAAAATCCGCCGCTTGTCGCCATTTGTTGTCCGGTAGCAATTTGTTGTGTTCCTTGTTGATTAAGTTGTGCTGCTGCTGTAGCTCCTTCTCCAAGACGAGTTTGTA
This sequence comes from Candidatus Gastranaerophilales bacterium, assembly GCA_944323925.1. Lineage (GTDB taxonomy): Bacteria > Cyanobacteriota > Vampirovibrionia > Gastranaerophilales > Gastranaerophilaceae > CALUTH01. The sequence goes on from CALUUI010000009.1 coordinate 51,192, forward strand.
CCTTTTGTTGAATATTTGCTGAGGTTTCATCCAATGCTGCTTGAACTTCAGGAGCCATTTGAACTGCTTCTGCTTGTACTGCAATAGCTTCATTTGATGTATTTTCTGCTAATTCTATATTTGCTGCAATACTTTCTCTGATGCTGTTAATAGTTCCACTGATTGTGTTAATTCCATCTGTTAAGCCTTGTATTTTTACTGTAGCTGCATCATATTGTTGTTGAAGTTGTTTTTTCTTGTCTTCATCATCTGTGTTATCAAGTTCCATTTTAATTTTGTTACGTTCTACTTGTGCTAATTCAAATTCTGCTATTTTAGCTTGTATTTCTGTGATTTGTGCTTTATATTCTTCTTCTTGTTTTGCTGTTAATTCTTTTGCTTCTTCTATTACACCAAGTAAGTTCGTTATATCAGAATTATATCCACTGATTTTTTCGTCAGCTTCACTTATTATATTTTCAACTTTATTAACACCGTTGCTTACTTCATTTTCTGCACTTGCAGTGCTGCTTGCAATTTCTTTTTCTTTTTTTGCGTTTTTAGCTTTTTCTGTTGCTGTAGAAATTGCTCCGGTTATTGCTCCTCCAACTGCATTCATTATTGTGCTGGCTGCTGTAGTCGCTACTTGCATACCTATTTGTGAGCCTGCTTGACCCAATGAATCCCAAAAGTTTCCACCTGTCCAAACACTATTTATGAAAGATGTTCCGGCTCCTGCAAATGGATTGTTCCCTGAAAGAGCACCCATTCCTGAACCTAAGGCTGTTCCAAATGTTGTATTTAATTTTAATTCGTTGGTGCCCATCTTATTGTTTCCTATACATCTTACATATATATAAAGTATATAAATTTTGCCCGATTTCAGTAGCGTTTAAAACATTTACAAAAGTTTACAATTGCTCTGCTTTAGATAAAAAAGAGGATGACTAAATGTCATCCTCTTAGGAATAAATAAGTATTTATTAACTTATTTTTCAATATCTTTAACGCTTAGAGCGATTCTATGTTCTTTAGGAGTGAATTTTTTGATTAAAACATCAACTTCGCTTCCGACTTTGAATAAGTTGAACGGATTAACGTTTTCGTTGCTCATTTCAGAAACCGGAAGAAGAGCTTCAACTCCTGGGAAGATATTAATAAAAGCACCGAAAGTAGTAACTTTATTAACAGTACCTTTTACAACTTGACCTTCTTCAAATTGACCTTCAATTTGTTGCCAAGGATTTTCACCCATTCTCTTTAAAGAAAGAGAGATTCTTTTTAGTTCGTGATCGATTTTAATAATTTTAACTTCGATAGTATCACCTAGAGTAACAACGTCAGATGGGTGTTTAATTCTTTGCCAAGAAATTTCAGAGATAGGAAGAAGTCCGTCAATACCGTTAATATCAACAAAAGCTCCAAAATCAGTAATTCTAACGACATTACCTTTAACAATCATATCTTCTTCAAGAGAAGAAAGAACATTGTCAACAACTTGATCTCTTTGTTCAGCAACAGCTAATCTTTGAGAAAGAATAAGTTTGTTTTTCTTAGGATCCGCTTCAAGAACTTTAACTTCGATTTTAGTGTCAACAAGTCCGTCAAAAGGAGCACCAGTACGAAGTTGAGAAGAAGGAATGAAACCTTTTAAGTCTGCAACGTCAACAAGAACACCACCTTTAACTGTTGAAACAACTTTAGCAAGAATAGTATCGCCTTGGATTTTTGCATCGTTAAGTTGAGCCCACGCTTGCGCAAAAGCAATTCTCTTAAGAGATAATTGCATTGGTTCTTCGTCATTTTCTTCTTTTAGAACATAATATTCTCTTGTATCACCGATTTCAAGGTCTTCTATATCGCTTGAAAGCTCTTTTTGTGGAAGGAATGCTTCTAATTTAGCACCTTTTACGCTTACTAAGTATCCGTCTTGATCTTTCTTGATAACTGTTCCTTCTACTATATCAGCAACAGTGTTTGATTTTGCAAATGTTTCTTCAAGAAGCATTTCAAATTCATCTTTTGTTTTTTCTAATGTAGTCATTTATTTGTCCTCCTTTATATATTTAATTACATTATCAATAATAGTTTGCGGAGTAGAAGCTCCGGCTGTTATTCCAATAGTTTTTGCTGAACGAATAATATTTTTATATTCGTCTAAATCATTTACATTTTCGATATGTATAGTTTTAACTATGTTACTTAGAATTTCGGCTAAGTGAGAAGTATTTGCACTTTTTTTAGAGCCTGCAACAATCATTAAGTCGCTGTCTTTAGAAAGTTCAACTGCTTCTTGTTGACGCATTGATGTGCTTTGGCAGATTGTGTTGTAGATTAATAGTTCTTTGGCCAGAGGTGTCAACTCGGTTATAATTTCATTTAAGGTTGAAATTCTTTGAGTTGTTTGGACAACAATTCCTAGTTTTTTATGTTGTTTAAGTTTATCTTTGATAGAAGCTATTTGTTGAACAGCGTTAATCACTGCAACATTGTCTGACCAAAGTTTGGCATTCGCATAAATCGCTTCAACTTCAGGATGTTCGGCCTTTCCAACAATTATTACATAATAGCCCATTTTAGCCAATTCAATTGCTTTTTGTTGTACTTTTTTTACATCGGGACAGGTTAAATCAATAATTTCAAGGTTTGTTGATTTTAGTTTTTCAAAAATCTCAGGTTCTGCACCGTGGCTTCTTATAACACAATAGCCTGATGTATTTTGTGGTAGTTCAGAAATTGAGTTTAATGTGACTATACCAAGTTTTTGTAACTCTGAAATTACATATGCATTATGTATAAGTTCACCAAGAATATAAATATTTTTATCGGGGTTTTCTTGCTTTAATTTGATAACAGTATCTACTGCACGTTTTACTCCGTAACAGAAACCTGCATATTTTGCTAATTTTATATTTTGGTTAGTCAAAAAATTTAATCTGCTTTCTAAAGAACTAGAGATAATTTATCTCAGTAATATCATTTAATCGTAAACAAATTTTTTTTTCAAGGGTTTTGGATATAACAATTGTTTTTATTTATTACCAAAACAGATAATATATGAATATTAGTATTGTAATATTTTAGATGTACAATTTTATATTATGGTGGATTTAGGAATGAAAGTAACAATATTCATAGATTTTGACGGAGTTTTATACGATACTTTAAAAGAGGCATACGTTTTGTGCAGATATGTATGTTGGGGTACTGATATTTTTACTCCTATCGAAAAAGAAATTTATAATAAATTTTACAGATACAAATTCTTAGTTTTTAATTCTTGGCAATATTTTTATCTTATGAGAACAATAAAAGATTCTAATAATTATACAGATGAGGAGTTCATTCACAAATATAACTACTACATAACTCATAGAGAAAAGGATAAAGAAGAAATATTTGAAAAAGAATATGCTCAGAAACGCAAATGGCTTATCGAAAATCATTCTGATTATGTTGACAACCTGGAACAAAAATTTACTTTTATGGATATGATTAATACCCTTGATACAAACAAATATGATATTTTAGTTATTTCAAGGAAAAATACTTTTGCAATAAAGAGAAAAGGTATAAAATATAAAATTATTGGGAAAGAAGAACTTTCAAACGTTGTTAATAAATCAGAGTTTATAGAAAAATATATGGAAGATAATAATGTAAAAAAAGCATTTTTTGTTGATGATAATAGTCATAACCTATTACCTTGTAAAAATATTAAGAATCTTACTTGTATACTTGCAGGCTGGGGTAATATTGGGATTAACGAAATAGGCTTATCACAAGAAGAAGTATTTAAGAAGATTACAGAAAATTAGTTAAAATAAAAAAGACTACCTTATTAAGATAGTCTTTTTATTTTTGAAATGTTAAAAACAACTATTTCATAGCATTTTCAACAGCAACGGCAACAGCAACGGTTGCACCAACCATCGGGTTGTTACCCATACCGATAACGCCCATCATTTCAACGTGAGCCGGAACAGAAGAAGATCCTGCAAATTGAGCATCACCGTGCATTCTACCCATTGTGTCAGTCATACCGTAAGAAGCAGGACCTGCTGCAACGTTATCAGGGTGAAGAGTTCTTCCTGTACCACCGCCTGATGCTACTGAGAAGTATTTTCTTCCGTTTTCATAGCACCATTTTTTGTAAGTACCTGCCACTGGGTGTTGGAAACGTGTTGGGTTAGTTGAGTTACCTGTTATTGATACGTCAACCCCTTCTTTTATCATTATTGCAACACCTTCTGATACATCATCAGCTCCATAGCATTTTACCTTTGCTCTTTCACCATCTGAGAATGGGGTTTCTTTTAGAACTTTTAATTCGCCTGTTTTATAATCATATTCAGTTTCTACAGCTGTAAATCCGTTGATTCTTGCAATAATATATGCTGCATCTTTACCTAAACCGTTTAAGATAACTCTTAAAGGTTCTTTTCTTACTTTGTTAGCATTTCTTGCAATACCAATTGCACCTTCTGCTGCTGCAAATGATTCGTGTCCTGCTAAGAAACAGAAACATTTTGTTTCTTCTCTTAATAACATTGCACCTAAGTTTCCGTGACCAAGACCTACTTTTCTTGTATCACCTACTGAACCAGGTACTGCAAACGCTTGTAAACCGATTCCGATTGCTTCTGCTGCGTCTGCTGCATTCTTTATTCCTTTTTTTAGTGCGATTGCACATCCTAATGTATATGCCCAAGATGCATTATCAAAAGCTATTGGCTGAATACCTTTTACTATTTCATCTACATTTATACCTTTTGATAAGCAAAGTTCTTTAGCTTCATCCAATGATTTGAAACCATATTCTGATAAAACTTTAGCAATTGATGCTTCTCGTCTATCTTGTCCTTCAAATTTTGCCATTTTATCTTTCCTTATAACTTAATTACTGTAACTATTTAATTATTTTTATTTTTTAACTATGCTTCACGAGGATCGATAGTTTTAACGGCGTCAGCAAATCTGCCGTATGTACCGATATTCTTTTCATAAGCCTCTTTTGGATCAACACCTTTCTTGATTGCATCCATTACTTTTCCAAGGTTTACAAACTTATAACCGATTACTTCATTGTTCTTATCTAAACCTAATTCTAAAACATAGCCTTCTGCTAATTCAAGGTATCTTACACCTTTTTGCTTAGTTGAGTGAATTGTACCAACTTGTGATCTTAAACCTTTACCTAAATCTTCAAGTCCTGCACCGATTGGTAAACCGTTTTCTGAGAATGCAGTTTGAGTACGACCGTAAACGATTTGTAAGAATAATTCTCTCATCGCTACGTTAATAGCATCACAAACCAAGTCTGTATTTAATGCTTCTAAAATGGTTTTGCCAGGTAAAATTTCGCCTGCCATTGCTGCAGAGTGAGTCATACCTGAACATCCTAATGTTTCTACTAATGCTTCTTGTATAATCCCATCTTTTACGTTTAATGTTAATTTACAAGTACCTTGTTGTGGTGCACAACATCCACAACCGTGAGTTAAGCCTGAAATTTGGCTTATTTCTTTACATTTTGTCCATTGACCTTCTTGAGGAATTGGAGCCGGAATACCTTTTACTCCGCGTGCTACACAGCATTTTTCTTCAATTTCCTTAGTCAGTTGAATATGATCCATTTGTCCTCCTTTATTGTCTTTTTATTACAATAGAACTATTCATTAACTCTCTTTTTAGAGTTCTTAATAATAAACTCTACATGTTTATGTTATCGCAAACATAATTTTTGTGTAATAGTTTTGTTTTTTCTTTCTCTACTTCACATTCCATAATAAAAAAATAATAATTTAGAACAAAAAATAATTTAAAAGCTATTAAAATTAAAACATAGCATCAAGACCTTTTGATTCCGGTTGACCTGTAAATAGTTTTTTAAATACATTTAGTACTATGTTCTTTTGCTCGTCTTTTGTCCACGTTTGTAGCGATTTTAAGCTCAATTTAGGAATATCACTCATCCCGACTAATTCAATTTGCTCAACTGGAATAGCTCCTTGGTAAATATATTCTATTGCCTCTTTTCTTTGTTTATATAAATTAGCATCTTTGGCAGGTGCTCCTGTTTCTATGTGCGGAATAATTTCTTCTGATAATGAACTTTTACATAACTTGTTTTGACTTCTTATTTTTAGCATATCGTGATCTAAATATTTTGTAGGTATTCGCAAACAAATAACTTTTCTGGTACCTTTTGATACCTGACCTAATAATCCTAATGATAAATATATACCATCTTTATTTTTCGGTAAGGCTTTATTCCAATCGTTTGAAGTTCTCCAATATTTCCCGATATTTTCTAATTCAGTAAGAAAAACCCCTTCATAATCTAAATAAGAATCTTGTGATGTATTTATTTTCCCTGATTTTAAAATATTTTTGTAATTCGTTTCAGTGGTAAGGTGGTAAAGATATCGTTTGACTTTGTGTTTACCATAACGCGTACCGCTTTGAACACAATCACTTGCTAAATCTACTATAACATTTGATTGTGGTTCAATCTTTTTTAATGCAGTATTAATTGTTTTTGATATAGCATTTATATTCATTTAATTCCCCATATATATTATATAAAGTAATTTTAGTAGTAAAAATTGCTATATACTGATTTTGGAAAAATTACAATTTATTCCGCTTATATATTAACCGCCACAAACTTTACAAGGAATTCCACCACGTTTAATGGCTTCTTTTTTATCTATTTTTATACAATTTACTGTACATCTGTTTGCCCATTGACACCAGACTTTATGGTATTTATATGTTTTTGTATTAAAGACAACAGTTTCAGCGAGTGCTGTTGTAGCAAATAGTATAAAAGTTAAAAATAACGCTAAAATCTTTTTCATATTTACTAATTATATTAAATAATGTGATTATTGAAAATTAGCCAAGTTTCTTAACTTATTTAATGATTAAAAATTCGGCGAAGGCGGGATTGTCTTTCTCGGCAGCGATAAACGAGTCTCCGTGTTTTGCTCAACACTTAGGTGTATCGCAAAAGCACTCCGCTCTCTGCTGCATTGTATCCGAATCTTATATAAGTTTATATTAATATTTGAATTAATAAAAATTTGTAGTAAAAATGATTGTTTTAACCTTTTGGTTGAGTGAAAACCAACTATTAATCTGTAAGCGCTACAATTGAGCGCCAACGTCTTCCGGATTTAAAAGCCTCTTTTTCCAATATTCCTCTTTCATATCGGTCTTTATCAATAGAATGTGGAATATAGGTTCTCGCTCCTTCTATATAATTTAAACTTTTTTGATATTTTACAGATCCTTTTCGAAATGGTTTTAAATGCCCAAAAACTCTATCTAAATTAATTTTAGCCGTTTCTTTGTCAAATATTTGTTCTTTCCCGCCAAATGATACGCTAAAATCTACCTTGTCTCTTAATCCACAACTTCTTAGTACTTTTTGTAAATTTTCAAGTGATTGACCAGTGCTTTTAGCTATTTCAGCCAAAGTCTCATTAGGTTGTGCTAATAAATTCCCCACAATTCTTCTTGGATAATTCTCTGCTATAGCATCCAAATATTTATCTAGAGAAGCTCTATAAGACATTTCTGTTTGTTTTACATGTATAAATTCGTGTATTAAATATTCAATAATATCAGCTTTCTTTGAGCCATCAAGTTTTGACGTAGTATCAGCGCAAAGATGCATAACGCAATTTGTCAGCTCCCAGCCGGCATTGCTAGTACTATATTTATCCAAGACTAAAGGGATATTAATATCTTTATATCCAAAATCTTTTTTGATTTGTTCAAATGCTTTTTGACAAAATTCATTTGTATCTTTTATATAGCTCAACTTTTGATAAGAATTCAACTTTTCTATCGTATTTTCTATAGAAAATTTTTTGCAAAATATAGAAGAAAAACAGCGGGACATTGATCTTAAAACTAGCATACAAGGTTGAGCCTTCCCAAATATACTATCTTTATAACTAATGCTTGTATCATCTTGGGAGAAATTTGCTTTTGCTAATATTTTTTTATCTTTTGAAGAAATTTTTACAGTATCTCCTATTAGAGATGATTGTTTTATTTTTAAATTCTGGTTAGATTTAATTTTTTCTAGTAAACTTATTGTTTTAAATTGTTTTGAATATAATAATCGAGTATTTTTTATTGGCATATACAAACCTTCCTACTAAGCTAAAACACATAGAGCTTAAAAATTGCCTTTTATATAAAGAACTATTAAGCAATTGAATTCTGCTACAAGAAATTAGTATGTAGGTCGGATTTGTAAGAACCGACAAAAACTTATTTTCAAAAATTTACCTTGACCAGCAAAAGAGAAATCTGACGATTTGTATGGCAAAAGGTTTAATTGCATACTAGTATGTAGGTAGGGGGCTTCTACCCAAACAACACAAAAAACAGTAGGTTGGTTTTATTTTAAATCAACCTACTAAATATTATTAATTGTTGCTTTTATTTAAATTTGGGAATGTTAGGATTATCAAGATTCTTAAGGATTTCTTGTATATCTGGTGCTGGTCCGTTATATGGTTGAGGCTTAGGGGTTATTCCTCCTCCTGAATTTTTAGGGGTTGGTTCTGCTTCAAGTTTTTGAGGTTCCATTTCTAGATCCTTGTTTATATTGTTCTTCCAATTTGGATTTATGTAAAAATTTCTGTTTACGTTTATACTCATAAGATTGTGCCCTTTCTTTTTTTATTATTAACTCTGTAAGCTTACATGTGCAATAACGGCCATTTTTCTAAAAACTTTAGTAATTATGCTGAATTTGTTACAATTCGGAGTCGTTTTAAATAATATAAAATACAAAAGCCTATATATATTAAGTTTCATGGGTTTACAATTGTTAATAATACTTAATATTTCTGATGAAAAATTGCTTTTATACGCTCAAAATATTAGATAGTATTAAGCGTATTAAATCATTTTATTATCCTATATATAATCTTAAAATAAATATATGGTTGACGTAACAAAGATATTTGGGAAAAGATTGCAACAAATTAGAAAAATGCGTGGTTTGACTCAAGCCGAGCTTGCAGAGCTTGTTAATTTAGAGGTCTCTACAATTTCAAGAATAGAAAAAGGCACTCAGTATCCGAAACCAGAAAATGTTAATAAATTTGTTGAAATTCTAAATGTAGAACTTAAGGATTTTTATACATTTACTTTTGTTGAAAAATCACGAGAAGAGCTAATAAAATCAATACATTCTATTATTGAAAAGTCTACGATGAAAGATTTGCAGTTCTATGACAGAATGATGCAGCTACATGTAATATATAAAAGCCATTATAAGGGTAAAGTTCTCTAATATATTTATTCGGTATGTAGCTTGTTTTTTACCCTAATAACACTAAATTATGTTTCTTAGGTTTAGTTTACCAAATTTGCTCTCTGCTGCCTCGCACTCGAACCTAATCCAAGCTCCGCTTGGCGGGTTCTCATCCCGCATAAAAAAAGCCCAATATCGGGCTTTGTTAAATTCGGAGAAGGCGGGATTGTCTTTCTCGGCAGCGATAAACGAGTCTACGTGTTTTGCTCAACACTTTGGTGTATCGCAAAAGCACTCCGCTCTCTGCTGCCTCGCGTTCGAACCTAATCCAAGCTCCGCTTGGCGGGTTCTCATCCCGCATAAAAAAGCCCAATATCGGGCTTTGTTAAATTCGGAGAAGGCGGGATTGTCTTTCTCGGCAGCGATAAACGAGTCTACGTGTTTTGCTCAACACTTTGGTGTATCGCAAAAGCACTCCGCTCTCTGCTGCCTCGCGTTCGAACCTAATCCAAGCTCCGCTTGGCGGGTTCTCATCCCGCATAAAAAAGCCCAATATCGGGCTTTGTTAAATTCGGAGAAGGCGGGATTCGAACCCGCGGTGAAGTTGCCCCCACACAAACGTTCCAGGTTTGCACCTTAAACCACTCGGACACCTCTCCTTTTTGGTCTTTCTTTACTCCATTCTACTAAAAGAGTCTTTTATTGTAAATACTTATTCATCTCTCCCTTTTTGAACACTTTAAAAGCGCCTTGGTGTAGGCGCTTTTTATATTATAATCAACTAACCCAAATTATTTTTAACACCAAAAATGGCAATGATGATGGTGATGATGTGGAGGTGGACAACAACCCCCTCCGAAAAATCCGCCAAATCCCCAGATTGATGGCATTACTCCAAATCCGCCACCCCAGAAACCGCCAAATGGGCTTATTCGGCTCATTAATCCAAATCCTGCTCCCATTGCAAGTCCTGCCGCTGCTCCGATTCCTATATTCTTAAAAAAGTTACCAATCGACATCGTTATTATTCCCCGTTTTTCTAATTCCCTTATATTTATTAAGTATTTCTTTTCTTAAAAATTGCCTTTTGTTAATATTTGTTAAGTTGTTCATTTCCGTATTTTTGTTTTAGATATGCTATAATTGCCTTATGAAGAAAAAGATTTTAGGGATTTGTGTTACTCTTTTATTTTTAGTACTGATATGCTTTAAAATTGATTTTTACAGTGTTTTAAAGGCCATTAAACTGTTTCATTTTTCTTCTATTATTCCAATTATTATTGTTTATATTTCTACTCTCTTATTACGGGGAATTCGTTGGAAGTGGTTTTTGAACAATAATTCGAAATATTCACCATTAGAGCTTGCTAATATCTCTACTGTTGGCACGATGTTTAATATTTTTATTCCTGCAAGGGCCGGAGATGTTTTTAGAGCATACTATTTAGGGCATATTAAGGATGAAAACAAAATTAAAATTTTTGGTTCTGTTATTTTAGAAAGAATTTTTGATGGCATCGCTGTTTTTCTTATTCTTCTTTTCTCTGTCAAAATGTACTTTCACTCATCAGATATTATTAATTTTACTACTTGGTCTGCCGGTATTCTTTTCCTTAGCAGTTTTATTTTAGCAGTTTTTTTGTTTCAATCCGGAAGAGTTCTTATTATATTTGATTTCTTGTTAGGCAAGCTAAATTCTAATACTAAATTGTTTAAGTTTATTGAAAATCTAAAATTACACACTCTTGCCTTTAGTCAAGGTTTTATGGCTTTAAATTCTACAAAATCATCTGTATTTATCTTTGTTTTAAGTTTACTAATATGGTTGTTGGAGTGTATTGTCGTTTATTTTATTATCAATTCTTTCAGTCTATCTTTCCCTTTCTCGGCAGCTCTCTTTGTTCTTGCTCTAACTACGTTTTCGACGATGCTTCCTTCTACTTCTATTTTCTTAGGGCCATTTCAAGCTGCTTATATCCTTGCTCTTGGTATTTATGGTGCGGACAAAGAACTTGCTTTAGCTATTGCTATCGTTCATAATATTATTATAACAGTTATTATTTCTTCTATTGGATTACTTTGGATTGCTAAAAACTATAATCTATTTGATAAAAATACTCTAAACAGGTGATACCATGTTTTCTAATTAGTGTATAATGTAATTGTAAAATTAGAGGGAAGGTTTTAGGGAAATGTTAAATAATATTAATGATAATAACAAGGATAACTTACTTCAATCCCCTCTTGCTGACCAAACTTTGGCAGCCAATACTGTTAAGTTTATCAATAAAAATGCTTATTCTTCTAATCCATATTCACAAGGATTATATATTGATAAAACTGATATTTCCGATACCGCGCTTAAACTCTATGAACGAGATAACGATATAAAAAAGTTTACACAAATTGCTATCTCTGATATGGATAATAATTCACATATTGACTTGATGAATGATTTGTTTGCTCAAGGGGTTTCGGACCCATTTGATGATAAAATTATTTCAGAGTTATCTGCGAACCCTGATTTATGGGGTGACTTAGGACTTGAAATGTGATAAAATATTCTCGTTATGGGAAGATTTGAATACGTCGCTAGTTCAAGTACTTATGATTATATGTTAGACAAGGCTTCTGAATTTTATTCAGAAGGAAATTATAGTGATGCCTTGGTTTTGTATTTGGAGATTATGAATACCGGAGTTGATGATTCTATATATTATCAAACAGCTCTTTGTTATAATAAGTTGAATAATTTGGATAAAGCTGTTGAGTACTTGGAAAAGTCATTAGCGCTAAATGACAGAAGACTTAGTGCTTTTGTTATGCTTGCAGAAATTTATTCAAAGTTGGGTGATAATAAAAAAGCTATATATAATTATTTGAGAGCAAGGACTATAAAACCTGATCATTCCGCTTCAATTCTTGAGCTTGCAAAACTTTTTGCTCTTGAGAACAAAGAATTTGAGTCGGTTTATTTCTATAATAAGTTTATACAGTTTGCCAAAGATAAAAAATCAAGGGAATATCGACAAATATCATCTGATATTAATAACAGAAGAACTACCGCATCAAGAAACTTCAGTTCTGGTATTCGTGAATTTAATAAAGGGAATTTGTTTGCCTCCAAAAATGAATTTGTAAGAGCAAATGAGCTTTATCCGATTGATTATGAAACCAATTATAATCTAGCGAGGGTTTGTAACGATTCCGGTGATTTTAATACTTCATTAAGGTATTTTCAAAGGGCGTTATTTCTGGATGATACTGATAAAAAGATATATATGTATTTGGCGTCTGTTTATTCAAAAATAAGAGATTACTCAAGGGCTTATTGTTTTACAAAAAAATACTTGGATTTTGTTGTTAAGGAAAATAATCAGGCAGAATATTTAAAAACAATAAAAACTTTAAAGGCTTTTGAACCGTACAAAATGGCAGGAAATGTATCTGTTAATATTGCAGAAAACTATTTTAATAATAACAGATATATTGAAGCAAAACTTGAGTATGATTGTGTTTTAATACTTCAGCCTGAATTAGAATCGGAGTTAAAGAGTAAAATAAATATGCTTAATTTAGTTATTCATCCGGAAAAAGTATTAGCAGAATTATATATTGAAAAGGGGAAATCATTATATAATCTGGGGAAAATAAAAGAAGCGGAGAGCTTTTTTACGAGAGTTATGGAGATAACCTCTGCAAATACACAAGAGTATAAATTGGCAAAGTCCAGAGTTGGAAATGTTTAAGCAAATAAAACGTTTTATATACACAAAAATCCTCAAGAGAAAATACTACAGAACCGGAAAGTGTAATGGATGTGGGCGTTGCTGTAGGAAAATTTATGTTAAAAATTTTAAGCATGTTATAACAGATGAAAAAGAGTTTGAAAAATTACAATATCTTCACAGGTTTTATTCTTATTTACGAGTAATAGGTAAGGATGAAACGGGCTTGATATTTGAGTGCACCCAACTTGATCCTGAGACAAACAAGTGTAAAATACATAAAACCAGACCGGGAATTTGCAGAAGGTATCCGCAAGAGGAAATGTTATCAATGGGCGGAGAATTGTCCCAAGGGTGTGGGTATCATTTGGAGCCGATTGTGCCGTTTTCGGAAGTGTTTGATAAAATTTCTAAAAAATCAAAAAAATAGAATTGTGGTAAAATCATTTTATGGAAATACCAATTAGGAATTATGCGCATCTCGGTGATGCAATATGGGAAGTAATCGTTCGTAAGTATACTTTTGACAAAAATTTTGATACTAAACAATTGCATAATGCTACTACCAAAAGAGTGAATGCGAAGTATCAAAGTGATTTGTTCAGATTTATTGAGTCAATGTTAACAGTGGAAGAAGCGGAGTATGCAAGACGTGCAAGAAATCTTTCAGTACCAATAGGTCGGCGAAGTATTCAAGCTGAATATCGAATAGCTACTGCTTTTGAAGCTCTTATTGGATATTGGTATATAAATGATAAAAAACGTTATGAAGAAATGAAGAATCTTTTGATACCAAAAATAGAAGAAATCATTGAATAAGAGGTATTTAAATGTCTAAAATCATCCAGTTAGATAAAAATTTAATCAATCAGATAGCGGCAGGTGAAGTTATAGAAAGACCTGCATCAGTTGTAAAGGAGCTTGTAGACAATTCTATAGATGCAGGAGCAACGAGAATAAGTATTTTAATAGATAATGAATGCAGGAATATAAGAGTTGCTGATAACGGTTGTGGTATAGATGAAGAAGATGTGGTTTTAGCTTTTTCTAAGCATGCTACAAGTAAAATTAAAACAGTTGATGATTTATATAATATCTCAACTTTAGGATTTAGAGGTGAAGCGTTATCAAGTATTATTTCAATATCGAAAGTAACTTGTACAACCAAGACAAAAGATGCCCAAAACGGAACGAAAGTTGAGTGTCAAAATAGTGAAGTGAAAGTTGTTAAAACTGGTTGTGCTGACGGAACTATTATGGATATTCGTGATTTATTTTACAATGTTCCCGCAAGACTAAAATTCCTGAAGAGTGAAAAAACAGAATTTTCTTACATTTCTGAATTGATTGAAAGTTTTGCTGTTGCTCATCCGGAGATTAGTTTTGAATTAAAAAATAATGACAAAGTTGTTTTAAAGACCCTTGGTGCTGATGGATTAAAAGCGGTTATCAAAAATCTATTTTCTCTTGAGGTTTCGGAAAATTTCAGAGAGGTTTTAAAGACAGATAAAATTTCTAATCTGAAATTATCCGGTTATGTAAGTGTACCTAGTTTTACAAGATCGTCAAAAAAAGATTATTTTATTTACGTTAATAACAGAGCAGTAAAATGTCCGGTTATTCAAAAAGCAATAGACAACGCTTACAGAAATACACTTCCTCAAGGTAAGTATCCGTTTATTATTTTAAATTTGGAGTTGCCGTCATCGGAGGTGGATGTTAATGTGCATCCGACCAAAAAAGAAGTTAGGTATAAGAATACAAACCAGATATTCAATTTTGTATCTTCTTCAATCATAGGTGCATTGACGAGTGGGAATAAACCTAAATCTATTGATGAACAATCAAGTGTGCAAAAAGAATCAGAAAAAATTGTTAGCTTCACAGATTATGCAAAAAAGGAACCAATTTTTGTTGATGATAATTCAGATAATGATGACACTTTTGTTCCTGCAAGGCAAACAATATCTCCTGAAATTTTTAGGGCGCAAAACTCAGGGGAAAGTGCCGCTTCGTTTAGACAGGAGAGTATAGTTTTTAGTGAAAGCAGACCTGTTGAGTATAAAAAAGACGAAAATATAATCGGGCAGTATCGTAAAACATATATTTTAATAGAGGTGGAAGAAGGTCTGGAAATTGTAGACCAACATATTGCAGAGGAACGTTATATTTATGAAAAGCTAAAGAAATCTCAGGAAGTTGTTTCTCAAATATTATTTATATCAGATGTACTAGAAGTATCGCCCGAAAATATGGAGCGTTTAAAAGATAATAAATCTATTTACGAAAAATTTGGTTATAGTATTGAGTTTTTAAATGAAAAAGAAATTACGTTTAAGAAATTACCGCCAGCAATAGCAAGAATAGAACCCAATGAAATTCTTAATGATTTATTGGAAAATTTAAGCGGAGATGTTAACGGTATAGAGGAAAAAATTCTCATTATGACTTCTTGTAAATCAGCAGTCAAGGCCAATACGCCTCTAAACATGTTTCAAATGCAAGAAATCATCAAGAATTGGCGGAGCTGTGAAAAACCATATACGTGTCCCCACGGCCGCCCTATTTCAAAAATTATTAAGCACGAGGATATTGCAAAATTCTTTCTCAGAAACAGTTAATCATCTTTCTAAATCTTGACTAGATTATAAAAATATGATATCCCCGTAATAGAATAGCTAAAATGAGGATAAATGTATGGCTCAAGTATCAAGGCGATTGATTGTAGGCAGACCTGTTACACTCCCTGAGGAAGAGAATGATGACTTAATTTTTGATATAGATGTAGCACTTGCTGAAGAATATTGTAAAAATAAAGAATATGATAAAGGATTTGAATTATACGAAAGACTTGTTCGTAAGGCTTTTGGTGATATTGATTTAAAAAACAGGTACATGCGTCAATTAAAAACGTATGCTGAATCTTTACAAAAAGAGAAAAAATATGGTAAAGCTCTAGAGCAGTACAAAAAACTCATTAAGCAAAATACGACGGATCCTTATATATTTAAGAATACGGCTATTTGTTTAAAAGAGCTTGGACAATCTTTAAGGGCTTTGAGATTCTTTGAAAAGTATGAAGAAACTGCTTATGATAAAGAAGAAGTTTATAAATATTTGGCTGATATTTATTATGAAAATATAAAAGATTACGAAAAAGCTATTGAGTATTATGAAAGAATGCTTGAAAAGAATCCAAATGATGCATTTATTTATAATATGCTAGGGCACTTATATTCTACATATTATCAAGATAAATATATGGATAAACAAATATATTATCTAAAAAAAGCGGCAGAATTAGAACCAAACAACAGGGTAATTATAAAGAATACTGCTTATGTATTAGGTAAATTTAGATTGTTTGAAGAAGCAGACAAATATTATGCTCGATTGCAACAGCTAAATCCATCACATTCTGATTTACACAGTTATGGAGGATATTTAGTTAGTAAGAGAGATTTTGCAAACGGTTTCAGGTTCCTAATGCATAGATTTAGTAAAGAAGATTTGGATGATGGAGCATTTCCACCAATATTTTTGAACAAAAAGGTTAGATGGAATGACAAGATGGATTTAACCGGAAAACATGTAATTCTTCATTTTGAACAGGGTTTCGGTGATTCAATAATGTTTATTCGATTTTTGGATCAAGTAAAAGAAATGTGCAAAAAAGTTTCAATAGTTGTTCAAAAGCCATTATTAGAACTATTTGTCGGTTCTGACTTGGGTTGTGACATATATCCCGATGATATTCCTATGGGTATGAAATACGATGTTGTAATCCCAATGATGGATTTACCTCTGGTTTGCCATACCACTGCTGATAGTATTCCTCGTGCAGAGGGATATTTAAAAGTTGATCAAAAATATATTGATGAATTTAGGGAGCAATACATTCATAAAAATGATAAATTTAAAATCGGTATAGCATACGAAGGTTCAATAATGGGTAAGGAAACCGACCGTGATATTCCTCTAAAGTTTATGTATCCATTAATGGAGTTACCTGGAGTTGAAATATATTGTTTCCAAGTCTCAGACCCAAGTAATCAAATGGATAGAGTTCCATCTAATCTTCAGTTTACAAGGCTGGGGGATAAATTGAAAAACTTTAGAGATACAGCAGCAGGTCTAAAATGTATGGATATGTTTATATCATCAGATAATGGTGTTATGAACTTAGCCGGAGCGTTAGGTATTCCTTCGATATGTTTGTTTAATACAATTTCTGAATGGCGTTGGATAGATACCCAAGGTGATGATGTTGCTTGGTATAAATCTGTTAAACCGATTCAGGCGCCTACTTCAAGAGCTTGGGATATAACTATTAAACAGGCAATAGAGATTATAGAAAAAAAACAGGTAGAAAAACTGAATAATAAGTTAAAATTATCAGCACCAAAAGGGTCTATAAAATCTAAAAATATAAGTCCTAATGCTATGGTATCCTTAGAAGCGGTAGCCGGTTTGCTTGATGAAGAAGCTGAAAAAGAAAAGAAACCAGTAAAACGTCGTACAAAAAAAGTAACAGAAAGTAAAACGGAAAAGACGCAGAAATCTTCAACTAAAAAAGTTTCGACGGGAAAGGTTGATAAAAAAACAACAGCAAAATCGAAAATTTCTAAGACAAAAACTACGGACACAAAAAAATCAACAAAAACAACTAATACGAAGAAAAAAGAAAAATAGAATGTAAAAATAGCTGTTCTTATATAAGAACAGCTATTTTTTAGGAAAAAAGAAAAACGGATAAGGAAAATTAATTAATATTTGATTTGTATTCTTCAAGAACTTGGTTTTCTTCAGGAACAGTTCTTGAAACAGAATCATAGTACAATTCAGCACGATGTTTCAGCTCATATTTTGCATCATCACCTGTTAAGATAGCAATAACTTCATCATAATCCGAGTCATCCGAATTATTATCATCAGAGTTATTTGAGTCGTCTAAATCTTCTTCGATAATTTTTTTATCTTTTTTAGCAAGTTTTTTATTATTAAAAATTTTTAATCTGCCCATTTTTTCACCACGGTAAAGGCAGCCCATAAATAGTACTGCGTTTTCCAGTCCTTTAACATTAGGTAGCCCGTTTTTGAAATTATAGTAGGCATTTTCAATATCAATATCAAATTCTTCGCCATAGGATGCTAAAAGTTCTTTAGCTACAGTGTTTAATAATGTTCTTGATTTAAAGTTATCATTTTTAGCCGAAGCAATACTTAGTTTAAGTGAAATTTCCGGATCATATCCTT
Source organism: Candidatus Gastranaerophilales bacterium (assembly GCA_944323925.1). Classification (GTDB taxonomy): domain Bacteria; phylum Cyanobacteriota; class Vampirovibrionia; order Gastranaerophilales; family Gastranaerophilaceae; genus CALUTH01. The sequence continues at coordinate 69,438 of CALUUI010000009.1, forward strand.
CAACTTCAAGTGTATCAGAGTGTGCAGAACGAGCAATAATATGCTTAGCGCTAGTTGTCAGGGATGAAAAAATGCGGGAATTGATTTTTGCATTGTTAGTGTCGAATTTATTTCCAACCTTTCCTGTATTCCCTGTATTATTTACATTGTTTGACGAGTTATTACTCATTTATTGTCTCCTGTAAAATCTATTACGGCAAAATTTGAATGAAACTTTAATAAAAAAGGAAATAGTTTAACATAAATTTACAAAAATTTACGAGTTTGCACTAAAACTTGAATAGAGATGTTTTTATTGTATAATTTACACTTAGGAATGGATTATGAAAAAAGTTAAATTAACAACGCTGATATTTATATCATTAATGCTCGGATTGTTAGTTGGCTGGCAGTTCCCTGATATAGCAAGAAAGATGCACGTTCTTGCTGAAGTGTTTTTAAGAATGGTAAAGATGATTATTGCACCGCTCTTATTTTCAACACTCATAATAGGTATAGCCGGTCACGATGATGCAAAGGGTATAGGTAGATTAGGACTAAAAACTATTGTTTATTTTGAGGTCGTAACTACTTTTGCTTTGATTATAGGTTTGATAGTTGCAAACTTGTTTAAGCCCGGAGTTGCAATGGACAATATCGGAGCCCAAACAACGGGGCTTACTCAGATTACTCAAATGGTTTCATTTACCCAACATAGTTCTTTTGGGCAAATGCTTTTGAGTATATTCCCGACAAGTATTGTTCAATCAATGGCTGAGGGTAATTTATTACAAATCGTAGTATTTTCAATATTCTTTGCACTTGCTGTTCGTGCAGTGGGAGATAAAGCAAGACCTGTTGTTGATATTTTAAATAGTGTTGCATCAATAATGTTTAAATTTACCGAGTTTGTAATGTGGTTTGCACCGATTGGTATATTTGGGGCAATTGCTTACACTATTGGCTGTAACGGGATTGAAATTCTTAAGAATTATGCAAAAATTATTGGTTCTTTATATTTAGCATTGTTAATATTTGTTATATTTGTTTTATCAATAGCTTGTTTCATAGTAAAAATTTCATTTAAAGATTTGATAAAGGCACTTCAAGGTCCTGCATTGTTGGCGTTTACTACTGCAAGTTCAGAGGCGGCATTACCTAAAGCAATGGATATAATGGAAAGATTTGGAGTTCCAAGAACTATAGTTGGCTTTGTAATGCCTACGGGTTATACGTTTAACCTTGACGGCTCAACTCTATATCTTGCAATGGCAGTTATATTCTCAACTCAAATTGCAGGTATTCATTTGAGTATTGAGCAGCAATTAGTTATTATGTTTGCATTAATGTTTACAAGTAAGGGTATAGCAGGAGTCCCGAGAGTTTCACTTATCGTTCTTGCAGGAACTCTGACCAGCTTTAATATCCCTATCCTTGGTGTCGCAATACTTCTTGGTATAGACCAAATCCTTGATATGGGAAGAACAACTGTTAACTTAATCGGGAATTGTGTTGCAACTGTTGTTATTGCAAGATGGGAAAGACAGTTTAATTATAGAAAAATGAAAAGATTCGTAAGAAGTTTAGATAATGATGAAGAAGTAGAAATGGTTGAGGCAAGATAATGAACGAAGTAAAAGAAAAAAAAGATTTCAAAAATACTTTAAATTTACCGCAAACAACTCTTGAAATGAGAGCAAATGCCGTAGTCAAAGAAGTTAATACACAAAAATTTTGGGATGATAACAAAATTTATGAAAAGAATTTGGCTCAAAGAGATAAGACCAAATCATTTGTATTACATGACGGGCCGCCATATTTAAGTTCTGATAAAATACACGTTGGCACGGCTCTTAATAAGATATTAAAAGATATTTTAATAAAATATAAATCTATGTCAGGTTTTTATGCCCCTTATGTACCTGGTTATGATGCTCACGGGTTACCGATTGAGAATGCTGTAGTAAAGAAATTAAAAGGCGGCAGACACTCGGTTAGTGAAGCTGAATTAAGAAAATTATGCAGAGAATTTGCAGCGGTTAATCTCAAGGGGCAAGAATCAGAGTTCAGAAGACTTGGAGTTTGGGGTAACTGGGAGAATCCTTATTTAACAATTGCACCTGATTTTGAAGCGGAACAAATCAGAATATTTGGTCAAATGTATAAAAACGGTTATATAGAAAAAGGTATGAAGCCTGTATATTGGTGTGCAGCTTGTGAAACAGCTCTTGCAGAAGCAGAAGTTGAATATGCAGATCATACCTCTACTTCAATTTTTGTAAGATTTAAATTTGACCAAGAGTCTACAAATAAGATTAATGACTTAATCGGAATAAGCGGAAAAGATATATACGCTGTAATCTGGACAACCACCCCTTGGACCATCCCTTCTAATATGGCAATATGTTTACATCCTGATTTTGATTATACATTCTTTGAAAAAGACGGTGATGTTTATGTTATAGCGCAAGGCTTATTAGAAAACTTCTTAAATGGAGTAGGCTTTGAAGAAAAAGACATAAGGGTTATAGGTGATACAGTAAAGGGAAAAGAGCTTGAACTATTGAATACAAAGCATCCTCTTTATGATAGAAAATCACCGATAATTTTAGGAAACCACGTTACTCTTGATGCCGGTACAGGTGCGGTTCATACAGCTCCAGGACATGGTTTAGAGGACTATGAAGTTGGTGTAAAATATGGAATAGAAGTTTATTCGCCTTTAGATGAAAGAGGTTGTTGGACAAATTTAGTTCCTGATTTAGAAGGTGTACCATATTACAAAGGTAATAACATTGTTATCGAACGATTAGAAGAGTGTGGTGCGTTACTTTCTAAAGCGGACATTAACCATAGTTATCCTCACTGCTGGCGTTGTAAACATCCTGTAATTTATAGAGCAACGCCTCAATGGTTTGTTAAAGTAGATAAGTTTAGAAAAGAAACCTTAGAAGCAATAAAAAATGTTAAATGGATACCATCTAGCGGAGAGAGCAGAATTTCTAACATGGTAGAAGGTCGTTCTGATTGGTGTATTTCACGTCAAAGAGCTTGGGGGGTTCCAATTCCTGTTTTCTACTGCGAAGATTGCAAAGAAGTTATTGTAACAGATGAAACAATTGAAAATGTTGCGAAAATCTTTGAAAAAGAAAGCTCAGATGCTTGGGTAAAATACAGTGCTGAAGAACTTTTACCTGAAGGTTTTGTTTGCCCTAAATGCGGTAAAAGACATTTCCGCAAAGAAAAAGATATTATGGATGTATGGTTTGACTCAGGTTCAACATGGAAAGCTGTTGTTGAAAAACGTTCCGATGAATTAGGTCATACTCCTGTAGATATGTATTTAGAAGGCTCAGACCAACATAGAGGCTGGTTCCAATCTTCACTTTTAACATCAATTGCCGTTCAGGGTAAAGCTCCTTATAAGACCGTTTTGACTCACGGTTTTGTATTCGGAGAAGATGGCAGAAAGATGTCTAAATCTCTTGGTAACTATATCAGACCTGATGATATTATTAAAAATTACGGGGCTGATATCTTGAGGTTATGGGCAGCATCTGTTGATTACAGAAACGATACCAAAATTGGCGACAATATTATCAAGCAGCTTACTGAAATATTTAAAAAGACAAGAAATACAGCAAGATTTTTGCTTGGTAATATATTTGATTTTGATTGTGAAAAAGATTATGTACAATACGATGACTTGTTTATGATTGATAAATTTGCGTTGAGCAAATTGAACAAACTTGTTGCTGATGTTACAGAATCATTTGAAAATTACGAATTTTACAAGTATTTTCAATCGCTGCAAAATTTTGCAAGTGTAGATTTAAGTTCTTTCTACTTGGATATTGTAAAAGACAGATTATATACATCAGGTAAAAAGTCATTATCAAGACGTGCTTGCCAAACAGTTCTTTATGAAACATTACAAGCATTAGTTAGAATATTAGTGCCAGTAATGCCTCACCAAGCAGAAGATATTTGGCAAAATACTCCTGAAAATCAACGCGGCGGCTTAGAAAGTATTCTTCTTGCTAACTGGCCAACGGTTAATCCGAAATGGACTAATGAAGAGCTTGAAGCTGAATTTGCGGAAATTTTGAAGGCTCGTGAAGTTGTTACAAGAGCAATAGAACCTTTAAGAGCAGAAAAGAAGGTTGGAAGCTCGTTAGAAGTTGCTGTTCACATCAAAACAGTAAATGATAAGGTTCTAAAGGCAAATGAAGATGAACTGTGTAATATCTTTATTGTTTCACAGGCTTATGTCACAGATTCTGCCCCAAAAGATGTTCTAAACGAACATACGGAAGGTGATATGACAGTTTGGGTAACTAAGGCAGAAGGCGAAAAATGCGAAAGATGTTGGAAGTACAGAAAACTAGGTTCGCATGCCGGATATGAAACAATTTGTGATGATTGCTATGAAGCAATAAATGAATAATAGTTGAAACGCCCCATTTCTATTCGAAATGGGGCGTTTCTTATATAATTGTAAATAAATTGCTAATTAATAAAATTTTGATATCATAGTAAAAGTATGAGAAGAAAGGATTTAAAGCAAATAATAAATATTATCGGCATAATAGTAGTATGCGGATTTGGATATTTTTATTGGGGAATGGATTATGTTTCACAGGAAAAATATTCCCCAATGAAAATGATTCCTAATCAAAAAGAAGCCTATTATGCAGAGAATTGGTGTAAAGATGGTGAAGGTCGGCTGGAATTTCGTTTGTGGGATGGCACAAGAGTGGACTGTCTTACAAAAGATTATGCAATAGAGTTTGATTTTGCGCATAAATGGGCTGAAAGTATTGGGCAATCGCTATATTATTCAATACTTACAAAAAGAAAACCTGCTGTTGTTTTAATTTTAAATAAGCGAACAGATTACATCTATCTTAAAAGACTTGAAGCTGTAGCAAAGCAGGTTGGGATTACTGTGTTTGTTATAAATGCTTATTAGAGTATTTTTTCTTATCGTTATGTTATAATTATTAAGAGGGGAGTTTCGTATGACAGAAAATAATAATAAACCTGTGGTAAATTTGATTTCAAAGCCTGAGAATATGCTAAAAACAGTTTATACGGCGTGTCGAACCTGTTATAGCGCAGACTATCCGATAAATATTTATAATTCAACAGACGATGAAGAAAAAATGCTAAAATTGATAGAAAGAGTAATTTCCTCAGGTCATTATTCAACTATTGAACATATCCAAGTGAGCTTTGCAATTTCAAATGTATCACGGGCATGTACTCACCAACTTGTAAGACATCGTCACATGTCTTTTTCTCAAAAATCGCAACGATATGTAAAAGAAAAAGGTCAGTTTGATTATATTATTCCGCCAACGATTGAAAGAAATCCTGAACTAAAATCAAAATACGAAGATTTTATGAAAGAAATTTCAAAAATGTATTGTGAGTTCACAGACGCAGGAATTCCGGCAGAAGATGCAAGATTTGTGCTTCCAAACGCTGCTGCAAGCTCAATGGTTGCAAGTTTGAATTTAAGAGAACTAATCCATTTGGCAAATTTAAGACTATGTACAAGAGCACAATATGAAATAAGAACATTAGTAGGTATGATGTGTAAAGAGCTTGTTAAAGAAGAACCTTGGTTAGCAAAATATCTTGTACCAAAATGTGAACGTCTTGGATATTGTGATGAAGATAAATCTTGCGGTAGAATGCCAGTAAAACAATAATTATTATGAGTGATTTAAGCCGAAAAATTGATGAAATAAAAAAACTACCTGAAAAGGAACAGATATACTCTTTAAATGAATTGATTGCACAAGAGGGGGTTGATGCACCAGAAGCAATTAAAGAATTAAAGCAGCTTCTGGCACCTTATGGATACGGAAATATCGGGTTAGCCCAAATAAACCCGATACTTGGTGATATTAAATATAATGCCCAAAAAGTAGTTAAATATATCAGCTATGCTGAAAAAATCGGTCTGGATGTAATAATATTTCCGGAATTAACTCTTGTTGGATATCCAATAGAGGATATAATTGATAGACATCCAATAATTGTAGAAGAAAATATCAAATGGCTTAATGAGATTGCCAAAATAACAAAGCAAACAAGAGCAATAGTTGGTTTTATCGAAAAGGTTAAGAGCCAAACAGGTAGAAGGTATTATAATTCTGTTGCGATACTTGCAGAAGGAAAAATCGAAAGTATAGTTAGAAAAACGCTATTACCGACATATTCTGAGTTCTATGATTCAAGATACTTTGAACCATCACCTGTAATAGGTAATCAGCCGCCTGAGACGCTTTGTAACCTTGACAAAGTTTATGATTCTCCAAAACTGAGTACAATTAACAAGCTAAAATATGGAATAACAATTTGCGAGGATTGTTGGAATAATAGTGATTTCTTTGTTCCAAATTTGTATAAAGTAGATCCTGTAAAAGAACTGGCAAAGGAGTTTCCTGATATATTGGTAAACTGTTCAGCTTCTCCGACAAGGACAAAAAAAGAACAGTTAAAGCATAATATGCTATCTTATATTTCCCGCCAGCATAAAACAATTTTTATATATGTAAATCAGGTAGGTGCAATAGATAATATATCTTTTGACGGTTCAAGCAGAGTGTATAACCCAAGAGGTGAATTAATTGCAAGGGCAAAGTCGTTTGAGGAGCAGTTATTGATTGTAAATCCGATAAAAGGGCTTGGGAAAATTTATCCGCTTGCTAGTGGTTTAGAAAAAACTCTAAGAGAGCCTAAAATTTTTACTCTTGATTATGAGCCGGATTTAGAGAGAACATATAAAACAATTATCCAAGGAATACGTGATTATTTTAAAAAGACAGGCTTTAGGCGAGCAGTGCTTGGTTTATCAGGTGGATTGGATTCCTCTGTTTGTGCGGTACTTCTTGCTGATGCACTTTTACCCCAAAATGTTTTTGGGGTTTCGATGCCGTCTAAATTAACCAGTGATGAAAGTAAAAACGATGCAAAAGAGCTTGCTAATAATCTAGGTATAAATTTTACTCAAGCGCCAATAAAAAATATGTATGATGTTATTAATACGTCATTACAGGAATTGTTTGACCAAGTGGAACAAAAATGGGATAACAGATATAAAAAATCCTTCACCCCTGATAATATTCAAGCCCGTTCAAGAGCAATGTTGTTATGGGGGATAAGCAATGAGTTTGGAAGCTGCTTACCGATTGCAACTTCTGATAAGTCAGAGCTTTATATGGGGTATGCAACAATAAATGGTGATATGTCAGGAGGTTTTGCACCAATAGCAGATGTTACAAAAACAAAACTCTTTGCTCTTGCAAGATGGATGAATAAGAATAGGGATATTAAAAATGCTATACCTGAAAGTGTAATAGCAAAACGCCCTGGAGCAGAGCTTGCAATAAATCCTAAAACAGGTAAACCGTTGCTTGCAGAAGAAGCCCTAATGCCGTATGAGTTTCTTGATGAAGTAATTTGGAGAATAGAAAACAAGCATGAAAGCTATAATGAAATGCTTAATTCTCAATTCCTTTATGAAAAAGAAAAGAGCATAGATTTAACTCAAAAAATTGAATGGCTGGATAAATTCTATAGAAGAATGTCAACATCTCTTTATAAATGGTCAATTCTTCCACCTTCTGTATTGGTAGATGCTCGTTCAATCAATAAAAATGACTACCGTCAACCGATTACATCTTCTCATATAGATTATAAAGGATTGGTCGAAGAAGAAATTAAAAATATAATCGCAGATTGGCTCTAACAGTTGCGCAAGACTCTGGCATGTTGTATCATATATATATGTCAAGAGAGCTTTTTATAATAATATTCGACAAGAATAATTTGTCGTCAGAGTTGACCGAAATCTACCTTAAAGAGTTAGGATATGTGAAAGAAATAAAAACATTCTCTAACTATATAGAAGGTTATGAAGTTGTTAACCGTTCGAAGCCTGATATTGTTATTGTAGATATAACCGAGAACAAAGAATTTGGACTTGAGGTCTGTTCAAAACTTTCAAAGCAAAAAATTCCTGTAATAGTAACCTCAATGGATACAAGTACAACAATTATAATAAAAACCCTACGAGCAGGCGCTTCAGAATTTTTGGCAAAACCAGTGTTGAAAAATGAGTTGTTTGCAGCGATAGAAAAGTTTTTGCAAAGTCCAAAAGATGAACAAAATGAGGATAGTAAAATAATTTCAGTATTTTCAGGTAAGGGCGGAAGTGGAAAAACAACAATAGCTGTCAACCTTGCATTGGAACTAGCAAAACAAACAGACAAAAAAGTGGCACTAGTAGATATGAATTTTTGTATGGGAGAAGCAGCAACTTTTTTAAATTCTAATATTCCGTTTAACTTTAGTAATATTTTGGAAAATATTGATAATATTGATAAAGATACAATGCCCAAAATGTTTGAAAAATATCGCGATAATGAATTATATTTAATATCAGAATCTTTTCAAGGTGAAAGTTTATCATCAATAACTTTTAATAGAATATCAAGATTTTTTAAATATATAAAAGAAATTTTCTCATATATTATAGTTGATTTACCAACAGCAGCAGATGAGAAGGTATTTAAGACACTTCAACAATCAGATTATATTTTGTATGTTTCAGCAGTAAACTATAATGCTTTAAAAAATACAAAAAATTGTATAGACTTACTTTTGAATAAAGGAATTACAAAGGATAAAATAAAAATATTGTTAAATAGATATATAGAAAATGATGAATTATCTTGTGAAGAATTAGAACGAGAATTAGGGTTAGAAATTTATAAAAAGATTCCGAATAATTATTTTACGGTAATGAGTGCAATTAATAAAGGAATATCTATTCCCGAAGAAAATATAAATTCAAACGTAGCAGAAAGTTTTAGAGAGCTAGCCATAATGCTATCAGATAGTATAATGGAAATAAATATAAAAGATATGAGAGGCATATATGAATATCAGAGCGCGGATTAAAAACAGCCAATATGAGACAGATTTGGGTGAATTAAAATCAACACTTCTTGAAGGTGTTGCAAGATGTGGATATACTACAAAAGAAGAAATCGGTAAACTTGTAGAATTGGAATTGCGTAATCATGAGAACGTAAATCTTAGTAGTTATGATTTGCAAAAACTGATAACATTTTTGTATTCGAGTGTAAATTCTTTTGAAATAATAACAGATGTTTTTGATAATGAAGATGTTGATACAATTTTTGTAAATTCTCAAAACTCCGTAATAGCAGAAAACAAAGATGGCGTAAGAGATCTTAATATAACAATTGCAGATACAGATAAATTTATAGAAGATATTATAAAGCATTGTGTTTATTTTAAAGAAGAAGATGGAAAAATTATTAATGCAATTTCACCAACAGGAGTAAGATTCCATATTGTACAATCCCCTGTAGTAATGTCCTCTCCAGTAATGGTAATAAAGAAATTTAAACCACAGGTTGCAAATTTTCAATCTTTAATAGATACAGGCTTCGTAAGTGATAAAATGGCGGACTTTTTATCAGCGGCAGTGAGTGCACAGAAAAATATTATAATAAAAGGATTGCCTAACAGTGGTAAAACAACATTATTAAATGCTATGGCATCAAAGATAAGAGGCGATCAGCGGGTCGTTTTGATTTCTAATTTTAGTGAGCTTGTAATGGTTCAAAATAATATAGTAAAATGTAAACTCAACAATATAAATAACTCTGAGTTGCTGAAATTATTACCGCAACGTGTAATAATAGATGGTTGCCAAGATCCGAAATTTATAACAGAGCTAATAGATGCAGGCATGCTTGGAGTAATAGCAACAATGGATAATATATTATTAGATAAAGAAAATATTAAAGGTTCTGTAGTCGTAGAACTTCGTAAGTTAAAAGATGGAACAAGAAAAATAATATCAGTAACAGAGGGCGATGAAGAACTGTTTAGATTTGACTCTGATTATGTAGAAGATGGCAAAGTAATAGGTAGATTTGAGGTACTAAAAGATATACCTAAATATGAAATATCAAATGATGACTATGAGTTAGAACAGTTGGCAAGTCTCTCTGAGGAATTAGTAAAAAACAATTAAAAAGAATGCTTGATAAAAAAATATTTTAATGTTAAGCTAAACGAGTGAGCAGAATTGGGTTCACAGTCACCCAGAGGGGTGTGATAAAAAAATAAAAATCGCCACGGGCCTGTGGCACCCTGCCGAAGAAAATGCGAACCGTTGAGCATTTTCTGAGAGGAAGGTAGCGGGCACGCGCCGAGCGGTAAGGCAAGCCGAGTGAACGAACGTGAACGAGGTGGAGTCGAGGAAACGGAGTCGGGTTGCGTAGAGCAACACGAGCAGGTTTCCGAGCGGAGCCGTTAAAAAAAACGCTAAATAAGGAATTTTGAAAACTTAATATAATAATCGCCACGGGCCTGTGGTACTCTGCCGAAGAAAATGCGAACCGTTGAGCATTTTCTGAGAGGAAGGTAGCGCACCGAACAAAGTGAGGTCAGCGCTAACGCAAGCCCAAGGAATTTTGAAAACTTAATATAATAATCGCCACGGGCCTGTGGCACCCTGCCGAAGAAAATGCGAACCGTTGAGCATTTTCTGAGAGGAAGGTAGCGCACCGAACAAAGTGAGGTCAGCGCTAACGCAAGCCCAAGGAATTTTGAAAACTTAATATAATAATCGCCACGGGCCTGTGGCGCAGCGGTAGCGCAGAGGACTCATAATCCTTTGGTCGTGGGTTCGAATCCCTCCGGGCCCAAATTTTAAAACAAAGACTCTATAAAGGGGTCTTTTTTTAGTATGAAAATTTGTGAGGGCTTCTCACCCAGTGGGTTCGACTTCCTCCATCCCAAAACGATACTCAATCGTTTTGGGCGGAGTCCTTCTCCGGGCCCAAATTTTAAAACAAAGACTCCATAAAGGGGTCTTTTTTTAGTATGAAAATTTGTGAGGGCTTCTCACCCAGTGGGTTCGACTTCCTCCATCCCAAAAC
>CALUUI010000010.1 GCA_944323925.1 Candidatus Gastranaerophilales bacterium
ATATATACTTTACTTGTTGTTTTATTCGCGGCTTTGTTATGGTTGGTAATACCTATTTACATGAGATAATCTAATGCTATATCAAGCTCCTCTTGAGTCATATCTGTTAACTTTTTCGATTTTACCAGTCTTTCGGGATAATCTCTGTAGTGTGAGCTTACATTTGTTCCGTCATCTCGGATATATGACCTCACATGAACCTTATCACCATTGTTTTTTTGCGATTGATTATTACTTTGATTTTTTATTTTTGTATGTAAGTTTGGCAAAGTATTAGAAAATGTATCTATTAAAGAATCTCTTGCTTTACTTAAAGGTTCTCCCAAATTGCCATATATTTCATTGACGTAAAATCGTTTCATTCTATTGTCTAATCTTGAATTTTCTAATCTTCTTATTAAATCGCCTTTTAGTATAAATTTTCTACTTGATAAAGGCTTCATTTTTTCTATTTTATGTGGGCTTAGTTTTTCATCATTTGACTCAACTTCATAACAAATTCCGATATTGTTATCTGCATTAAAGATTGTTAATAGATCCGCAGGATTACAATAGTTCACAATATTAGTTTCGCACGGAATAGCACCAATTATTTGTTTAGTTCCATAAGGATTAAATGTTGCTGCACAAACATCCTTGTTATACCCTGCTACAATCTGCGCAAGTGAGCCGCCAAGCGAGTGTCCGGTTAAATAAATTTTTCTGTTAGGATATTTTGCTTTGACCACATCGTACAATTCGAGTGCATTTTTTGCCTGTGACGGCATTTTAGAGCCTACCATTAATATATCATTAGCAACGTCATTAACCTTATTAATTTGAGTCCCCCTAAAAGCGATAACGATATCATCGCCATTAGTGATAACAGAGGCATAAAACCCGTTTCCCTTTTCCTTTCCCTTTCCCTTTTCCTTTTCATCATCTTCTTTTGAGTGTGCTATCTCTTTAAACCCTGTAGGAAGCTTTGCATTTTTTCCTTTGTACACATAAACAGAACATTGCTTGAGTTGTTCGTGCAATTCTACATTATTGATAAAATCTTTCATTAGTTAACTCCTTTACATTTTGTATGTCGGTTTTATCTATGGTATATGTTTTGGATGAGCGATGGGGTAAACAGAAGGGGTAAACAGGAGGGGTAAACAGAAGGGGTAAACAAAACCAAAAGATTGTCTAATAATACTATTTTTGATAAAAAAGCCCCAAGTAATGTAACAAAAACTTAACATCTTATCTGTAATAGTTGGTTTAATTAGCTTTTAGAGGTATCAACACCACCTAAATATAAGTATTTACGCACAACAAGACCGCTTATATTAATCAGCAGAATATTAGTATTAATTTTAATAAATATACCAATTAACAATATTGATTTAACAGAAATATGGTGCTATAATCCCCTTATGTATAAAGCAATAGTTGATTTCTTTAAAACATATTTTGGAAAGACTCCTCAGGGTGACAAATTCTGGGGTGATATCTTAAGACGACCAAGTCTAAACTTCTTGGTTGTTCAGTTCGCTAATATTCTTTGGTTTTGTTTTGTTTTTTCGATATCACATACTGTTATAACTGATCTCCCGGATTATATAAAAGAGTCGCCTGCAAGGATTACCAGAATTCCATCACTTATTTCTTATATTATAGATTCTATTGAAATAAATTACTTAGGGGCTCTTATATTATTCCTTTCTGTACCAACTACAATCACTTTAATTGAATACTTGATAAAGAAAAACAAACTCAGCAATTCTCAGCTGTTTAATAAAAAAGAATTTATCATTAACACAATTATTTATATACTTTTCCATCCTTTTTTTATTTACATATTTAATGATATGTCCAATGGTGGCGGGCTATATCTAGCAATTATGGGACCTATCGTAACGTCCCTTATCCTGCCTTTAACTATATTATTACCATTCTTTGTTATATTTATTGTTGAACAAATAAAGAGTGCCAGATACGCTGCAATACCTTATGTAAAAAGTACTGTTAACATCTATAAACTAATCCCTGTTGCTATCATTATATATACTTTACTTGTTGTTTTATTCGCGGCTTTGTTATGGTTGGTAATACCTATTTACATGAGATAATCTAATGCAACATCAGGCAGCTTACTTCATCATAGCTTTATTTTAATAAATATTCTGTTTTGCATCATCAAATATTGACAAAAATAGCAGATAATATTATAATCCATATATGAATAAAGTTGTTTCTTGCTTATATAGTTTTTTCAAAAAACACTTCCTTGATTATTGGTATGATGTTTTTACTAACAGAGTAGTCAAATTCTGGAGTGATATCTTAAGACGACCAAGTTTAAATTTCTTGGTTTTTCAGTTCGTTAACATTCTTTGGTTTTGTTTTCTTTTTTCGATATCACATACTGTTATAACTGATCTCCCGGATTATATAAAAGAGTCGCCTGCAAGGATTACCAGAATTCCATCACTTATTTCTTATATTATAGATTCTATTGAAATAAATTACTTAGGGGCTCTTATATTATTCCTTTCTGTACCAACTACAATCACTTTAATTGAATACTTGATAAAGAAAAACAAACTCAGCAATTCTCAGCTGTTTAATAAAAAAGAATTTATCATTAACACAATTATTTATATACTTTTCCATCCTTTTTTTATTTACATATTTAATGATATGTCCAATGGTGGCGGGCTATATCTAGCAATTATGGGACCTATCGTAACGTCCCTTATCCTGCCTTTAACTATATTATTACCATTCTTTGTTATATTTATTGTTGAACAAATAAAGAGTGCCAGATACGCTGCAATACCTTATGTAAAAAGTACTGTTAACATCTATAAACTAATCCCTGTTGCTATCATTATATATACTTTACTTGTTGTTTTATTCGCGGCTTTGTTATGGTTGGTAATACCTATTTACATGAGATAATCTAATGCAACATCAGGCAGCTTACTTCATCATAGCTTTATTTTAATAAATATTCTGTTTTGCATCATCAAATATTGACAAAAATAGCAGATAATATTATAATCCATATATGAATAAAGTTGTTTCTTGCTTATATAGTTTTTTCAAAAAACACTTCCTTGATTATTGGTATGATGTTTTTACTAACAGAGTAGTCAAATTCTGGAGTGATATCTTAAGACGACCAAGTTTAAATTTCTTGGTTTTTCAGTTCGCTAACATTCTTTGGTTTTGTTTTGTTTTTTCGATATCACATACTGTTATAACTGATCTCCCGGGCTATATAAAAGAGTCGCCTGCAAGGATTACCAGAATTCCATCACTTATTTCTTATATTATAGATTCTATTGAAATAAATTACTTAGGGGCTCTTATATTATTCCTTTCTGTACCAACTACAATCACTTTAATTGAATACTTGATAAAGAAAAACAAACTCAGCAATTCTCAGCTGTTTAATAAAAAAGAATTTATCATTAACACAATTATTTATATACTTTTCCATCCTTTTTTTATTTACATATTTAATGATATGTCCAATGGTGGCGGGCTATATCTAGCAATTATGGGACCTATCGTAACGTCCCTTATCCTGCCTTTAACTATATTATTACCATTCTTTGTTATATTTATTGTTGAACAAATAAAGAGTGCCAGATACGCTGCAATACCTTATGTAAAAAGTACTGTTAACATCTATAAACTAATCCCTGTTGCTATCATTATATATACTTTACTTGTTGTTTTATTCGCGGCTTTGTTATGGTTGGTAATACCTATTTACATGAGATAATCTAATGCAACATCAGGCAGCTTACTTCATCATAGCTTTATTTTAATAAATATTCTGTTTTGCATCATCAAATATTGACGAAAATAGCAGATAATATTATAATCCCTATATGAATAAAGTTGTTTCTTGCTTATATAGTTTTTTCAAAAAACATTTCCTTGATTATTGGTATGATGTTTTTACTAACAGAGTAGTCAAATTCTGGAATGATATTTTAAGACGACCAAGTCTAAACTTCTTGGTTTTTCAGTTCGCTAATATTCTTTGGTTTTGTATTGCTTTTTCAATATCACATACTGTTATAACTGATCTCCCAAATTATATAAAAGAGCCTCCTACGGATATTAGCAGCATTTCATCATTTATTTTTTCTATATTAGATTCAATCAACACAGGCTTTTTTATTGCTTTTATAGGCTTTATTTCTATTCCGACCATAATCACTTTAATTGAATACTTGATAAACAAAAACAAACTCAGCAAATCTCAGCTGTTTAATAAAACAGAATTTATAATTAACACAATCATATATATACTTTTCTATCTTTCTCTCATTTACATATTTGATGATGCTCTATCTAATGGAGGCGGTATATATATAGCATTTTGCGGACCTGTCATAACTTTATTTGCCATATCTATTGCTTTAGTATTACCTTGCATAATTTTATGGGGTATTGAACAAGTAAAGAATATAAGATACAATCAAACACCTTATACAAAGAATACACTGAAAATATATCTATCTATTCCTTTTGCTATGGTTGTTTATTCATTATTCTTAATTTTATTATTTATTTCAATTTACTTTTATTTTATGCTGTTACCTAAAATAATCTAATCAATATTTTTTCAGTATTAAACTATGTGGTATTCTAATATGCCCTGCTAACAGCTTTTGCATGAGCATCAAGCTCTATTTTATCATCAAGCGGTGTGAGTTCCGCCTCACCATATTTCTTTATTAAAGCAAGAGAAATAAGATAATCCGTAAAATGCGGGTTTTTAGGCAAAAACGAACCGTGAAGATATGTTCCGAATACATTCTTATACCTTGCACCTTCTGTTCGGTCTTCACCGTTATTTCCTCTGCCTATAACAACCTCTCCCAAAGGTTTAGTTTCACCACGTAAGTAAGTTAGCCCGCTATGGTTTTCAAAACCGACAAGGGTATTGGGTTCTACAAAATTCGTTTTTACGGTAACATTTCCGATAAACCTGTTATGCCCCGCAACAGTATATGCATCTAATAATTCAATACCGTTTAGTCTGTCAGCGTTATGAGGTTGATAATACTCGCCAAAAAGTTGATACCCGCCACATATTCCAAGGAATACGGAATCGTTATTCATTTCTTCGTGCAAAAATGATTTGTATTTCTGAAGCTCTATTGAAACTTCAACCTGCTGCCTGTCCTGACCGCCCCCGATAAAGTATATATCATGCTCTGTTATATTATCACCAAGATTGATGTTATCAATCTCTAACTCAATATCACGCCACTCACAGCGTTTTTTAAGAGCAATAACATTTCCGATATCACCATACAAGTTTAACTGTAAGGGATAGAGATGTCCTAATTTTAATTTTCTTAACTTCATACTCCCTCTACAAATAAAATATCAGATTAATCAAGAAATCCGCCACAAGCATATAAATAGTAGACTTGATAGCAGCCTGAGTAGTCGACAAACCTACTTCTTTTGCCCCGCCTCTTGTATTATACCCCTGTGTAGCACAAACAAGAGCAACAAGTATCCCAAAAACAAAACCTTTGAATATACTTATATAAAAATCTCTGGTTGAAAGCCACCACTTAACGGATTCGATAAACCTTGCAGGGTGCAAGTCAATCGCCAAATTAGCAACCCACATACCTGCCAAAAGCCCGACTAATTCTGCAATAATAACCGTCATAGGAATAGTAATTGCAGCCGCCAAAATTCTCGGTGCAAAATAATACCCGACAGGATCAACCTTGAGTGTCTTAATAGCATCAATTTGAGAAGTAACCTGCATATTAGCGACTTCAGCAGAAATTGCCGTCCCTGCTCTGGCGCCAACAGCTAGAGCAGTAAACCCCGGAGCAATCTCACGAAGCAAAACTATAAGCAAAGTTCCGCCCACATAAGTTTCCGCTCCGGTCATCAAAAACTGCTTTGATATCTGAATGGTAATAACCGCTGATGTAATGGATATTACTGCAAGAATAATCGGCAAGGAATTCCAACTGATAGAAACCGCCTGATCAATTGCATGTTTTACACGCATTCTGCCGGTAAATATGTATTTAACAGAAGCTATTAAGTTTTGTACGCATTCACCAAAGAATTTAATCATAAATCGGTGTACACCAATGTTTGTATTTAGGAACTCTGCCCTTAACTACTTCATAATAAAGGGTTTGAATTTGTTTTGTTATCTCACCGATTTTGCCGTTTCCGATAACTCTATGGTCAACACTTTGAACATTTACAATTTGAGCACCTGTTCCGCAGCAGAAGATTTCGTCTGCAACATAGAGCTCTGTTCTGTTAATCTTTCTTTCAATAACTTCTATACCCAAGTCCTTAGCTAATTCTTTAACGGTATTTCTTGTAACACCTTCAAGGATATCTTCGGTTATACTTGTAGTAATAAGTTTGCCGTTAGAAACAAGGTACATATTCATAGCAGAACCTTCTGTAACATCACCGCTATCTGAAAGAACAAACGCATCATCAAACCCTGCATTGTGTGCATCGGTTTTGATAAGAGCAGCATTTGCATAAGCCCCGCTTACCTTTGCTCTTGGCGGAATTGCGTTATCTCCGTTTCTTCTCCAGCTTGATACACACATTTTTAGCCCGTCATCACTTCCGAAATAATTGCCGAACGGGGTTGTAAAAATTAGGAATGAATCCGGATTATCATATAACCCCGGACCGACTTTTATTGCTGATTTATAAAGAGTAGGTCTGATATACGCATCCTGCTTGTAATTATTTTTCTTTAGTAATTCCTTTGTTATTTCACAATATTCCTCTAATGTGTAAGGAGAATCCATGTACATAATTTTTGCACTTCTGAGCATTCTTTCATAGTGTTCTTTCACCCTGAAAGCGTACATTTGATTTTCTTCTTTGTTGTAATAGGCTCTAATTCCTTCAAAAACAGAAGTCCCGTATAGGAAAGCGTGTGTTCTCACAGGAAGCATTGCTTCATCTGCCTTAACATATTTCCCGTTCATAAAAACATATTCTGTCATTATATCCTCCTTAAACTTAAGTAAATTATACTATAAAAATTCTACTTCCGATTAAAATTTAAAAAATTCTTTATCTGTTTTTAAGTTATAATCAAAATATGGATATAAGAAAATCGAATGCAAATATACACAGAGATGCTTGGGTAGAAATAAATTTAAGCAATTTAGCGACAAATATAGAAAAGATAAAGTCCTCGCTGCCGACCGACAAAAAAATTCTTGCAGTAATAAAAGCAGATGCCTACGGTCACGGAGCCACAATGTGCGCCCCTATACTTTTGGCATCAGGGGTATCAATGCTTGGTGTAGCCTCTGTTGATGAGGGCTTAGACCTAAGAAAAGCAAAGATAAAAGTTCCGATACTTGTTCTTGGCTCTGTGCCTGCTTGGGCAATAGAAACCGCCGCAAAAAATGATATCCAAGTCCCGTTATTTACAGACGAACAAATCGAAGCCTGTGAAGATTTGTATTCAAGACTTGGTATAAAAACTCAAGCACATATTAAACTTGATACAGGAATGAACAGAATCGGTATCGGAAAAGATAGAGCGCTCGATTTTATAAATCGTGTAAAAAATTCTGAAGCAATAATCCTTAACGGGATTTTCACCCACCTTGCAAATGCCGAAGACGAAGAAAGAACCCAAAAACAAATTGATATCTGGAATGAAATAGTTTCAAGCACAGACACTAAAGGATTAATTCTACATATATTAAACACTGTCGGAATAATGACTTATGATGTAAAATCCGACATGGTAAGAGCAGGGATCGCCTTATACGGACTATACCCTGAGCTTGCAAAATCCTCAAAAAAAATCGAAGGACTAAAACCTGTAATGGGTCTAAAAGGCAGAATAACAAATATTCACGAAATAAAAGCAGGTGAAGGTGTCAGCTACGGTTATACATACATATCCAATAAAGATACCAAAATTGCAACTATTCCGATAGGATATGCTGACGGTGTTTCAAGAGGATTAAGCAATAAAATCTACGGAATGATAAACGGTAAAAGAATTAAACAAGTCGGCAACATTACAATGGACCAAATGATGTTTGATATAACAGGTATAGATGCCAAAACAGGAGATATAATCGAGCTTATCAATGATGAGCTGCAAATTGATGACTGGGCTAAAATTCTTAATACAATAAACTATGAATTAACCTGCCGTCTAAAAGTAAGATTACCAAGGGTTTATATAAGATAAGAGCCGGTCAAATCCGGCTCGGGGTAAATTTGTGAATTGTAAATTGTGTGATTAGGTTAGTTAGGTGTAGATAAACTTGTTTTTAATTAGACTTTCTCCAGTTCAAAAAATTCAACTACCGTATCCATAACATTGTCAAAAAAGAAGTCTAATTCACTGCCCAAATTCTTCTCATCCATATTTTTTTTCTCCATAGATAAATCAACAATACTCATTAACGATTGATCATTAATCTGCATACCATATCCTTTCCTATATACTTCTAGAGTTATTTAGTAATAATACTATCGGCATTTTTTTTTAAAACTTTAAGGTTTTACTCATTATATTTACAATTATTTACATAACAAATTTACGGTTAATAAAATTTGTACTAAAATCAAAATATGGCAAAAGTGAAGTCAAAATATGTATGTCAGCAATGCGGATATGAAAGCGCAGGCTACTTGGGCAAATGTCCCGAATGCGGTAGTTGGGGAAGTTTTGTAGAGGAAATAACAAAGCCCCAAACTTTAAATGAAAGAAAATCTATCATAATAGACGACATCCCGCCCGCAAGAATAAATGAAATTCAATCTAATACAGAAACTCGGTTTCAAACTGATATTTCAGAATTTGACAGAGTACTGGGAGGCGGAGTAGTTGAGGGTTCTGTAATATTAATAGCCGGAGACCCCGGAATCGGGAAATCAACTCTACTACTACAAACCGGCGGCAAACTTTCTCAAAACGGAAGAAAAGTTTTATACATCTCGGCAGAAGAATCTTTAAGCCAAATAAAACTAAGAGCTGAAAGGTTAAAAGTAAACGCCGATAATCTTTACATCTACTCGCAAACTAACCTTGAAGCAATAAAGCAAAGAATCTTAGATGCTAAACCAGATTTAGTAATAATTGACAGTATTCAAGCAATATACACAGATGAGGTGCAAAGCTCATCAGGTAGTGTCAGCCAAATTCGTGAGTGCTGCAACGCCTTAATAAACATAGCTAAGACCCAAAATATAGCAATAATAGTAATCGGACATGTCACAAAAGAAGGGAATATTGCAGGTCCAAAGGTCTTAGAGCACATGGTAGATGCGGTAATCCAGTTTGAAGGCGACAAATACAAGTCACACAGAATTCTACGCTCAATAAAAAACCGTTTTGGAAACACTTCAGAAGTAGGAATCTTTGAAATGGAGGAAAACGGGCTGAGAGAGGTGACAAACCCCAGTGAATTATTTATAAAAGATATAGAAAATGTCCAAGCCCCAGGCAGCGTAACAATAGTAACAAACGAAGGCTCAAGACCTTTGCTTGTCGAAATTCAAGCTCTTGTAGGCACAACGCCATATCCTACCCCGAGAAGAATTGCAAACGGCGTAGATACTGGGCGTGTACATCAAATTCTTGCAGTACTTGAAAAGCGCGTAGGACTTAACCTCTCAAAACAAGATGTATACGTTAACGTAATAGGCGGAATGGATGTTACGGAAACCGCAGCGGATTTAGGTATTGCTCTTGCTATTACAACTTGTGCAAGAGATATAATAATGGACAAAGCAACGGCTATTGTCGGCGAAATAGGTCTATCAGGAGAAATCAGAGCCGTTAATAATATTGATAAAAGAATTATTGAAGCTCAAAAACTGGGTTTTAAACGTATTATTATCCCATTTTCCAACAACTTAACAAAAGATATCTCAGGAATAGAGATAATAAAAGTTAAAACCATACTTGATGCTTTTAATTATGGACTGACAAAAGGATAATTATGCCGCATTTCTTTATTACAGAACAAAATATTATAGATAAAAATATCATAACTGTTAATGACAAAGAAAATTACACCCATATAGTAAAATCTTTGCGAGTAAAAATAGGTGAAGAAATTAAATTCTGTGACGAAAAAGAAACCCTCTACAGATGCAAGGTTAAGAATATTACCAAAAATGAATTAATATCAGAAATTCAATCAAGCAGCAAATCAGAACGCAAACTGGATTATGAACTGATATTGGCTCAAACCCCGCTAAGAAGCGACGCACAATTACTTCTGGTTGAAAAAGCTACAGAGCTCGGAGTTTCTGAAATTTATCCTATATATACAAAGAATTGCGCCTTAGCTCAAAATATTGCATCAGCGAAAGTTGAAAAATGGCAAAAAACAATGTATGAGGCATCAAAACAATGCGAAAGAGCTAATATACCAAAATGTAACCAATTAACCACTCTTAAAAATCTTCCTTTCGATAAATTTGATAAAATAATCGTGTTTGCAGAACGCAACGAAGAAATGAGTTTGAAGGAATATATTTTAAATAATCCGATAAAGACAAATGAAAAAATCCTTGCAATAATAGGTCCGGAAGGCGGGTTTAGCGACAAAGAATTTGAATTTTTTAAAGAAAATAAGCTCCCGCTTGTAACTCTCGGCAAACTTATTTTAAAAGCAGAAACCGCAACAATTGTTGCTCTTGGTAATTTAATCTATGGATATTCTAAATAACGACATAATTAAAACATTACATTCATTAAATCAAGAAATCTACCTTGTAGGCGGAGCGGTTCGTGATGCTTTGTTAAATAAAGAAACTTATGATAAAGATATAATCGTTGTAGATGAAGATGCAAAAGAGTTTTCAATAAAACTTGCTAAAAAACTTGACGGAGTTTTTATTCCGCTGGATGAAGTCAATAAAATTTACAGAATAGTTCTTCAAGACAAAATAAATTATATCGATATAACAAATCCAATAGAAAACTCTCTTGAAAAAGATATCAAACGCCGAGATTTTACGATAAATGCAATAGCCCTAAGGATTTCAGATGGAGAAATCATTGATATAACAAACGGGAAAAATGATATAGAAAATAAACTCATTCGTATGATATCACCTGAAAACTTTGATGACGACCCGCTTAGAATACTAAGAGCATTTAGATTTGAAAGCTGTTTGGGGTTTGAAATAGAAAAAAATACCCTACTGGAAATTAAATCAAGAATAAACCTCATAACACAACCGGCAATAGAGCGTATAAACTACGAGATTTTAAAATTATTCAGCGGAGAACATAGCGTAAAAGCATTGTTATCAATGGATGAAGCAGGAATAACAGAGCTGATTTTTCCGCCAATGACAGGTGTGAAAAAAGTCCCGCCAAATACTCATCACCACTTAGACTTATTCCACCATTCAATAGAAGTCGTTAACCAAATTCAACAACTCTACAACAATTCTTGCAATGAGATAAAAGAACATCTTAACCAACAGGATTTTGGCGGATTTTCACGCCTAGCCCATCTAAAATTGGCAGGATTTTTACACGATATTGGGAAGTTTTCTACTTGGACAATAGAAGAAAGCGGCAGGCATCGTTTTATAAAACACGATGATGTTGGGGCTAAAATGGCTGAAAAAATGTTAAAATCAATGCATTTTTCTAAAAAACAAATTGAATACATAACAAAACAGATAAAGCTGCACATCTATCCTTCAAGCGTAATACAGGCACCAAACCTTTCTGAAAAGCATTATATGCGTTATATAAGAAAAATGGAAAACGATGTAATAGATAATATAATCCTTGCAAAAGCTGACAGACTATCTGCTAGAGGAAAAGATATCACTGAAGAAATTTTAAAAAATAACCTTGAAGGCTTAGATAAAATGCTTAACTACTATCTGAACATTAAAGACAGCCTTAAACCTCTACCCAAACTAATAGACGGTAAAGAAGTAATGGAAATTTTAAATATCCAACCATCGCCAAAACTTGGAGAAATTCTTAACGAACTAAAGGAAGCACAAATTTCAGGCGATATAAACACAAAAGAAGAAGCAATAAACTTTATAAAGAGCCTAAAGTAATTAAGCAGTAAACTCTCTGCCGCCGACAATTCTTAAGTGCCTGTTAGGACCTTCACCAACAGATTTGCTTTCCAAGTTATGTTGTTCAACAAGCTCGTGCTGTAATTTTCTAATATGTTGGTTTTGCGGAGAAAGCTCAATAAGCTCGGCACCTGCAAGAATTTTGTTAATAGCAGCCTTAGCTTCATCTAAAGCGCGCTCCGCGTCATCGCAATATCCTTGCAAAACCTCTGCTTGGTTCTGCATATCAAGAGCTTCCTTCATAACTTTTTGAATTTGTGCCATAGAATTTGTTTTTACATAGAAAATTTGCAATCTGTAATCATTTGCCGTAGATAATACTTTTGCTCCGCCTTTTGCAAAATTTTTATGTGCAATAACTAAGTCAGCTTCATCAATATTTCTTGTTACTTCTACGTTCAAATCCAAACGCTCAATAATCTTTTCAACAATAGTTCTTGATACCGCGTACAAATATATTTTCTTAAACGGCTTAGCATCTTCAACATACTGTTTTCTGTTAAACGAAAATTTTAAACTGTCAGTAGGCTCCGGAAGTATTTTTTCTTCTATTTTATTAATATGCTCGGCAACCGTTTGAGGCTGAGTTTCAGGTTTAACATTAACCTCATAAGACTTATCAACTTTTCTAATCTCAGGTCTAATCGGCCAACCTCTCAGAATATAGTCAACTGCCTCAGCTGCATCCTTGTAAACCGCAAGAGTATTTCTGTCAATAATTTCAATAACAATATCAAAAGTAGGTTGTTTTTCTCTTTCAAGAACAGTTTTTTGAGAAGCCCTACGCTTAGCCTCATCATCACCCAAAGTAACCGATTGAATACCACCAACTAAATCAGACAAAGTCGGGTTCTTAATTAAACTTTCAAGGCTGTTACCGTGAGCTGTTGCAATAAGCATAACACCACGCTCAGCAATAGTTCTTGCCGCTTGCGCTTCAGCTTCAGTACCGATTTCATCAACAACAATAACCTCAGGCGTATGGTTTTCAACCGCCTCAATCATAATATCTTTTTGAAACTCCGGTTGCCGAACCTGCATACGTCTTGCAGAACCAATCGCAGGGTGAGGGGTATCACCGTCACCGGCTATTTCGTTAGAGGTATCTACTATAACAACTCTTTTGCCTAATTCATCAGCAACAAGTCGTGAAATTTCTCTTAATTTAGTAGTCTTACCAACCCCCGGTCGTCCTAAAAACAAAATACTTTTACCAAGTAAACAAAAATCCTTTATACAAGCAATCGTTCCTGTAATAACACGTCCTATCCTACACGTTAACCCGACTATCTTCCCTTGCCTGTTTCTAATCGCACTAATTCTGTGCAAAGTCCCAGGAATTCCTGATCTGTTATCTGAGGTAAACTCTTGCAGGTGACTCGTGATAAAATTAATGTCATCTTCCGTAATCTCATCACAAGCAATACGCTCAATTCTGCCACCTGAATGCCTAATTTCCGGAACCCTTCCAATATCAAGCACTATCTCAATAACATCTTCAAGTTGTTCGTGCGTAACATTGCGGACAATTTTGTCAGGCATTATCGCTAACATTTTGTCTAGGTCATTATGGAATTGTATTTCGTTCATTTATATAATATGCCTTTCTGGTTGGCTGAAACGGCTTATTAAATTTTTTGTGATGTATCTCCCTATATATATTATACCACATTACTAATATTTAATAACATGATTTACAAATATTTAATAAAATATTTTAAAAAGATAGATCTTAAAAACCTTAAAACCCTTATCTGTCAACAAGTTCGCGGTACAACTTTAGGTATTCTTTTGAACTTTTTTCCCAAGAAAAATCAGCAGACATAGCGCTATTTCTCATGGCATTCAAAGTATATTTATCTTTATACACATACATAGCACATTCAATAGCAGCTTTCATTGCCCAACCGTCATAATCCCAGAACTTAAACCCTGTAGAGTTATCCAGAGGATACCCAACAACAGTATTATCCAAACCGCCGGTTGCCCTTACTATTGGCAATGTACCATATCTCATCGCTATTAATTGGCTTAAGCCGCAAGGTTCAAACGCTGATGGCATTAAGAAAAAGTCACTTCCTGCATAAATCAGATTAGCTAAATCGGATTTATACCCGATATACGAACGAATATTATCAGTATTATTAGATAACCAAATTAAAAGATTTTCATAATCCTTATCGCCACTACCCAAGAATACAAAATCCGCATTCATGTATTTTAGTTCATTCTCAACCTGCCGTATTAAATCAAGCCCTTTTTGAGGAACAAGTCTAGAAATCATAGCAATTAAAGGTCTGTCCGGATTGTATTTTAATCCAAAGAATTCACAGACTTTCTTCTTATTAGCTTCCTTATTCTTGAGCGAATTTTTATCATAATTTTTTACTAAATTTTTATCAGTTTTAGGATTAAAAACATCGTAGTCAATACCGTTTAAAATTCCGACAAGTTTATGAGTTTGTCCCCTTAGCGTATAATCCATACCTTCACCATACTCAGGAGTTAAAATTTCTTCGGCGTACTTAGGCGAAACCACAACAATTTTATCGGAATAATTTATTGCTCCCTTCATCCAATTAACACGTCCCCAGTGTTCACATCCCCATTCATTGTAAACAATATCGCGACGCATATTAGCAAAATCAACAACATCATCAAACCAAACTCCCTGATATGCTAGATTATGGATTTCAAAAACATTCTTCGCCCCCGACCAAAATTCATCAAATTTATAATTAGATTTTATATAAAGCGGAATCATAGCTGTATGCCAATCGTTTGAATGAATAATATCAGCCTTAAAATTAAGCTGTTTTGCATACTCTAATGTTGCCAATGAAAAAGCAATATATCTTTCATGTTCATATCTTGGATCAAGCCACTTAGGATAAACCTCATTAAAGCAAGAAAAATACCAATCATTATGAACAAAAAATACATTAATATTAGTTCCCGGAAGTTTTCCCATAAAAAGTCTAAATCTCTGAGGTCTTTCTTGAAAAGAAATCCACATAACGGAATTATCAAGCTCTTTTATTCCCCATTTGTCAACGTCAATACAGCCGTGCAAAGGAGTAAAAATAGCTATTTCAGCGTCCTTCTCAAGGATTTTAGGCAAACTCCCTACAACATCAGCAAGTCCGCCTGCCTTAGAAAAGGGTGCAACCTCCGCAGATGCAAATAATATCTTCATAAAAGCCCTCCGTATTATTAACGACATACTTATTTTAATTCAAAAAAACAAGACGGTAAAGAGAATAACATATTAAAACTAACCAAAGAAAAACATTAAATTAGATTAATTTCTTGTAAATGAAAATATTTTCATGTATAATATCCCATGGTGGCAAGAAATAAAGAATTCCACGCATATCCATAAATCCGGATATTTCACAAAATCACAAAATATTATAATAAATGGAACCAACAAGAATAAAGGAGGTTAGAATGGTTGCCCAAATATTAGATAATAGAACAATTGACGTGTCAGAATTCATTAAGAATAACTGCACGCCATATTATGGAGATGACAGTTTCTTAAGCGGTCCTACTCAAAGAACAATGTATATGTGGAGCAAAGTAAGTGAATTAATGAAGGAAGAACACAAGAAAGGTGTTCTTGATGCAGATACATCAACTCCATCATCAATCACTTCACATGGTGCAGGATACATTGATAAAGAAAATGAACTTATCGTAGGTTTACAAACAGATGCTCCATTAAAAAGAGCAATTATGCCAAACGGCGGTTACAGAATGGTTGAAGCATCTTGTAAAGCATACGGCTTACCTGTAGATGAAGAACTTAAAAAGATTTATACAAAATACAGAAAAACACACAATGACGGTGTTTTTGATGTATATACCGACCAAATCAAAAGATGCAGACACTCTGCAATCATTACAGGTTTACCGGACGCATACGGAAGAGGCAGAATTATAGGTGACTACAGACGTGTAGCTCTATACGGTATCGATAGACTTATTGAAGAAAAGCAAAAAGATAAATTAGCTACTGAAAATCTTCCTATGACAGAAGATGTAATCAGATTAAGAGAAGAAGTAAGCGAACAAATTCGTGCTTTAAAAGATATGAAAGAAATGGCTCTTTCTTATGGTATAGATATAAGCAAACCGGCAGAAAGTTTCCAAGAAGCAGTTCAATTCACATACTTTGGTTACTTAGCAGCGATTAAAGACCAAAACGGTGCAGCAATGTCATTAGGCAGAGTATCTACTTTCCTTGATATCTATTCAGAAAGAGATTTAAAAGCAGGCAAGATTACAGAAGAACAAGCACAAGAAATAATGGATGATTTCATCATCAAATTAAGAATGGTAAGATTCTTAAGAACCCCTGAATACAATGACTTGTTCAGCGGCGATCCTGTTTGGACAACAGAAAGTATCGGCGGTATGACAATGGACGGAAAACCGCTTGTTACAAAGAACTCATTCAGAATGCTTCAAACATTAATCAACCTTGGACCGGCTCCTGAACCAAACATGACAGTTCTTTGGAGTAAAGATTTACCACAAGGTTTCAAAGATTACTGTGCAAAAGTAAGTATCGAAACAAGCGCAATCCAATATGAAAACGATGACCTAATGCGTGAATCATTTGGTGACGACTATGCAATCGCATGCTGCGTTTCTCCGCTTGTAATCGGTAAAGAAATGCAATTCTTCGGTGCAAGAGCTAACCTTGCTAAAGCACTTCTTTACACAATCAATGGCGGTATTGATGAAAGAACAGGCGACAGAGTTGCCGATTTCGAACCAATTACCGATGAATACCTTGATTACGATACAGTAATGGAAAAATTTGACAAGGTAATGGAATGGTTAGCTGAAACTTATGTTAGCGCATTAAATATCATTCACTATATGCACGACAAATATAACTACGAAAAAGCTCAATTAGCATTAATGGATACAAACGCAGTTCGTAAACTTGGTTGCGGTATTGCAGGGTTCAGTGTTGTAACTGACTCATTATCAGCTATTAAATATGCTAAAGTTAGAGTTATCAGAGAAAACGGTATCGCAAAACACTTTGAAATCGAAGGCGATTATCCAAAATACGGTAACAACGATGATAGAGTTGATTCAATCGGTGTTGATTTAGTAAACAGATTTATGTCTAAGATTGAAAAAATCCAAACATACAGAAACGCAATTCCAACACAATCAATTCTTACAATCACAAGTAACGTAGTATACGGAAAGAAAACAGGCGATACACCTGACGGTAGAGTAGCAGGAGTTCCATTCTCTCCAGGTGCTAACCCATTTAGCGGAAGAGATTGCAAAGGTGCTTTAGCTTCACTTTGTTCTGTTGCTAAACTTCCTTTCAAAAACGCTAAAGATGGTATTTCTAATACCTTCAGTATCCTTCCTGAAACATTAGGTAAAGCAAGAGAAGAACAAATAAGCAACCTAACTGGTATGATGGACGGTTACTTCGGTAAAGGCGCTCAACACTTGAATGTTAACGTTCTTAACCGTGAAACACTTCAAGATGCTATGGAACATCCGGAAAATTATCCGCAATTAACTATCAGAGTTAGCGGATACGCTGTTAACTTCATCAAATTAACTCGTGAACAACAACTTGATGTTATTAACAGAACTTTCCACTCTTCAATATAATTTATTGAACAAACCACTAATGACACAGGGAATTTCCCCTGTGTCATTTTTGTTATATAATCAAAATGTTATGAGACGCTGTAATTATCATTCAATACAGACAATGGGAACACTGGACGGCCCAGGAATAAGATATGTGTTATTCTTGCAAGGGTGCTGTTTTAGATGTCTATTCTGCCATAACCCTGACACCTGGAGCGGTCAAGCCAATTCAATGACCTCGGATGAGTTTGTTTCTGATGTTCTAAAGTATAAACCATTCTATGATGCCTCAGGCGGTGGAGTAACCGTATCAGGGGGTGAACCTTTATTACAAATTCCGTTTCTAATTGAAGCATTTCAAAAACTAAAAGATGCAAGAATGCACACTGCTATTGATACTTGCGGATATGTAAATATTACAGATGATTTAAAAGAGCTTATGAAATATACAAACCTCATAATGCTTGATATTAAACATCTAAACAATGATATACACAAAGAGCTTACAGGAAAACCTAATGATAAAGTAATCAAATTCCTCGATTTTCTGGCTGAAAACGATAAATCAATAAGAATTCGTCAGGTTTTAACCCCAGGTTATACTATTGAAGATGAATATATAACTAATCTTATAAAATTCCTAAAAAACTACCACTTAGAAAAAGTCGAACTTCTACCGTACCATGATATGGCTAAAGATAAATATAAAAAACTTGGGCTTGAATACAAATTGAACGCAAGAATCCCTGACAAAGAAGAAGTTGCAAAAATAAAAGCAAGATTTATTGAAGAAGGCTTTGATACAATTTAAAAAATTAAGCCATATATTCGATTCTTGTATCTATTTTATCAATTCTATTTGTCCAACCATTGCCAAAAGTATCCCAATTCTTTAATCCCTTCATAAAAGCAAGTCTGTTATCAAGCATTTTTTCTGCATCACCGTTTGATTGAGCAAGTAACTTTTTAGCTCTTGGAATACCGCTATGAATAGCCGTATCAAATACTACATAAGCTAATTTTTCATTTCCATTTTGTGCTAACTCTTTTGCCCCCGACGGTCCCCAGAACAATTCATAATATAACTTCTTTGCTTCTTCTCTGGTTAAATCTTTTACACTTTTTGACTGGATACCTTTTTGTCTGCAATAACCATCATAAGTCCTTTGAGTAACACCCATATTTGTTGCACCACCAGGGTCTTTAGGATGGTTTACATATCCACCCTCATCATCAAAAACATATTCCATAATCTTGTCAAAGGTTTTATCCGGATCTGTTGGGGTAGATACTTTTTCTTCTGTTCGTCCTATAGGTTGAGGTATAACAGGTAATGACATCAAGCTAAAATCAATTAATGGCATTGGTGTGAAAAATTTATTTTCAAATCCACTAAAAAGGTTCGAAAATATTGTATCAAATCCCCTACTATCGTTAAACATAGGTAGTGACAGATTAAAGAATGGTAAAAAATCCATATTTAGGAAACTATTATTTATAATTGGCGCCATAATACTCCTCGTAGCTATATATATAAAGTATATAAGCTAAATAAAATTGCTTTTTTGTAACATAAATTAATAAAGAAGCAAATTATAACTTATATGTGTTTTTATAAATATATGGAAGGTATAAGTGTAAGACAATCTGTGCTTAATTCAGGTCAAAGGCTAAATTCTAATAAAGCCTTTAAAAGCAGTGCAGAAACAAATACAATAAACACAAATACTGTAAAAACACCAGCAGGACAAAGCACGACCGCAGAGGAAACAAAAAAGAACCAACAATCAAAGAGTAAACTTAAGTCTTGGCTTATAGGCAGCGGCGTAACTCTTGCTATCGGCGCCTATGCAGCAGTATTTTACAGACGAAATATAATGAATTACATAGATAACTTTATTAGAAAAAGTTATTTAAAGGCAGATCAAATTAAGGAATCTGCGCAAGGTCAGTTAAAAAAAATTGAGCCAACATCAGTAAAAATAGCAAGGTTTTTGGATAAAACTCTAATGCGTTCACAGATACTGGTAAACTTTTCAGCAATGAAAGACAGTTTATCAAATAAAATTGCAAGATGGTTACACATGGGGCCACTATGTGATAAATTAACACAGACTTGGGATAGACTAGCAACAAAAGCGGTGACCTCTAACTATGATAAATGTAAAAAATCATTATTAAAAACTAATGATACTGTACTTAATAAGCTAAAAGAAATTGAAAAAAACGAAGATTTATCAAAAATTATACAAGTGAATGATAAAAACTATACACTGAAAGAAGTTTTAGACCTAATCCGCCAAAACATAAGGGATGCAAATAGTACCTATAACAAAAACTTTTCCATAGACGCATTCAATGTTCGTAAAGAAATCTTAACAGGACGTTTAAAAGGACTAAATGACAAGTTCTATGAAGCATACACAGATTTGAACTACTACAAAGAAGGACAATTTACAAGATTTACGGTAGAAGAATGGCTTGCGCCCATAAAAGCCTCTTATCAAAACTACATTTTAAACAACAAAACAATTATCTCAAATAACATAGATGATAAATTTAATGTAACATACAAACTTCTTAAAAACCTTGATAAGCTAATTACACCGGAAGATACAAAAACCAGAAGCGTACTAAAAGATATCTTTAACCAATTAAAAGAATATAAACAATTATCCGGAGCTGATGAAATCAGTTCAAGAGAACGTATAAATAAGGAAATAGGAAACAAACTCCAAATTATAATTGAACAAGTTAAAAAGAATCCAACATATCAAGCCTCGACAATCAAAGAAATAAACGGTGCAATTCCTAATATTATAAAAGCAATAAATAGAGGACAAAAAGGCAAATTACAAGAAACCTTAACATACTTAAAAGCAGTCTTACCAAGAAATGAGTACATCAAAATACGAAAACAAATATACGATACAACAAATAAATTAAATAAAGTTACTAATGCAGAAAGCGATTTATACTTTGATAAAATCAGAGATATAACGCTAGGTTCAGCCTTTACCGATATCGTCTTTGGTATGTTAACGCCACTAGCCACGATGGGAATAGTAATCGCTGCCGATGATACTAAAAATGAAAGAATATCAACAACATTAAAACTTGGAATTCCTCTAATCGGTGGTATAGCAACGTCAACCGCATTCTTATTTTTACTAGCCTCAGGCGGAAAAGCAATGGCTTTATCAACATTAACAGGCGCAATCTTAAACAGAATAGGAAGTTTTGCCGATAAACAAATTAGAGAAAATCAAGAAGCAAAAGCTCAAAATGAGCAGCTTAATTCCATAATTAAAAATGTTAATACAGCATCAACATTTCTTGCCTCAGGCGGACAGTCATATTTTATTGACAAAGCCGCAAATGCCGGAATTAAAAAAGCAGAACAATACACAACTTCTGCCATTAATCAAATGAATAATTACTTGAAGTCATCTAATACAACTCAAAACTCACAAGTAAAAGAAGAAATTAAAGAGCAAGTATAAGATTATTTTCTTTTTGCGAGATAATTATCAAGTACTTTTTTAAGAGCGGCTTCTCCAAATTCATGAGGTGGAACAGAGTAAATAAGGTTTTCTTTTGGCTCATAGATAAATACAGCAGGAATTGTTTGAATATTTAATTTTTCACATAGCTCTGTATTATTTCTGTCATACACATTCAGTTTAGCAAAATAATATTTATTACTATAATCTTTTACTACTTTATTAAAAACTTTGGAGAATGCAACACAATACTTGCAATCATTGCTGTAAAAATAAACAAGAACAGGAGTCTTAGTTTTAACCGATTCTTCCAGAAACATTCTAGAGCTTGTATATACAGGTTTTGCAGAATTAGCAAAAACAAGATAGGTTGAACACGAAATAATAAATAATGATAAAACTGCGATTATAATTTTTTTCATCATAAAATAGCTCCCTTAGGAACAACCGTAACCCCATTTGGAGAAACAAAGAAACCACGCTTTTCATCTTCTTCACGGTTAAAACCGATCTTTGTATAAGGCGGAATAGAAACATTTTTATCAATAATAGCTCTTCTGATTTCAGAGTATCTGCCGACGTTAACATCTTCCATCAAAATACTTTCTGTAACTTGAGAATAACTGTTAATTCTAACTTTAGGTGATAGTACGCATTTAGAAATAATACCACCGGAAACAATACACCCCTCAGAAACGAGTGAATTTGTCGCCATACCGACTCTATCCCCCTCTTGCCAGATAAACTTAGCCGGCGGATAATTGTAATTAAATGTCCTTAGCGGCCACTTAGCAGAATATAAATTAAGCTCAGGATTGGCAATAAGCAAATCCATATTTGCTTGCCAATATGCATCCACACAACCTACATCTCTCCAGTAACCTCTTTCACCTTCGGTCATGCCTGCGAACTTGTTACTGCAAAAATTATAAACATAAATTTCTTTGCCTTGATTTAATAGCATTGGAATAACATTTTTACCAAAATCATGGTTTGACTCAGAAATTTTGGAATCTTCTTCCAAAGCATTTAGAAGAATTTCTTTCTTAAATATATAATTCCCCATAGAAGCTAAACACATATCAGGGTTATTAGGCATCGGTCTTGGAGAATACTGCGGTTTCTCAACAAAATTAACCAACTTCCAATTTTCATCAACCTCCATAATTCCAAACTCTGAAGCCTCGGAAATCGGAATTGGAATTGCAGAAATAGTTAAATCTGCACAGTTTTTCTTATGGTAATGTAACATCTGAGATACATCCATTTTATAAATATGATCCCCACCAAAAACACAAACATATTTAGGATCTTCATCACGAATGTGGAAAATATTTTGATAAACAGCATCAGCCGTTCCAAGATACCACGAACCACCGGTTCTCATTTGAGCAGGAACCAAATCTACATATTGGTTAATATGAGGGGATAAAGCCCAACCTCTTGATATATGTTTATTTAATGAATCTGATTTATACTGAGTTAAAACCTTGATTTTATAAAATCCGGAGTTAATAAAATTATTCAAAACAAAATCAATAATCCGATATCTTCCGCCAAACGGTACAGCAGGTTTTGCTCTGTCTTTTGTCAAAGGATATAACCTTTTGCCTTCTCCTCCTGCCAATATCATTACTAACGTATTATCCTGTACCATAGCAAACTCCAAATTTTATACTCAATCTTCTTATTACAGTTTAACAAAGAATTAATATTTTTTCACTATCTGGTTAACCTTAATTTTCCATAACATTAGAATTAATCCGTTCAATCTTTAATTTAACAATTCTGGAAGAATCAGTTTGAGTAACGCAATATTTAAAATTATCATCAGTAATTTCATCTTTAACACAGGCAATTTTTCCAAATTTTTTTATGAAATATCCGCCTATTGTTTTGACATCCTCTTCATCTTCCAGTTGGACGTTAAACATTTCGCAAAACTCATCTATACGCATTTTCCCGCATATTTCATAAACATCATCTGAAATCTTTTTAACATCAACTTCCTCATCATCATCAAACTCGTCCTGTACTTCTCCAAAGATTTCTTCCAAAACATCCTCGTGTGTAACGAGTCCGCTTGTTCCGCCAAATTCATCAACAACAATTCCCATCTGAATATGACGCTGCTGAAACTCTACTGCTAATTTATCAACTGCCATTGTCTCAGGTATGTAATAAACCTCCCTTAACAAAGATTTCAAATCAAATTCTTTACCTTCAATCAATTTAGGATAAATGTCCTTAATATGCAAAATCCCTTCTATATGATCTAAGTCTTCATCAAAAACAGGGTATCTCGTATATTTATTTTCAGTTAGAATTTTATAAATTTCATCCTTTGATGAATCAATAGAAATGCCTACCATATCAGGACGCGGCAACATAATTTGCTTCGCATTCAACTCAGAAAACTTAAACACATTTTGAAGCATTTCTGCTTCCTTAGCATTAATTACCCCACCCTTATAACTCGCATCAATCAGCATATTAAGCTCTTCAGTTGAGTACGCCGCAGAATGATTTTGAGCCGGCTCTATCCCGCACAATCTTAAAAGGAAGGCGCCTAAACCGTTTAGTAAATAAATCATTGGTGCAAAGAGTCTTGTAACAAGATACATCGGCTTTGCAACCCATAAAGTAGTTTTTTCAGGGAATTGCAAAGCAATAGACTTTGGCATTAATTCCCCGACTACAACGTGTAACACTGTAATTACAGCAAAAGCAATCGCAGCAGAAACTGTATGAGCGGCAATTGAGTCATAATTTGCAGGCAAAAATTTGAATAACGGAATAATTATTCTTGCAATTGCAGACTCTCCAACCCAACCTATACCTAAACTAGAAATAGTAATACCTAACTGAACAGCAGCTATATATCTATCCAAATTCTTAACCGCATCCAAGGCTAATTTTGCATTAAAATTACCTTCATTTGAAAGCTGCTTTATCCTAGTCTTCCTAACACCTACAAGCGCAAACTCTGCTGCCACAAAAAATCCGTTTAAAAATAGTAAAAACGCAATCACTAAAAGATCAAATATTATTTTAAAATCCAATGCTATAAACTCTCTAATTACTAATATTACTATAATATAGAGTACTATAAATTAACGATGTTTGCAATAATACAAACAATAACAACTTAATCTATTCTTTCATCAAGGAGTTTTTGTAGATTTGATACCAACACCTCATAATCTTCATTAGATAGAGATGCTAATGAGTATGAGGATACACCACCATTAGTAATTTTAGATAAACTTCCATCTCTGTTAACTTGATAATCAAATGCAATATTATTAATTCTTAATTCAGGTGAATTAAAAGTAATTTCTCTTATTTTTCCATTCTTATCCGCGACAACATACATACTTGCAACGGTTGTTGCATCATATTTATCACTTGATTTTTTTACAATATGAATAGCTCCCTTAACATTGGATAAAGATAAATTTCCCTTAGTAATTTTTAACGAATTATCGGGATTAGACAAATATTCATTCCAACATTTTATCCCAGCAACGGCATGTTCTTTATACAATTCTTTCGGTACATTATCAAGGTTATTTAATTTATATATTTGACGTTGTGAACGACTAAAATCAGAGCCTTCTGGTACAATATATTTATTAATTTTATCTGCAGCCACTTTTGCAAGTTTTTGAGGTGACAGTCTTTGCTCTGCCTTATGCTTTAATTTAGGAGCTAAAAACCAATTTTTTACTTCACATCTTGATAATCTAGGAGATTCTACATCCGGCAAATATATTATATCATCTACTTTTAAACTATTCGCAGCGTCCACTGAATTTATTTTATTCAACTTAGCTATTTTATACATCATATCCTGAATTTCTGCATTTGTAGCTTCTTTATCATTTAAATGCCGCTTCGAAATTTCCCATAAGCTATCGCCCTTTTTTACAAGATACTCTTTTTTTAAAGTTGAGTTAACAGATGTTTGCATATACCTGTTTTCATAATAGTTACTGCTTGTATTATTAGGTTCCCCAACAGTAAATAACATAACTAATTCCCCTTATTATCCTAATATATTTTTATAAAGTTTTTTTGTAGAGGAATAATTGCTTTTTAAAGTATTAATATTAAATAAATTTTACAAACTACTTACCGATACAAAAATTATCAAATATGTTATTTAGAATATTATCTGTAATAACTTCCCCACTAAGTTCGTCCAATGCAATAAGTGCAGATTTTACATCAATAGAAATCAAGTCCTGTAATTCTTTATAAACAGCCCCATTTAAAGCATTTACAAGCGCCTCTTTTGCTCTTTGTAAACAATTTTGCTGCCTTAAATTAGTAACGAATTCCATATCCTCAGGATTTATCAAACAGATTTTAGACTTTATAATCTCTTTTAGCTTATCAATACCATCACCGGTCTTAGCCGAAATCATCAAATCACATTCTGGTTTGCAAGTTGCAATATCCGCCTTATTTGCACAAGTAATCAGCTTTTGAGGATTAATAAGTTCCAAAATCATTTTATCTTCATCATTCATTTCGGAGACCGCATCATAAACAAATACAACACAATCAGCTTCATCCAAACTCTGCTTTGAATACTCAATCCCGATTTTCTCTACTTTATCAACGTCTTCATCTTCTCTAATGCCTGCAGTATCAATCAAAGTAACAGGAATCCCCAAATCCAAAGTTTCTTTTATTACATCTCTTGTTGTACCCGCAATTTCTGTAACAATCGCCCTATCATGACTCAGTAATGCATTAAAAAGAGAAGACTTTCCAACATTCGGCTTTCCAACAATCGCAACCGTTATCCCTTGCCTCATTATATTTGAAGCACCTGCTCCGCTTAGTATTTTATCAATTAAAGAAATTGCACTCCTGAACTCTGATTCTAAATACTCATATTCAGGTTCTTTAACATCTTCAGGGAAATCAATTCCCGCAACAATTCTTGATAAAACTTCAAAAATCCTACTACGAACTTCTTTAATTTTTATAGACAATGCGCCCTTAAGGTTTCTGGAAGAAGGAATAACAAATTCTTTAGTCTTAGAATGAATCAAATCTGCAACAGCTTCTGCTTGCGCTAAATCCATTTTCTTATTCAAAAATGCACGCTTTGTAAACTCCCCTCGTTCAGCAATCCTTGCCCCGGACTTTAAAATCAAATCTAAGATAGAATTAACAACATTAATCCCACCGTGACACTGAACCTCAAACACATTTTCTCCTGTGTAGCTGTTTGGTTCAAAAAAAGGAAGTACTATAACTTCATCAAGAATATTCTCTCCGTCTTTTATCACACCATGATAAAAATGCGATGGCTTAAAATTTTTAACCTCTGTTCTGCCTTCAAAAATTTTTTCCAATATCTCAAACGCTTTTCCGCCTGATACCCTTATTACACCAACACCGCCTGTCCCTAATGGTGTCGAAATAGCTCCTATTGTATCAAACTCGTTTAGTATATTCATCTAGTACCCCATTAACTTATTATAATTATTCAAATACGTTTGAGCCAGCTTGGGTTTGTTTAATTGCTTATAAACATAAGCTAAATTATAATGAAAATCCGGTTCATCCTTTTTATACTCAAGTGCATTCACAAATGCAGACTTTGCCTTCTTTAAATTGCCTGTCTTTACATACGCTATACCTAAATTATAATATGCATAAGGAAAAGTCATTTTTGCCTTTATTGCATCTTTATAACAATCAATCGCAGTATAAAAAATATCATCAGCTAAATACATATTTCCAAGATTATAATATGCTTTATAATTATCCTTATCAACCGCAATTGCCCTTCGATACATAAAGATAGCTTCATCCTTTTTGCCCATATCAGCAAGTAAATTCCCCATCAATAACCACGCCGTACTTGTTCTTCCATACTCAGGAATCTGCTTAAAGCTCTCTAGTGCAGCCTCAGTATTATTGTCGCTATATAGTGCCAAAGCCTGTGTATATAGCTCTTTGGGTGATAATGTCTTTTCTTGATTTACAACATTTTCCTTTATTGTTTCAACCTTTGCAGAATTTCCGCTCTGTGAAACCTCTTCACTACATACAGGATATGATATTACTAATAATAAAAATATAATTAAAAACTTCTTCATACCTAAATTATAAACTAAAAAAATTATTAATCCAAAAACCTCACCACCTCAAAAATTCACCCCAAACAACACAAAAAAAAGCCGATTTTTAAATCGGCTAACTTTTTGTTCTAATTTCTCGTGTGTTTAAAATTTCTCTCTTATATTTCCTTTTTCCTCGTGTATTTTTCCTCGTGCGGTTTCTATTTGATTAATTCTCACAATTACGGCTATTAATTTCCCCTAAACTAATCAAGTAACGCCTCTAAAATTTGTGCATTCTTTGATGCATAGGCTGTATTACGAACTTTGCTTCTGTGAATGTAGCTTCTTAATGCTTCTCTGATAAGTTCAGAGCGTGAACGATTTTCGTTACCTGCTACTTCATCAATTTTGTCTAAAAATCCTTCGGGCATTGAAATTAAAACTCTTGCCATAACTTTATTCTCCTTATCTAATATCCTATATCGCTCTTGTATATATATAAAGTATTTCTTTTTAAAATAATTGCTAAATACATTTGCAATTATTAAGTTTTGTTAAGAACTTCATATACCTAACACACAATAAAATATATGAATATTAGCTAAATAACTAGTATTGATACGATACACTTTCAGTATAGCAATATTATAGCATATAAATCGATTCTGGTAAACATCAAAATATAATATTGTTATAAAAGTTAAAGCAATCTATATACGATAGAAAAATATCGATTAATTTTGAACATCAGCAATAGCTTTTGGGATAAAATTAAGCAAATCCGAAGCAAGAACAGAATATTCCGTTAATGCATTTGCCGCAAGCTCACCTGTCTTACCGTGTAGGAATACAGCTAATTTAGCTGCCTCAAAAAGTTCAACACCCTGAGCAATAAATCCTGTAATCATACCACACAAAACATCTCCGCTGCCCGCCTTTGCAAGCGCGCTGTTTCCTGTGTTATTAACATAGACTTCGCCATCTACAGATACAACCCTTGTATTATGCCCTTTCAATACAGCTACGCAGTTATAGGTTTTAGCCAATTTTTTTACATAGAAATCGGGTTTATTAAGAATTTTTTCAACTTCAACTTTTAAAAGTCTGGAAGCCTCTGCAGGATGAGGTGTTATAACTAATTTTTCAGGCAAAGTAATACCTTTTATTTTTGATAAAAGAGTTAACCCGCTAGCATCAATAACAACGGGGATATTAAGACTTGCAAGCTCGTTAATAACAGATTTAAACATAATAGCCGTAGCGGTTTGAACAGATAACCCGCATCCAATGGATACAACACTGTAATTACCAAGATTATTTTTTAGCTCTGATAGCGGTAAATAGACTATATCCGGAGTCAGGGCAGAAACCGCCGAAACGACTTTCGGGGAAGAAGCAAGCGTAACATACCCGCAACCTACTCTTAAAGCTGCAAGGCTTGATAAATAAGCTGCTCCGGTATAATTTTCAGACCCTGCAATATTTAAAACTTTACCAAAAGTTCCTTTATGCGAATTTTGTTCTCTTATAGGGAGTTTAAAGTCCATTTTGTCTGATAACCTCATAAACAGTTATCGCAACAGAATTAGATAGATTCAAACTTCTCTGACCTTCTTTCATTGGAATAGTTACAGCCGTATCTTGCTTAACATAAAAATCAGGCAATCCCCTTGTTTCGGGACCAAATACAAGAAAATCTCCATCTTTATACTTGATATCTGTATATAACTTATGCGATTTCGTCGTCAAATAATAAAAAGTACTATCAGGGAATAATTTATACAACTCCTCCATATTATCAACTTTGTGGAGATCAACGCTGTCCCAATAATCCAATCCCGCACGCTTAGTATATTTACTTGATAAAGAAAATCCCAACTTTCCTACAAGATACAGAGAAGCCCCGCAGCAAGCACATAGTCTTGCTATATTTCCTGTATTTTGCGGAATTTCTGGTTCATATAACGCTACGTTAATTTTACTCATTATTTTTCAAAAAGATATTTAGATTCTATAACAACAGGCAAGCCTCTTACTACGCAGAATACGATAGCAATAACAGCTAACCAATAACCGACTTCAAAAACAGCCTCAGCCGCAGGACAACCGGGAACCCTTGATGCCACAATAACAACAAATGCTGCTACTTTTGCAACCGCATAGCTTATTCTCATAAACTTTGATGAGGTAATAAAAATACATATCGGATTCCTTTGCATTGTTGTAGCACCAAATGCAGTATAACCATGCTCCATTGCTGCGCTTCTGATTGTATCTGTAATAAACCCTCTGGTTATAGCTACTAACGGGAAAAGTATAGGTAGCCATCCCATAACTGCAAATAAAATCCAATAAGTATTTTCAACTATTCTATCACTCATTATATCGAGCAATGCACCTAACTTAGAGGATTCGTTGAATTTTCTTGCAACATAACCGTCAAGCCCGTCCATCGCAAAAGCCAATATGGTAAGAGCTAACGCCCAAATTCCTGCAGCCATATTATCCAAGTGCGCATAAATTAAATATACGCCAATAAACATTAAAAATACTCTAAATAAAGTTATGAAATTTGCCATAATCTCTCCTACTGTTTTAAACGTGAAGAAGCAAAGTTCTTTTCTTTTTCATCAAGAACTTTAACCTTAGAACCAAGCATAATCCTTTCTGCTTCTTCAAGAATACTAACAACAACATACCCGTTTTGACCGTCAGAACGAGGTTCTTGACCTGTTGCACAACAGTTAAGGAAATGTTGACACTCCAATTTCAACGGTTCTATTTCCAAATAATCAAGCGCAATTACTTCTGTTTTGTTAGCTACAAAATTATCATAAAGTTTTAATTTATTCTCTGGCAAAGTATCATCAAAGATAGCAGTTTTCTTAGTCCCTCTAACTAAAAGGTTAACGTGCTTTTGAGGAGTAATCCAACTGTCTGAAATATGCCCAAGCATTCCGCCTTCAAATTCAATGCTTATATGAGTTATATCCATAATTTCGTTTCTGTCGGAAGAACAACCTATTGCAGATACAACTCTTAAAGGAGTTTTTCCTGTAACATACGCCATCATTGACACATCATGAGGAGCTAAATCCCACATAACACTTCTGTCATTCTTAAAATAATTAACGTTTAATCTGTCACTTTGTGCATATACTAATTCACCAAGAACACCTTCTTCAACAAGCATCTTTAATCTGTTTACAGCAGGATGGTATAAAAGTAAATGACCTACCATCAATATCAAACCTTTTTCCTCTGCTAACTCTGTAAGTTCTTTTGCTTCGTGAGCAACTGTAGAAATAGGTTTTTCAACATAAACGTGCTTGCCGGCATTAAGCATTGCTTTTACTATCTTAAAATGAGTATGACTCGGAGTTACTACAACAACACCTGTTATCTCAGGGTTGTTTATTATATCGTTCATATCTTTCGTAACATTAACTGAAGGATAAAGCTCCTTAACTTTTGCCAATGTTTCTTCATCCAAATCACATACGGTAGAAAGCGCATTAAGGTTGTAAAAATTTCTTACAATGTTCTTTCCCCAAAGCCCATATCCGATTACTGCTATTTTTTGTTCTTTCATTCTTTTTCACCCTTTATTTAGGAAAATTATATAACAAGATAATTGATAAATCAAAGAATAGTTTTTATTTAATAACTTCAATTTGAAAACTGTTAAAACGTTAAATAATCACAAACTGACAGAACACTAAAAATTCAGAAACTCTGATAATGATAGATTAAACGCTTTTGCAATCTTATTTAATTTAGAAAAAGTAATATCATTTTGAGCCGTTTCAATATTCCCTAACGTAGAACGAGCAATATTTGATATCGCTGCTAAATCATCCTGAGAATAATTATTTATCTTCCTCAATTCCTTGATACGAAGTGCAAGTTTTAACAACAATTCCTTGTCCATAATTAAATTGTCCGCCATAATGACAATATAAACAAACCGTGCCACGGACAAATAAAAAGAGTAAAGTTAAGAATTTAAAACATAATAATATTTATTAACATTTGTAATAAAATAAATAGGAAATTATATTAATTTTTATATCGTGGTATAATTACAAAAAAAGGAGAAATTATGAACTATAACAAAAAAGAATATTCAGACAGCATTCAAAAAATGGCAATTGAAGCCTCCTATGTTAAACATTTAGCAAGAATATTAGAGGAGCTAATCCAAAACAATAATGGAAACATAAGTAAAACAAGTATTGCAACACTAGCAGTGATACTTACACGTACTGCCAGTACATTGTCAAATCAAATAAACAATCTTAGCCTGAGAATTGAAATGTAATTTATAAAAAGAATTCGCCAATATAATAGCATAAAGAATCATGTTGCACCGGCAGTAAAAAACTGCTACAATTCTATATATACAGAGGTTTGACAAATGAAAAAAATTTTTACTATTACAGTTCTATTTTTAATAGCAATATTTGCCACCCCACAAATGGCATCAAGTTCAAATATTAAAAATGATGATTTCAATAGTGTACAATCAGAAATCAATACTATAAACAGCAGAAAAGTATTAAAAACGAAAAGATATAGTATCAAATGTCCGAAATGCAAAGTAAGAAACTATTATACAAATAAAAATCTGAGAAAACGCAAGGTATATTGTTCAAATTGCGGTTACTCATTCCGTCCGGGAATAATTTTAAATCGTGGAGAAAGAATAAAAATTCTTAAACGCTCAAACACTGGTGGAGCAATTTATAAAAAGATTTAGAAATAATATTGCTAATATATAATATTTGTAGTATCTTGAAGGTGTGAAAGAGAATTGTGGAATAGATTTTAATTCTATAGCTCTCCAATGTGGCCTAAACGATGAAGTTGACCACAGTGAGGTCTTGCATAATATAACAGAGCTTGAAGAATTCTATGGTCGTGAAGATTTAATTGAGATATACAATTATCTTCTTGAAACAGTTATTGAACCGGAATATCTTGCTCAAATAGTGAAGTGTGCTGATAATTATCGTGACAGTTCATCATTAGATTCTATTGTCAAACTTCTTGTTAA
Organism: Candidatus Gastranaerophilales bacterium; assembly: GCA_944323925.1. Classification (GTDB taxonomy): domain Bacteria; phylum Cyanobacteriota; class Vampirovibrionia; order Gastranaerophilales; family Gastranaerophilaceae; genus CALUTH01. Next base: position 32,385 of record CALUUI010000010.1, read on the forward strand.
AAAGCCTGAAGAGGATAGTGATGAAAGCATAAATCTTAGAGTAATATGCGCCAAAGCAATAGCAAACCATAAAGATACCGCATATGTAACAGTACTATTAGATTGTATGAATAACAAGGATGAAAATTACAAAGTCAGACTGGCTTGTGCAGACGCTTTAGGGAAAATAGGTGATAAATATGCAGTAACCCCATTAATAAATTTAGTATCAGATGAAAACGAAAAATCTATTTACCTAAAAGAATCTGCAACAAATGCGTTAGGAATAATAGGAGATTTAAGGGCAGTAGAACCGTTAATTTCAATTCTTGATAGTAAACATGGTGTATTTAGTAAATTTTCATTTTTAAAAGAAAAAATCATTGAGGCATTAGGAAAACTTAACATTAGAAACGAAAAAATATTTAACGCGCTAAAAAAATCATTAATGGACGAATCACCTATGGTTCGAATTAATGCGATTGAAGCATTGATGAATAGTGATGATCCGCGAGCAGAAGATTGCATAAAAAGTTGCCTTACAGATCCGGATGATGAAGTAAAAAAGAATGCCTTAATTGCATTATATAATATCTCTGACCGACGCATACTTGATGAAGTAATAGCAAGCAAAGATTATTCAGACTACTTAAAAACAGAAGCACATCTCCTAATTGATGAATACGAAGATGAGGATGAATAAGAATGCGCAAATCAATAGTTTTAATATCCGGCGGACTTGATTCAGTAGTAACATTAGGAATAGCAAAAGACGAATACAATATAGAGCTGGGTATAACTTTCGATTACGGACAAAAGCCTTCAAAAGAGGAAATATCCGCAGCAAAAAAGATATGTGAATATTACAACATCCGTCACGAAGTAATAAAACTTGATTGGCTAAAAGCAATAACGCATACAGCACTTGTTTCATCAGAACAGGCGCCTGAAAATAATCTTGGTACGATATCAAGCATGCAATCAGTTTGGGTACCAAATAGAAACGGATTATTCTTAAATATTGCAGCAGCGTTTGCAGATGCCGAAGGCTTCACAGATATTTTGTTTGGTGCAAATGCACAAGAAGGAAAAACTTTTCCAGATAATACTCCTGAATTCAGAGAAAGAATAAATTCTGTTTTTGAGTTCTCAACACTTGTAAAACCTAAAGTTCAAGCCCCCTTGATAAATTATTCTAAGGATGATATAGTTAAAATTGCTTTAGAGAAAGGTGTACCGTTAGAGCTTGTAAGAAGTTGTTATAACTTAGCAAAGAAAAATTGTGGTAAATGTGAATCTTGTATAAATTTAAAGCGTGCACTAATAAATAACAACTGTCAGGAACTAGCGAAACAATTATTCGACAATGAAAACTAAATATATAGAAGAAGAAGTAAAATATATAGGCTCACAATTAGCCCCGCATTGGATATACAAAAATTATAAAATACAAGGAGATGCGATAGTAGCATTTTGCGGAGAATGTGACGTACATTTAACAGAAATGGTTGATATTGAAGATGTTATCAATAATGAACCTATATATAGCAAATCAATGCTAAGTTTCATAACAGAGCAGTTTGGAGTAGACCTACCTGAAGGAGTTTTTCGTCAACGTTTGCTTATATGTATAATAAAAGAATTACTTGAAGAATACGGACATAAAATAAGAAGAAATGGTGATGATTTATTTTATCAAGATAAGAAGTTGACCGTATCTATAGCAACGAAATCAATCACTTCGACATTAATACATACAGGTGTTAATATTTTATCAGAAGGCGCACCGGTTAAAGCCTCCGGATTAAGTAGTGAACTTGGAATAATTGATATAAGAAGTTTCGCTATAGAAGTAATGAATAGATATAAAGAAGAATTAGAGGATATAATCTTAGCAGGAACAAAAGTTCGCGGAGTATATAATGAATAAAAAATTTGGATACAAAAAATACTTAAAACCAAAAGAGAAAAAAGACATCAGTGTATTAAAACTGTTTATTGGCACATTTGTCTTAATGTTGGTAATATTTACAATAATAATAAATTGTTTTACACCAGATGTAGACGTAACAATTGGGAATTCAAATGAAGAAGTAGCTGAAGAAGAAAACGAAATTTATTTAAAGAAATTTGTAGACAATCGTTTATTAGATATACAAAAAGAGGACCAAACAAAAGGTAACCTCTCAAATAATACCTCAGAAACAATAGCAGATGAAAAAGCAGCAGAGATAATAAATTCATTAGCTAAAGAGCAACAAAATGAACTAAAACCTGTAGAATTGAATGTAACAGCACCTGAAATAAAAATTATAACACCGCAAGAAGCAGCCCAAACAACTGTTCCAGTAGGTCATGAGCTTAATTTAACTTATAGAGTATATATAGGACATTACAATACATACGATCAAGTAAAAATCGCAAAAGATATAGTAAATGAAACAGATCCGACACTAAATCCTGTAATAAAAGAAGTAAGTGGCGGATATACATTACAAGCAGGTGTTTTCAAAAATAAAAATGCAGCAATGGCATTAACAACAACTCTTTTAAATGAACATTTACCTGCAAGAATGGTTTCGGAATAACATAGTAGTAAATAATAAGAATAGAAAAAGGAAGAGATTTAAAATGGCAATATTACCAGCAAGTAATGAAACGAAAAAACTAAAAAAAACAGTATTATCAAAAATAGTAAAAGCGTTCAAAGAAAATAACCTTGCAGAAGGAGTAAGAAAGATTCCTTATGAAATGATACCGGATGATGCAAGTTCAGAGTATAGATGTTGTATTTACAAAGAACGTGAAATAATAAAAGATCGTTCAATAGCCTCATTAGGTATAGCAGTAGAGGGAACTAAAGATGATACAGCAATTTCTGAATATGTAGAGAAAGCAATGAACCGTACAGAACTGGAACCTGATGTAATGACAGTACTAGACATCGCATGTCACGGCTGCGTTCCATGTCGATATTATGTAACGGATTTATGCCAAGGATGTGTAGCAAGACCTTGTACACATACCTGCAAATTTGGTGCTATTTCTGTATTTAATGGACATTCGCACATTAACCAAGAGAAATGTAAAAACTGCGGAATGTGTGCTCAAGCATGTCCATATCAAGCAATAGCAAAAATTATAGTACCTTGCGAAAATGCCTGTCCAGTAGGAGCCATTCATAAAGGCGAAAACGGTCACGCAATAATTGATTATGACAGATGTATAGCTTGCGGAAAATGTTTAAACTCTTGTCCGTTCGGTGCAATCCACGAAAAGAGTCAAATTATTGATATATTAAAGGCAATGAGAGCAGGTAAAAAAGTTATAGCCATGCCTGCACCATCTATTATGGGTCAGTTTGCATGCACTCCGGCACAACTTCACACGGCAATAAAAAAAGCAGGATTTTCTCTTGTTTATGAAGTTGCTATCGGTGCAGACATAACAACAGGAAAGGAAGCAAAAGAGTTTGAAGAAAGAATGGAAGCAGGAGATGCGTTTATGACAACCTCTTGCTGTGCAGGATGGAACCAACTTATTGCAAAACATATTCCGGAAATTAAACCGTATGAATCAGATACACAAACTCCGGCATACTATACAGCAGAAATTGTTAAAAAAGAACATCCGGACTCTGTGACTGTTTTCATAAGCCCTTGTGTAGCAAAAAGAAAAGAAGTTATGGATAATCCAAACATTGATTTTGTTCTTAACTATGAAGAGCTTGATGCCATTTTTGATGCACTTGAAATAAAACCATCAGAATGTGAAGACGACAAAGACATTATTAAAGCCTCAAAACAAGGCATGAATTTTGGTATAACAGAAGGAGTATCTAAAGCTGTTGCCTCAATAGCTCCAGAAGGCTCCGAAATTAAACCTTACGTAATTAATGGAATTAATGCACAATCAATCAAAGAACTTCGATCTTACGTAAAAAATAACAAATGCGAAAACGGAAACTTAATCGAGGTAATGTGTTGCGAAGGCGGTTGCGTTGGTGGTAATGCTTGTGTAAATGAGTGTAAAAAAGCAACCCGTCAATGCACAAAATATTCTGAAGAGTCATTTGACCTCAAAACAAAAGAATAATAAATTAGAATCAGAATAAAAAGAACTCCTTAAAAATTTAAGGAGTTCTTTTTATTTACCTTTTAATTTATTTATTTCGCGAGAAACATCTTCACCTAAAATATATCCATTCCGAGCAACATATTCTTCAATAATCGGAATATCCTTTTTTACCACTCCACGATTACCTACACCTTGTATTTCCTCAATCTGGTCACCAAAAAATCTTATTGCTAAACGAGGCTCATTATTTTCAAGAAGAATATGAATATCACCATACATTAAATGCATCATTGCCGTAGAAGTTTTAGTACACCAAGTACGATGAGATAGTAATTGTAACCTCGTAACATTATCATCGTAATTTAAAGGATCATTTGGTACCGATTTTATAACTACCCATTTTTGAGGTTCATTAGAATTAAAAGAAGGAATTAAATTTAAAAGATTTTTCTTATAAATATTCATAAAACTCAACGTTGAATTTTTATTATTTTCGATTTCAGCAGTTATATCTTGAGAAGTTTCTAATAAAGCACGTTTATTAAAGATTAATGGAAGATCATCATTATTTGGCTTCAACATTTTAGTAATATCTTTAAGAATGGCTAAAATAAAAGCATAAGAGTACTGTCTGGCATTAACCAACGTCCCATACATCCATTGATTTATAATATCTTGCCTACTATTAGCAATAGAATCAGTTCTTGCTGGATATTCTTTACCTGCAAAATCAGTTTTAATCTTAGCTAAAGCCCACTTATAAAAATCCGATAACGAATCAAATTTTTCAATCGGTGCCTTTAATTTTCTCACACTAAAATAATCAAGTCCCTGAAATTGAGAAGATTTCATCGCAGAGAATGCTTTATTACCATTATTAAATGGCATCTTATATGTATTATGTGATTTATACTGAACACTATTTATCTGCATATAAGTATAAAATCCAAACATGATTTTTTTTGCTAAATAAATAATACAAACTTTTAGGGCATAGTTTTAGATAAAAAATCACGCTTTAGGAGAATTAAAACAAAAAAAAATACATTAAACTAAAAATAACAATACTGTTAATTAAAAACGGCATGCCAATAATATACAAAACCCCGAAATAATAAAACTAAGGAGGAAAAATGGAACACGATAAATGTAAAGAATATAGAAATAATACAGAAAAAGCCTTTAAATACTTTGCAAAAATGTTGGCATACACAGTAAGTCCATATAGTTTAAAAGAAGTTATTGAAGAAACAAAAGCAACTCTTGTTGATGTAAGAAAACGAGAAGACTATGAAAAAGGTCATATTCCAAATGCAATTTCAATTCCTTATGAAGAATTAGAAAACAAAATGGATCAATTAAACAGAGATTATCCAACAATTATCTGCTGTTATAGCGGAACCTGTCTTTTAGGAGCAAAAGCAGCAGTAAAATTAGCAGAACACAATTTCCCTGTTATGACATTAATTGGCGGATATAAAACTTGGACAGAAGAACTTCATTATGCCGTAACACAAGAATAATTCATCAAAAACGTCCGATGTTATTCATCGGACGTTTTCATAAGCAAAAAGAAAAGCTATGTACTTATATTGTCCATAGCTGTTGATTAGGGATATGTGTATCGTCGTTTTTTTTAAGGAGTATAGTTATATACTAGCAATATATCCTCTATATAAAATCATACATTTTTACGATTTTTATAATTATCATCATGATTTTAAAAAAGTCGTTCATATATACTAAATAAGGCTTTTAAATCAATACAAAATTAAGGACCCATATTTCTATGGGTCCTTAACTTAACAAAAGTATAATCAAATATTATTTAAGAAAATTAGGTTCTTTAGCGTGGTTATAATCTTTAATGAAAATCGCTAAATATTTATTGAGTTTTTGACTAATATTTTCAACAAAATCAGGATTATTTTCCTTCTTACTGTTAAAAGTTTTAGTCACATAAGAACCATGCTCTGTTTTTACCGAATGTTCATAAACAAAATTACACTTAGAATCTTTATCTACAAAAATTCTTTCTATAATGCCTTTATTTTCAAATTGAACCGCAAAAGCGTTATTTTTAGAATTACAAACAGGTCTTAAAGTAACAACCCCATCTTTAGACGAACGTGTAACAAAAGAAATATTATTTAAAGATAATTTTTTCTTTCTTAAATTCGCACGGGTTTCATTAAAAATAATTCCTACTTCATTATACAATCTTGCTAACTTTCTCTCAGCGGCATCTCTATAATAAGGGCTTATACTAATTAACTCAGGGTTAACCGATTTAGCTTTAAAAGCCGGCTGATTAGAAGTTCTTGAACTATACATACATTCTGTGCTGTTGGATACGTTTAACATTTAGACCATCTCCTTTTGATACTTTTGGTACTTTTGCTAAAAAGCGTAAAACAAAATATTTGCCATTAATTTTACAAAAATTAACATGCCAAATATTAAATATTTATAAAAATACAAAAAAATATATTTACTTTTTTGTCCTTGTGTTATCATAATAACAGAAGATTAAAAAAATTACTTCAACAGAAAAGGAAAGCTGGAATAAGATGGCACAGAACTTTTTAAGGGATAAAGTTTTATTTGCGCTGATGACAACAGGTTTGATGTCAAAAATTGCGCAATTACAAATGTTTGCCCAAAACAAATTTCCAATAACACCTGAACAACAATTAATATTATCGATATTATCAGAAAATAAAGAATTATATCAACGACAGATATGTGAAATAGCACATAAAGACCGCCCCAATATGACGAGATTAATAAACATATTGGAAAAAAAAGGACTTGTAAAACGCGTACAAGACATAAATAAGAGAAAGGTCTACAAAGTAATAATAACTGAAGAAGGAATAAAGCTTCACGCACAAATAAAAAAGTATATGATAGCTTTACACAACAAAGTAGTAAAAGATATAGAGACCGAAGATTTAGAGACTTGTTTAAAAGTATTGGGTCAAATGTTAGAGAATTTAGACCCAATAGCCAAAATACAAATATAACAGGAGATAAAAAATGAATAACACCCCCGAAGAAAATAAAAAAGAAGAAAAAGAACAAAAAACAAAAAACCAAACAGAAATAGAAGAAGACACGCGTCCTAGTTATAAGAAAAAGCGTGTAATAATACCAGCAATAACAGCAGTATTATTTCTGATAACAGGAATATATCTAACAATCCATTCGTTTTTTTACCAAGGAACGGATGACGCATTTGTTGAAGGTCATATTGTATCTATAGCACCTCGTGTATCAGGTCCGGTAGAAAAATTATTAATAGATGATAACCAATTAGTAAAAAAAGGTGAACTATTATTGGAAATTGATTCAAAGGATTATGAAACAGCCTTAAAACAGAAAGAAGCCCAACTGGCAGAAGCAAAAGCCAGTTTAAATATAGCAGAAAAACAAATAACACATTCAGAAGCAGAATTAAAACAATCAACGCAAGATATAACATCTGCAGAATCAAAGTTGGATTTTGCAGAAAAGGATTTCAATCGTTATTCAAAAATGTATAAAGAGGGAATCGCTTCAAAACAAGAATATGATCATAGTAAAACAGCGTTAGTGGTAGCAAAATCAGAACATAAATCAGCAATGGAACGCGAAAATGCATCCGAATCAATGTTGCAATCATCAAAAGCAAAACGTGAAGCTACATTAGCAGAGATTCAAAAATTGGAAGCCGAAGTAGAACAAGCAAAATTAAATTTATCATACACAAAGATATATGCACCTGAAAGTGGATTAATAACCCACAGAACAGTAGAGCAAGGGAATTATGTACAAATAGCACAACCAATGTTTGCAATAGTCCCAGAAAAAATGTGGGTAGTAGCAAACTTTAAAGAAACCCAATTAACACACATGCAACCCAATCAAGAAGTAGAAATAAAAGTAGATACCTATCCTGGGAAAAAATTTAAAGGTAAAGTAGACAGCATACAGCGTTCAACAGGCGCTAAAGCGAGCTTATTTCCACCGGAAAACGCCGTTGGCAGCTATGTAAAGATAGTACAAAGAGTTCCTGTAAAAATAATATTTACAGAAGATATTTCCAAATATAATATAGTTCCAGGGATGTCAGTAGTCCCAGAGGTAAAGGTAAGATAGTAAGATGAGTACAATAGCTGAAGCTCAAGCACATAATCAAATATCTGAACCTGCGCATAAAAAGCAAGAAGCTCCATTATGGTTAGTATCGCTAACAATATTATTACCAACCTCATTTGCAATGTTAGCGACATCAGCAACAAACGTAGCAATGCCACATATTGCGGGATTTTTCGGCTCGACACTGGACGAAGCTAACTGGGTAATAACAAGTTATATGATAGCAAATGCAATACTAATTCCCCTAACCGGCTGGCTAGAGAACTTAATGGGACGTGTAATGTTCCTAAAAGTATTTTTAACTATTTTTACAATCGGCTCAGTAGTATGTGCATTTGCAAGTAACTTAAATATATTAGTATTGGGTAGAGTTATTCAAGGTATAGGCGGAGGTCCAATGATGCCGATATCACAGGCAATATTAATTGCAGCATTTCCTTTTGAAAAACGAGGACAAGCGATGGCATTATTTGGATTTTCAGTCATGGTATTCTCAATCTTAGGTCCAACATTTGGGGGGTTTATTGTCGACAATTCTGCTTGGCAATGGATATACTTAGTAAATATTCCAGTAGGTATTTTTTCAGTAATCCTAGTCCACTGTAATGTAGCAGAACTAGAAAACAGAAAAATACCGGAAAAAGTTGATTTTGTTGGTTTAATAGCCCTAGTAATTTGGCTGATGTCTATGCAAATAGTACTTGATAAAGGTCAACAATTCGGGTGGTTTGACTGTGCTTGGATTAGCTGGCTTACCGGAATTTCTGTATTTTCATTTGTATTTTTTATTGTTTGGGAACTTGAATGTAAAAATGCAATAGTTAATTTAAGAGTATTCAAAGATAAAAACTTCTTTATAGGAACAATCCTCGGAGCCTCTGTAAATATGATTATATATGTAACTATTGTATTATTACCACAATTTTTACAAAGCCTAATGGGTTATACAGCCATGTTAAGCGGTATGTCATTAGCTCCAAGAGTTTTATCTTGCATATTTATGTTATTTATTATTGGAAAAATGGTTGAAAAAATTGACAACCGAATACTTGTCTCCGTAGGTTTTGTATTTTTAGCTGCCTCAACATATATGTATGCAAACTTAAATTTATCAATATCATTTGATTACGTAGTTATTCCAAATATACTAATGGGTATAGGAGTAATTTTAGTATTCATCCCAATATCAGCACTATGTCTCGGCACATTACCAAAGAGTGAATTATCAAACGGCGCAGGACTTCACAGTTTATGCAAATGTGTTATGACCGCATTCGTAGTATCAATGTCTTCTACACTTGTTGCAAGATTGTCACAAATACATCAAACATACTTAGTAAAAAATCTTTCTGATTTTAATCTTACCTATCAAAACCATATAAATGTTTTATCACATAAATTTATGGCGTCACTGCCTTCGGTAGCTGCTATACAAAAAGCAGGAGGATTTTATTATAAACAACTTCTTGCACAAGCAAGATTGATGTCGTATGCCGATATTTTTAAAGTATTCGCACTAATCGCAATATGCCTTGTTCCATTAGCATTCTTCTTAAACGTAAACTTTAAAGAGAAGAAATAATACTATTCTCAAGATTAAGTAATTTTTTTTTGATTTCCAAACCCGCAGCATAACCAGTAATATTTCCGTTTTTTCCAACGATTCTATGACACGGAATAACAATTAACAAATTATTTTTACCGCAAGCTGTTCCAACAGCCCTACAAGAACTAGGTTTTCCAATTCTATAAGCTAATTCACTATATGTAATAGTTTTCCCATAAGGAATATTCTTTATTTCCTCCCAAACTTGTTTCTGAAAATCAGTACCTGTATAAATAATCGGAAAATCGAAAATTTTTCGTACACCACAAAAGTATTCTTTTAATTGGTGTTTAACTGTTTTTATCAACACCGTATCATCTGACTTAGCAACTATCGGAAAATTATTAAGGAATTTAATTTCTGTAATAGCATCTTTAGATTGCACTATTTTTAAATTAATCCCAAAACCCGAAAAATAACTAATACATTCCACCATAAAAGTCATTATATCCGGAAGAAATCTCTGTGTCTAACAATTGCTTAACTTTCTCAAGACGAATTTTCATATCAGGATATAATTCTCTATATTTTCTTAATTGCTCTAACAAATAACGATAATCACAAGATTCATCAAGCACATACTGCCAAGTTCTAAAATCAATTTCCCCTCTAACATGTGGCAACTCATATTTTTCTCCGGCCAATATAATTTTTTTAAGTAACTTGTGACGCTGAGCCTGATTCATAATGTCCATAGGAGCTACGTTATCCAAATCCATTTTTTCAAGAAAAACCCTAAGTAATCCACCAGTACAATTCGGTGCCTGTTTATATGTCTTATCAACATCATCAACTATTCTAAGCGAATTGCCAACTAAGACAAAATTATTCGGATTTTTAGTATCAAATTCAAAATAATAACCATTTGCTTTAACCTTATTTAACTCAGCAAAATCTTTTGCAATTCTATCAAAAGATTTTTGTGGTAGAGAAGAAAAAATCGGTAAATATTTTGTACTCCAAAAATTATTCTTTTCTGCAATCAACATATTTGAACTATTGAAATCAGGAATCCCGACCGGAATATGTTTACCACTAGAAGATACATTTTTTAAAACTTTAATATAACCGTTAAAAGCCAGTAAAGAAGCTCCATAATAAGACTTTAAGTTTTTAAATAAATCATTATTTATTAGCATCGGGACATATTCTTGTTCATCCCTAAACTGTCTATTAACTTTTAACACGTACTTATCATCAATTTTATAAACAGCACCACGAAAACCTTCTCCAAGTTTTTTATGGTGAATTTTTGCAAATGATTTTTTTAAAAGACCTATTAAATTATTAGCATTTTCTTCCGTATGAACACTTGAGCTAATAAATTCATCAATTCTATGCCCGAATTTAGTTCGTGTATAACCGCTAAAAGCCGGACTCGAATTGATTTTGTACTGATTTGAGGTTTGTAAAGTATTAACTTTCATAGCAAAAATAAAAATAACCCTAAAAAAAATGAATTGACATAAACAGAGTTGGATTTTACAAAAATTTACAATTATATCCCTAAAAAAAAGACTCTGCAAAATACAAAGTCTACCTTAAAAATTTAAACAACAATTCACAATCTCAACTAATTCTATGCAGAAATTTGTTAACATGCCAACTTTTTTACAAAACTTAACAAGTAAAAAAATCATGATAACATGCATCATCACATGATTACACATGTATAATTAAGCTCAAACATGGTAAACATCCATGTAAGCATGATTAAGAACATTTCAAACACAATAGAATCAAGCAATTACACCAGTGCCAAGTTTTGTAACAAAAATTAATATAGCCCTTGTAAATAACGACTTAATCCTTATAATTAAAATTAAGGGTTGAAAAATTCAATTATTACAAGGCTTTTGAAGGCCTATATAAGTATAAATTTGGGGAGGAATTGTGCTGAGAAGTCGTGACATGGGTAGATCTATTGCAGTTAGGAGATGGACGCCTACCGCTATAGAATGTTATAAACGTGGATGTAATTGTGAAGGATGTTTTTATAAAGATTTTTTTAGCGGATCATCGCAAAAATGTCAGATGAAGGCTTCAGTACTTGAATTAGTAAGAGTTATTGGCACTCCGAATGTAGAAGTTCCACAAATAATTTCTGAATAAGGGCTTTAAATTTTTTGATATATATTGTATACTGAATAAGTATCACACATCTCGGAGGTTTTTAATGCGTATTTATGTGAACGGAAAAAACATCATTATTACCGATGCAATCAAGGCTTATGTTAAGGAAAAATTGGGCAAAGTTGCCAACCACTATGATCAAATTACTGGTCTTGATGTTATCTTATCGGTAGTCAAAAATCCGGCAGCTTCTGATAGCCACATAGCAGAAGTTTCTTGTAAACTTAATTCTGGAGCCATTCACTTGGAAGAAGCAGCTGAATCTATGTACGCAAGCATCGATTTACTTGCTGACAAATTAGACAGACAAGTTAAAAAACACAAAGCTAAATCACTTTATGCAGACAAGTCTACTATCAGAAATGCTGAACTAGAAGAAGAACCGGTAGTAGAAGGATAAAATGATTAATAATAAAAAAGTCGTTGTAATTATGCCGGCTTATAATGCCGAAAAAACTCTAGAACAAACATACAACGATATTTGCCAAGATTTCGTCGACGAGATTATTCTCGTCGACGATTTTTCTAAAGATTTAACTAAAGATATCGCAAAAAAGCTCAATATTACAACTATTGTTCACGACAAGAACAAAGGCTACGGTGCGAACCAAAAATCTTGTTATAAAGCTGCGCTTAAAGCCAATGCAGATATTATTATAATGGTTCATCCGGACTACCAGTATACACCTAAGCTAATTCCGGCTATGGCATCAATGATGGCTTTTGAAGGATATGATGCCGTTATTGCTTCCAGAATGCTTGGTAACGGTGCTTTAAAAGGTGGAATGCCTATTTATAAATTCATTGCTAACAAGTTTCTTACTGCTTTTGAAAACTTGCTGCTTAATGAAAAACTAACCGAATACCATACCGGCTTTAGGGGGTTTACTAAAAAAGTATTAGAAACACTACCTCTTGAATCCTGCAGCGACGATTTTTGCTTTGACAACGAAATGCTTGCTCTTATCTTTTGGTATAATTATACAATTGGCGAAATTTCTTGCCCGACAAAATATTTTAAGGAAGCATCATCTATTAATTTCTTCCGCTCCTGCAAGTATGGCTTGGAAGTTCTTTATGTTAGTATTGTTTATAGAATTTCCAGATTAGGCTTCAAACTCGGAATTTTTAAAGATAATCTTAAAAAACTTGATATTAATTCGGAAATTAAATACTACTATAAGAAGGAAAAGAATTAAAATGGCTGATATAAAACTAATAGGAACTGATGTTGATGGAACATTAACAGATGCAGGGATGTACTATACTGTAGACGGGGATATTATGAAAAAGTTTAACACTCACGATGGTATGGGACTTAAACTTTGCCAAGCTGCCGGTATTAAAACTGCTATCTTAACCTCTGAAAATACTCCTATTGTTGCTAAAAGGGCTGAAAAACTTAAAATTGACTATCTATTTCAAGGTATGAAATCAAAGTTAGAAGTTATTACAAGTCTTTGTAACGAACTCGACATAAAACTTGAGAATGTCGCCTATATTGGTGATGATATTAATGACTTTGAAATCTTATCAGCCGTAGGACTAAAAGCCTGTCCTGCAGATGCCCTGCCGAAAATTAAAAACATTCCGAATATCAAAATTATGTCGCTCAAAGGCGGTGAAGGAGCGGTTAGAGAGTTTATTGATAATTACATTTTGACAGATTAGCCCAACCTGTTTAGTTTCTTAAACAAATACTCCAGTTTTTTATAATCTGTACCTATTCCTGTTAATAATAAAACGGACTTATCATTAGCACGTTCATCTTCTATCTTGTTTTTGTATAAATACTCAGATAGCTCATACCCTGTCATACCTTGCTTTTTTATTACAATTTTTGTTATATCTGACTCAAAGAAATCTACCGTAGTACACTCAGCCTTTAATGCTTGTATCATATCTATTAGCTGTTCAACCTTATTATGTCCTTTTTTAGAATTAAGATACTTTATATTTGCCTCAATACTTGCCAGCAACGGGTATGAAGGCGAAGTAGTATTAATTAAAGATAAAGCCCCATTAATATCTAAATCAGTATTTGTATGTAATAAAGCAGTAGGATTTAGCCCGCCAGCCGTCTTATGCAAAGATTGAACAGTAAAATCAGCATAATTAACAGCACTCAACGGCAATTTATCACTAAAAGGGTATAACGCCCCATGTGCCTCATCCACAATCAAATACGCCTGATATTTATGACAAAGCTCAACTAACTTAGGAATATCTGATACAACTCCCTCATAGTGAGGTGAAGTAACAATAACGGCTTTTATATCACCTTGTTTTAAGTATGGTTCAAGGATTTCATTGGTAACAGATGAAGGAATACCCCACTCTTCTATTAAAGGAATTGAATATTCAACAATATTGGCATTTGCAAGTATACAAGCGTTCCTATGACAGGGATGTGATTTATCCCAAATTAATACTTTTTCACCTGCCTTAACACAAGTTAAAACAGAGGCAATTATGCCGCTTGTAGAGCCGTTTGTTAAATATTTGGTGTTAGTTGTACCATATATTTCACCTGCCATCTTCTCGCTTATCCTAAGCGCCTCTTGTGGCTCATAAAAATCGGTTTCAGATATATCATTTTTATAAAACTGGTAATACTTATGCTTTATACAAAATTTTCCTCCATGACTTGGAGTTGTGAAAAATTTTATATTCGGCTTCTTCTTTAATATTTGGTTTAAATCTTTATTCAAAATCTTTTCCCACTTTAAAACTACTCACCTTTTGGCTCCGAATTTTTATTATCTTCTTCTTTAGGCATTTCTACTTGGATTTCTTCCAGTGGTAACTCAACTTCAGGAGATAACTTCTTGCTCAGCTCTGCCATAGTCATGTTTTTATCCATTTTCTTTAATTCTTGCATTACTGCAGTCTGATAATCGGAATCTGCTAAGTTCTTAGGCTTATCTAATATTGCACCCATCATTCGCCCGAGTATTCCCATCACTACTGTTGCAGGAACTATTCTATACATCATTGACATCACTGAATGCATATCAAAATAATCGTATTGAAATACGCATATACCTGAAAGTATAAGAAAAGTTAAAAGCGCAAAACTCGAACATAATGTACTTTTTAAATCCATACTACTTGTTTATATTCTCCATATTTTTTTTCATACAGAATTGGACAAGCGTCATTTTATCCACATTACTTAAACAGGTAAATCTTCCTGATATTGTATAAATTCCTGCATCATTCTTCTCTACTCTGATTAATCTATATTTACACTTAATTAATAATTCGCTTTCTAATTTCAACGTTACATCGTACTCATTTTCTATATTAATGTTTTCCTTGGTTGAAATTTTCATACCACCAGCAGATATATCAAGAGTCCTTGCTTTATATATATTACCACTGCAAGATAATTCAATATCTGAAAGAAATGTTATACGAGTAAATTTACGTCTTTGCAAAAATCTGTGTTTAATAGGATTTGCTATTGATATTACATTATTTGTTAAATCTTTTATATAAGATTCAAAATATAAATACCCATTATCAGTTAATGAGTAGAAATCACAAATATGATTTTGAATAAGCCCTTTGGGTTGGTACTTCAGTTCCATAGTAAAGCCTTCCATATCAACACTTAAGACTTTACCTTTATTTGAATTCTTGAAGTCTTGCGGAACAATATCAACAATTTGGTCTTTTTTTATAAGTTCTCTCATATACCTTCCTTTCTGGTATTTAGTTAAATTTTAACCAAGCCAACCGATTTAGCTTTAACATTTTGTGTAATTTCATTATATGACATAATTGATATTTGCGGATAAGTTCTTTCAATAAGCCTTCTAAAAGCCAACCTGATTGGTGAAGAACAAAGAATAATAGGTTGATTACCTGTTTGAGTAATAGCTTTTTCAAGTTCAACATTAAGCCTGTCAAGCAACCTTCTTGTAAAATCCGGATCAAGAGTCAGGCTTTGTCCATCAGGGCTAACGCCTTTAGCGATAGTACTTTCAATATCAGGCGCAAGAGTAATTGCAAGTAGCTCACCTGTATCCGAAAGATTTTGACTGCATATATTTCTTGCAAGAGATTGTCTAACGTGTTCTGTCAAGAAATCAAGATTTTTACTTGTCTTAGAATACAAACTCATAGTTTCTAAAATTGTTCTCAAATCTCTTACTGCAACACCTTCTTTTAAAAGGTTTTTCATCACCATTTGAACTTCTGCAACAGACAAGTCTTTCATTACGTCGGAAACATATTCTTCTGATACTTCCTTCTTCAAATTATCAAGAAGCTGTTGAACATCTGCTCTTGATAAAATTTCAGCAGCATTTTTCTTTATAACTTCCGTCAGGTGTGTTGAAATTACGGCAGATGCACTTACGACTGTATATCCTGCAAGTTCTGCTACATCCTTGTCTTTTTCTTCTATCCATAAAGCCGGCAACCCGAATGCCGGTTCTATTGAATGAATCCCATTCAATACAAGAGATTCTCTAGTTTCGCCGGCTGCCATGGCAAGATATCTATCAGAATAAACTTCACCGGTTTCTAATGGTACACCCTTCAACTTTATTTGATACATATTGGGCGCCAATTGTAGATTATCTCTTACTCTGATAGATGGAAGAACAATACCTAAATCTAATGCAGTTTGACGTCTTATTTGAGCTATTCTTTCCAATAAATCTCCACCCATCTCTATGTTTAAAAGCGGAACTATTCTATAGCCTACTTCTATTTCTATCGTATCAACATTTAAAAGCTCCATAATGCTTTCTTTTGTTGCCTTCTTATCACGTTTTCCGAGTTTATTCCTTGCATCAGCTTCTTTTTGAGCAGCTTCTTGAACTTCTTTTGTTTGTTTTGTATCTTGTGATTTTTTATAGGCAAAATAGCCAGCTAAAATACTAATGCCTAAAAATGGAATAGTAGGCATACCGGGAACTAATCCCATAAAGCCTAATAATCCTGATACTACGCCTAAAATTCTGGGATCAGAGAACATTTCTGTTTTAATATCTTGGGATAAGGATTCATCCTTACCTGTAGCTCTTGATACGATTAAACCTGTAGCTGTAGATATTAAAAGCGCAGGAATTTGTGATACTAAGCCATCACCGACTGTTAATATAGTATATGTTCCAAGGGCACTTTGAAACGGCATTTTAAGTTGAATTATACCAATGATAAGTCCACCGACAATGTTTACTATTGTAATAATAATACCCGCTGTAGCATCACCTTTTACGAACTTTGAAGCACCATCCATTGTTCCGTAAAAATCGGTTTCTCGTTCTAACTTTCTTCTTCTCTCTTTTGCCTGATCCTCATTTATTAATCCGGCATTCAAGTCAGCGTCAATACTTAATTGTTTACCTGGCATCTTATCCAATGTAAAACGAGCAGAAACTTCTGCTACACGTGTTGCACCACCGGTAATAACCATAAAGTTGATTAAAACCAAAATAACGAAAATTACTGCACCTACAACATAATTTCCACCAACAACAAACGACCCAAATGATTGAATAACGTTACCGGCTTCACCGTGCAACAAAATAAGCCTTGTTGAACTAACGTTCAAACCTAACCTAAATAATGTTGCTATTAACAACACGGTTGGAAAAGATGAATAATCTAAAGGTTCTTTGGTATATAAACAGACCAATAAAATAACAACCGCAAGAGAAATATTAACCGTTAAGAGTACATCCAATAACGGCGGTGGAAGCGGAATAACCATCATACAAACAATAACGACAAGACCTATAGCAAGGACTATGTCATTATTTGCAAGTAATGATGACAGCTTCTTTAAATCCATCAGTGTTTCTTCCTCCTGCTATAGACGTATGCAAGAATTTCCGCTACAGCAACATACAAGTCTGATGGTATTATACCATCAATTGGTACAGAATTGTAGAGGGCACGTGCAACCGGTCTGTTTTCTACTATCGGAACGTTATGCTGCTTTGCTATCTCTCTTATCTGAAACGCAACATAATCAACACCTTTAGCTACAACCATCGGTGCAGGAGCCTTATTTTTATCATAAACTATCGCAACTGCATAATGTGTAGGGTTTGTTACAACTACATCCGCTTTAGGAACTTGTGCCATCATTCGCTGCTTTGCCATCTGCATTTGTGTTGAACGTATCCTTGACTTGATTTTAGGATCTCCTTCTGTATCTTTTAACTCGTCTTTTACCTCCTGTTTGGTCATTTTAATCGATTTTTCATATTCATAATCCTGATACTTTTTATCAAGCAGACCCAAAATAATCATTGCAATACACATATTTATAAGCATCTTAAACATTATTGCACCAATAACATCAAAAGATGCCGCCAATGGTTGCCCCAGCATACCATATATCTTATCTATATCGTTCATTAATGTTACTAAACCGCAAACTGTTACTATTACAAGTTTCAAGATTGATTTAGTAAACTCTACCATTGTTCTTGGCTCAAACGGATTAAATAATTTCTTTGCATTGTTAATAATCCTTCTTGGCGAAAGATTTTCAGGATCAAACTTGGCTCGCTCAGGAGCAAATACATGTCCTATTTCCAATCTGATTATTAAAATTGTCGCAATAAACAAAAGCACTAAAAGCGGAATTATAATTGCCCCGGCAGTCTGGGCATATGGAAGAAGCATAGCTAACAAGTCATCAGTATTCATCTCGTCAGGATGAATATGTGTCATTGCAAGCCTGATTAATTCCTGAATCCCGGTTAAAATAGGAGAAGCAAACACACTTAAAAGAACAACCGCAATAGTAACAACAAAAGCAGATGCCATATCCCTGCTTTTGGATATATTACCTTTCTCCCGTTCTTTGTTCCGCCTACGGGGGGTGGCGGTTTCGGTTCTTTCTGCTGCTTGTTCATTTGCCATAATCTAAAACACCGCCATTACTTGTGATAATATTCGCTCTGTTATTACGCCCATATGCTCCGCCATTGCGCGAGTAAACATTACTGATAACAGAATCCCTAAATATAATTTTAAGGGCATTGATACCATAAATATATTTAATTGCGGCATCATTTTTGATGTAAACCCTAATAGGACATCAACCATAAACAGAATCGCAAATATCGGTAATACAAGTTCCATTCCAACCGCAAATATCTGAGATGTTATAACTATAATCTGTTCAACAATTTGTGGCGAAAAATTGAACTCAAATCCTACCGGCATAGAAATAAAGCTATGATATAAAGATGAAAAAAGTAAATGATGCCCATTAACACACAAAAAAATCATTCCCGCCATTAATACATATGCCTGTGTTAAAACTGGTGAAGAACTTCCAGATAAAGGGTCTAAGGCGGAGCTGATAGATAAACCCATTTGAGTCGAGAACATATTAGCACCCATCTCAACACCTATAAGTATTACATTAGCACAATATCCTATTGCAAAACCAATTAAAAATTCTTTTATTAAAATTAACGTAAGCTCCGGTACCGCCGTTGGAACGACAAAACCTCCTGATGCCTTAACCATTGGGAATAGTACAAATGCAACCGTTGCCGCAAACCATATCTTTACCTGTGCGGGTATAGGATATGTTGAAAAAAAAGGCGCTGATGACAATAATCCGGATAAACGAGTTATTATTGCCATAAACAAAACTAAATTTGTCGGTGTCAGTATCATTCCCAGATTATACATTATACCCCACTCATTGCTGTTATTTGCGGTATTACATCCATAAATTCATTTACATATGTTATGAATAAATTTACCATCCAAGGCATAAGAACTATTAAAATTGCAATTCCACCAATAATTTTAGGTACAAAAGTTAAAGTAGATTCTTGTATCTGTGTAACCGTTTGAAATATACTTATGGCAAGACCGATTATAACTCCGGACATTAGTATCGGAACAGATACTTCTAAGGTTAGAACAAACATTTTTTGCATTAATGTTATAATAACTTCTTGCTCCATATCTACCTCGCAAACCCTTCAACAAGGGATTTAACAAGCAAATACCACCCGTCTACCATTACAAACATTATTAATTTAAACGGCAAAGCAATCATAGTAGGTGGTAAAAACATCATACCCATTGCTACCAATATACTTGAAACAACTATATCTATTACCAGAAACGGCAAATATATTACAAAACCAATGGTAAATGCTATTTTTAATTCACTCAAAATAAATGCAGGGATAAGAACATAAGTCGGAATATCATTTGTATCCTTTGGCTTTTCCAGCTTAGCCATCCTTACAAATAACGCCAACTCTTTATCACTTGTTTGCTTAAACATAAAATCCCTAACAGGTTGAATACCTCTATCTAACGCCGCCTGCTGCGTTATCTGATTTTTCATATACGGCTGTAGTGCTTCATTATTAATCTTTGTAAACACAGGTGACATAACGAAAAATGTTAAAATAATTGCAAGACTTGTTAATACCTGGTTAGGCGGCAATGTAGTTGTACCGAGAGCTTGTCTTAATAAAGAAAGCACAACAACTATCCGTACAAACGAAGTAGTCATTATTAGTATACTCGGCGCTAACGATAATATCGTCAACCAGATGAGTATTTGCATTCCGTTTGTAAAATCCTGCGGGGTATTCGCCGTCTGCATTCCTATGTTAATATTCGGAAACGACATTGCACAAAAGGACGGCAATGCCGAGAATACAAAGCAGCCTAATAACAGCATCAGCTTTTTCAATATTCCTAGTTTCATTTTTTCTCCTCAAAAAAGGGCACATATTCCCATTTTTATTTTAACTTAAGGGTAAAAAAATTGCCAATTCTTTAAAAAAGTTTATATATTTTAAACAATCACTGGTTTTTCAGAAATTATTTTTCTTTTCACCAAATTAAGAAATATTATTTTCTAATAGTTACCTAATCGAAACCCTTTTGAGTCAGAAATTTTATACCCGATAGGCTTTATAGATGTTTCTAATTCTAATAACATCTGCTCCAAACTCTGATTAACACCTGATTTATCAGGATAAATATTATAATTTTTTTTATAAAACTCATCTGCTATATTAAGCATAACAACATTCGCTCCGCTTGAAAGCGCCATTACACGACCATTTTTTCTTACTGTTTCCATTGCTGTTGTTGCTGGTATATTAATATCCGGCAAAAGTAAGCGTGTAACCGCAACCGCTCTCAATGCCAAATCAAAATCACCTGCTTCTGTTTCACCTAATGGAGTTTGAGGATGCGGAATAAAAACGCCTAGACCTATCATATCTGCATTAATACGTTTAAAAAACAGAATATCATCAGCTATCATTTCTATTGTTTGCCCCTCTAGCCCTATTAGAGAACCCGTTCCGACTTCGTAACCCAACGATTTTAAATCTTCCAAACATCTTAATCTGTTCTCATAACTCATATTGGGGTGATATTTTTGATACAAATCCTTATTTGTAGTTTCTATTCTTAAAAGGTACCTGTCAGCACCTGCTGATTTTAATTGTTTATACTCATCGAAACTTTTTTCACCAATACTCAAGGTTAGCGCAACATCATTTTTTTTTATTCTTTCTATAATTCTGCAAAGCTCGTCAATACTATAGTGCATATCTTCACCTGATTGCAGTACTATTGTTTTAAATCCCAGATTATACGCTTTATTTGACAGTAAAACAATTTCATCTTCTGTCATTCTGTATCGTTGAATGTTTTTATTCCCTGAACGCAAGCCGCAATAGTAACACGTTCTATAGCAATAATTGGAAAATTCTACTAATGCCCTCAAATATATTTCATTACCTAAATATTTTTTTCTTACATCATTTGCAACAGCTAAAAGCTCATTTCCGCCATTACTTAAAAGTGAAATAATCTCTGTTTTATCAAGCGTGCAACCTATATTAACTTTTTGAAGAATATTTTTTATAAAATTTTGTGTCATTCAATAGCCTTATTATTATTTTTATAGTATAACAGAAATTAATATAGTTACGAACGAGGTAGCCAAAATGAACGCTAATGCCGAACTTATTGAAAAGATTAACAAATTAAAAAAAGAAAAAAATGCCGTAATCTTAGCGCATTGTTATCAGAATGTTGAAATAGACGAAGTAGCGGATTTTGTAGGAGATTCTTTATACTTATCAAGACAAGCCGCTAAAACAAATGCTGATATAATTGTATTTGCAGGCGTTTATTTTATGGCAGAAACTGCTAAGATACTTTCTCCTAATAAAAAAGTCTTATTACCGAGAATGGAATCCGGCTGTCTTATGGCAAATATGATTAACCTAAAACAAATTAAAGAATTCAAATCACAACATCCTGATATCCCTGTCGTATGTTATGTAAATTCAACGGCAGAAGTAAAGTCAGAATGTGATATTTGCTGTACAAGCGCTAATGCTGTTGATATAGTTCGTTCATTGGGCTGTAAGAAAGTACTGTTTGTACCTGATATGCATCTTGGAGAGTATGTTGGATCAAAACTTCCTGATGTTGAAGTAATTACCTACCCGGGGTATTGCCCAACACACGTCAGAATTTTGCCTGAAGATGTTCTTAAACAAAAAGAATTATATCCCAATGCAAAAGTACTATGTCACCCTGAATGTGCTAAAGAAGTTGTTGAATTATCAGATGTTGTTGGCTCTACTACAGCAATAATTAAATATGCAAAAGAAAGCAGCGAAAAAGACTTTATCATTGTAACAGAATTAGGTGTTGTAGATAGGCTAAAACGTGATTTACCTGATAAAAACTTTATTCATGTATCATTTAAAGCCGTTTGTCCTAATATGAAATGGACACATCTTGAAGATGTATATAACGTACTTTTAAATGAAAACAACGAAATTAACGTTAATCCAGAGTATGCAAAAAAATCCGTTGAAATGATTGAAAGAATGTTAGCTGTTAATGTTTAATTGCTTACTTTCGTTAGACTTATTACTTTTAAAAGTTGCATCATAACTCTTAAGTCCGGCTTCAACATACTTTCCAATTAACACATTTTCTACAAAATTATCAATTGGCTTAATCAGCGAACCTAAAGCAATAAACCCGCCAATTGTCTTGATAACCTTGCCTTTAAGCATTTTTCTTACTTGGAATTTACTTAATGCAGTTTTAACAGCAACATTTTCAGTTTGACCGCTATTAAGAGCTTTAACATAATCAGAAAAAGGTTTGGTAGTACGGATTTCGTCAGTAGGATTTAATAAATTTTTGCGTAACTCAATTAAATCCCAAATGGTGTTTTCTGCATAATTCTTAACTTTTTCTGAATTATCAAATCCAAAAATCTTTTTAAAACTACCCTTAATACCTTTAGTATTTTTATAATCAAGGTTATCTACAGTCTGAGAAACAAATTCTGTCACACATTCTTCATCTTTCCCGTCAAAAGCACGCATTTTCCCATTTGCAATAAATTGTTCTGCGAGTTTAGAAATTTGTTCTTTAGTATTAAACGAGATTTTATCCTTGGTAAATCTTCCGCCCAAAGAAAAAATATCTTGTCCTAAGTGGACTGCAAATACAGGTAAAAGAATACTTGCGAGACCTTGGAAAATAGCTTGTTTCAGGCATCTTCTTGAATCAGGACTATATTCTGTCTTATCATTCTTATACTTGTCATAAACATCTGCTCCAATATATAACAAAGCAGGAATCCAAGTAAGCGTAGCCGCACCACCAATAACCGGTCTTAAGGCTTCACCTATTTCATTCGAAAATGCGGCTCCTCTAAGCGGCCAATGCATTAGAGGATCGCTATAGCTTCCTGTTTCAATATTTCTTGTATGGTTATCTGCCTTAAAATCTATAAAACTTACCGGTTTTATCATGCTTTTTCCTTCTTAAACTAGACCTACCAGTTTAAATACTAAAATAGTAAATATTTTTTTTTGCCTATTTTTATAAAAAAATTTACATATTTTAAAAAATAGGCAAAATTTTTTATTGTTAGATTTATATATCAATATGAGAATATCTTATAATCATATAAACTATACTGCATCGTCTGTTAAAATAAAAAATACAAGAAATCCTATTGAACTATATAGGATGATGAAAATATATTCTAAAGAAAGAAAAGAAAATCATCCAATAATAAGGGCAATATTAAACAGCCTTGATACTATCCTTTCGAATGGGAAAATGAGACTTGTTAAGGATAATACAGGGAAGATATTGGCAGCATATACTTATAACCTAAGAAGAAACAGACGTGATGAAAAGAGTATGCATATTGATGCACTGGTAAGGAACAGAAAAAATCCTAAGAGTAAAGAAATCATGCCTGATATATATGAAGATATGAAACAAATTGCAAATAACAAAAAAGCTAAAGAACTAACTCTTTTTAATTATTTGAAAGACAAAAAACTAAGAGCTAACTATTCAAAACTTGGATTTAAAATAGATGAGAGTGTTAAAATACCACAAGCCTTTGTTATGAGAGTAAGAACAAATGAATTTTTAGCAACAAAAATAATTTAAGAAATCTACCCGACAAGGTAATGTTCAATAATCAAATTTACTAGTAAACTCATACTATGCAAGATATAAAAAAATATCAAGTCATTGACAGGGGTTATAATGGTGAAGAGTTAAACACAAGTTTGTGTATATTTACTATCCCCATAAAAGAAAATAAAGATTTTATCCAACAGATAATAAAATCTAATCCGCAAACACAATTTTGGTTATCAATAAAAAACATGGAAAAATCCGAAATATTATTAGCAAATAGTATTGGGATAAAAAATGTTATAGAATATCCGATTGACGAATTAGCCGTAAATGCTTATCTTGATGCAAATAATATTAAAATAATTAAAAACGAGAATTCTGAACAACTATTGGAACCATTAAACGAAATACGGGTAATGGTAGTAGATGATAATACAATGAACATCCAACTTATAGAAGAAGTGTTACGGGGCTTAGAAATAAATCTTGAAGTTTATACACAACCAAAAAACACAATCGAAAAAATTAAAACAGAAAAATACGATTTATTTTTGCTTGACATATTAATGCCGGAAATAAGTGGGTTTGATATTGCAGATACTATTAAGAACTCTGAAATCAATAAGAATACACCAATAATGTTTATAAGCGCATTATCGGATTATGAATACAAATTAGCCGGCTACAATTCAGGTGCATGCTGTTATATAGAAAAGCCTTATGATGTAAGTATTTTAAGGCATCAAATATATAACATATTAAAAAAAGAAGATATAAAAAAGAAAATTAATAAAGCCAGAGATACATTTTATGCAATGATAACACACGATTTAAAGACACCGATAACTGCAGAAATTACAGCATTAAAACTGTTATTAGAAAAAAATTTTGGCGATTTAACAGAAGAACAAAAAGAAATTATTAACGATATCTTAACATCAGCAAAATTTCTGAAATCTATGACTGACAACTTTCTATGCTCATACAGCCAAAAGAACAAGGAAATAAAGTTAAATCTTAATGATGAAGACTTACTGGAAACAATAAAAACCTGTATAAAAGAAACCAAATATCTTTTGAGTGAAAAATCTTTAGAGATAGAATTACAAACAAAACTAAAAAATGCACCTGCTCAAATAGATTTAATAGAAATAAAACGTGTAATAACAAATCTGATAGGTAATGCCTCGGATTATGCACCCAAGGGGAGTAAAATAATACTTCAACTCATAAAATCTGGAGGAGAATATGCATTTTCAGTAACAGATTTTGGTTGCGGAATAACGCTTGAAAATCCAAACGAAATATTTGATGAAAATGTAACATTTGCAAAAGAAAAAAAGCGAATAGGATTCGGATTAGGACTTTACATAAGTAAGAATATTATAAAAGCGCACAACGGAAGAATCTTTGCGGAGAGTGTGCCGCAAAAATGGACAAAAATAACATTCACTTTGCCAATACTAAAGGATTAGCCTTCCATAATAGCAATACCGCTTGATGTTCCAAGCCGTACTGCTCCTGCTTCAATCATTTTAATAGCGGTTTCTTTATCTCTTATTCCGCCTGAAGCCTTAACTTTAATACCATAAAATGAAGCAATATTATACATCACCTTAACATCTTCGAGCTTTGCTCCTACACCACCTTTTACAAAACCTGTAGATGTTTTTATAAAATCCGCACCTGCTTGTGCTGCCAATTTTGATGCTGTTACTATTTCTTCTGGGGTTAATAAATCTGTTTCTAATATAACTTTTAAAATATGTTCCTTACAAACGTGTTTTACTTGAGCAATATCGGATTTAACATACTCATAATCCCCGTCTTTTAACCTTCCGGTATTAATAACCATATCAATCTCATCAGCACCACAATTTATGGCTTCTTGTGCCTCAAAAACTTTTGTTGCCGTTGTACAATCTCCAAGAGGAAAGCCAATTACTGATACAATTTTAACTCCTGTACCCTCAAGCTCTTTTTTTACAAGCTCTATATTACAAGAATTTACACACACACCTTTAAATTTATATTTTTTAGCCTCCTTTGCCAAGTTTATAATCTCATCTTTTTTAGCATCTTGTTTTAATAAAGTGTGTTCAATATAACTATTTAATTCCATTATCTTTCATCCTTCAAAATCATAAGTGTATCTCTAAGCTCACTAAGCAAATAATCAAGCTGCAAAGCAATGTTAGCTGGATTATAAACAGACCCTGTAGTTTGATAAGCTAAATATTTCTTATAAATAACAGCTTCCTCTCTTAACGTTGCAATCGCATCAGTATGTGCACCTGTTTGCTGCAAACTCCTATATCCCGGATAATAACTTTCCGGTTTCCCGTCATATACCCGTTTTAAATTATCTACTTTAAATTTGAATACTCGTGCTTTTGCTATAAACAACTGATCTGATTCTTGATTTTCAATTGAATCTATAAGTTTTTCAACATAAGAAATCATATTATTTACATCATTTAAGTAAGCAGAAGTTTTATCAGATTTTAAAATAATATTAACAAATGCCGGATTATCTCTTGGTGTCGGTTTCAAAGTTGAAGGATCAGTAAAATCTTCATCCGCCTCGTAAATTGGAGTACTAACCTTAGTTTCAGGAACTTTATAATCTTTTTCAAGATTTGGTAACGTTCCTTTGTATCCGGATTGTTCCATAATATTATCAGACTGATTATTCTCAGATGATTTTTTAAACCAGCTAAAAGAATATACCGGAGTCGATAAAATTATAAGGGATATTATTAAAGATAAAACTTTCCTCATATTTTTATTATAATAATCAAATTCAAAAAATCATCCGTTAACAACATGAGTTTAATATGTTGTCATATCTTCAAAATTTTCCGTATCATTGTAGCTAAACATATGAACGAAAGTATAAAGTACCTCTGCGGCAAACTTAGAAGTTCCAAGTTCTAACATTCTCTTAAGAGCATCCCTTGTATTAAAAATATGAATAGGCGTTTTATTGAAAGCCAAGTTATCAAAATAATTACAAACACTTAAAATTTGCGCAGGTTTTATAATCCAATCATTAGAAATCCCACGAGGATAACCTGAACCATCGTTATTTTCGTGATGTTCCAAAACTGCCGTGCAAACAGTTTCTGGCATATTATATTGTTTCAACAAATTATAACCAACAGTAACATGCTGTTTCATTGCATCAGAAACTAAAAGTTCAAGAGAGTTTTCATTTTTAATTCCATCAATATATAATTTTCCAATATCATGCAATAATCCGGCAATAGTAACATTCCTGCACTCCAAGCTATCAAGCTCCAATCTTCTAGCTATCATGCCGGAAAAAACAGCAACATTAAGAGGATGACATACTTCGTATTCACCTAAAAACCTTAATTGTGAACCTTTTTTTACTTCTTCTGATACCAGTAAAATGTGTTGTTCGATAATATTTATAAGCGCTTGTGCATGTTCAAATGCATGATCAAAGGCTTCTGCTTTTAGTAACTCTAATACCTTCATAAAATATAGTTTAATTCTTATTTGAGTTTCGGTATCAACAACAGCACTTTTATTAATAGGAGTATTAACCTCCATTATATTAAGCGAATCATAGTCAAAATCATATGATAACTTAACTTTTCCTGAATCTTGGGTCTGTTCTTTTTCAGGTATAATTTCCTGAATTTCTTGGGCATAAATTGTATCATACTGCCTTAATGAAATTAACTTTCCTGGAGTTAAAACTTCACCTGCAGAAAATAATTTTTC
The DNA here is from genome assembly GCA_944323925.1 of Candidatus Gastranaerophilales bacterium. GTDB lineage: Bacteria > Cyanobacteriota > Vampirovibrionia > Gastranaerophilales > Gastranaerophilaceae > CALUTH01. The sequence goes on from CALUUI010000010.1 coordinate 60,514, forward strand.
ATTCTCGTTTACATAGACATCAAAAGGCAGAATTTTATAATTATTAAGTTCTTTAGTTGTAATAACTTTCATAGGATGATTATATACTTTTTTTCAAATTTGTACAAGCAATTAAACCAAATGGAGGAGCGATATTTCAAAGATATATCTAAACCTTAACAAAATTAAACAATTTGTCTACAGTAATTGTTTAAGCTATTATAAAATTATGAAAGATGGGATGATTGTAGTAGTCGATGATGAAAAAATAGTAACCTCTGCCTTTAAAACCTTATTAATGGTAGAAGGTTATACTAATGCACATTTTTTTAACAGCCCTAAAGAAGCTCTTTCATTTTTAAAAGATAATCAACCAGCATTAGTAATATCCGATTTTCTAATGCCTGAGATGAACGGTTTAGAATTTCTATTAGAAGTAAAAGAATTATATCCCGAAGTAAGTAAAATTATTTTAACAGGTTATGCCGATAAAGAGAATGCAATAAATGCAATAAATGAAGTCGGGATATACAAATATTTGGAAAAACCTTGGAATAATGATGATTTACTAATAAATATTCGAAACGGTATAGAGAGAAGTTATTTAATAACCGAGCTGCAAAAGAAAGTCAGTGAACTTGAAGCAGCAAAAAAAGAACTTGAAAAATATTCTTCATCATTAGAGCAGCTTGTAGAAGAAAAAACAGCCGATATAATTTTAACCAATGCTAAGTTAAGCGGTATAATAACCCACTGTGCGGACGGAATAATAATCATAGATAAAGACGGAACAATCGAACAAGTTAACCCTGCAGTTGAGAATTTAACGGGGCTATCATCAACCAGATTGTGCGGAAACGACATTTCGGAATTTGTATATCATTCTAAATATCCTTTGAAATCATTTTTAAATACAGAGCAATCCGAAATATATGTTAGAGATTGTTATACAACCAACCCGCTAAGTAACTTTCATACACCTGTCGAGCTCAGTTTTGCAAAATTTAATCAAGAAAATCAAGACTCAAAATACGTTTGCGTACTGAGAGATGTAAGCGAACAAAAGAAAGCAGACCGACTGAGAGATGACTTTATAGCAACCTTGACCCACGATTTGAGAACTCCGCTACTTGCTGCAATCCAGACACTGAAATTCTTCTTGGACGGGTCATTGGGAGCAATTACGGATAAACAAAAGTTACTTATCTCAACAATGTTAAAAAGTAATGAAGACCTGTTAGGCTTAGTAAACGCTCTATTAGAAGTGTTTAAATATGATGCAGAAAAACTTGTTTTGCAAAAGTCCAATTTTGTATTCAATGAACTTGTAACCCAAATTTATAATGAATTAAAACCTTTAGCAGATAAGAAAGAGCTTAACTTTATCTTGAATGATAGTGATGAAGATTTAATAATCAATGCCGATAAAACAGAGTTAAGACGTGTAATTTGTAATTTATGCGGTAACGCAATAAATTATACACAACAAAGTGGCGAAGTAAAATTAACAATCAAAGCAGAAGAAAACGACTTAATATTTTCAGTAACAGATAACGGACTTGGAATCCCGCAAGAGGATGTACCGAATTTATTCCAAAGATTTTCTCAAGGAACAAGTATAAAACGTTCAACAGGAACAGGACTTGGCTTATATTTATCAAGGCAGATAATAGAAGCCCACGGGGGGAAAATATGGCTTGATACAATGTTAAATAAAGGGAGTGAATTTTCATTTCTGCTTACTGATGTAATCGTAAAACGTAATAAAAAAGAAGTAGGAACAGTGGTATGATAAAAGTTTTACTGGTAGAGGACCATATATTAGTGAGGATGGGTTTAAGTTTGTTACTGGAAAAGAGTGACAAAATAGAGCTAATCGGCGAAGCAGAAGACGGAATACAGGGAGTAAGTCTTGCCAAGGAGCTTAATCCTGACGTAATCTTAATGGATATAGGACTACCTGGCATAGACGGTATAAGAGCAACCCGTAAGATTAAAGAACTAAATCCCCAAATAAAAGTTTTAATTTTTACCTCCCGAGATAGCGAAAAAGATGTATTTGAGGCTTTTGGCGCAGGAGCAGACGGCTATATAATGAAGGGAGCATCTCCTGAGCAGACTATTTCAGCAATAGAAACGGTAAACTCCGGTGCAGCCTGGCTTGATAGCGCAATTGCAAAACTTGTACTTAACAACATTAATAACCCTCAACCAAGTCTGTCAAAAAGTGGAGTAACAGAAGTTACAAACTCCAATGCAGGTAAAACTCAGTATGGCTTGACTGATAGAGAAATGGATGTATTAGAATTGATGGTAAACGGATTATCTAATAACCAAATAGCAGAAACTCTTGTAATCACAAAAGCGACAGCTAAGGCGCATGTACATAGCATATTACAAAAACTTTGCGTCGGCTCAAGAACTCAAGCAACAATAACAGCGATGAAAGAGGGACTTGTTTAATGCTATCCGAATTAGCCGGACTATATATGATGATGAAAGTAAAACTTTCAAATATTGAAATCCCGTTTATCAGAGAAAACCCGCCGGCTGTCAAAGAGTATGAATATCAACAAAAAGCTGACAAACAGGAACTAAAAGAGGAATACGAAAAATCCAAAATGCCTGAATCAGGCTTTATGTTGCGCTCTGAATATGAAGAAAAATCATTAAGTAAGGATAAAAACACTATTGAAATAGAGCCTGCACAAACACCTAAAGAATACGGCATGAAATATGTTCCTGTTCCCAAGTATAAACTTGTTAAATACAACTTATCCCCAGGATTTACTGAGCTTCAAATTCCAAGAAGATTGAATTTTGACAGAGAAGTAAACGGACAAGGTATAATTTCATCAGATTTCAGCTTTATGGTTTATCCTGCAATTCATTATTACGCATCTGCAGATTGTACAACCACTGACTTATATGTTATTCCGCTTGATGAATCACTGTCCAAAATAGAACGTGTAAAACGAGCCAATGTAATAAGACGAGAAGCGAAACCGATATTATCAACCCCCAAAGATATTGATACACCATATATCTTTAGAACATTAACACCGGTAGATTTTACACCTGATAACAAAAAACTTTTAATAAAAGAAAAAACAGGATACAGATTTGACGGAATTTGGAAAACCGAACTCTGGATATATGACTTTGAAACCAAACAAGCAATTAAACTTCCAGAAGTAAGGGATGCAATATCAAATTACTGGGCGCAAGCAAAAGGAGCCAATCTGGATGAAAGCCGTTGGGATATATATCCAATGGGATTTGATGAAAATAATCAAGACAGAATAATAGTTTGCGCATATGCCTATACAGGTAAAGCACCTATATTCTTAGGAACCTGGAGCATTGATACCAAAGGTGATTACAGCAAATTGCAGGCACTAAGCGGAACATCGCTTCCTATAAGTATTGTCGGCTACAAGCTAGAATATGACGGGAACGAAACAAGAGAATTTACTGAAGCCGAGCAAGAACGACTTGAGAAACAAGAAAAAGAAAGTAAAAAGCAGGAAGAAAAATTAAAAAAAGAGCAAGAGAAAATTCTTGAACAAAATTATAAACTTGAACTATATAAAAAAGAGATGGAGTATTTATTTAAAACCCAAGAACTACGAAAAGAGTATAAGGGTAAAGGCAAAACATATACAGGAGAAACAGGAGCAGATTCTCTATAATATTTTATATAGCCAGATTAGCTATAATAATTAAATAAAGGATAATTGTCTTTTTTTTACTTCTAATGTAAACTTAATACAAGACAGGAGAGGTTTTTAAATGAGTAGTATAGAACAAATAATAAAGATTAACGAGGAACTAAAAGGAATATTTAATTTTATCAGAACAGATAAGGTAGTAAAACCTGATTTTGATGAATACTTAGCAACAATCGGAGCAAAATCATTAACGGCCTCTCAAATCGAAAAAGTGTTTCTTCCATATATTTTTGAACGTGCAATAGGTAAAGAGTCAAAACCTGTTATCGAAATGTTCATTGAATCAAGCGAAGTGAAAAATTCTGATATAGCAAAGGCTATGGAAGATAATATTTACTCTGTATTTTTAATCAAAAAAGTACTTAAAAACGGTTTTGAGCTGTATAACTTAATCAATGAGAAATTATATACAGTAAACTCTTTAACTAAAATGACCAATTTGCGTGGGATATATGCGGGTCAATTTATAATCGCAAGAATTTTCAACTATAAATCAGAATATTATTTAATTGAAATAGCAAACGTATTAAATGAATCACAAAAAGGTGATGCATATAAATATGCGGTAATGAAAGCGGTACAAAATCCTGAATTAGTATATAAAGATAATCCTGAAAAAGAAAAAGAAATTTGTGAAAATATTTCTGATATGTACAAAAAATTCATCAAAAAATTTGATACCGATGAAATAATTACTTCAAACAAATACGCTGATGATATAATCGGTTCATTTTGTGATGACGAAGTAGGCGATTTAAGAGAGAAAATAGTACCTGTGAACGAATATAAATACTTCGACGTACCGGAACTAAGAAACACCTATAACAATTTTATGGAAAATTCAGTAGGCGGATTTGCAACACATAATGCCACTTACGATGTCGGTATAGTTTTTGACAAAGAAAAAGGATTATATGCAATACCATTTTATCAAACCTTCTGCAAAATATTTGAAGGTGAAAATGTTGAAAACAAAGAAGCCTGCATAAAATATTTTCTAACAAATGATGCAGTATCAGACAGGTTATTAAAGCGTGTATCTGATAAATACAAAAACTTTATGAGTGTAATAAATGAGGTAATGAATACAAATTATACCTTTGACGAACTAATCAAAGCGTATAAATCATACTATCTTGATCACAATATGTATTCATCCGCCACAGTATTATATAGCTCACAAGCATTCAGCGGGACATTTGATTTTATGGAATCAATGTTGAATAAACCATCAACCCCAAACATTCCTAAAGATATCGGCAGAAACGATCCTTGTCCTTGCGGCAGTGGTAAGAAATACAAAAACTGTTGTATGAACGCAACTGTTAATGTATAAAGATTAGTTAAAAATTAGAACGAATTAACCGTATCATCAATATTAATTTCGCGTAATCTTGGTTTTATCGGTAAAAATTCATCATTTTGCTTATAATTATTAGGCTGCGTATAAATTAATGCATCCACCGGTAATTCATCATTAATTACAGCGTTCTCTTTTGAATTATAATTAATCTTCTTGATATTAGAATTCTTTTTAACACTGTTGCTCTTAGAAGATTCAGTTTTTAGATTATTATTTAAAGTATTATTTGATTTTTCTTGATTATTAATAACATTAACAGCAGGCTTAAGTTCTTGAAGCTGATTTACATTGTTATTTTCAACTTTTGATGTTGTAGATGTTTGAACATCTGTCTTATTTGGAATTTGTTTTACGTCAGAATTGATCTGTTGTTTCAAAGTATTTTCAACAGGCTTTTGTTCATTGATTATTTCAGGCATTGAGTTTAACTGAACAGGAGTAACTTGCTCCTCAATAATTTGTTGTTCAGGAACAGTTTTTTTCTTAAACCACAAAAATCTAACTGGCTCTATATTATCTTGCTGTTGTCTTTCAAGCTCTTTTTGCCTTGCTTTTTCTTCTCTTTGGATTTCCCACTGTTCTTTTTGCTCTAAGTATTTTTCTCTTGCTTTGCCATAATACTCACGAGTTTTAGCCGCAGGAATAACAGTTGCATCAACTGTTTCTTTTCTTAATGTTCTGTATCTCTTAGTAAATACGTTATCAATCGAACCGTAGTCTGTATGAATCATATTAGGCTCGAGCAACTTTTGTTCAGCTGTTAATAATGTATCTTGAATACTTTGAGCCACACGAGGTGCTAAATAAACAGAATAGTCCTTCATCTTTTGTAATTGTTCAGTTTGCGGAGTATAACCAATCGGAACGATTCTGTTTTCTACGGTACTTATCGTTTTTTGATAAGTCTTTGACCAAACAATTTGTTCTTTATTAGTATCAATAATAACCGCATAAATATTTATTTTCAAAGCAGGATCAAGAGCAGATGAACCAGGGATTTCAAAGAAAGTCCACCAAGTTCTGCGCATTATATAATTATTAGCATCAATTGATGAGGTAAGTAACATAACAAGATTTGTATTATATAAGTTAGCAACTTTTTTCGCAAAATTGAAATCAAGAATGTAATATCTTCTAAAATCATCCATGGCTTTAGCTGTCGACTTAGTAAGCCAATAATCTTTAGTAATTTTATTTCTAACATCATTAACAGTAGGTGCGTGCATATAATGAGTTTTATTAATCTCATTAACAATATAAGGCGTAAAGAATTCAGCAGTATTAGAATAAACCGCCAAATCAATCGGAGTAGGAGCAACGATAGTATCCGGAACCGGAACAATCAAATACCCTTCTTTTGCACAACAAAACCCGCCTGAAAAAATCAGACAAGCAACTAACGCAAAATATTTCAATCCCTTCCTCATACCTTGATTATATCACAGGTTTTAAATAATGACACTAAACTATTAATAGGAAATTCTTAAGAATTTTGCTCTATAGCAATTTGAGCCTTAGCAGTTTTCCATAAGTCATCAAATTCTTGATAAGAATAATCTTGAAGCGGTTTAGTAGCAAGTTTCTCCATCATTCTGAACCGCTTAACAAACTTACGATTGGCACTAATCAAGGCTTGTTCTGCATCAATTTTATGCCACCTTGCAAGATTAACGGTAGCAAAAAAGATGTCCCCCATTTCGTCTTCCATCGACTCACGATTACCTTCGGATACTGCTCTTGCAAATTCTCTGTATTCAGATTTTATGCAATCAAGCAAGGACTTTTCGCAATCCCATTCAAATCCTGTTTTCACAGCACGTTTAGATATTTTTTGAGCAGACATTAAAGCTGACTGAGATTTTGAAATCCCATCCATAGCAGATTTTCGTTCGGGTTTTTCTTCTTTTTTTAATAAATCCCAGTTATTCAAAATTTCATCTGTTGAACTAACTTTTGTATCGCCAAAAACATGAGGGTGCCTGTGTATAAGTTTTTTAGTAAGCTCTCCTGCCACATCTTCAATATCAAATTCTCCATTATCTTTTGCAATTTGAGCGTGTAAAACAACCTGCAACAAAACATCCCCAAGTTCTTCTTTAAGTCCTTTTATATCATCATCATCAATCGCATCAACAGCTTCATATGCTTCTTCAAGCATATTAGGTCTTAAAGTTTTATGAGTTTGCTTTCTATCCCACTCACAACCGTTTTCGCTTCTTAATGTTGCAATAACATTTATCAATTCTTCCATTTTCGGATATGACATAATCTGCCTCTATAAAATAGTAATATTATCTCTTGTTATAACCGCATCATAATTCTTGTATCCAAGAATTTTCATAATATCGTCAGAATGGCATCCTATAATTTTCTTGATATCTTCAGACGGATAATTAACCATGCCGCGTGCGATTTCTTCACCGGATTCATCAAGAATAGAAACGACTTCTGCTTGTTTAAAATCATTTATAACTTTTGTTACTCCAACAGGCAAAAGGCTTTTTTTCTTATCAATAATAGCTTCTTTAGCTTTTGCGTTAATCTGAATTTTACCGATAATATTAGTCGCATAACCAATCCAGCGTTTTTTTCTGCTAAGGCTTTCCTCGTTTGGTAAAAATACAGTACCTACATCGTCATTATTAAAAATCTTACCGATGATATAAGGAATTTTCCCGTTAGTTATAATAACGGTACCACCGGAGCGAGTAACCACTTGAGCAGCTTGGAGTTTGGTTTTCATCCCGCCTCTACCGCCTTCAGATGCATCCGTACCATAGGATAAAATTTCATCATTTACTTCAGGTACAACTCTTATAATTTTAGCATCAGGATTCGTTTTTGGGTTATCATTGTACAAACCGTCAATATCAGATAAAAGAACCATCAAATCAGCATCAAGCTCGCTTGCAACAAGTGCCGATAATTTGTCATTATCAGAAAAACAAACAAGTCTTTCCGTCATTAAATCATCTAATTCAATAGTTGAAACCGTATCATTTTGATTAATAATAGGCACAACACCAAGTTGAAGTAATCTTGTTAAAGTAGTTCTCAAACTCAAATATTTTTTTCTTGAGTGGAAATCATCTTCTGTCAAAAGTATTTGAGCAACAATAACGCCAAAAGTATCAAATCCTTGAGAATAAATCGACATCAATTTCCCTTGCCCAATAGCAGCACATGCCTGCTTAATAGCAACCCCTTCTGTCGAGTCCAAACCTAAACGTTTTTTCCCAAGTCCGACAGCACCTGATGTAACAAGAATAACTTCTCTTCCAGATTTTACAAGCCTTGAAATATCTTCAATAAATGAATAAATCCTTGATAAAGCGATTTCACCGTCATCGTTTCTTAAAACATTTGTTCCGACTTTTATAACAACTCTCTTAGCATTATTAATATTGGATTTAACCATTACAGCCCCATAACTTTTAATACTTCACTCATATTAGCAGATGCCTTCTTAACATCAGAATTAGAGAACTTAATAGCATTATCAGGATCTTTTAAGCCGTTTCCTGTAAGAATACAAACAATATCAGAACCCTCTTTGACTTTGCCTTCTTTATGAGCCTTGATAAGTCCAGCCACAGATGCAGCACTTGCAGGTTCAGCTAAAACCCCTTCAGTAGAAGCAATCAGCTTGTATGCCTCAACAATTTTTTCATCGCAAACACAGCTAATTTCGCCGTTGCTTTCATCTCTTGCAGCTTCTGCTTGTTTCCAGCTTGCAGGATTACCAATTCTAATAGCTGTAGCAAGAGTTTCCGGCTTCATAATTCTTTCACCCCTAACAATTGCAGCAGATCCTTCAGCCTCATACCCCATCATCTTCGGTAGTTGAGGAATAATTCCTAAGTTATGGAATTCCTTGTATCCCTTCCAGTAAGCAGTAATGTTACCTGCATTACCAACCGGTATAAAATGATACTCAGGCGCCTTGCCAAGAGCTTCACAAATCTCAAAAGCACCTGTTTTTTGACCTTCAATTCTGTACGGATTAATAGAGTTAACAAGTGTAATAGGATGCTCCTCAGAAATTTTTCTCACATACTCAAGAGCAACATCAAAATTTCCGTCGATAGCAATAATTTTTGCTCCATACATCATTGCTTGAGATAACTTTCCAAGAGCAATGTATCCGTCCGGAATAATAATATAAGTTTCAAGCCCGGCTTTAGCACCATAAGCCGCAGCAGATGCGCTGGTATTCCCTGTACTTGCACAAATTATTGCCTTAGAGCCTGATTCTTTAGCCTTAGTAACAGCCATTGTCATTCCGCGATCCTTAAAACTTCCGGTCGGGTTACAACCTTCAAATTTTAAATATATATTTGCATCTAATCCTATCCTCTTTGCTAAATTATCAGCCTTTATTAAGGGCGTATTGCCTTCATTTAAGGTTACAATTTCAGTTTTTTCATCTACAGGTAAATATTTTCTATACTTATCAATTAATCCTTTATACATTTTTTATTCCTTCTATATAGCTACTCTAATAAGACTGTTAACCGTACATTCACTAAATCCGGCAATAACTTTTCTTATATCATCTTCTTTACATAACTCGGTGATAACAATAACTTTAGCAGTATTGTTATCTTGAACTCCCTTTTGAACAATGCTTTGCAAACTAATATTATTTGCTGCACACAAGCTTCCAAATTTTCCGATAATCCCCGGAGTATTCGGAGCAGTAAAAGATAAATAATATTTATTATAAGTATCCTTTATATCAACAGGAATAGCCGCTTGTGTATGGTTACATCTCATCATAGGTAAAATATAATCCGTTCTGTCAAACTCGGAAGCAATCGCCAAAATGTCACCAACAACAGAACTTGCAGTCGGAAATTCACCAGCGCCCGGGCCTGAAAGTACAATTTTACCAATCGGAGTTCCGCTAATTTCAACTGCATTTGTAACATAATCAATATGTGCCAATGTTAAGTTATTAGGAACTAACATAGGATGAACTCTAACATCAGCATTGCCTTGTTCATCAATAGAAGCAAGCGCTATCAACTTAATCTTATGCCCAAGTTCATTAGCCGCCTTGATATCTTCAAGTTTGATATTTGAAATCCCTTCACGATAAACATTATTAATAGAAACTCTTTTACCAAATGCAATAGTAGCAAGAGTTGTAATTTTATAAGCAGCATCAAAGCCTTCAACATCACTTGTAGGATCAGCTTCAGCATATCCCATTTCTTGAGCCTCTTTTAGTACAACACTATAATCAGCCCCATCTTTATCCATTTTTGTTAAGATATAGTTAGTAGTCCCATTAAGTATTGCTTGAATTTTAGTAATTTTATTTCCTGCAAGAATAGTTTTAACAGGCATTATAACAGGAATCCCGCCGGCAATAGCAGCTTCATATAATATAACTTTATTATTCTTTTCAGCAAACTCAAATAATTCTTTACCTTGCTTTGCAAGTAGCTCTTTATTAGCCGTAACGATATGTTTTCCGTTTTCTATTGCAGTCTTAATGTAAGTAGAAGCAGGCTCAAGCCCCCCCATAAGCTCAACAACAATATCAATATCAGGATTATTAATTATTTCATCAGGATTATCCGTAAGCAGATGTTTATCCTCATCACTAATATTACGCGGTTTTGTAATATCTCTAACCAAAATTTTCTTAATTTCAACATCGTCAAAATTTCTTAGCGTCTTATAAACACCCCCGCCAACGGTTCCGAAGCCTAAAATTCCTATTTTTACTTTCGCCATAATAATCCTCTTTTTTATTTTAATTATACGATAAATATATTTTAAAACGTTTTATAATCTATACAGAAACAACAAGCCTTCACAAAAATTAACAATATTTTCTCTTGAAAAACTATTTCTTGATATAATGAAGGAAGTGAGGAAAAAATTATGTTAAAAGAATTTTTATGCTCCAAAATCCATAGAGCAACAATAACAGACTCAAATTTAGAATATGTAGGCTCAATAACAATAGATGAAGAATTAATCGAAAAAGCCGGAATAAGAGAGTGGCAAAAAGTTGATATATTAGATATCAACAATGGTGAAAGATTTCAAACTTATGTAATAAGCGGTAAGCGCGGTTCAAAATGTTTCTGTGTAAACGGAGCAGCAGCAAGAAAAGTACAAAAGGGTGATAAAATAATAATTATAGCATACGGTTATTATACAGAAGAAGAACTAAAAAATTACCAACCGCAAATAGTGTTACTCAATGACAAAAACGAAGTAATGTCATGCTAGAGAAAAAGAAGAAAAAACCAACAAAAAAACGAGTAAAACTGGATATCAAGACAATGGGTGTTGATATAGACAAGAATGAGTATAGAGAAATTGTCTTATCAAACACCAATCGTCCCGAGAGTTTATATAGATAGAATTAGTCAAGAATAGTAACGGACGAGCCTGTACCATAATTTTTATTTTGGGAATAGACCCCACTACCGAAAGGAGTTTTGACGAATTGTTCGGAGTAAAAACCATCCATCGCGGGAGAAAGTCCGGTTGAAGTACCTGTAAAATAGTTAGTAACTTTATCCCAAAGACTTGTTTTAGGCATAGAAGCAGGCGGATATAATGAGTAGCCATTATTACTACTGTATGTATCATAATAAGTTCCTGGATTATTATATATAAAACTATTAGAAAGATTTCTATAGCGTTCACTAATTGTACCAGGGATTCTTCTGCCATACATATTTTCTTCAAGGCGTTCTAATCTGGAATTAAGGTTTTCATTATTATAATTTTTCTTAAATAAGAATTTTTCCATAGCAGATAAATCATTTAACCCGTTATAATTGTTTCTATAATAATTTTGTCTATGCTTATAAGGATATCTATGGTTAAAATAGGGATTATAGTTTTTTCCGATTGGAGTGTAAGTTTTAACGCTTCTAGTAGCATAGGCTTGAGGCAAGAAAATTAAGAGAGCAAAAATAAAAGCAATAAATTTTTTCATAATACACAATACTCCTTTAGTATAAGAATAAACTTGAAACAGAATAAAAGAATTAAACAATCGGCTAAAAAGGCAGAATAATATAAACAGATAAAAAAATAAAAAAAACAGTTGCAAAAAAAATATGCTTTTGCTAGACTGAAGATACTGGGAGCGTAGCTCAGTTGGTTAGAGCGCATGCCTGTCACGCATGAGGTCGCGAGTTCGAGCCTCGTCGTTCCCGCCATTTAAATTAAGAGCCTTTTCAGAGGCTCTTTTTTGTTGCCCTGATGAGCTTTCAGGGAGTTCGAACCCTGCTATTTTTTCAGTTCCCAAATATTTCATGGAAAGTATGTCATAAAAGACTGGATATAAGTCTATATCTATATTTTTACCATTTGCGGTAAAGTTCGAACCTATAATTTCACAAATTGTTCTTTTTTCATCAGGAGTAGCTTTTATAAATAGAGCATGAGCATTCTTACAAAACTTTAATATTAAATCTGATTGTTTATAAAAGTCATCATCAGCTTTATCGAACTTTAATTGTTGATTTCTTAACTCCTCTTTTTCTTCTCTTAAAGCTTGATAAGTAGTATTCCATAATTCATTTTCATGCTCATTATTATTTTTAAGCATTCGTTTATAACCGTTTTGTATCATACGGTCGATTTCTTTAATCCTTTTTTCTATATTTTTTTGACTATGAATACTATATTCATTTTTTAAGTCATGAACTATTTTCAATTCATTTTTAATAACGTCAATTACATATTGAGGGATATCACTTAACCCCTTTAAAATTTCTGCAAGAAATGCATCTATTTTAGATTCACTAATATAGGATTCTTTTTTACAGGTTTTTATTTTACCTTTACCTGTGCAATGGTAGTATACATACTGTTTCCCACTTGGTTTTTTCTTTAATTCTGCAGTATAACTACAACCACAAACTCCACACTTGAACATCCCTATATATGGAAATTGTACTTCATGTTTTCGAGTTTTATCATCAGCACTATTTAATTTTTTTTGAGCTAGTTGAAATAATTCTCTACTAATTAAAGCAGGATGTTTTCCATTTGGATAATATTTCCCTTGATACATGTAATCTCCAATATACATAACATTGCGAAGCATACGTTGTATAGTAGAAACTGCATATTTATTTCCATCAGGATTTCTTAAACCTTCATCATATAGAATATTATTAATCGTATATGCTGAGTAATTATCATATACAAACATCTCAAAAATTCTTTTAGCATATGGAGCTCTTTCAGGGTCAATAATAATAGCATGTTTATGTGTTCCATCATCTCCATATTTATAGCCCAAGGCAGGATATAACGCATATCCCTGCTTTATTCTTTCGTCTAGACCTTTTTTTGATTCTTCAGCAAGATTTTCAATATATTGTTTTGCGATTAAAACTCGCATACCAATAATAAACTTTATACTAGAAAGAGATTTTTCTGATAATATCTCATTTTCTTTAACAAAATGAACCTCTAAACCTTTAATATTATCTATCGCACAATAATCAACAAAATTACGGTAAAGTCGGTCAACTTTTTCTACAAGAATAACTCTGCTGTCCTCATTTTCTTGCAGATAACTAACCATACTGTTAAATTGTTTCCTGCCAGCTTTTTTAGCGGTCTCAGCTTCAACAAATTCTTTAACTATCTCAAAATTATTTTTCTTAGCATACTCATGCAGAAATTTAATTTGTGCAGGTATAGAAAACCCATCTTTATCTTGTTTTGTACTTGATACCCTTGCATATAAAACAGCTTTTTTCATATTTCAATTATAGTAAAAAATCCCCAAAAAGTAAATATAACGCTACTTTTCAGTCCATACCTTATAAACATTCTTCATCATTCATAAAGTTATAACCAAAGTTATAACCAAAGTTAAGGTTAAATTTTCGCAAAAAGCTTTAAATGAAAATAGAGAAGAAAAAAAAGGACGTTAAATGGAACTTAAAGTTGACAATTTCACAATAAGACTCCACAGAGCCAGCTTAACTTCTAATCAAGAGGAAGTAAGAAGGTTAACGTCCTATGTTACTAAAATTTGTGAACTTGGACAAAAGGAAGAACAAAATCTAAATATTAACAAGTAAATGAGCTCTATAACTTGTGTAAGTGATGAAGGAGAAATTATGAAGAATATAACCAAACATAAAAACAACAAAGTCAAACTTTTGTTACCCAATTGGGTCAAAAATGAGTTACTAGAATACCAAAAGGAAAAACACATTATTATGAATGATTTTATTGAATCATCTATTAGAAAGTTTATGGAAGATAAATATGCAACAAGAAATATGAATGTATTAGTTAGTAATTCTTTGCAGTCCAGTGTAAAGGTTAAATTACCTGAATATCTTATTAAACAACTACGAACTTTAGCTAAAAAACACAAAGTCAAAAT